>CAYVTF010000003.1:0-195516 GCA_964454565.1 uncultured Anaerolinea sp. | reverse complement strand
TGGACATTGAGAAAGCCATTCAAAAGGGCGTGCGCAGTTTTGAGCCCGGTGTATTGGCAGCTGCCAACCGCGGTCTGCTGTACATCGACGAGGTGAACCTGCTGGATGACCACGTGGTGGATGTGCTGCTGGATGCCGCTGCCATGGGCGTCAATATTGTTGAAAGAGAAGGTATTTCCTTTACCCATCCTGCGCGCTTTATCCTGGTAGGTACCATGAACCCTGAAGAAGGCGACTTGCGCCCGCAACTGTTGGACCGCTTCGCTTTGTCCGTGGAAATTCGCGGCATCCGCGACGCCAGGGAACGGGTGCAGATCATGGAACGCAATATCGCCTTCGAAGCAGACTCCAACCGTTTCCGCGAAGAGTGGCTGCAAAAGGAACATGATCTATCTGACCTGATCGAAAAGGGACGTGAATTGGTAGACTCGGTGGCTTATACGCGGCAGAACATGCTCTCCATTGCCGCATTGACCTCTTCATTAAATGTGGATGGTCACCGCTCAGATTTGGTCATCCTCAAGACCGCCCGGGCGCAAGCAGCCTTTGATGGCCGCAAAGAGATCACCGACCGGGATATTGCCCTGGCAGCTGAGCTGGCTTTGCCGCACAGGTTGAAGAGCGGACCCTTCCAGCGCGAAGAGATGGGCATGGAAGAACTGCAGGAACGCATCGAGCAATTACAGGGTGCCGCAGCCGCCGGAACGAAACAACAATCCACTTCAGACCTGGGTGACGAGGAGTCTTCTTCCCCAAAAAAAGTGTAACGCCGGAAGAAACCGGCGGTCCAAGCCCTGAGCAGGGCCAAGCACAACCATCCAACCAGGTTTTCAACAAGAACGACGCCTATTGGTGGACAGGCGGGCAGAAAATGCCCCTTGGCGAGGAATTCAACCCCCGCAAGCTCGACACGCCCCTGGACAAGATGATGCGCTCTTACGCCGGCAGACGTTCCATCACCCACACCGAACGCAAACGAGGCCGTTACATTCAATCCCGCCCCGCAAATGGCCGGACCGATGACCTGGCATTTGATGCCACGGTGCGCGCAGCGGCTCCATTCCAGACCGACCGCGAAGAGATCAAAAATCGCAACAAGATAGCCTTTGCCATCCGACCGGCTGATTACATGAAGAAAATTCGCGTCCGGCGTGCAGCCAACCTGATTATTTTCCTTGTGGACGCCTCCTGGTCAATGGCAGTGGCAGAACGCATGGCTGCCACCAGGGGGGCGATCATGTCGCTGCTGACTGATGCCTATCAGCGCCGCGACCGCGTGGGTCTCATCGTTTTTCAAAAGAACACAGCCACCCAGGTTCTTCCACCAACCAACTCAGTCATGCTGGCAGAAGCCGCCCTGGCAGATATCCCGGTCGGCGGTAAGACTCCCCTGAGCGCGGGGTTGATGATGGCACACGAGACATTACGCAAAGAGAAGGTTCTCCACCCTGAAGTGATGCCACTGTTGATCGTTCTCACGGACGGGGCAGGTAATGTTTCCATGGGACATGGCTCACCACAGGAAGAGGCTTACAGTATTGCCGCAATGATCGCCGCAGAAAAGATACACAGCGTGGTGATCAACATGGAACACGCTGCCTTTGACCAGGGACTTGCCCAATCGCTGGCAGATCATCTGGAAGCCCCATGCTACACAATCACCGACCTGAAAGCTGAGAGTCTGTTTGTCACGGTCCAACAGGAAATCCGACAGGTTAATACCCTTTCCAGCCTGGACTTCAAGAAATAGGATCCTGCCTTTTCGAATACTGAGCGCTTGCCCAGTTCATTTGCACGTGATATGATGAACCCCAGGATATCGGCATGATACAAGACCCAGCCAAGCGCTCGCGCATTCAATCCACCTTAAAGATCATCATTTTGGCTACCATCCCGTGCTACCTCCTGGGAATGATCGTTTTATGGGTGGGAGACAGGACTGGCTCATCACGCACTCCCACCACCACCCCCACTATTGAATTGACTTTCGTCATGCAGACACCCACCCTTCCGGAACCGGGTACCAGCGTTCCAACATTAACCTCATCTCCCACCGGAACCGCCAGGTTCACTGCAACGATTACCCCTACATTCTTTCTTCCGACTTCAACTCCTTCCATGACCCCATCACCAACAAGCACGTCCACTCCAGAGGAGGAAACTCCAACTCCCACACTCACCCCGGAGGATACGCCCACAGAAAACCCTCCAATTTTCTTCACACCAACTGAAGAGCCGACAACCCCAACACCCTGACATTATCAAAATTCGTACCGAGCGAGAATCAATGACAAACATAAACGAATTCTTAACCCAACTATTATCCATTCCAGGAATCGCCGGGTTTGAAGAACCCGCGAGCAAACTAATCAAAGATATGTGGCAACCGCTGGTGGATGAGGTTTCAACCAGCCAAATGGGAAGCCTGCATGCCCTGCGCAAGGCGGTCAGCGCGGAAACCCGCCCAACCCTGATGATCGCCACCCACATGGATGCAATTGGGTTGATGGTTAAGGAGATCAAGGATGAGTACTTGTTCTTCACCCAGGTAGGCGGTATCGACCCGCGCATCCTGCCGGGTCAACTGGTCACCATACATGGACGCAAAGAGATCTCCGGGATCGTGCAAGTGATCCCTGACAGGCTGCTTCCACAAGCAGACGCGGCAAAAGCACCCGAATACTCCAGGCTGTTCGTGGATACAGGACTAAAAGCGAACGAACTCAAGCGGCTGGTACAAATTGGCGACATCATCTCCTTTGCCCAGTCACCCGTTTCGTTTGGAGAGGAATATATTGCCGGCCACAGCCTGGATAACCGCGCATCTGTGGCGGCACTAACGGTCTGCCTGCAGGAGCTGAAACATTTCAACCTGCAGTGGAACCTGGTGTGTGTCGCAACAACCCAGGAGGAGGTTGGCGGAAAAGGAGCATACACCTCCACCTTTCACATTGAACCAGATATCGCCATTGCCGTGGATGTAACCTTTGCCAAAGGTCCGGGATCTTCCGGCCACGAGACATTCCCCCTTGGAAAAGGACCTACCATTGGGATTGGCGGAAACAACCACCCAGCCCTTTTCAACCACTTCAAAAATCTGGCAGAGGAGCTGGACATGCCTTACGCTGTTGAGCCCATGCCGCGTTCATCGGGGACGGACGCCATGGAAATGCAGATCTCCCGGTCAGGTATCCCCACTTTTGTGGTGGGCATCCCCATTCGCTACATGCACACCCCGGTGGAATTGACCGCCATCAATGACATTAAACGCGCAGGTCGCCTGCTTGCCAGGTTTATTTGCGGGCTTGATGCAGATTCTCTCACACGGTTATACGCAGGATGATGACCATGAAAACAACATTGGATACCAAACCGGTTAGGATTGGCAGGGCACAGATAAGCTTGCTTGAAAAATTGAGCAACGCGATCGGCGTCTCCGGCTGCGAGGATGAAGTCCGCAAGATCGTACTGGAAGAGATCAAGCCGTTGACCGGGGATGTTAAAGTCGATGCCATGGGAAACATCCTTGCGATCAAGCATGCGGCGGAAAAGAACCCGATGCGGGTGCTGCTCGCAGCGCACATGGATGAAGTAGGTTTCATGATCGTCGATGATGAGCATGAGGGAATCTTTGCCTTCGAGCCAGTTGGGGGTATTGACCCGCGCCAATTGGTGGCCAAGCCTATCCTGGTGGGGAAAGATCGCGTCCCCGGAGTGATCGGCGGAAAGCCCATTCACCTGTCAAGTGCAGAAGAAAGACACAGCATTGAACCGATGAGCAGCCTGCGCATCGACGTGAGCCCTTCCAACGCTAGCAAGGTTAAAGTCGGGGACTATGCCACTTTTGCCACGACCTTTCAAAGGAACGGGAGCAGCCTGTTCGGCAAAGCCCTGGATGACCGGCTGGGTGTTGCCACGCTCATCGAGTTGATGAAACGCGAATACCGCAACCTTGAGATCCTTTTTGCCTTCACCGTTCAGGAAGAGATCGGTTTGCGTGGAGCGCGCGTGGTGGGATTTGATTTCAAGCCCGACCTGGCTTTTGCCATTGATTCTACGCCTGCCTTTGACTTCTCATTTGGCGAAAAGGAAAATACGCAATACAACTGCCGCCTTGGCGCTGGTCCGGCCATTTACCTGGCAGACGCTGGAACCCTTTCTGACCCGCGCCTGATCCGCTTCCTAGTCTCTGTGGCTGAACGCCAGCAAATCCCTTACCAGTTCAGGCAGCCCGGAGGCGGCGGAACAGACGCCGGCTCGATCCACAAAACTGGCTCGGGCATTCCAACTGTTTCCATCTCCATCCCCGGCAGGTATGCTCATTCCCCCGTCCTGCATGCCAAACTGCAGGACTGGCAGGCCGAGTTTGCACTTTTAGATGCGGCATTGAACAACCTGGACCGCTCAATTCTATCCGTCGACCGATAAACGAACATAGGAGCAAGCATGAAAGCATTGATCAAAAAACTTACTGAAACCCCGGGTCCTTCAGGTTATGAAACCGGGATACGGGATGTAATCCGCAAGGAGGTAGCGCCGTATTCCAATGACATATCAGTGGATACCTTTGGCAATCTCATTGTCCGTGTTGGGAATAAAACCGAGCAGGGACTGCGCATTATGATCGCGGCGCACATGGATGAGATCGGTATCATTGTCAGCCACGTGGAGAAGAATGGGCTGGTCCGCTTCAGCAACATCGGCTTCCTTATGACAAAGTACCTGGCCGGAAGCCGCGTTCGCTTTTTGAATGGTACCCTGGGGTTGGTACACAGTGACAGGGCTGATGACCTTTCAAAAGTGCAACCCTTGGATAAGTTTTTCATCGACGTGGGAGCTAAAACGAATAAGGAATGCCCGGTTAAGACAGGCGACCTCGGCGTCTTTGAACGTGATTTCATCGATCTCGGCGATCGCGTGGCCTCAAAAGCCATGGATAACCGTTCCTCCTGCGCGGCGATGATCGAAGTGATCAAACAGGTCAAGTCCACCCCGCATGAACTGGTGTTCGTGTTCAGCACCCAGGAAGAAGTGGGAACTCGCGGCGCCCAGGCTGCCGCCTTTGCCATCGACCCGGACCTGGGAATTGCCATGGATGTGACCCCCGTTGGTGACATTATGGGTGTAAAGATGCAGGTTGACCTGGGTGCAGGAACCGCGGTGAAGGTGCGCGACGTGGGTTTCCTCGCTGATCCCCGTGTGGTGGACTGGATGACAGCGACCGCCAAAAAAGCCAACATCCCCTACCAGTTGGAAGTGCTTGATGTTGGTTCCACAGACGCCAGGGTCATGCAGATCTCCCGCGCGGGTATGCTCGCCGGGGCTGTTTCCATCCCCTGCCGCTACGTGCATTCCCCATCCGAAATGATCGATATGAATGATTATGGGAATACAATTAAGTTAATGGTGCAATTGCTGACCAACCCGGTAAAAATAAAATAGCCATGTTCAGAACTCGCGGGAAGCTTCCGTTAATCCTCCTGGCTATATTGGCAATCCTCATGCTCTCAGGTTGCCAGGAATTACTGCAACAAATTCCCTTCCTCCAACCCACACAGGCACCTCAGCCCACAGCCACTGTGACCAGCGTTTCTCCTGAGGTCAACCCCACCGAACTGCCTGTGCCGCTTGAGGAACAACCACTCGAAATCACGATATGGCTGCCCCCTCAATTTGACCCCGATAATGGCACAATTGCCGGCATCCTGATGAAGAACCAATTGAATAGATTTACCGAAGAAAACCCGCGAATAACAGTGAAAGTTAGGTTAAAAGCGGTCGAAGGCTCCGGCGGTTTGCTGGATTCCCTTTTCACTGCCAGCGCGGCTGCTCCCGGCGCAGTTCCAGGGTTGATCCTTTTACCCAGGCGGGATTTTGAAATCGCTGCTGAAGCCGGGTTGCTCCTGCCCGTCGAACCGGTTGACGTCCAAATGGAAGACTCCGATTATTTCCCCTTTGCTCTCGACCTTGCCCGGGTAAAAGACATCCGTTACGGTCTGCCTTTCAGCGGCGACCTGCTGGTTGTGGGGTATAACGCTCTCCAAATCGGCTTTCCGCCGCAGTTGTGGACCAGCGTTTATCAACAAAAATCGATCGTCGCCATTCCCGGTGCCGAACCATTTGGACTTCTGGCCAGCGTTTATTATCTCAATAACGGCGGGACCTTTACTGAAAACGAAGGTCAGCTTGTTTTGACGGAATCTGCCCTGCTTAACGCGCTTGAAGTAATTCACGATGGCGTTCAAGCTGGAGTTATCCCATACTGGACTGCGGATCTCACTTCCTTCGAGCAATCCTACCAGGCCTTGCAGGACTCCAAATCCACCTACGCGGTTATTTGGGCTTCTCAACAGCTTTCTGACCAGGCCGGAAAGAACACCATCAGTGCTTTGCCCGCAGAGATGGAAGGCTCGTTCACCCTCGCAGACGGCTGGGTACTGGCGTTTCCACAGGCGTCCTCTGATAAGCTTCCGGAATATTTTAAACTGGCTTCTTTTCTTGTTCAACCCGAATTTCAACAATCCTGGACAGAAGCCGCCGGAGTGGTGCCTGTCAGCCGCTCAGCGCTGACGCAATGGAAGGACACCAAAGTTTCAGGTATACTGGTAGAAATTGCAGAAAAAGCAAAACTCATACCTGGAAACAAGGTGAATGCCATCATTGGACCACTTTTTAGCCAGGCAACACAAGAATTGATCCGCCAGCAGGTGAGTACCATCGAAGCTGCCAACAGGATCAAAGAAGAATTACTAAAATGATCAACAGGGTTGCGCAATGAGCTTTCTAAGAAAATCGTGGAAATGGTTAACTGTGGACAGCGAATGGGGTGGACGTATCCTGCTCGTGTTGTTGATCGTTGCCATCCTGTTCGCCGCCATTCTGCTCAGCGGTCCCAAACCCGAAAATCACATGATTGTCAACACCCCCCGTCCGCCCAAAACTGAGTTGACCGCTACACCCTCAACCGTCACCACACCCCCCTCAGTGGAATACGTACAAACCACGGGTGTGATCGTGGCTGTCGGTGCCATCATTGCTGTGATTGTCGTGGGGACGTTGATCGAATTCCGGCGGCACAAAGACGAAATCAGCGAAAAGCAAGACCAGTAACGCTGGATTCGTTACCCGCCCAACAACACTTCCAGGTACTTTTCAGTCACTTGTTCAATATCAAAGTGGGTAACCGCGTGTTCCCGAGCGTTTATGCGGAACCGCATCTGGTCCAACAATATCTCCCGAGCAGAATCAGCCAGGGAGGGGATATCCGGTTTTTCCAGTTTCCATTCATCCGCACCATAATCAGCGAGCAACCCCGATCCATTGACCACCAGTTCCGGCATCGCTCCCGTGGCAAAGGCTACCACTGGAAGTCCGCACGCCATGGCTTCTATAACGGAATTGGGGCAGGCAGCGTTGATATCGGTGGCATACAACAAGTGGGCAGTTCGTTCCAGGGCGGGGATATCCGCGTGGGGAACCACGCCGCGCCAATCAATAATCCCGCCGAGCTGTTCTGCCTGTTGCCGCAGCCTCGTGGGCACATCTCCTACAACCGTGAGCTCCACCCTCTTTTCCATTCGTCGATTTAACAGGCGAACCAGTTCCACCGCCGAAAGCAGTCCCTGTTCATAACCTCCCCCATGATGACCTTCCACCAACAGGACACGGTAGAAGTCCAATGGCAAGTCAAGTTCTCCGGGGTGAAAGCAGTTCAGGTCAACGCCATTATGAATGACAGTCTGGGGTTTGGTGAGCTCACCATTGACACGTTCCCACCACTGACGGGTAAATTCGCTCTGATAAATGACCTTATCCGCCAACCGGCGGATGCGGCGAAGCGTGAGGTTGCCGACTTCCGCCTTCAAAAAATGCCTGATGCCGGTGAACTTTTTCCGCTGCACCCAGTTCATCCCGTTCAGACGCTGCACTACAGGCACGCCAGCCTTTTGAGCACGCCTCAATTCAGCAACATGCCGGGTTCCACCGATAACGAGTATGGCCGAATTACCCGGTTCAAGCGGATCATGTGAGACGCTCACTCCCCGCCGCTCAAGAGCCTGCATCAACACTCCCTGAAAAGTGTTGGGGCCACCCAAACCCAGTTTTCGGGGGATGATGCAAATGGTCTTGCCGGAGTGGGTCATTCCAATTTTTCCTGAGTGAGAATGTCGGTCAATAAAGGGTAGTTTACTCTTCGGAGTACTCCAATAGGGCACTCACAATGCGCTCAGCCGCATGCCCATCGCCGAACGGGTTTTCAGCATGAGCCATTTTTTGATAAGCAGTGGGATCATCCAGCAGGAGCGAAGCTTCACGCACAATGGTTTGTGTGTCAGTTCCAACCAGTTTTAGCACGCCAGCGCTGACCCCCTCCGGTCGCTCTGTCTTCTCACGCAATACCAGCGTCGGCTTGCCGAGTCCGGTGGCTTCCTCCTGGATACCACCCGAATCGGTCAACACGATCGCTGAGGATTTCAGCAAATGTATGAGCGTCAAGTAATCCTGCGGAGCGACGAGATGGATGTGAGGAACGTCCTTGAGTACCCGCTGCACGGGCTCGTAGATATTCGGGTTCATGTGAACCGGGTAGACAATCTGTAAGGTTCCATCATATCGTTCAGCCAGTTGCTGCAGCGCTGCACAAATCCGTTCAATTGGCGCGCCGAAGTTCTCGCGCCGGTGCGCCGTCACCAGCACCAGGCGGTTCTTACCAGATGCCACGCCCCACTCCTCCAGCCAGAGTTTCACCTGGTCCGGTGCAACAGAACCTGCAATATCGCGCAGCGCGTCGATTACAGTGTTACCCGTTACCTTGATGCGCGCATCCGGGATCCCTTCGTGAAGGAGGTTTTGACGGCTGAACTGGGTGGGAGCAAAGTGCAGGTCAGCCATCACGCTGGTAAGCCGGCGGTTGATCTCTTCAGGGAAGGGTTGCCGTTTATCACCGGTGCGCAACCCTGCCTCCACATGCCCCACCTTGATGCCGCGGTAAAAAGCCGCCAGCGAGGCAGCCATCACCGTGGTGGTATCCCCCTGAACCAGAATCCAATCCGGCTTTTCCTGGTCGAACACGGGGTCAAGAGAGGTAATGATCTCAGCGGTTAAGCGGGAAAGGCTCTGATCCTGCCGCATTAGGTTCAGATCGAAATCAGGTTTGATGGAAAAAAGCGAAAGTACCTGGTCCAGCATTTCGCGGTGCTGGGCAGTGACGCAAATGCGCGCGTCGATGCGCGGCTCAGCCTGCAAAGCCTTGACCACCGGAGCCATCTTCACGGCTTCTGGTCGCGTGCCAAAAATTGAGAGTACTTTCAAGGGGTTGGAGGTCATTTGTTTTTCCGGTCACCAAGGCGGAAAAGGGTGAAACCGGCTGCCTGCCAGGCGGATCGATCCCAGCAATTGACCGTATCTACAGCGACCCGGGCTGTTGTTAGTTTTGATATAACCTCAGGGTCAAGTGCCTTAAACTGAGTATGTGCCACCAGCAATAGCACGGCATCTGCCTCCTGGAGCACTTCCTCGATGGATTGGCACATGTGCACGCCTTCCACCGGGAAATTCGTGCGGTAAGGCTCGAATGCGTGTAGATTGGCTCCTTCCTTGACCAGGTGATGCAGTGTCTCAACGGCAGGGCTCTCGCGCAAATCATCCACATCCGGTTTGTAAGCCAACCCCAGGGCAGCGATCTTTTTGCCGTTCAAGTCACCCAGCGCCCTTTTCATCAACGCCACCACGTATACTGGCTGGTCATCATTCACTTCACGGGCAGTATGGATCAGCGGTGTCAGGTCCGGGGCTGCCTCAACCAGGAACCAGGGGTCCACGCTGATACAATGCCCGCCAACCCCGGGACCGGGATTGAGGATCTTCACCCGCGGATGCCGGTTGGCAATTGCCACTGCCTCCCACACGTCCACGCCAAAACGGTCTGCCAGCCTGGAAAACTCATTGGCAATGGCGATGTTCACGTCACGGTAGGTGTTCTCCATCAACTTCACCATTTCAGAAGTGGTGGCATCGGTGAGCACGATCTCTCCCTTAACGAAAATACCGTAAAGGTCTCTGCCGGCCAGCGCAGAAGCCCAGTCAATTCCTCCAATCACGCGCGCGTTTTCCACCAGTTCTTTCAGGATCTGACCGGGAAGAACCCGCTCGGGAGAATAAGCCAGGAGAAAATCCTCGCCTGCTATCAAACCTGATTTCTCCAGGATGGGTTGGACAATTCCTGTAGTAGTCAGCGGGGGCGATGTGGATTCCAGCACCACCAGGTTGCCCTTGCGCAGCACTGGCAGGATGGACTCCGCTGCGGAGCGCACGTAACTCATATCCGCTTTTTTGTCTCCATAAAAAGGCGTGGGGACCGCGATGATGAAAGCATCCGCCTCAACCGGTTGCGCCGACACTTGCAGCATGCCACTTTGCAGAGCGTTGGTCACCGCCTCCTGCAAACCCGGCTCGTAAATGTGGATCTTGCCATTTTTCAGGCTGTTAACCACATCCGGGTTGCGGTCAACACCGGTGACCCTGATGCCGTGGTTGGCAAACGTGCTGCCGGTTGGTAACCCGATGTAACCCAGGCCGATTACGCAAATGTGATGAATGGTCATGATTTTTTCCTGTTGAGACGAGGCTATTACGTGATTATGCCACAACCTGGCGGCGATATGCAAGCCACATGGAGTGATTGTGGCAACCCCCATCGGCTTGCATGCAGGCATTGCACATGATAAACTTTTTTTACCACAAACCGGCGCGCATCAGGCCGGGAAACATCAATCAAGATAAAACAGGATCGTCTATGCCTCCCATTTTACACCTCATTGACGGACACGCCCTCGCCTACAGAACGTACTTCGCGCTCACTGCGGGTATGGGTGAACGCATGCAAACCCGCAACGGCGAACCAACCGCAGGCATCTATGGCTTTGCCAGCGTGCTCCTGCGCCTGATGGAACAGGAACACCCGGAATACCTGGCTGTGGCTTTTGACACCGGCAAGACCTTCCGCAACGAGCTCTCCGCTGATTACAAGGCCACCCGGGCTAAAATGCCCGATGACCTGCGCCCCCAGATCGAAAAGATCCGCGAAATGATCGACACCTTCCATTTGCCCAGGCTGGAAGCGGAAGGGGCGGAAGCCGATGACGTGCTGGGAACCATCGCCATGCAGGCCGTGGAGCAAGGGCTGGGGGTCAAGATCATCACCGGCGACCGCGATCTGCTGCAACTGGTTAACGACCGCATCATCGTCAACCTGCCCGGTTCCAAGCTGGCGGACTCGAAAAACTACACAGCAGCGGACGTGCGTGAGTATTTTGGCGTAGACCCCGACCAGGTGGTGGATTACAAGGCATTGGTTGGGGATCAATCGGACAACATCAAAGGTGTACCGGGCATCGGCCCGAAGACTGCGGTCTCGCTTTTGGAGCAGTACAGGAACCTTGAGACCATCTATGCGCATGTGGACGAGATCCCGGGGAAAACAGCAGAGAAACTAATGAACGGCAGAGATTCGGCGTTTCTGAGCCAGAAACTTGCCCGGATCAAGACGGATGTGGGCATCCGCCTGGTGCTGGAAGAGGCAAAAACAGATCACCTGAACATCCCCGGGGTGGAAGCGCTCTTCAGGGATCTCGAATTCCGCTCCCTCATCCCCAGGCTGCGCACCATCGCCGCCCCCCTGGCGAGCCAGACCACCCCTCAACTCTCGCTTTTTGGCGAGGAAGTAAAAGAAATTGGCTTGCCTGCCACCTACCAACTGGACGTGAAAGTGGTGGACACCCCCGGAAAACTGGCGGACCTGAAGACGGTGCTCGGATCCAGCCGTTGCATCGCGCTGGATACTGAGACCAACGCGCTCGACCCGCTCAAAGCCGACCTGGTGGGCATTTCCCTGGCGGTGAAGGAAGGGGAAGGCTATTACATCCCCGTCGGGCACAAGGGGCAAACCCCGCAACTGGCGCTTGACCATGTGATTCAGGCGCTAACGCCCGCCCTCACCGATCCTGCCATCATCAAGGTCGGTCACAACATCAAGTACGATGCGCTTATGCTGGGTAATCACGGGCTGGATGTAACCCCGCTTTCCTTTGATACCATGATCGCCGGCTGGCTGATCGACCCGGCATCGCACAACCTGGGGCTGAAGGACATGGCGGATTCTTTACTGGGCATCAGCATGACCCACATTGAAGAACTCATCGGCAGGGGAAAGAAACAGGTCAGCATGGACCAGGTTTCCATTTCCTCCGCCGCACCTTACGCCGCCGCAGACGCAGAAGTGACGCTGCGCCTGATGACCGTGCTCAAAGAGAAGCTGGAAAACTTTCAGTGTACTAAGATATTCGAGGAAATCGAGATGCCCCTTGTTCCGGTATTATTGGACATGGAGAGATTGGGCATCACGCTGGATGCTGACTTCTTCAAGAAATTCAGCGATGAAGTTGGAACCCGGTTGAGGGAAATCGAGGAACAGGTTCACCAGCTGGTGGGTTATTTATTCAATCTCAATTCCACCCAGCAGTTGTCAAAAGTGTTGTTCGATACCTTAAAGCTCGAACCGGCTGACCGCGGGAAAAAGACCGCCAGCGGTCATTATTCCACCTCAGCTTCGGTGCTCGAGGAACTTTCAGGTCAACACCCCGTGGTGGACCTGCTGCTGGAATACAGGGAATTTGCCAAGCTCAAATCCACGTATCTCGATACGCTGCCCCTGCAGATCAACCCGCGCACCGGGCGCGTGCATACCAGTTTCAACCAGGCTGGCTCGGTAACCGGCAGGCTGGCTTCCTCCGACCCCAACCTGCAGAACATTCCCACGCGCACCGAAACAGGTCAGCGCGTAAGACACGGTTTTTTGGCTGCCCCGGGCTGCACGCTGCTCTCAGTAGATTATTCCCAAATTGAACTACGCATCGTAGCGCACATGTCCGGGGACGAAGCCATGCTGAACGCTTTCCGCAACAACCAGGATATCCATGCCACCACCGCCGCGGCCATTTATGATATTCCGCTGGAATCTGTGACCAAGGAGCAAAGGCGGCACGCCAAGGCGATCAACTTCGGACTGATCTATGGTATGAGCGCATTTGGACTGAGCCGTTCGACCGACCTCACCTTGGGGGATGCGGAGAACTTTGTGCGCGATTATTTCCAGCATTTTCCGGGCGTCAAAAAATACCTCGATGGCATCCGTCAGCTGGCAGCGCGCCAGGGGTATGTTGAAACCATGCTGGGTCGACGGCGCTACTTCCCCAACCTCGCCAACCCGGTGAATGTGATGATGCGTAACCGCGAAGAACGGGAGGCGATCAACGCGCCCATCCAGGGCACCGCTGCCGACATCATGAAAATCGCCATGATCAAGTTGAGCGCTGCACTGAAAGAAACGGGACTCAAAACCAGGATGCTGCTTCAAGTGCACGATGAACTCGTGCTCGAGGTGCCGCTGGACGAACTGGAACAGGCTGCGAGCCTGGTGCGCACCGTGATGGAAGACGCATACCAACTATCGATCCCCCTGCTCACCGAGGCACGCAGCGGTGCCAATTGGGGGAGCCTCAAGGTCATCAGCTAATATCGGTGGGAATACACTCCTGCCTTACAAAAGAAAAACCGATCCTTTGGGGATCGGTTTTTGTGACTTTCGGTTACTTTACCACCAGATGCGGAACCAGGAACGGCCTCTGGCAAACTCCCCGCGGATGCTCACTTCCGCCTCAATGTTTACCTCGGAGCGCAGCGGCAGGTCAGCCACCGTGAATGAGAATTGGCTGATGCCGAACTTGTTGGATTCCGGAAGCCGGTAGAACTCCTTTGAGCCGTCCGGAAAGACCAGGGTGACCCCAATCTCGGCGTCTTCAATGGGCCGCAAGTACTGATCCTGCGTGACCACGTAAACCGTTTGTTGTTCTTCCGCGCCGATCAGGGCATGCTGGGTGAACACGCGCACCTTCGGCTGCAACAGGTTCCCGGCGATGTTGGCCGGTGCACTGGATTTGAGCAGCTCAGGATTTGCCACCACTTTGTCAAAGTAAATGCGCCCCAGGTCTGAAAGCACCACACGCTGCCCGGCGGGTCTGTCTGGCCACCACTCCATGCGGGCGTAATCGAAATACTGCATGTATCGGCCGTCAATGACCTCAACCTCAGAAACCGGGTTGCCGAACCTGGTGCCGCCGGTATTGGCGTCGTAAAACTGCAAAAAGGCATAGCACACGGAGTAACCGGACTCAAAGGAGCGGCAGGTGGGACCATCATTGGGGATATCCGCCAGCGGTGCACCGGCTTCGTGCAGCAGCTCTCCAAGCGGTGCCAGTCTCACCTGCGGTCCGGACTCCGTGTCCACCAAATCAAAACGTACTTTTTGAAAATATTGCACCCGCTGGTTGGTGATGGGGTCGCTAAAGTCATCGGTGATGGGATATCCAAAAAACAACAGGGGATCAGGAACGCTGTTGTAGGTGCGCAAAAACTCACCCCAAATCCAATGTCCGGTTTCGGAAATGTACACCGAATCAGAGGATTGAGCCCTGGCTGCCTGGGAGACACCAATCGCTCCCATGCCGATTATCAGCAGGAAAAAAATTAATAGATTGCGTTTCATTGTTAATTTGATTATACAGAAGATTATGGCTATTCGCAATACCAACTAAAGTGTGCGTTCATCCCCCCGGGGACGCATTCGCTGCGGGTATAACCTCATCCTTCGCGTACTTCCTGCTCAAAATGAGGAACGCCAGGATGCTCACCAACCCGATGACCCCTCCGCCAAACCAGGTTGTGCGCGGACCGAGGTTGTCGCTCAATAACCCGCCGATTACCGGGGCAATCCCCGTGGCAACGCTCCAGGTGAGCCCGTAGATGCTCATATAGCGTCCGCGCATATCCGCCGGGGCTAGGTTGGCGGTGTAGGTGGTGGCGGTGGGTGAGATTATCAGCTCGCCGATGGTCATGATCACCATACAGATCCAGAATCCCCAGAAACCGGTTGAAAACGCCACCAGCACGATGGATGACGCGTAGAATGCGGTCCCCACCGTCATCACTGGCAAGGAGCGGAAGCGTTTGGTCAGCATGGTTACCGCGAACTGGAAGAAAACAACCATCAGTGCGTTGGTGGTCGGCAAAAACCCATATTGACTTTCAGGGATTCTAAAACCGGTGTTGGCATACACCGGCAGCAGGATCCATAGTAAGGAAGCCAGCATGGAGGTGAGGGTGAATGCACCGGTGAACCCCATGAAAGCCTTGTCTTTGAAAATTCGTCCGTACCCCTCAAATAAATGCTGGGTCCTGGCGGGGTTGACGTTCACTGGCAGGGTTTCGCGTGCCTTGAAAGCCACCAGTAATCCATAAATGATCATGCCGGTGGCAGCAATGAGAAAGGCTGTGGTGTAAGAACGCGAGGCGATGATGCCGCCAATGGCCGGGCCAATGGCTACCCCCGTGTTGTTGCTCATGCGCATGATGGAATACGCGCCGGGCCGTTTTTCCGCGGGGATGAGGTCGGCCATCATCGCGTCCGCTCCCACCCGGTAGAGCGGGTTGAGCGCGCCCATGAGTCCCTGGACAATTGCAAACGCCAGGTAAGTGTCCGCGCGGCTCAACAGCAGGTACATCACCCCGTTGCCCACCAGGCTGATCACCATCACCCATTTGCGCCCCAACCTGTCGATGATCGGACCGGCAACGAATGAGAAGACCAGCCCCATCAAGGCATTGATGGTCATCAGCGTGGCTGTTTGCGCCAGCGGTAATTGCAGCTTTTTCGATACATACAGCATGAGGAACGGCCAGATCATGGACGATCCGATGGTGCTGATCATCATGCCGGCAAAGAGCAGCCAGAACTGACCCGGGTATTCCCTGGCAAGGTGCCGCAGGCGGGTGATCACAAAATTTTCCCGTCAGCCAGCAAAGCTTCGGAGAAATGATCGTCGCGTTTCTTCATGCGGTAAATTGCCAAAAAGATGACTGTTCCCACCAACCCCATCAGTCCGGCGGTGTACCACATTGCCCGGGAGCTGAACCATTGCTCGGACCACCCTCCCAGCAGCGGACCAACCCCCGTGCCAATCCCCTGGGCGAGGGTGTAGATGCTCATGTACCTGGCTCGCATGTCAGCCGGAGCCAGCCGGGAGGTGAACGTGGTAGCCGTGGGGATGAGGATCATCTCTCCCACCGTGGCACCCACCATGCACAACCAGAACCCCCAGAACCCCGTTCCAAAAGCGACAGAGAAAATGAACACGGCGTAGATCAACCCTCCAACCACCATGGCGGCTTGCGGGCTGTATTTGTTCACCTGCCGGGTCACCATCAATTGAAAGACCACCACCATCACGGCGTTCGTGGCCGGAATAAAACCGTAAATGCTTTCAGACAACCCGAAGTTCTGCTTGGCGTAAGCCGCCAGCATCAACCACAGGATGGAAGTGGCAATGCGGTTAAAGGTGAGCCCTCCCAGCATCATCATGAAGATTCGATCCTTGAAGATCCGCACATAACCACCTGGTTCGTCGGGCTGCAAGGAGTCTTGTACATTCCCCACCGGCCTGGTTTCAACCGAGAGCAGAGCAAAGAAAATACCGGAAAGCACAAATCCCAGGCCGATCACAGTGAAGGTAAGACTGTAGGATGCCGAGACCAGCCACCCGCCAATTGCAGGCCCCAGGGCAACCCCCAGGTTGTTACCCATGCGCAGGATGGAATACGCGTTCTGCCGGAATTCGACCGGGATGATATCCGCGATCATGGAATCCGCTGCCAGCCGGTAAAGGGGTGTGGTTGCGCCGGTGAGGGCCAACAACAATGCGAATAGTGGAAGGGTTCCGGCTGACCTGAAGAAATACCAGGCAGCCCCGCCCATAACCATGGAGAACACCAGCACCCATTTTCTGCCGAATCTATCTGCGATGGCGCCTCCCAGGAAGGTGGTCACCAGGCCAACAGCAGCGTTGAGGGTCATCAACCATGTCACCGAGGTGAGCGGTAGACCGAGACTTTCACTGGCAAACAGGAGCAGGTACGGCCACATCATGCTATGCAGCAGCCACGCCATCAACATGACCAGCGAGACGAGCCAGAATTGGCGCGGATATGAACGAATAATTGCTTGAATCCGGGATTTCACGCGCATAATTCTAACACGCCATTCATTTTTCGCCCTGTCAGATGTAAAATTAGAGCAAGAAAAACAATGTTGGGGTTAAAATCTAATTAAAAGGAGTTATCTATGATAGAAGAATTTAAGAAATTTATCCTGCGCGGGAACGTGATGGACCTGGCTATCGGCGTCATCATCGGGGGAGCGTTTGGCACGATCGTTTCCTCGCTGGTGAATGACGTGATCATGCCCCCATTGGGTCTGCTTTTAGGAAAAGTGAATTTTTCCCATCTATTCATCAACCTGGGCAGCCAAAAATTTGCCACCCTGGCGGAAGCCCAGGCGGCAGGTGCACCCACGATCAATTATGGTATTTTCATCAATAGCCTCATCAATTTCCTCATCCTTGCCATCGTCATCTTCGTGATTGTGCGTGCCATCAACCGGCTGAGTGCCAAAAAAGCAGAAGAAGTGCCTGCCGATACACGCGAATGCCCGTATTGTCTCACCCATATCTCGAAAAAAGCTTCGCGCTGCCCAAGCTGCACATCAGAAGTGACCCCGGAATAAACAACGAGACCTCCAGCAGTGGAGGTCTCTCATTTTCACCTGACAATCAACGCTTGAATTTTTTAGTTCGTTCCGGCCTGGTACCGCCGCCGCGGTAAGAAGGGGCGAGGATCTCGAAGATGGTGCACACCCTGGTATCCAACATCCGGCTGCGGATGCGCGCATCCAGTTCCTCCAGGTTGGAAGACATGGTAATCACCGTCGGCAGTTTGGCGTTGTAGCGCTCATTGAAGATCTGGTAAAGCTTCTCACGCGCCCAGGGCGTGGCGCTCTGGGTTCCCAGGTCGTCCATGATGAGGATGGGAGCCGATTTTACCCGGTTGAACATCTCGTCATACGAAGTGGTGCTTGATGGACTGAATGTGGCACGCAAGTGGTCCAAAAGGTCGGGTACCACCACGAAGATGGGAGAATCCCCCATCCCTTTGCGGTAATTCCCAATGGCCGCGGCCAGGTGTGTCTTGCCGCATCCATAAGTGCCGGTCATCACCAGCCATCCCCGCGGGTGCTCTGCGAACTCCTGGGCGGCTCTAAAGGCTTTTTCCAGGTTGATCTGGACCTCCGGAGAAAGTCCTTCCGGTTCCCTCAAACTGAAATTTCCGAACGACCGATCGCTGAGGAGCTGCAATTGATAAAAGAGGGGGTCTTTGCTATCCTTGACCGGCGAACGATAATCAGGGGCAGTGATCTGCACCTTTGTAACCAGGTCAGGGTCCTGCAGCCGGGAGCGGATGCGGTCATCCAAATCCTCGAGATCCAGGTTGGTGGTCACCACGGTGGGTAACCTGTGGGAATAACGGTAATCGACGATCTGAAACAGCTTTTCCGATGCCCAGCGCGTGGCATTTTGCGAACCCAGGTCATCCAGCACGAGCAGGTTGACGTTGCGGATCTCCTCAAAACGCTGCTCGAAGGTGGTATCGGTGGAATCGTAAGAGTATCGAAGCCAGTCCAGCAGGTCAGGGACTGTAAGAAACAGGGTGTTCATGCCATATTCCACGCACGTATTTGCCACTGCCGCGGCCAGGTGGGTTTTGCCGCAGCCATAGGACCCCATCAATACCAGCCACCCCTTTGGGGAAGCGGCAAATTGCTGTGACTGGCTCAACGCGTACTGCAGCGAGCGGATCTGTTCATCTCCCAGACCCAGTCTGCCCTGTACGGAAAAGGTATTGAAGGTCATGTCCTTGAAGGCTTCCAGGTTGCTGGTTCGGTATAACCTGGCTTGTGAGGCGCGGGTGCTGGCGCTTTGCTGGCAGATGCAGGGAACGAGCTTTCCAAAATTCGGGTCGCTCACAGGCAAATCCCTGCGCAAATACCCGATGCCCCCGCAAATGGGGCAAACTTCGGTGGACTGGGCTTTTTTGTCAGTGCTGGACGTAGTCGGCATATTCGCCTTCACTGTCCCTTTTGCGATTTTCTTGAGAGGATTTCCGATCGGTTCCATCCCGTCCCTTCTCTTTCCAACCTTTTAAGATTGCTTCCACGTATCGCCAGTTGCGCACATTTTTTACGACAGCAATTTTGATCGCCTCGCTGATCCACTCAGAGGAATAGGTCACTTCCGCTTCCTTGAGGGTATCAGCAATGATGGGCGTGAGCGGACCAATGTTCTCTTCGTAAAGGGAAAAAATATTCGGGCGGGCAGGGGTAACCAGGCTCGTCACGTGTTGAGCAGACTGTGGATCCCACTTTCCCTGCGCGAGCCCATCCCGGGCAGCCCTGCCGCGTTCTGAATTGAGGAAGTAATACCGCTCTTCATCCAGAATTGCCTGCAGCAATGTGCCGCGTTCGCATGCCATTTCCAACGCATTCAATAATGCCTGGCTCTTGTTATCCTCAGCGCCGCCAAAGGTCTGCAGCAAACGTTCGTCCTGCGCCAACTCGGAAAACCGGAAGAACCTGGGCTCAAATGGTTGCTGGTTCAGACTCCAGAATGCGTAAAGGGTCACCCGTAGTTCCTCCAGGCTGGTGATCTGCGGCAGCAGGTCGGTGAAGAAAACAGCCGGAACGGGGATCGAATCCGCGTCTACTGATGAAAACCCGGTAAATGTCATCCCTTGGTCCAATTACTTCCTGGATTTTTCGTGTTTTTCAACCATGGTGGTTGAATCTTCAAATTTCGCCAGGTTCTCCAGGAACACCAGTTCGATGCCGGAGTGCGTGGGACCATTCCTGTGCTTGGCGACGATCAACTCAGCGATATTCCTGCGCGGATTATCCTTGTCGTTCGCATCCGGTCGATGGATGAACATGACAATGTCCGAGTCCTGCTCCAGGCTGCCCGACTCGCGCAGGTCAGAAAGGACCGGGAGTTTATCAGCCCGGTTTTCCACCGCGCGCGAAAGCTGCGCGGCAGCCAGCACCGGAACGTTGAGTTCCCTGGCAAGCACTTTCAAACTGCGGGAAATGTAAGAGACCTCCTGCACACGGTTCTCAGTGCGCGAATCGCTGCCCATTAATTGCAAGTAGTCCACGATGATAAGGTCAAGCCCGAATTCCATGTGCAACCGTCGGCACTTGGTGCGCAGCGCCAGCGGGGTGATGGCCGGGGTGTCATCCAGCCAGATGTGGGTATCTCCCAGCACGTCGATGGCCTGGGTAAAGATCGGCCATTCCTCATCCTTTAACTTTCCTGTGCGTAACCTCTGTGTATCAATGGCTGTCTCCTGGGCGATCAGGCGCTGCACAAGCTGCGTGTTGGACATTTCAAGTGAGAACATAGCCACATTTTTCTTGTATTTTTGCGCCGCGTTCTTGGCCACCGAAAGCAGAAAACCTGTCTTACCGGAGCCGGGGCGCCCTGCAACGATGAGCAGGTCAGACTTTTGCAGACCTCCGAGTAGACGATCCAAATCTTTTAACCCGGTGGGCACGCCAAAGATTTCCTCATCATGTTTTGATAACTCGTCCACCTGGTCGTAATAAGCGCTCAAAACCCGCTCGATCGGTTCCAGGTCGTGCCGCACTCGCCGCGAGCTCAAGCCAAACACCGACTGTTCCGCCGCGTTGATGATGGTATCCACTTCCTTTTCCTGGTCGTAAGCCAGTTTCGCCATCTCATTGGCCGACACCAGCATGCGCCGGCGGACCGCGTTCTGTTCGACAATGTGCGAATACGCTTCAGCGTGCAGCGAGGTGGGTGTCTGGTTCACAAGTGCCAGCAGGTATGCCTGCCCGCCAATCTCGGAGAGCTGATTGTGCTCCTGCAGGTCCTGGCTGATGGTTAAAATGTCGATCGGGATCCGTTTCTCATGCAAACGGATGAAGGAACTCCATATCCACTGGTTGCGGATGATGTAAAAATCCTCCGGCTGCAGGATCTGGGCAATCTCGTAGTAGGAATCCGGATTGAGCAGGACGGACCCCAGCACAGCTTCTTCAGCCTCCGGGTTATTGGGCTGAGTTTGGATAACCGTTGATGATTCTTCTTCGTACCCAGGAAAATTACCCATGGCTTTCCTTTGTCAACTTGCTCGATATTAATGGGGATTTATTGGTCCTTGTTGCCATCATCCCCTAGATTCTCAGTGTCTTCCTGGTCACCAGGAGGTTCGTCCAGGTTCACATTCTGGAGGAATTCCTCGAAGACAGACAACCTTTTCTTAGCTTCTTCAGGTTCGGTCTCAAGCGGTTCAGCGCCAGTTGCCTCATGCTCCTCTTGAAGAATCTGATCCTGTAAGTCAACCTCCGGGACGATACCCGCTTGCTGAAGCACGTCCCTGGCTGCCAGGATGGGCACGTGAGCTCTCACCGCCAAAGCGATGCAATCCGAAGGCCTGGCATCGATAAGGTGGGGCTGACCTTGCATTTCCACAACCAGGTTGCCATAAAAGACCTCGCCTTTAAGCGCGGCAATCTCCACTCTGAGCAGCCGGGCGTTCAACTTATCCAGGGTTTGAATCAACAGGTCGTGCGTTTGAGGGCGTGCGACTTCAATCTCCTGCAGGGATATCGTGATTGCCTCGGCCTCAAAGGGACCAATCCAGATGGGAAGATACCTTTCAATGTTCGCTTCACGCAACATCACGATTCGCTGTTGATTGGTGAGACTCACCCTGACGCTATCGATCAAGACTTCGACCAGCTCGGTCATCCAAAACCTCCGCACATTTTTAACCCTCTCATTATTCTAACACGCGCTTTTTCCCTCTGCAACTTCGATACGATTTCTTAAGAATTCAGGTTTTTCTTATTGCATTTTTTAAGTTTAAGGTATAATGAAAATCCGTGAGGCGGGTTATCAAAGAACGCCATCTCAAAACACCTGCCGGTCGGTTTTGAGCGTGGCTCTTCATTTTTAATTATTTTGAACATCTTTCTACAAATTTTATTCTACTGAACTGCCAGGGATTTTTTTCGACCAGTAAAAACGAAGAATGGATTAATTGTCGATTGTTTAGTTCAAAGATCTTGCTTGTTGAAGGAAAAAGAACCGATCATCCCTCGTTTACTGCCGGGCTGACGAAAAAAGGCTACCTGGTTGAAAGCGTGCCCAGTGGTACAGCCGCCCTTGCCCGGCTGGAAAACGCCACGCCGGACCTGGTGATCATCGACGCATCCTCCATGCGTTCCAGCGGGAAGCGCATTTGCCAGTCGATCCACGACAGGAATTCCTCTCTGCCCATCATCCTGGTGATTGACCCGGACAGTGACCCTAACGATAATTATGGTGCGAACACCATCCTGGTACTACCCTTCACCCTGCAAAAATTAGCCAACCGTATCCGGCAATTGATGCCCATCAAGAATAACGGCGGGGTTTGTGCTGGTCCTTTCCTGCTGGATGTTAGTCAGAAGAGGGTCATCCATGGCGAAAAACAGATCCAGCTGACTCCCCGGCTGACCACCATTTTCCGCATCCTGCTCGAACACGCTGGAGAAGTGGTTGAACGAGAAACCTTATTCCGCGAAGCCTGGGAAACAGATTACACCATCGATACACGCTCGCTGGATGTACACATGAGCTGGCTGCGGCAGGCCATTGAAGAAAACCCCCGCCGCCCAAAATTCATCCGCACCTTGCGCGGGGTCGGTTACAGGTTGGATGTTGAACCTGCCCCAAAACCCAAATCTAGAAAAAAATAAAACCAGGCAACTGGTTTTTTTATTGAATAATCGCGATTAAGGTAATTGCCAGTATCACCGCGCCCGCGGTGCAAAACAGATTCACCCAGTCATTATTCAACCAGGCCAGTCCGCGCACACGCTGTGTGGCTGTACCACAACTGTGCAGCGGGTGTTTTTCAGTTTCCTTGTCACAAACCGGGCAATGATAGACTGCCTGGATGGTGGCACCCAACAGCGAATCCACTAGGCTGCCTGCCAACCCGCTGAACAGCACAACAGCGCTCACGACCCAACCCAGGCTACCCTCGAATCCAGTTAATGGCCAGTATATGAGGCACGAAAGTGCGATGACCAGCGATCCGAACAATGCTGCAGCGGTTCCCGTGAGGCTAACTCCTCCGGAGGTTCCTGCAGGTACGGGTTTCCAGTTGCTCAGCAGTCGCGGCTGGCGAGGGCTCAAGACCCCCAATTCTGTCGCCCAGGTATCTGCCGTGGCAGCCGCAAGAGCCCCGCAAAACCCCGCCCAGGGCAGCAGTGATTGTGGAAATGCAAAATGCAGCAAGACCATCAATCCTGCCATGCCGCCATTGGCGATCACCTGCCCGGCGTCACGCCTGGAGCCTTTTGAAAATTTTTCCTCAACCTTCGATTTCCTTCTGCGGAATAAAAAGGATAACCCGCTTGAGGTAACGAAAAAAACGATCAGGATGATTGCCCATTCCAACCCGCCCAATCCAAAGACGATGCTTCCCAGTACAAAGGCAGCCGCTGCACCGCTAAAACTCAGTGCCCTAAAATAATAGGCTGCTACGGCAACAAGCAGCGCAAGCAGGCTGGCAACCAGGAATTGTGGAAGAAGATGCAAGTTTCCCTCAGACCTGTGCAGTAAAAAACAGCACCAGTGTAGCCACAATGAATAGGAAAGAAGTTAGGATCCCTGCAGTCCAGATGAAAAATGGGATCACCCTGTTTTCCGGTTTTCGATAGAAAAAGAATCCCATGATCAGCCCGGTTAGAGTGAACAGCATGCAAAGGACGGGCAATAACAACAGCCTTCCCGATGGAACCGCCTCCAGCGGTATGCCGTTGAGATCAAATCCCAAAGAGACTGCCTCTCTTAAGGGAATCAACACACCTGTGAGCACAAGCAGCAACAAAGAGAGTACGGCGTAGATGGTTACCAGTGTCCTGGCGAACCTGTTCGCCCATACTTCTCGAAAGAAGGCTGCAGGCTGGGCAGTGAAAGGTTCAATGGGAGTGAGACTGCCCATCTCAATAAAACGCTGAAAGATTCTGTCAAACTCCACGGGGTCTTCAGGAGATAGCACCAGGGTTTTATTTATAGTAGATACAATGACCAGGTCCTGCGCACTGCTGGCGAGGAACTCAAGAGATCCCAGGTCCGCGTGCATAGCATTCCCCAGGATTGCCCCGGTTGCCGAGAAAACCGGCAGACGCATTTGAGGATCAACCTCAGCTGCCTGCCGCACCCAGATGACCTCTG
The DNA here is from genome assembly GCA_964454565.1 of uncultured Anaerolinea sp. GTDB lineage: Bacteria > Chloroflexota > Anaerolineae > Anaerolineales > Anaerolineaceae > UBA6107. The sequence continues at coordinate 171,268 of CAYVTF010000003.1, read as the reverse complement.
ACATGGGAATGTCTTCCTGCCTCAGCCCCCAACTTACCCGCAAACCGTCCCTGTCAAGTTCGTAACTTGCCCTCACCAGGGCATAGCCCCGGTAGGCAGCCAGTGGCAACAGGGCAATGAGTGCCAGCAGACCCAGGATCATCAGAATTAGTAGAAATCCCGGTGGTTGTGAAAAAGCCAGCACCAGCAACGCCGTGATTCCACCCATGATCAGCAGGATCACGATGATGTGCAGAGCCAGGCCTGGATTCTGAGGAGGGTAAAACTTTTGAGGACCAGTCATGATTGCCCGGGGTGGGGATCTATGTCAGGGATTGAGATAGCAATTCGCACACCAGGTCAACCTGCTCTTCCGTCATCATTCCGGAGAAAGGAAGCGCCAGACCGCGGTCGCCAAGGTCTTCGGTCACCGGGTAATCACCGCGCTGGTAAGCGAATTGTTTCACAAGGTAGGGTTGCAGGTGGATGGGCAGAAAATACGGACGCACAGGAATTCCCATATTATTCAACCTGGCAGCGATCGAATCCCTGTTCAATCCCTTTTCAAAACGGATGACGTACACAAACCAGGAAACCCGCGTGGTATCAGCAATGACCTGTGGAGCCTGCACACCTTTGAGTGTAGACAGTTTATGGGTATACCAGGCTGCCACCCGTTCACGTTTGCCCAACAATTCCTCGATGCGGCTCATCTGAACCCGGCCAATGGCAGCGCTCATGTCATCCAGGCGGTAGTTATAACCCATGTGCGTGTGCTGCAACCAGGTATCACCCGGGGCTCTCCCCTGGCTGCGCAACGCGCGCATAAAGTCAGCAGCATTCTGGTCATCAGTGACGATTACTCCGCCCTCTCCGGTGGTAATCTGTTTATTGGGGTAGAAGGCAAAAACACCAAAATGCCCCAGCATCCCGGCTTTACGGTCTTTATACTCAGCACCCAGGGCTTCACAGGAATCCTCGATAAGCACCAGGTTGTACTCCCTGGCAATCTGAGTCAGGCGGTCGTAATCAGCGGGTTGACCAAATACATCCACAGCCAGGATGGCTTTGAGCTTTCCGGGGTTTTCCGCGCCGAGCCGCGGCAGCCACTTCCGCACTGCCTGCCCCCCGCGGGTGAGGTCACGGGCTGCCTGTGCCACCTGTTCAGTGTCAAGGTTGCCTGTCAGCGGGTCAACATCCACAAATACCGGGATGGCTTTTTCAAACAGGATGACGTTGGTGGAGGCAATAAAAGAAAAGGGGCTGGTGATCACCAGATCCCCCTGTTGAATGTCAGCAGCACGCACGCAAAGGTGAAGCCCGCCGGTGCCGGAGCTGACCGCAATGGCATGCCGGGCACCGATGAAATCGGCTATGGCTTTTTCAAAGGCATCGATCTGCGGACCCATGCTCAGGTTGGGAGTCTGCAGCACCTGCATCACCGCTTCGCGCTCTGCATCCGTGATGTCAGGCAGGGACATGGGAACTAATGGTTTCGGATTGGTCATGGACTGAATTGTACTCTCTTCTATCCCGTTAACTTACACCGGACAAGAATTTTCTCGCCTCTTCCACAACGTCTTGCGTTGGGACGATCCAGCTCTCTCCACTTTTACGAACCTTGAACTCCACACCGCCCTGCTTGAGCGCTCGTTCACTCACCGTGAGGCGCAGTGGCAACCCGATCAGGTCAGCATCAGCGAACTTGACCCCGGCAGATTCATCCCGGTCGTCCAACAGGGGTTCCATCCCCGCAGTGGTCAGGCTGGTTTCAATATCGTTCGCCACAGTTGCGGTATCCGTTGTTTTTCCCGGCAGCCCTACAATGTGAACAGGGTATGGAGCCACAGCCACTGGCCAGGTGAGACCGTGTTCATCGTGATGTTCCTCAGCCACGCAGGCCAACAGGCGCCCTACTCCAATTCCGTAGGACCCCATGATCACAGGCTGGCTTTCACCGCGATCATTGAGGAAAGTACAGCCAAGCGCATCGGTGTAGCGCGTGCCAAGTTTAAAGATGTTGCCCACTTCCACACCACGCGCCAGGCGCAACCCCGCTCCGCAATGCGGACACTGGTCCCCCTCACGGGCTGCGGTGATATCCGCCACCACTTCAGCGGAATAATCACGCCCGTAGTTCACGTTGAGCAAGTGAAAGCCGGCTTCGTTGGCACCTGCCACCAGGTTGGACGAGCGCGGGATAAGGTCATCGACGATCACCTTCACGTTTTTCAATCCCACCGGTGAGGCGTAGCCGGGGAATGCCCCCGCCTTGAGGATCTCGTCGTTGGTTGCCACACGCAGTTCGCGCGCTTTCAGCAGGTTGACGATCTTGGTCTCATTCACTTCCATATCTCCACGCACCACCGCAAAGATCAATTCGTCGCTCTGAACACCTTCCTCATCCTCCACTACGGCGGTGAAAAATACGGCTTTTGCGGTGCGTGACTCGGGAACCTTCAAGAACGCAGCCAGTTCTTCGATCGAACTCGCGCCGGGTGTGGCCACCTTTTCCAGGGGGAGTGGGGTTTCCACGTCGGGTTCCGGTTTCTTCACCACCGCTACCTGGCGGTTGGCTGAATACCCGCATCCATCGCAGAACAACAGGCTGTCTTCGCCAATGGGAGATAGGTACATATACTCGTGTGCCAGTTTTCCGCCCATCATGCCCGTATCCGATTGAACCGCAACCGTTGAAAGTCCGCAGCGATTGAAGATACGGAAATAAGTTTCGTAATGCGCCTGGTATTGCGCGTCCAGTCCTTCCCAATCGGAATCCAGGCTGTAGGAATCAAGCATGATGAACTCGCGCACCCTGATCAACCCGGCGCGCGGACGTGGATCGTCACGCCACTTGGTCTGCAGATGGTAAACGAGGGCAGGCAGTTGCCGGTAGGAGCGGATGACACCTCGTACCAGGTCTGCCACCACTTCTTCATGGGTCATCGCCAGTACCATGTCGTGCTCCGATTTATCAGTGAACCGGCCCATCTCGCTGCCGATCTGGTAATACCTTCCGGTCTCTTTCCAAACATCAGCGGGTTGCACCACGGGCATGAGGATTTCCTGCCCGCCGATGGCGTTCATTTCTTCGCGCATAATGGCCATAATACGCGTCAGGCTGCGCTGGGCAAGAGGGAGATAGTTGAAAATGCCTGCCCCCAACTGGCGGATGAAACCTGCCCGAACCAGCAGCTGATGACTCACCACTTCAGTGTCTGCGGGAGTCTCTCTTAATGTCTGACTGAACAAACGGGAAATTCGCATAATGGGATCAACTTTCAGGAGAACAACTTACAGGAATAACAGCCAGGTGGCAACTGCCCGGTAGAGAATGGTCGCAGTGACGTGACCTGTTTTGCGCATGATCCACCCCAGCAGCAGGCCCTGGATGAGCGCCACCACAAGGTCGACCCAGATCTCACCGAACGGATGTAACCACAACCTTCCCGGTAATTGCCACAGCAGGTACAGGCCCGCGGTTGCCAGCCAGCCCCAGGTGGTCCCTAAGAAGCTCATCAGCCGCAATTGGAGGTAACCCCGGAAGATGGTTTCTTCTGCTGCGCACAGGAGCAGCAGCACAAGCAACAGGCTGGATTGCCCTGGTTCCAGGCCATTCAAAAGGGTAAGGAACTTGCCGCGCAGGAATACCGCCACGACCACCAGCATCAACCCCACGGTGAGCCCAGGACGCAGGTTATCCCTGCTCCAGCCCGCGCTCTTGAAGGGTTGTCCGCGCAACAGCAGCGCAAGGATGAAAGGCAGCAGCGAGATCACGGCCAGCAGCATGCGCTGCGCGACCTCCCCCCCCTGGAATGCCCCGGCGGCATTCTTTAGGAAGGCAAAAATATTACTGGAAAAATATTGGAAAGCAAAGAAGTAGATCAGTGCAAAAAGGCTGAGGGCAAAGGTCGCTTCGCGCCGTGGAAAACGGAATTCGAGTCTGCGCACTTTTTTGAGAAGGGGGCTCACGCCGGCGATCATCACCACTGCGATAACGCCCAACCATTCGCTTGCATATCCCAACCAGTAAGTCAATTCCATCCTTTTTTACTCTCCTGCCACTTTTCTGCCCGTCACCGGTTCTGTCGGTTGTTCTGCGTCCATGGACGCGGGAGCGGGAGGCGCGCTTTCCTCAAGTCCCAATTCCACCTTGTCTTCCATGCGCACCTGCCCGCGCAGAAAAGCTCCCTCTTCCGTGGCAAAAGCAGTGGTGACCACATCGCCCCACACACGCCCCGTGGAACGGATCTCCAGTTTTTCTGCGGTGATGTTGCCTTTCACAGCACCTGCCACGATCACGTTATTCGCTCTCAGGTTCTTACAGGTGAGACGCCCGGTCTCACCGATGACCACCAATCCGCGGATGGCCACCTCGCCTTCAAATGTGCCTTCAATACGAATGCCGCCCTTGCCGCCCAGGTTTCCGGTCCAGTTGATTCCCGGACCCAGCACCGAGGTAACCCGGTCCACGTTCTGGGGTGTTACTGGCAGCGGCGTTGTGGTTTTCTTGAACATTTATCGCCTCGTTCTGGTCGTTAAGCCAGGTTCGTTAGTCCTGGCCTATGATTGATATGATGATTACTTTCTTGAATTAACGTGAATCCCTGCTGATTTTACCACTACGCAGGGTGATTCCTCCGCAAGTCCGCGGTCTACAGATATCCGTTTTCGACCTTCTGATCAGGAATTAACAGGCCAGGTTGCCCCGGCACGGACAATACCGTTTTCGGGAACGTCGCCTTTTACCACCGCGCTGTTGCCAATGCGCGCACCGGCTCCGATCTTTACACCCAGGTTAATGGTTACCCCCATGCCCACCAGGGCACGCTCGCCCACGGTCACAGCACCAGCCAGAATCGCACCCGGGGAGATGTTGGAATAGGGTCCAAGCTGGCAATCATGCGAAATGATCGCGCCAGTGTTGACGATGGCGCCAAAGCCCACCCGCACATCACTGCCAATGTAGGCGTTAAAGAACACCTGGCATCCTTCCGCGATCACTGCGCCGGGTTCCACAAACGCGCGCGGATGGATCACGCTGACCACCTTAAAACCGGCGTCAGCCAGTTTCTGGTAGACCAACAACCGCGGTTGTATATTACCAATGCCGCCCACAGCATTGACCGCCTTGCGGACGCCTTTGGCGTGCAACATTGGCAGCAGTTCGCCGCCGCCCAACACCGGAATATCCAGGATGCGCGTCCCGGCCGGGATGCCGTCATCCACAATGGCATCGATGCGATACTTATCTTCAGCGCGGATGAGGTCCACCAGGCTCTTGGCGTGACCGCCGCCTCCGTAAATGACCAGCGCAGACGGATCTGCCTGGACTTTAACCTCACCGATTGTGGCAAGCAGTGAACTTTCGGTGACCAAAACTCCCCTGGGTAGGTCTTCCAGGTTGACCTTGCGTTTCCTGGCCAGCTCCAGCGCCGGGCGGGTGATGCACAGTCCCTGCGGAAGGTCATCTGACGGCGGGATTATTGGTATTTTCCCGTTCACAGTCTCTGGCGGTAATTTTGTGCCGGGGGCATCCGCCAGGTAGCACAAGCGTTCGCCCGCCCGCAGGGTATCACCGGTTTTATGAAACAAACCCAACACAAATCCATCGTGCTCCGCGTGCAATTCCGCCGTGGACTTGGTGGTTTCAAATTCAGCCAGCACATCACCCCTGGTAACCTTTTGTCCTTCACTGACCCTCAGGTCAGACAGGATGGAATCGGTTTCGTTTGGATTCACCAACGGCACGAGTACGGGAATGGGGTCACTCATTCGTTTTTACCACCTTTCTCACCGCGGTGAGAATATCTTCGATCTGGGGCAGGATTGCGCTTTCCAATGAGGGAGCCGCCGGCACCGGCAGGTCGCGTGCTGCCACCCGGCAGGCACTGATCGGCCGGGAATTACCAGCCTCCATCACCCTTGCCAGGATCTCCGCTCCCCAGCCAAGCGTGCGCCCGCCCTCCTCCACCGCCACCAGACGACCAGTGTGGGAAAGCGACTTCATTAATGCGTCGATATCAAAAGGTGCCAGCCGTGTTGGAACGATCAGCTCAGCGAAGATCTCCTCATCGTAAGCCAGCCTGATCATCGCCTGCCGGGTGAGCTCTGCCATGTACCCATACGCAGTGAGCGTCACCGTTGGCGGGGGTGCACCCCTGACGCTCATGCGCATCACGGGTGAGGGCACTTGGTCAACCAAAGTTGAGGAAACTGTTTCGACCACCAACTCGGGCATGTCTGCCGGGGTGTACACAGGCAACAGGTATTGCAGCTTGTTCTCGACAAAAAGCACCGGATCCGCCGATTGCACTATCGCTGCACGCAGCAACCCTCCGGGATCAGTTCCCGGGGTATCCATGTGAAAATTCACTGGCACAAACACGGTGAGGCCGGGAATTCCCAAAAAATGCTTTTCCAGCGTCTGTGAATGGGTGGGACCATACCCGCGCCTGCCGCCCATGGGCGTACGGATCACCAGCGGCAGGTTGACGGTGTTGTTGTACATCCACCGGAATTTACTGATGTGGTTGATCAACTGGTCAGCGATCAACGTGGTGAAATCGCCGAACATGATTTCCAGCACGGGCCGCAGCCCGCGCAGCGCCATACCCGCGGTCACCCCCGCCAGTCCCGCTTCTGAGATCGGCGTGGTGAGTACACGCTCCGGAAAAGCCGTTGAGCATCCGCGCGTCACCTTGAACGCCCCACCATACGGATCGAGGATATCCTCGCCCAGCAGCAGCACGCGATCATCCGCCTGCATGGCAGCCAGCAAACCCGCGTTGAGGGAGTCCAATACTGTGTGCGTCATGCCTGCTCTCCCTGCAGCGTGGACTGCGGGTCAGCCAGGGCTTGCGCAAATGCGCGCTGCACTTCCTGCAGCGATTCCTGTTTTATCTTCAGAATGACATCATCGTCCAGTCGTTTCTCCAGGGACAATAATGGATCTTTTTGCGCCTTAATCCTGGCCATGAGTTCAGGGTCACGGGTGTCGTCTCCCTTGGAGTGCGGTCCCAAACGAACCGTATCCAGGATCAACGCCCTCGGGAATTGTTCCGTCCGGGTGAGGGTCAGTTCGCGTTCTGCCACCGCCAGCACCTGGCTTACATCGCTTGCATCCAGTTCCCGCGCGGGGATGCCAAACGCATCAAATCGTCCCGCGATGCTGCCCGACAGGGTCAGTTCGCTCGGTGTGGTCTGGGCAATGTGGTTGTTCTCCACCACGATCAAAAGCGGCGCCCGCCACAAGGCGGCCATGTTGAATCCCTCGTAGATCACTCCCTCGCCCAGCGTGCCATCGCCGATAAAAACGGTCACCACTGCGCCACTGCCTTTTTGCTTCTCGGCCAATGCCATCCCGACGGCGATGGGCACGATGCCGCCCTGCACGCCATTGGAATACAAGTTGCGCCAGTGAATGTGTTGCGAGCCGCCTCTGCCGCCGCAAACCCCGGTTTGCCTGCCCATCAGCTCCGCAAACAAGGCGCGCATGTCACCGCCGTATGCCAGGAAGTGCCCGTGGCAGCGGTGGTTGGTGACGATCACGTCATCCTGCTGCATGGGACGGATTACTCCCACTGCACTGGCTTCCTGCCCCATCGATGTATGCGTGGTACCTGAAAAGACACCCCGCTTGAATTCGTCGAGCACGGTTTCTTCAAAAAGCCGGATGCGCAGCATGGAACGGTAAAGGTCTGCTTCGTTATACGCCAAGTTCCAACTCCAGGTTCGTCACCACGTAGCGCCACGGCTTTGACCGCCAGGGTTCAGGCGAACGTGAAATACCCACCCGCGGTGTTTGTTTGACGAATTGATCAGCAATGGGTGTGCCGTCCTCGATCCACAAGGGGCTTTCGTCATCACACAGGGTAACCCCGTTCAGCGCCCGGTCGATCTCCAGCGCCTTGCACACCCGCGCGGGTCCGCTGCACCATTCAGCGCGGGGTCTGCCAGTCCGCCGGGCAGCGATGAAGTCCACACCCTCCTGCGGTTCGATTGCCCTGATGAGCACAGCCGCCGGGAAACCCTCCGGACCACATACGGCGTTCAGGCACCAGTGCATGCCGTAGGTGAAGTACACATACGCGCAACCCGGTCTTCCGTACATCACGGCGTTGCGCTCGGTTTTTCCATTGCGCGCATGACAGGCCAGGTCATCCTCTCCGCGATAGGCTTCCGTTTCGATAATAATACCGGAAATCCGCTTGCCCATATGCAAGCGCACCAGCCGCTTTCCCAGCAGGTTGCGGGCAACTTCGGTCACTTCTCCGGCAAAAAACGTGTCTGGCAGGGAGGTCATACAGGTATTATACACAAAAGGACTGGTCCGCATCCTTTTGGATGTATTTGGGCTCAGGATGCAGTGGAAACAAAAATGCCCGGTAACCGGGCACTTGCCTTGTCTGGAATATCAAAACCAGATGCCTGCAAAAAATCCTTACTTAATTCCCCGATAACAAATTACTAATCACGAATCACCAATTACTGACCATTCTCTACTTTTCCTCGGCTTGCGGAAAGGAATGGATATCATGTTCCATCGTCAGCTTTAATCCGTCGATCAAAGAGGTGCGTGGCTGGTAACCCAGTTTTTCGCGAGCCAGGCGTAGATCGGCGCACAACCGGCTGAGACCACCCTCGTTGCGCGGGTTATAGACGATCTCCGGACGCCCGCCCGTGACCTCGATCGCCAACCTGGCCAGGTCCTTGATGTTGGTTTCAGTACCGCTGCCCACGTTGATGGTCAGGCGGTCAACATCAGGCGCGGTGGAGGCGGAAACCATGGCTTCCACCACATCCTCCACAAAAACGTAATCACGCGTCTGGTTGCCATCTCCATGGATGACGATGGTGCCATTTTCCCAGGCCTGGCGCAGGAAGTTGGGGATCACCGGGGTGTGCACCGGCGGGATGCGCTGACCTGGGCCATAGGCATTGAACACCCTGAGTGCCACCGTCTCAATGTGCCACAAAGAGCCGATCGTGCGTACGTAGTATTCCGCCGCCAGCTTGGAAACCGCGTAAGGAGATTCGGGATTGGCGAGGAAAACCTCGTTCACAGGCTGCAGAGGCTGGTTGCCGTACACCGTGCCGGAGGAGATGAGAACCACGCGGCTCACTCCCACGTCACGCATCGCTTCCATCAGGGTGACCGTCCCGCCCACGTTCACCTGGTTGTATTCGCGCGGATAGAGCACGGATTCTGGTACGGACACCTTGGCTGCCAGGTGATAGACACAATCAATACCCTGCAGCAAAGTCCATAGCTTGGAACGGTCGTTCACGTCTCCAAGCACAAATTGCACGTCGCCGAGCAGCGCTTTGGGATCTCCCGTGGAGAGGTCGTCCACGCCCAATACGCTGTGACCGTCCATGACCAGGCGGTTGGCAAGGGCAGACCCCAGGAAACCCGCAGCACCAGTAATCAGATATTTCATCTTTTCAACAATTCCGTTCAGGTTTGAAAATTATAGCACAGGCAAGAAAACACGCTTCATGCCCGGCCTGCCCGCTTGCGCAACAGGGCTTGCTTTTCTTCTTCGGAGAGGAAAGCTGTGGTCAATGCGTTTTCTTGCGCCTGGCGGATCATTACGGGGGTCAGTCCGGCTTTGGGGGCAGCCACTTCGTATTCGTAGTGCAGGTCAATGGCGCTGATGCCCGGGTCATCAGTGTTGAGGGTGGCCAGCAAGCCCTTTTCCAGGAACAGTTTCATCGGATGGGAAGGATAATCCGCCACCGTACTGGTCTGAACGTTGCTGGTCAGGTTGCATTCAATGCCCACCCGTCGTTCTCGCAGGAAATCCAGCAAAGCCGGGTCTTCCGGAGCGTGCACCGCGTGCCCGATGCGCTCAGCTCCCAACTCCCGCACGGCCTGCCAGATCGATTGCGGTCCGGCAGCCTCTCCCGCGTGGACGGTGATGCGCCAGCCGGCTTCACGAGCTTTTTTGAAGTGCGGAACAAACAGGTCGCCGGGGAAGTGCGCCTCATCCCCTGCCAGGTCCAACCCGGCAAAGGCATCGGCGTACGCAAGTTCAGCATCCAATTCCTTCATGGCAATCTCCGGGCCGTAATGGCGAGAGAGAATGCCCAGCTGGTTGACGCGGATGTCGTATGCTGCCATACCGGCGCGGATGCCGTCCGTCACCGCCTCCACCACGCCCTCGGGCTCCAACCCGTGCGCCTCCGCCATGAACCACGGGCTGTAGCGCAGCTCAATATAATCAATGCCCTCACGGAAGGCATCCTCCACGTTCTCAAAAGCCACCCGGCGGCAAGCTTCGTAATCCACCAGCACGCCGGTCATCCACTCAAACTTCTCGATGAATTTCATCACCCCGGGCTGGGGGGTTGAGACCTGCACAAATGGGCGCAGTCCTTCGAGCGTCCTGGCAGGCAGGGGCAGGTTATGCTGCAGCCCCAGGTCCAGGATGGTTTCAAGCCGAATGCTGCCATCCAGGTGGTGGTGCAGGTCGATCAGGGGAAGGGTCGGGTCGATCATAGGTCAGTATCCTGTGTTTGTGTGGTGATCAAGTCAATGCCGCGTTCCTGGCAATACATGAATAACTCCAGAATCACTTCATGGGGCGGGTAAGCAAAGTAGAGCGTTCCTTCGGTCACCTGGTCATCCAGCGTAATTCCGCTCCATATGATCTGCTCACCAGCTGGCAGGTGGCTGATCACCTGCTTGATCTGCGGCAGTCCACTCACGGTCAACTTTACATAACCGTTCTCGTCCACGGTGTTACCGGGCGAGATGAGCTCTTCAAAAGTCTTTTCGCGGTTGGTTCCGGTGATCAACGTGTAATTCCAGCCCTCGTCAACCTGCCAGGAAACCAGCTCATAGCCTTTCATCGATTTTGGCAATTGTTCAGGAAAGTTGCTCCAATCCAGGGGTGGAATGGTTGTGCCGGGATCTTGAGGGGTTTCCGCGCCAGCAGGTTGGATACCGGATATGGGAGACCCGTCTGTCAGCGTTGCAGGGCGTTCACAACCCGCCAACAGCATACCTGCCAGAAAAAGGATGCCCAATTTATTCATGATCATGGAAATATATCCTGGTAACAACATTCCGGTGTTGAACAAACGATCCACTCTTTAACTCCAGCCTCTCCCCTGCCCCTCTCCATCCAGTGGTGGATGGAGAGGGGTTTGGGGTGAGGATCGATAAACACAAATTTGTCGCATCAAGCTACTCTAAAGCACTTACTTTTTCATTATATTGTAACGAAATACGTGCCATCCGCGTGGATTGCCCCAGCCTAACAGGGTGAACCGCCACAGGAAGTGCTCAGGTCATAAGACATGAGCACGATCTCCAGCCTTGTCACCCAGCCGGTCTCCCGCCAGAACTTCAGTCCCAGTTGGTTGGTGCCGAACACCATGATGTGACACTTGTGAATGTCGCGCTCCTTGAGGCTGGCAAATACCCGCTCCACCAGCTCCCGACCGATGCCCTGACGGCGGAAGCGGGGGTTTACCGCCAGGTGATAAAGGTAACCCCTGCGCCAGTCGGTTCCGCACAAAACCGTACCCACAACCTCATCCTCCAAACGGGCAACGAAGTTGAATCCCGCGTTCATTTCCAGGAAGCGCCGCATCGCCCCGGGTTCGTCCGCGTCGCTCAGCCCAATGCCCTCGCAGCGTTCCCAGAGCTTGAGGGCATCTTCGTAATCCGCGAAGGACATTTCACTGATCTTTGCCGGCATCGCCTCACTCCTCCAGTTCAATTTCGTCCTTGCGGAAGATCCCGATTGGCGTTTTTTTGCCCTTTCCTGTTTCCGGAAAAGGTCCCCAGTGCACCCGCGAGTCCTCGTACTGGGTGCGCGGTTCTTTCTCTTCTGCCGGGTAACCAACAAAGATCAGGTTCAGGGGAGATACGCCATCGGGCAGGTTGAGGATGTTCTCCACGCTGCGGATGAACATGTTGACCGGGTGAACCCCCACCCAGACAGTACCCAACCCAAGCGAGACCGCCGCCAGCAGGATGTTCTCGGTGGCAGCGCTGCAGTCCTGCACCCAGAACTTGAGCCCGGATTTGTTTTTCTGCATGCGTGTGCTGCCCAACACACAGATGGCCACGGGAGCGTTCATCTTGGCAAACGGCAGCGCCTTGCGCAGTTGCTCGAGCACATCCGCCTCGGTGAGCACCACGAACTCCCAGGGTTGACCGTTACTGGCGGTGGGGGCAGCCATGGCCGCCTGCAGCAGCAGCTCCAGCTTTTCGAGTTCCACTGGCTGGTCTGTGAACTTGCGGATGCTGCGGCGCTTGAAAATGGTGTTGATTACTTCGTTCATATATACCTCGAATCATTTAATATGGATCGCCTGAAACCAGGTGAAAATGAAGATGGGGGAACTCCTGGTTTTTACCGCCATTCAAGATAAGTCGATAGCCGTTTTCCTGCAGTGCAAATTCTCGTACCAACCCTTGAGAGATCTCCAGAAATTCAGAAAATATCCCTGCCTCACTCAGCGGAATAGCACACCAATCCGCGTAGGCATGCTTCGGTAACAGCAGGAGGTGCAAAGGATATGCCGGATGCGGGTGGCGGATTGCCAACCAGTGCTTTGTTTCGCGCAGCCGCTCTGCCGGTATCAGGAAACTTGCATCGGAAAATACCAGGGAAACCACCTTCTTTCCTATGTGTGAATTGAATAATTTACTCATGGTTCTATTCATCAACTTGGTTTGATTATATATCAACCGTTAATAGCGAAACCAGGAACTAAAAAGCCTGAGTTTCCTCAGGCTATTCTCCGGTTTTTCGGATCAATTTATTTCCTGTTTTGTTTCTTCCACAACTCCAGGTCTTCCTTGCTTTCCGGGTCCAGGTATGCCGGGTCAAGCTCAGGGGCTAAGGCAGAACCCCTCCCCGTCCACAACTTGCGTGCCAGGGCTTGCCAGCCTGTGTGCACCCCCCGGCTCTCGAAGTACTCACTGACGCGCATCACGTCACGCTGAAAGATGCACCAGGCATTGTGGTTCTCGTCCGGGTTGATGGCCTGCGGAAAATCAATGAACCAGGGACTGTCTTCCCAGTAGAGTATGTTGTAGGCAGACAGGTCCGCGTGCACACGATTCAGCGAAAGCATCAGTTCGATGTTGTGCACCACGCGCTGAAAGAGCTGCGTGGCTTCCCCGGTGGTGAGGCTCACAGTATTCAATGTTGGCGCTGCCCCTGCCAGATCGCCCACGTAATCCATGAGGATGGCGTTGTCGCTGCTCACGTAAGGACTGGGCATGTCCAGCCCACCTTCCGCCAGTAGTTGCATGGTGCGGAACTCGTGCCCCACCCAGGAGGAATGCAGCAAGCCTAATCCATAAGAGGTCTTTTTCTGCATGGCGTGGTGCGCGCGATCGTCCAGGATGATCCTGCCGGTCGCGTCCAGCTGGTCGCGCCCCTCGCGGTAAAGGTGGTCCTTCTTCAGGTTGCGGAAGCGCCTGGGGCGGTAGACCTTGGCGGCCAGCCAATGCTGTGCCATGTTGCCTGGCGCAACACAAAGATAAACCGTGGCTTCCTTGCCTCCCTTCACCATCTGCAGCACGTCCTCAATCCATTTCTGCTCATGGAACTCGCTCAACGAGTCCATCATCCACTGCTTTTCATGCAGAGAGGCATGGTAGGAGTAGGGATAGCTGGTTTCGTCAAAAGGGTTTACCTTTTTTTCGACCTGCTGCGCGCCTTTTTGCTTGACCAGTATCCTGCCTTTGCGCTGCGGCTGGTTCGCCTTTGCCCGTTGAACTGGTTCTCTGATACCTTCTTGTTCATCAAGCTCATCAAGATCACTTGCTATTCGATAATTCATTTTCTTCCTGCTTTGTAAAATCAATCTGATAACGAGGGTGGCATTAACAAAAAACCACAGGTGCGGCGCACCTGTGGCAGGATATCGATAAGGATACTTATTCCCGCAAACCCTCAGGAGGCGCACAACAATATCGTTTGCACAAAACGATGACCGATCTCATGTTGTTGGTTCCTCCTTTCAAGGATAAGATAAATCTAGTGTACCCTTTTTTATCAACCCGTCAAGACCCATTTTTCCTCGCGGGGATGTTAATGTAAACTTATGATATAGTCATCTAAAGTTCCTGTCATGTCATCAGCACGCATCTCGCAAACCTTCGCCGCACTGCAGCATCCCAACTTCCGCCTCTGGTTCAGCGGACAGGTTGTTTCATTGATTGGCACATGGATGCAGTCCACGGCACAAGGATACCTGTTATATGAAATAACCCAATCACCCATCCTGTTGGGGGTAGCCGGATTTGCCGGCGGTATCCCCATCTGGTTGTTCTCGCTGTACAGCGGCATCATCGCCGACCGTATTTCCAGGCGCAAAATGATCTTCATCACCCAGGCTTCCATGATGGTGTTAGCCATTATCCTGGCCGTACTGGTTTTTACCGGTACCGTGCAAGCCTGGCACATTATTGTGCTCGCTTTCCTGTTGGGTACAGCCAACGCCTTTGATGCTCCCGCCCGCCAGGCATTTGTGGTGGAAATGGTGCCCAGGGAGGACCTCACCAATGCCATCGCGCTGAACAGCTCGGTGTTCAACCTGGGAACGGTCATCGGCCCCAGTGTTGCCGGGCTTGTGTACGCCTGGCTGGGACCGGGTTGGTGCTTTACCATCAACGCCATTTCCTTCACCGCTGTGCTGGCTGCCCTGATCATGATGAAGATCGCTCCTAAAACTTATGTACCTGCAAAAAAATCCCCGCTGCTAAGCCTGCGGGAGGGAATCACGCATGCGTTTGGGGATGCCGACATCCGCACATTGCTCATCAACCTTGGATCGGTATCAATCTTCGGTTTCAGCCTGATGACCCTCATGCCTGCCTGGGCAACCACCGTGCTGGGCGGGGATGTACGCACCAACGGTTTGCTCCTTTCCGCACGCGGACTGGGCTCCCTTGCCGGGGCGTTGATGATCGCCTACCTCGGGTCGCGTGTCGCCAGGGGTAAAATCTGGGCGGTGGGTAACCTGGTGATGCCTTTTGCTTTGGTGATCCTGGGCGTGTTCAAAATCCTGCCGGTTTCGCTGGTGGCGCTGGTGGTGGTGGGTTGGAGCCTGATGTCGGTGGTCAACATCAGCAACGCCCTCATACAGACGCACATCCCCGATGAATTGCGGGGCAGGATCATGAGCGTGTACATCCTCATTTTCCAGGGCGGCATGCCCATCGGGTCGCTACTGGCCGGCTGGCTGGCCGGCGAATTCGGCGCGCCCGTGGCTGTGCTCGTCAGTGCCTTCGCGTTGCTACTGGTTTCGAGCCTATGTTTATTTTTCAGACCATCGATGCGCAATTTGAATTAATTTTCCTTAAAACTGGTATTATTTTTGCAGAGGGAACATGGCCATAATTATCAGCGAGCTGTGTAAAACCTACAAATCCGGGGATGGCTCCATAGAGGCGGTGAGAAATGTGAACCTCACCATACAATCGGGAGAATTCTTGGTACTGCTCGGACCCAGCGGCGGCGGTAAGTCCACTTTTCTCAACCTGATCGGCGGCATGGACCACCCCACCTCCGGCTCTGTGGACTTCAATGGGTTCAAACTGGAAAAAGCCAGCGAAGACCAGCTCACCCGCTTCAGACGCGAAAAAGTAGGCTTTGTTTTCCAATTCTTCAACCTGCTGCCTTCCTTGAATGCATTGGAGAACACCATGCTCCCGCTCATCGCCCACGGCGTCAGCATCGAGGATGCCAGGCAAAGGTCAGCCGCGATTCTCACCAGCCTCGGGTTGCAGAATCGCTTGAAACACAACCCCGCCAGGCTATCAGGCGGCGAACAGCAGCGCGTGGCCATCGCCAGGGCGGTTGTGGGTGAACCTGAACTGGTGATTGCCGACGAACCCACCGGAGACCTCGACTCTGTCTCAGCCGGGGAAATCATCGCCCTGATGCACGACCTGAACAAACGCCTGGCGATCACCTTTGTTGTGGCCACGCACAACCTGGCGTTGTGCGAAAAAGCTGACCGCGTAATTGAGATCAAGGACGGCATATTACATGCCTGAGAGGCTGAAGAAGGGCTGGCAGCTGTCCATTTTTCTGGCCAAAGACCTCACCAGGGACGGCTGGCGCACCCTTATCACCACCATCAACCTGCTGGTTTTTATCAGCGGCTACTTGTGCCTTTCCGCGCTGGCGGAAGCCTCAAAAAACTACGGAAAGCTGGATAGTGATCGCAGTTCACTCATGGTCATCGCCCGGGACGTGTTTGACCCCGGTGACAGCATCATCACCGAAGCTGAATTTGCCCCCATTACCAGGCTGATGCCAGACCAGGTTTACGCTTTCTCTCCCCTGATCTTTCGGTTGTTGAGGGTCAACTCCTTTCTCATCCAGGTGCGCGCCACGCCAGTGGCAGACATGCCATCCATTTTCAACCTGGAGTTGGTGGAGGGCAATTGGCCGTCAGCCAACGATGAAGTCGTCATTGGTCAGGGAACCAGGACGCTCACAGAGTGGAAAACCGGTGATCTGGTGAAAATATACGGCAAAGATTTCCGGATCAGTGGAGTGATCAGCTCTCCCGGGACAAAGTCGTCCAGCATCTGGATGGACCTGGATGCTGCCGAATCGTTGTTCAACACCCGTGGCATCTACCAGATGGCCTGGGTAAAAGTGGCATCTGGCGCATCCGCTGATGCCGTGGCAGAAACCCTGCGCGATGACCCCGTACTGAAGGGAAAATACGATACTTTTTTTGTGGATCACCTTTACGAACAATACGCCCGTGCCCTCGATGACGTGGCCAGCGTTTCCTCTCTATTGATTATCCTTTCCCTGCTGACGATCATGTTTGGCACCTACGGGTCCATCTTTCTATTATTGTCCGAACGCTCGCGCGAAGTGGTCATCCTGCACGCCATTGGTTTTAGCAACCGCACGCTGCGCGGCATCCTTTCGTTGAGAACCATGGTACAGGTAATGATGGCTTACCTGTTAAGCTGGGGGCTTTCCGTACTAATCCTGCAGCGGATTTCCAGCAAGTTCCCTCTCATCGCCAACGCCATCCTGCTCGATGTGGTCATTACGCCACGCATCCTGCTGCTGGGCTTGCTGCTTGCCACCGCCTTTGGGCTGGTCGGTGTTCTGCTGCCCACCCTTCGGCTTTCCAGGTCGAACATTCACAGCAACCTGGAATGGTGAAAAGATGATCTCGCTTGTCCTCCTGGCAATCAAAGACATGAAGCGGCGTTGGGGTTTGATCCTGGTGCTTATCCTGCTGTTCACCATCGTTTTTGCCTCTTTCCTCACGCTATTTTCGCATTACAGAAGCGCCTCCAGGCTCTACGCCAACCTGGAGCAGGATTGGCTGGTGGTGGGCAACAGCGACGGGCTGAGCGAAATCCACGGCAGCCGCATCTCCCCCCTCGTCAGAGATCAATTAATTGCATCAGGTTACCAAGACGCCATTCCTGAAATCCATCAAATTGTAGGAACCAACCTGGCCAACGGCACACTCATGCGCGGCATCCGCCTGGAGGACTACCGTAAAACCAACTCCTTCACCATGGTCAGTGGAGTTCCACTGGAGGCAGGCAATCCCTCGCGGCTGACCATGATCGGTGAAACGCTCGCCCGCACGCGCGAGGTAGGTGTGGGCGACGACCTGCTTCTGCGCGGCAGGAAGTTCACCGTGGTAGGAATCTTCCAAACCGGTTCAATTCAGGACAATGAAGCCTGGATCAGCCTGTTAGACGCGCAAACCTTGTTGAACTACGGAGAAGACGTCTCGCTCTACCTCATCCCGGATACGGGGCCGCTGCAGATGGGAGATGAGTGGATGGAGGATATCCTTATCAGCCAACGGGGAGAGACCGGCAGTATGTTTGGCAGCAGTATCACCGCCTTCTTTAACTATTTTGGCGTTTTAGGTATCCTATTGGGGATCGCCACAGCCATATCCATGACCAACCTGTTATGGCGGCTGGCATACCTGCGGCGGCATGAGTTCGGCATATTGCGCTCTGTCGGATTTGGTTTCAAATCCCTTTCCGTATACTTTTTTGTACAATCCGGTTTCATAGTGGTTACCGGGATCGTGCTGGGCATCTTGCTGGCAGTATTTTTCATTTTCTCATTACTCAAGACCTTTTCGGCTTTTGGTTTCGGCGTGAGTCCCAATTTCGAACCCTTGTTGTTTCTGGGCATGAGCCTGCTTGCACTGGTGTTTTTTCTTGTCAGTTCCATCCCGCCACTGGTAAGCATTTATAAAAAATCAATTCCTGAATTGCTCGGACGGAATTAAAAAATCGTATAATAATTCATATACCAACGGAGGAAAAAATGAAAAAACGCACAAAAACCGCAGCCCTGCTTGCAGTTCTCATCCTTTTCCTCGTTACCGCCTGCAACCTGCCGTTCTCAAACCAGGAACCCGAAACGCAGGTGATCGTGATCCCGAACTCAGGAGAAAATCAAGGGGAAGCGCCGCCTGAGGATAACTCGCAGGGAGAAGAAGGCGGCGGATTGTTCCAACCCAAGAAAGAAAAGGAGATCGACCCTGACCCGGTTGGTCTGCAGGATGGCCTGGCCAGCCTGGATAGCTACAGGATGAGCATGAGTTTCAAAGCGACCGATGATGACGGTTCACTCACCGAGATGAGCGAGTTAGTGGAACGCTCCGCGGATGAGGCCACCTACACAAAAATGACCACAACCATGTACGATGCCTCAGAAGATGATGAAAGTGACACCAGCACAACCGAGATTTACGCTGTGGGCACTGTTACCTGCACTTACAGTGATGACGAATGGGAGTACGAAAAGGTCACCGAACAACAGAAAGAACTGACTGACATTTTTAAGAACATGGTCGATTTTCTGCCCCTCATCGATGACCCGCAGTTCGTGGGGGAAGAGACGATGAACGGCATATTGACCAACCACTTCACCTTCAAAGTAAACGGTATCGGCGACACCTCAGGGTCTGTAGCCAGCGTCAACCAGGGCGATTACTGGCTGGCTGTGGATGGACAATACATCGTCAAGTACGTGCTGGCGCTGGAAGTGAGGTCCGGCGCTGAGGGTACCTCCGGTGCGGAAGTGAACACGTTGAACGTGACGGTGAACATCACCGACATCAACACCCCAATTTCCATCTCCCTGCCCGCCGCCTGCCACGAGTAACACTTGTTTCAGGAAATCACCAGCCTCCATTGACACGGAGGCTGGTTTGTTTATACAAAGGTTTGACAATAATCCCGGAATATTGTAATATTATCAGGAGAATAAATATCGAATTACTACACATTAGAGGTAAACGATGAATGCAAAAAACAAGATCCACACCACTACAGATAAGATCACCCCTGAAAAACTGTTCTTTTCAAGGCGCAAGTTCCTCAAGCTTTCAGCCATGTTTGGCACAGCCTACGCACTGGCTGCCTGCGGCATCCAAACCCCTGATGAGTCCAACCCAGGCGCAGTAATCCCGGCACCTACGCAAAGCGCGGCGGATGTGCTTACACCAGAGGAGATCATCGCCAACTACAACAATTACTATGAGTTTTCCGTGTACAAGGAAGCCGTGGCTTCCCTGGCGAAAGACTTAAAGACCAGCCCCTGGCCAATTGAAATTGGCGGATTGGTGAAAAACCCCATGACGATTGACGCGGCGGACCTGATTTCCATGTACCCTGCGGAAGAGCGCGTTTACCGTTTGCGCTGCGTGGAAGGCTGGTCCATGGTCATCCCCTGGTACGGTTTCCCGCTTCACAAACTGTTGAAAGACCTCGAAGTCAAGCCTGGTGCCGGCTACATTAAGTTCACCACCCTGGCCGACAAGGAACAGATGCCCGGATTGGATTCTCCATACTTCAAGTTCCCTTATGAAGAGGGTTTACGGCTGGATGAAGCCATGCATGACCTCACCCTTCTGGCACATGGGGTATACCAAAAACCGCTGCCTCCCCAGGAAGGGGCTCCTCTGCGCCTGGTGGTGCCCTGGAAATACGGTTTTAAAAGCATCAAGAGCATTGTCAAGATCGAGGTTGTGAAAGACCAGCCCAGTACCTTCTGGAAGGACGCCAACCCCATCGAATACGGTTTTTATTCCAACGTCAATCCTGAGGTTGACCACCCGCGCTGGTCGCAGGCCACTGAACGCCGCATCGGCGAAGAAAAACGCCGCCCGACCCTGATGTTCAATGGTTATGACGAAGTGGCTTCCCTCTACGAAGGCATGGATCTGAGGACGAATTTCTAATGGAACAGAAAAAACGCCGCGACCCCCTGCGCCTGGGTGTAAATATCCTCGCAGCACTATTGATGGCCGCGCTGGTTGTTGCCTACCTGACGAAAAACCTGGGTGTCAACCCCATCCAGAAAGCCCAGCACCTGAGCGGAGATGCCGCTATCATCCTGCTGCTGCTCTCGCTCAGCATCACTCCCCTGCGCACCCTCACCGGTAACAACCGCATTGGCTCACTGCGCAAAGCTTTCGGGCTGAACGCTTTCTACTTCGCAACCCTGCATGTGCTGATTTTCTTCGGGCTGGACTATCGCTTCAACCTGGAATACATCGTGGAAGCCTTCGGGTTTCGCCGCTACATGTGGGTGGGGTTGGCAGCCTTCCTCATCCTGCTCGTCCTTGCCGTCACATCCATCCGCAAGTACAAGGTCATGGTTGGCAAAGCCTGGAAGAAGATCCACTCTTTCGTCTACCTGGCGGGCATCCTGGTGGTGCTGCACTACGGCTGGAGCATGAAGGGCAATTTCCTCACCGGGAGCGGCGCGGTGGCATGGCCGGTGGCGGCGGGCATCATCCTGGCGATCCTGCTGGCAATGAGGTTAAAACCGGTCAAGCAGTGGATCATCAAATTACGGACCCGGGCTGGATAATTATTTCTTCTAAAAATCAGGTTTGACAGGGGGGTGTTTTGGATTATAATAAGCGCCGAAGTCCGGTCCACTAGCTCAATTGGCAGAGCAACTGACTCTTAATCAGCAGGTTCTGGGTTCGAGTCCCAGGTGGATCACTTTGTGTTTAAGGGGGAGAAAACCGGGTTTAAAGTTTCTATGATTTGTGAAGTTCTCAAATCATTGATAAGCCCCGTTTTAATAATCCGAGATGAGATTTAGTTGTTTAGCTTCATAAATCAATTACTTACCAAATTGAAGTTTCTTCAGACCACTCCTCAGTATCAAAACTGGAGAAAATTGCGGCATCCAGAACGCATGGCAATATATTCGTTTCAATACACCATTTACGAAGAATGTCTGAAATAAAACAATAATATTCCTCTTCACCTAAAGCCATGGATGAGAGAGGGAGTGGAAACCCCATTTCTCTAAACCATTTGAGTACCCGTGAATCCAGGACAAATTCGTACCGGGACAGGCCTAGTGACTGCCAAAAATTCCTAGATTGTTTTGGTCCAAAACCTGAAAATTGTGTCCGCATGTAACTTGCAGCTCTCCGTTCAAGTTCAAAATGCTCTGGCATTGGTGCTTGTGTTCTTTGGGCTGCGAGCTCGTTTCCAAACCGCTCGATAGTCAACCACTCTCCGGATTCCAATTCATCAAAGGTTGTTTTCAATTGCTTGGCAATTTTCGGGGCAAAACGGATTCCCCTAAAACTCTGGATTTCTTGTTGAATTAGCTCCTCTAAATCAGACTCTTTCGAGCAGATATCCAAAGATAAAGGAAATGGTTTTTTCAACATGAATTGATTGATTCGGCTATTCGGTCCCGATCGTTGTTGTGTTGAAAATAGGCAAGCCGCCATCGTGAACCAAACATCAGCTCTACTGCGCCCTGGAAGTCCTCCATCGACATTTCGTGATTTACGTTGAATCACAAATTTTCGGTTGGCTGTTGCTTCGACAAACGATATCAAGTTTAGTTTGTCATTTTCATCAATTACTAATTTCAGTTTCATATTCTCACCTTATTAGTCTCATTGGTTTGTTCATTTATTCCTGTTCAAATAACCAATTACTCTCCACCACCCCCACCCTGCCGCGATCATCCAGGAAGCACAACCTCACCCGCACTTGCTGCCTCAGCATCTGCTCCACAGCCCCGGCATAACGCCGCATCTGCCTTGCATATTGCGCGACCAGTTCCTCGCGGTGTTCCTCAGTGTAAATGACGTCGGTCTTGAAGTCCACGATCTGCCACCCTGCAGCGTCCCGGTAGAGCAGGTCGATGTAACCCATCTCCGCGTGATCTCCCACCAGGCGCGAATAGGGCAACTCGTGATAGACCTGTTCCGCGGCTTCGATCTCCGCGCGCATGGGGTGCGCCTGGAGTCTGCCCAGCAATTCCACGGCCTCAGCCACGGCTGCCTCGCGCTGGCGCTCATCCGCCAGTCCTTCATTCAGCGCGGTCGTCTCCAACAGGGATTGCAGGCGGGCATCCCCCGGGAAGAGCCATAGTTCGATCGCCTTGTGCACCATGTTGCCCACCACATTGGCTGGCACCTCGGCCAGCCCGCCGGTTACGCGCCATGTGCGCGGCGCAGGAGTATCTTCTTCTGCTGGCAATGTGCGGACGCTCACTGGGGCATACAGCGGCAGTATGTCCGGCTCAGGGAGGAGTTCCTTATCCTCCCCCTTCTCCGCCTTGCCCGCCAGCCCATTGGCTGGGATCGCCCAACAACGCACATCGTGCCCCTCGGGGGTTTTCGTCACGTACGCAGTTCCAGCCCGGTCAATTATGGCATTGAAGTCCAAACCCGCAGCCCCGCACAACTCCTCCAGCCAGCCGCGCGTCGTCCAGCCCTTGTCCTCGTCCCCGGTGACATGCCCGCTGATGATCAGTTTTTCTTGCGCGCGCGTGAGCGCCACGTACAGCACGCGATGTTCCTCCGCCCTGCCCTGGCGCTGGTCCAGCAACTTCGCCAGGCGGTAGAGCATGGGTTCCGGATCCAGCTTAAAGGAGAGCCCCAACCCGGGTAATAACAGCACGGGATCGGGTATCGCCCTGGGACTGCGCGCGGCATCCGCCAGCACCACCACCGGGTACTGCAGTCCCTTGGATTTGTGAATCGTCATCAGCCGCACAGCCCCCAGCGCTTCGGCAGGCGCTTCCCCCTCCCGTGCCCCGGCATCGTTGATCAAACTCAAGTACTCGAGGAAGTCGCGCACGTTCACCTTACCGCTGGCCTGCGCGTCCTCGATCAGCTTGTCCAGGTTGCGCCACAATCGTCCACCCCCGCCTGAAGTATCTTCAATCGCCAGGATGGAGCGGTAATCCGTGGCATCCACCAGCTTCTTGAGCAACTCCGCCACGGGGATGCGGTCCACCAGCGGCAACAGCTCATCGAGAATACGCACCACGCGCAAAGCGCGTTGCCTGTCAGCGTCGGAAAGGTCGGCAAGTTCGTCGTTCAGGGCCGCCCAGTAATGGCAGGTGACCCCGTCCTTCCAGCGCAGCTGGTAGAGGGCGGCGTCGGTCAAGCCAAAGGCAGGCGAACGCAGCAACCCTGCCATAGCCAGGTCATCGCCGGGGTCAGCCAGCGCGCGCAGCAGGTTGAGCAGGTCGCGGATCTCCGCCCGGTCATAAAATCCGCGCCCAGCTACGGTGACAAACGGGATGTTCGCATCCTCAAAGGCGTTCTCATAATGCGGGAAAGTGGTGGAGGCGCGGAATAAGAGGGTGACGTCATCCCAATTCTTGATCTGCCCCTCAGCTTTCAACTCCAACAGGCGGTCAGCCAGCGCTCTGGCGGCTAACGGTCGGGCATCATCCGCGCTTTCACCGCTTCCAAGTATCACCTCCAAGAACGGCGATTTCACGCCCTCCCTGGGGGATTCCCGGGTGGCCACCAGCGGGGAAAAGGGTTCATAATACGGCTGCGTCGGGTCTTCCTGGTCGCCCATCACGCCGCAAAGGAGCTCATTCATGCCTGCCAGCAAAGGCGCGTGGGTGCGGAAGGTCTGGTCCAGGTCAACCGGCAGCCCGCCTTTGGCGGCAATGCTGCGGCGGATGTCGCGGAACACGGTCACGTCCGCGCGCCGGAAGCGGTAAATGCTCTGCTTGGCATCCCCCACCACGAACAGCCAGCCGCTGGAACCAGCCAGGGCTTCGACGATGTCGCGCTGGCGCTGGTTGGTGTCCTGGAACTCGTCCACCAGGACGGCGTCGATCTGGCTCTGCCAGAGCTCACGGATGGCGGGATTTTGCAGCAGGTGGACCGCGCCGGACTCCAGGTCATCAAAATCCAACCCGCCGAGTTGATCCAGTCCCTCCCGATAGGCAGCCATTAACAAGTCAAAGGCGGGTTTCAATAATCGAAATGCCTGCAGGAACTGCTCTTCCCCTTCCCGGCTGAGCGGTTCGATCTTCGCTGATTTCCCTCCGCACACCGGGTCCAGCAATACATCATAAGCCGTCTGCAACTGCCGGAGGATCTCCTTGGTCTCGCTGCCGCGGTTACCCGCGCGCAAGCTCATCTTCTCGCGGCGTGCGGAGTACAACGCCCGGGCGCTGCCCACGTAATCACCGCTGGCAAGCAGGTCCTGGGCGGCAGCCCACAGGTCAAGCAATTCCTCCACCTGCCCTGCCAGGGTTGCGCCTGCATCTGAAAACATCCCCGGACCGCGCATCCCCCGCAATTCCGCGACCGGATCAGCAAGCGCAGGCATTTCCATCAGGGAGCGCAATTCCCGGCAGATGAGCTGCGGCATGGAAAACTCCGATTCAAGCGCTTCCACCGCCTCCAGGCGCTTCTTAATCAGGTTGGTCAGCAGGGTGGAGACCTCACCGGTGCTCATGATCCCAAATAGGGGCTCAAACTCCGGCATCCCCACCATGCCCGCCAGGGTATCCTTGATCACCTGGGCGCGCAGGGCAACGGTGAGGCTTTCGTCAACCACCTCAAACTTCGGGTCCACCACCGCCTCAACCGGGTGCGCGCGCAGGATCTCGGCGCACAGGCTGTGGATGGTGCTGATGCGCGCGGAGTCCATCCTGGCGTTCAACTCCAACCAAAAAACGCGTTCCTCAGATTGGGAGACGCTGACCAGCTCGCCCAGCGTCTTACGGGTGCGTGAGCGCATCTCGCGGGCTGCTTTATCTGAAAAAGTGATGGCGATCACCCGGCGCAGGTCGACGCCATCCGCTAACAACGAAGCATAACGCGCCACCAGGGTGCTGGTTTTTCCGCTGCCAGCCCCGGCCGTGACGGCCACGTCGCGACCGCGCGCCAGAGCTGCCAACTCCTGGCGGTGAGTGAGTGTAAATGCTTTCAATACCTGTTCGCGTCGTTGATTATTCATAACTCACCTCGCCGCCTCGAAACGCCAGCACCACTGTGCCGCCGGGCAATAACCCGGGCAGCCGCCGTCCGGTTTTTTCGGTTGGAACTGCGCGGCGCGAATACCGGAGACGATGCGCCGCAGGTGCTGCCGGGTGACGCGGATCGCTCCTTCAACCCCGCTGCCTTCAGTGCTGGAGAATTTTGCCAGTTTCAAAGGACTGGCGTCAGCCGCCATGATCTTCCAGTAGAACCCGTCCACCGGGTCCCCCAACTGCAGGGCATCGCGCGCAGCCAGGGCGTAGATGGGCAACTGCAGGCGGTAACCTTTGAGCAGGTCCTTCTTGTCCATGTGCGCGCCGCCGGTCTTGTAATCGATCACGCGCAGCCCGCCGCTGTCGTTGCAATCGATGCGGTCCACCACCCCGCGCACCAATACCTGCTCCCCGTCCAGTTCGATTGAAAGCAGGGGTTCGTCCTTGATCCCAAATTTGGCTTCAAAGCCAATCGGACGCCAGCCGGGTTGTTCTGATAGCGCAAGGATGGTCTCTTGCAGTTTATGTAAAAGTTGCACCTGCTCGTTCTGCCACAGGGGGGACGGGCGGAACCCGAAAACCTGGGGAGCCGTGGCAAAGACCTCCGCCGCCGCCGTGGACAACGATTCCAACAGGGAATTGACCTGCATCCGGTCTTCAGCGTGCAGGTAGGTCAACTCGAGGATCTTGTGTAATATCGAGCCCAACTGCGTAGCGTCCAATCCCAGTTCAGGTGTGCTGCGCGGCTCCACCTCAAGCGCGGTGGAAGCGAAAAACCAGAAGGGACAAAAGCCGTAACTTTCCAGCCGGGAAGCTGACCACACCCTTTGCGGAGAAAACCTTTCCCGCATTAGCGGAGAAATACCAGGAATTTCACCCTCAAAGGCTCCCGCCGCCTGCTTTGCACGGCGCGCCGCCAGCACTCCCTGCACCTGCTGCAAGTCCTGCCAGCGTGAAAGCAGAAAATTATAGGCTTGCGGCAGACTCCGCCGTCGAACTGCGGAAAACAGCAGTTCCTGCGTCGAAGCGGCTTCCGTCAGCGGGCGCTGCGCATCCGCCTTGATGCGCGATAAGGTCTGATCAGTGAACAATGCCCTGGCAGACTTCCAGTAGGCGGATTCCTCCAATTCCTCGCCGTCATCCGAAAGATACGGACGGGTGATCAACAGGTGCCGGTCTGCGCGGGTGATGGCTTGGTAGAAAAGCCCCGCCTGCTCGCGTTCCAGGCGCAGCTCAAGCCCTAGGTCGGTGCGCAGCTCCTCGCTCAGGAACGGGTCAGGGCGTTCGTTGACCGGGAAGGAGCCTTCGGATAGCCCCAGCAGCGCCACGGCATTGAAGCGGGTGCCGCGCGCCTCGGTGATGCGCCCCACCAGCAGCGCCGGCTGACCAATGATCCGCGACTCACGAAATCCCTCCGCTGCCAGCGCGGATTGCAGGTCGGCGAGAAAACGGGTGTAGGCGATTGCCTGCTGCCCGGTCACCGCGTCGCTGACCACCAGCGCGCGCAGCACATCGTGGAAGGTTTCGCAGGCCGGCAGGTCGCGCTCATCCCCGGCGTTTTCAAAAAAGCGCAGACGCTCCAGCAGTTCTTCCAACCAGGTGATCCAGCCGGTGAGCGGCCGTTCCTCCTGCGGCGGGGTGAGCAACTCAAAGACAGCACGCAGCGTTGTCCGCAGGCTGGCGGCAGCAGCCCCGCGAGGAAGAGCCGGGGAATTGCGTTCATCGTCCAGCTCCAGTTTTTCCTGGGCCGAGGATGCGACCAGGCGTTCCCACACCTCCTCCCACTGTTCACGGCTTTCCACGACCTGCCCCACCCGACTGACCATTTCGAGAACGTCAATGGTCTCCTCGTCAATGGAAAATTCGAAGTAGGGCGAGCGCAGGCTGTTTAGCAAATAGCGCGAGTTGTAGCGGCGCAACGGCAGGGCGAGCAGATTGAGCAGGGTGTTGATGGCCGGGGATTGCTCCAGGGGTTCATCGAGGGTGATATACAATGGCACGCCGAACTCAGCGGCCGCCGCGCGCAGGAGCGGGTGATAAACCTCCGGGTTGGGCGTGTAAATGGCGCAGCTACCGAGCGGGATCTCCTCGCGCACCACCAGCGACTTGACCCAGCGCAGCGCCTCTCGCGCTTCCTCCGCGGGTGAACGCGCCTCGATCAGCAGCGGGCGCTCAACCGTCGTTTCAGGAGGCGGGTTGACCTCGAACAGGTGGCGCTCCAGGCGGTCGATCGGCGCAGGCAGGTAAGGTGAATTATCAAGGGTGGTGACGCTCGGGTTGAGGTCTGAAACCAGGCGTTCAATACTGGTGACGAAGCGCCGGTGCGCGGGTCGCGGGGATCCGCGCACGCCAGGGAAGGTGACCAGTAGCTCCCCGGCCTGCCCGGCGAGCAATTTGAGCACCCGGTACTGGGAGCCATTGAAGGAGTCAAAACCGTCCACCACCAGCAGGCGGATGGCAGAAACCGATTCGGGGTTGCGTTCCAGCACCTCCAGCGCCTGCCAGGTGACCTCCTCGGCGTCGCGCCAGCCCAATTCATTCAGGCGCTGTTGATAGCGGGCATACAGCTCCGCCAGGTCCTGCTGCGCGGGGGTTCCCCGGTGAGCGTAAGCCGAGAATTGAGATGGAGTGACCAGCGCGCGTTTGAGCTCGGCAAAGGCATCGCGCAGCACGGCGATGAACCCCGGGAAGAGCTGCAGCGGCTGGTAATATGGGATGGCCCCATCCTCGACCGCCTGGTCCACGATCTGCTGGATGAGACGCTGCAGTAGCGGCAGGGAAGCCGCGGGTTGGAAGCTGCCCTCGCGCTCAAGGATGTGGCGGTAGAGGTCCGGGAAGCGCCCCACCTGCACTCCCATGGCACCGCCGACTTGCGCCAGCCTGCGCCGGAAGGCAGCTGCCTGCAGCCGGTCCGGCACGATCACCCAGACGGGAGCGAGAGGGTCTGTTTTGCGCAGGGCTTGAATGCGCTGGATGCAGATGTGCGTTTTCCCGGAAGCGGGCGGAGCGAGCAAAAATTCAACGGGCAAAGGTAGGCTCATAATGTTTTTACCGCTGCTCTTTTATTAGATTTAGCTCATATGCTTTGTAGCGGTCCTTGAATCTTGGTCTTAGTCGTTTTTCAAACAAGGATTTGATGTGGTCATCCATTGAAAAGTATATGATCTGCCATCCAAGGTTCGCCAATGCACCCATCTCGTCCACCAACCACTCCCGACGCTCCCAATCTGAATGCTGGAAAGCATCATCAAGAATTAAAAACATTTTTTGTTCTTTAAGGATTTGCGAGGTTATTCCTATCCGTAGAGCCAAAAGTATCTGTTCCTGCGCGCCTGTGCTTAGCTCGGAAACTGGAAAGCGCGTGTAAGCGTTGTATGCAATAAGCTCATTACCTTCCAACTCAACTCCCTCATACTGATGCGTTATGGAATGGATTGGTCCACTTATTCCGGGCGATGACAAAGCTCGGGTTATACTCTCATCTTCTCGCTGTCGAAAATCTGTGAGCACCTGACTGACAATGATTCCAGACCCTATTTCGGATTTTAATGCCTTGGCCCTTTGACTCACATCTTGGCGTTTGAGAAGAAGGTGATCAACCAAACTATCCCAACTCACAGTAAAAAGGTCATTTGTGATATCACTTAACCTCCTCCTCATCTCATGGAGTGAATTTTCCAGGTCATCAATGTGTTTTTGATTTTCCACCTTTTGCTTTTCGTATTGTTGTAATTTGGATGGATTAAATTGAACCTTCACTTTCTCTGGGAGATATTCCTCTGGAAGCACCTGAGTTGCGGCTAGTTCCATGTTCATGGCATTCAATTTTTGTAATAGGTCAACTCGTTTCTTCTCCAGGTTATTGATCAATACAGATGGAATTTCTTCTGTTTCTTTTTGAATTTGTAGAGATGCAATTTTTAAGTCAAGAGAATTGTTCAGGGATGTAAGTTGCTGCTCCTCTTCTTCAACTTGTTTTTGTAAAGCCAGCAGCGAGAAATACTTAGGAGTCAGATTCTCGAGAACACTCTTCAACGCTGCAATCGATCTAGCTTTCCCCCCAAATTTCGACTCAAATTCAGTGAAAATTCGATTAACTTCATTGTTTTCAGCACGATTGCTGAGTTTCAATCTATATTGGATGACTGCGAGTATCAGAAACAGGACAGAAGTTAGTCCCATCCCAAGAGAAATAAATGGATATTTAAGAAAAGCAAAAACAACCGATGCGGCTATTGCAAGAATTGATATGATAACGAAGATTAATTCGATTCGACCAGAAAAAGCTGTCGGACGTTTTTCACATTCCTCGATAGCTGTTTTTAGCCATTCATAATGAATGCATTTGGGCTCTAGGTCGTTAATCTTTTCATGATTTGAAAGGATTATTTCCTTCTTACTTTCAATCTGAACAAGTAGATTTCGTGCTTCCTCGAGCTCACTCTGTGGAATAAGGGATAACTCTGATTCAGTTTTCTCTAGCTGTTGGGATATTGACCAGGCATACGCGCGACGTGCGGTAATTTGTCCAGAAATCAACTTGTTAATTTCATCTTCTTCAATTCTAGCCTTTCTCAGTTCACCTTGCATGTAATTGGAATCAACCTCGATAAGGAGTTCATCTATCTTCTTTAGTTGCTCTAATCTTTCAGATAGGTCTTTTATCGATCCAACCTGCTTCCTTGGAATGATCCGACCGTTTTCCCAACTGCTTTCCTGGATCGTTATTGGAATCCCTTTCTGGATAACATCCAACGTTCGTTGATCAGAAAGGTAACCCTTCAACACGGATTTAGTGATTGATTTGTCCTCGTGTGGTAAAAAGCTCAACTCTCCACCTTTTACTACGCACAACCGAGCCAGATCTAAAGGTTTATCACCTTCAGATGAAATGTAGTCCTCTAACTTTGTTCTGGATTTTGGATGAAACAATACTGGATCTCTTCCTAAACCTGAGACCACAATCTGTCCGGAATCTGTTAATCCTCGGGTACCAAGTGAATTCCTGAACAAAGAGCGCAGTAGAAACTCCACCAGGAAAGTTTTCCCTTGCTCATTTTTTCCATAGATAAAATTTACATCATCGAATTTCCATTTCAAAGATGAAATAGGACCTAGTCCATTTACCGACAGACTCTCTATGCGAATTTCCATCGTTACCCTCCGTAAATCTGATTCAATGCGGATAGGACGTAATCATCATTCGTGGGTTCATCCTCATTCTGGGCTAATCCCAGATTGAGCAAGCGCTTCTGTACTTCCAGAGCAATATCGGCCCGTAACACATCATTGGCCAAATTTACATTCCGCAAGTCTGGAGGTTCAAGTAAAGGTATTTCTAGATCACTCATTAATTCGGTAATTCCCTGCAATATACTATCTCTGTTTGTTGAGTACCCTCGAATAATTAGCCTAGCCTTGGCCCTCTTTTTCTGACTATCATCCAAATGCCAATTAGCAATCTTTTGGGAAACAACCTCTTTCAAGTAAGAACGTTCGTCTGCCTGAGGGAAAATGGTTATCCAATCTTGGAGATAGATTACATCAGTTTCAACCTGTTTCCGTTCCACCCTTCCAATTTTAGAGTCATAGATCAGGAACGATCGAATTCCGGTTTCGGTAGGATTCAAACCACAAGGTGACCCAGGATAATGAACAACAGGTGTGTCCATACAGGCATGTATATGACCCAAAAACACCTTTCGTGGTTTGTACAAGTGTAGGTCACGACTGGTCAAAGGCATGTAAACACCTTGCTCGTAATTGTTCAGTAATTTAGTACTGTTTTGCCATTGCCCATGAGCGATGAGTATCCACTCATCGGGAATAAATGAAAAACCAGCAGACACCAGAGCTTCACCCATTGATATATTGGGTTGGTATGGTATTAATAGAAACGGATTACTTTGGGGAATCTCGAGTAATTGGGGTTTCGTGATGTACTTAATATTCTTATATGCAAACGCCCCATGCGCAAGCACCGGATCGTGATTCCCAGGAATGATGTAAAAAGTACACTGGCCATATTTTGAATTCTTGACCAACTCCTCGAACTCCCCCGGGTTATTACAAGTCTGGTCGAATAGGTCGCCTGCGATGATAAGAGTATTTATACCAATATCAACCAGTTGGTCGAGAATGTTTTCAAGCGCATGATACCTTTCAGGGTTCTTATCAAGTGAAGTAAGGTGAACATCAGCTGTGATGGCGATTTTCATACTGCCTCCATAGGCATTCATTACCTGAGAATTAGAATTACGAATCCGACTATCTATAATGAAAAACTGTTGTCTTGAGCTTGAGATCGCGTCATAACAATCAACTCCAATTCTTATTGTGCATTAACTCTCGGAATAATGATGGCCATTAGGATTATGCACCCGTCCCGGCACGATCACCCAGACGGGTGCGAGAGGGTCGGTATTTCGCAATGCTTGGATACGCTATATGCAAACATATTTTTTTCTTGCGGTGGTTGAGGAAAGCATTAACTCAACCAACACGGTAATTTGCCTGCTGAAGTCAATTTAGCAGTTTAATAAGATCCAATTCTATCTTTTCTCGATAAATGTCCTTCTTCTTCAGATTAATTTCCTTGAGGACATACACCAGGTCATCCCCATCTTCAATAAATTCGCTCCTGGAAATTATATTTTCACCGAAACCAACGACAGTAAGATGGTCGGGGTCGGTATTTAACTTGTCCAGAGTTGGTTGAAATTGGGTGATCGATTCTTTCACAGCGGTATCTGTAACCTCTTCACAAAAATCAAATCGAACATAATGACCATCCTCATCTGTACCAATTTCCAGTGACTCAAAGGAAGTACTTCGCGGTACTCGAATCTTTATTTCACCTTGTACTACGAAATCCGATCCAAACCCTTGATCTTCAATATTGAGTCCATTGAAAGTCTTGGTCGTTGGATTGTAAATTGCATTTCCGGAGTGAATAAATTGTCCACTGTGAAAAAAATTAGTTGCTTCTTCAAGTAATATATGAAGCTTTTTACCCACCTTTTCACCCACCTCTTCTCCATCAACCCACACATTATCTACAAATAGACCCATAAATGTGACGTCGTACCCCTCAAATACAACCTTCACCTCTTTTCCTTCTGAACTCTTTTGGTCACACCAGGCGATAACATCCTTTATTTGCTTCTTACTAATCACTTCTCTTCCTTGTGGGTTTATTTCAATTTTTTCACTTTGCGAGCCTTGATCTTCTGGATTTCTTCCCTGTAGTGCATCGGGGGAAGTTTCGGGGGAAACATTGGGGGAAGTTTGAAGGCATGGTTGTTCATAAAAATCATTTTTTTCAAAATCCCACTTACTATTTACAGAATGTTCTTTTTCGTCATATTCAGTTACCATAAAACCTGCTGTCATTCCCCACTTATAATAGACTTTTTCCCCACAGGCTGCTGCTTCTGAACGGGTAGAAAAGTACCATTCGCTATAAAAATAACCATATTCCCCTAAAACTTTAAAAACTGGCGAAAAAGACATTTCATCCTCACTTTCAAATCATTTATTATGAGTTCAAATTCTATATGATCGAAAATCAATCATCAATAGAATCTTCGTCTTCATCTTCCTCTGCCTTCTCTTCCTCTCCTCATCATCCAGCACCAACAAGGCGAACAGCGGCAGAAAATCTCCACTGAACGGAAAGAGACAACCTGAATTCTGACTGCGGTCATTCCCCGTCATAATGGACTTTCCTTTCCCTCATATAACTTTAGCATATCCTGTAAATCAGCCAGGCATTCTTCACGCAGGCTTTGCGGCGCGAGCACTTCAGCTTCCCTGCCAAACTGCAGCACCCAGGCTTTCACCTCCACCAACCCGCCGGTGGTGAGGTGCAGCATCAGGCTGCCGTCCTCCCCCTCCTCGATGCGCTGCGAGGGATGCCACAGACGCTCACGGATGAACTGCGCATTGCGCGGGCTGAAGCGTATTGCCACCTCCTCCACCTCGCCGCCGCCGTACACCTGGAAGCCCCGCTCCAGCCAGTCCGTGGCGGAGAAGGTCTCATCCGGGGTGAAGGTTTCCGGCAGCACTTTCCACTGTTCGATGCGCCCCACCAGGAAGATGCGGATGTCATTGCGCAGGGTGTCGTAGCCGATCAGGAACCAGTCCCCGCGAAAATTGTGCAGGTGATAAGGCCAGACCACCCGCTCGGTGAACTCCCCCCGCCCGGCGGTGAAGTAGCGCATCCACAGGCACTGGTGCCCGGCGATGGCATGGTGCAGGTCGAGCAGGATGCGGTCATTGGTTGCAAGGAGCGTTGGTCCGGCGAACGTGTAATGCGCGCGCAGGGTATCCAGATCCACAGACACCGGACCCTTCACTCCCCTGGAGATCGTTTCCACCGCGGAACGCAGCGGGTTTTCCAGGCTGGTTCCAAGAAAGCGTTTTGAGATCTCCATACTCAGAAAAAACGCCAGGAGTTCCCCTTCGGTTACGATAATTCCTGGCAGTACCCATGTCCGGTCGGTGTAGTACCAGCCGCCGTGCGCGCGGTCGAACTCGAGCGGCGCACCCAGGCGGTTGATCATGAACTCGCGGTCGTTGAAGATGACCCGCCGGCTCACCTCGAGCGAGCGCGCCAGGCTGTCCGCATTGGGGTACTCCCCGCTGCGGATGCTGCGGTCGATGCTCATGATCCGTTCCAGTTGTTGGCGCTGTGACATGGCTGTTATCCTTTATCCTGGTTCCAGTATAGGAGATCTCAGTGCACACAGTGTGCACTATTAAAAGTGTATAACAAATATGAGAAAACATCAGACTTGTTTGATGCTTGTTGTCATTACAGGGAATCGTAGGGGGGGCGACAAGCCTTTTTCAGTCTCCAGCAACTCCAACCCTCAATAACCAAACCAACTTTATACAACTAGCTGGAACATTGACTTCCCGATCTTATAATAATATTGGCATACAATTGTCGCCTGGAGCAGATACTTATGAAAAAAACTTTGAAAAAATCCCTATTAGTCCTCTTCGCCTTTATCGTGGTGCTTACTACAGGATTTATCGCCTGGGCATCCTTCCCGCTCGGCCCGGCACCATCTGCCCTCGCCTCTCTTGAACCTGATGCGCTTGTGGACGTGCAGACCAGCCCGGATTGGATCGTATTCCGTCCCAGTGGCAGCAACCCGGAATCCGGATTCATCTTCTACCCTGGCGGGAGAGTGGATTTCCGCTCTTATGCCCCTTTGCTGAAACCCCTGGCAGAAAAAGGATACCTGGTCGTGCTCGTGCGCATGCCGCTTTCACTAGCAGTTTTCTCGCCAGGCAAAGCAGAGGATGTGATCAGTGCCTTCCCTGAGATCAACAACTGGGCGATCGGCGGTCACTCTCTTGGCGGTGCAATGGCTGCCAATTTTTGCTACTCCCGCCCCGGTTTAATGAAAGGGCTGGTGCTATGGGCTTCCTACCCTGCCGGTTCAAACCCCCTTGCTGATCAACCGCTCAAAGTGCTTTCTCTCTATGGGAGCGAGGATGGAGAGGTGGAAGGGATAGAAGCCTCTGCCGCACTCCTGCCAAATGACACCGTTTGGTACAGGATCGAAGGCGGCAATCACGCCCAATTTGGAGATTACGATCTGCAAAGCGGGGATGGGGTCGCAACGATCAGTGCAACAGAACAGCGTGAGCAGGTGATTACCGTTACCATTGACTTCCTGGATGAGATTTTCCAGTGATTAGAAAATAGATCGTACCGAGGGATTGTTCAGGACTGCTCCCGCTTCTGATGGGGATTGGACGCTTGGCATATTTGCCCGGGAGCCCGGATTGAGAATTAGCACTTTGAAGCTTCGCTCCGCCAACCCGGCAGCCAGGTGGGTTGGGGTAAAGTGAAGACCCACCCCTTTCCCCCAGCATCGATTCTGGTAAATCCGAATCACCACTTTCCGGGTTCACCAACCTGGTCAGTCAGGGCAGTCAAGACCCTGTTGAATTACTCAATAACCGCAATTTCCCGGCTGGCTTTGATATCAATTCCCGTATCCAGTACATTCTCCAATATCACTTCATCCAATTTTACCGGGGCAATCAATTGCACTTGGCGAAGGACCTTCAATAGTTCCGGGATGCGCGGCTTGGGGAACGGCGCAGACGTGTAGACCGGCATCAGCGGATGCAATCCTCCCTGGATGCGCACTGAACTGGCTACCATTCGGCGCGGATCGGTTAGCTCCTGTTTGGCGTACTCATGCCCGCGTTTGCACCCATTTTCCACATTAACAACAGTCTCGCCATCACGAGTCACGATCAAGGTACAGCCTTTCGGGCAGGTGACGCATATCACTTTTTCTTCAATGGTTGTCATCCCCTCACCTCTTCACAATCGCGATTGTTAATTCACTCGCAGCTTTAACCTCATCCAGCAGCGCGGGTTTTAACGGGATGGTCACCATCTCGCCCGGCCGGGCATAGGGTTCGCCCTTTCGCGTCAGCAGCTTTTCCCCGCTGCGGACTTCAACCCACACCGGGGCTTCGATGGGCTGCCGTACCCGCATCTGGATCCTTATCTCGTCATTCGCCAGGTGATCCGGATGCAGCGTATGCGGAACCACATAACGCACGTTCTCCCCGGCTTTCACCGGAATGGTCGCTTCGGCGCCCTGGTTGCCCCCCTGGACCAAACTGGCTGCGGACCTTCCGGCTATCAACCCGGCTTCGGTCACCCAATCCACCAGGTCATACACATGCACCACGTTCCCGGCCGAGAAAATGCCGGGGATATTCGTCTGAAAACCATCGTCCACGTACGGTCCCGCGGTCACCGGGTCAATCAGCACCCCTGCCTGCCGTGAGAGTTCATTTTCAGGGATCAATCCCACTGACAGCAGTAGTGTATCGCACGGGATGATCTCTTCAGTCCCGGCAATGGGAGCCCACTTTTCATCCACTGCCACCGCTTCGATGGCTTCCACGCGTTTTTTGCCAATAATATTTTTCACAGTATGCATCAACTGCAGCTCGATATCGAAGTCCATCAGGCACTGCACATAATTGCGCGTCAACCCGGATAGGTACGGCATTACTTCCAACACCCGCTCTACTTTCGCACCCTCAAAAGTCAGCCGCCTCGCCATGATCATGCCGATATCCCCGGACCCCAGGATGACAAAGTTCTTGCCCGGCATGTACCCTTCCACGTTCACCCAGCGCTGGGCCGTTCCTGCGGTGAATACACCCGCAGGTCTGGTACCCGGAAGCCGCACCTGGGCGCGCGTCCGTTCGCGGCAGCCCATGGCCAGCACCACTGCTCTTGCCTGAATGGTTAGAAATCCATAACGTTTACTGGTTGCGGTGATGCGGTGATCACGGGTGATCTCCAGCACCATCGTATCCAACAGGAATTCCACCCCTGCCTGCATGGCCTCATTGATGAATCGCTGTGCGTAAGAGGGTCCCGGTAAGTCCTGTTTGAAAACTTCAACCCCAAATCCATTGTGGATACACTGCAGCAGGATGCCGCCGGGCTCCACGTCGCGTTCAATGATCAGAACATCCTGGGCACCGTGTTTTTTGGCGGATATGGCTGCTGCCAACCCGCCCGGTCCACTACCGATGACAACGACGTCGTATTTGTCTTTAAAGGTCATCTCACGCCTCCACTTCTTTGGTCGGGCGGATGAGAAATTCGGAACCTTTGCCTTTTTTAGTCACCTCGGTAACGGGTATCCCCAGTTCGCTCGAGAGAATGTCCACTACCCTGGGCATGTCAAACGAACCCAGGCAACGGCCGGTTCCCAGCCAGGTGCGCCGCTTGATGGCATCATAAGTTCGGGCGGGCAGCGGCGCATGGACCTCCGCGACGATCTCCCCTTCGGTGATCATCTCGCAGCGGCAGACGATGCGTCCATATCGCGGATCCCGTTCAACCAGCGCTGCCTGTTCTGCGCGGGACAAATGGTTGAAACGCGGACGTGCCTGGCGGATGGGATTGAAATCAACCTTTTCAACCAGTTTTTCACCGCTTTCCCTGAGTAGCTCCACCACGCGTTGGGCAATGGCTGGTGCAGCCGTTAGCCCGGGGCTCTCAATCCCGGCCAGGTTCAGCAGCCCCTTTACTTCTTTGGCAATTTCGATCACAAAGTCGTGTGAATAATCGACGTTCAAAGAACGGGAGTTGCCGGTGGCACGCAAACCTGCAAAAGTGGCGATAATGCTGCGCGGGGTTATGGAAGGAACCAGTTTTTGCGCACCCAGCCAGATCTCAGCCAGCCCTTCCTGGGTCACGGCTTTATTTTCTTTATCCGAAGTCTGATTCGAGTTGGGACCAACCACCGCATTGCCGTGGGTGCTGCCCAAAACCAGGATGCCCTTGCTGAATTCGTTCGGTACCGGGAAAAGGATGTTGTCGAGCGCAATCTCAGTCTTGTCCAGAATGTAATACTCTCCCAGCCGCGGCGTGATCCTGAAATCCGGACGCACACCAGCGTTGTGCATGATGTCATCGCTATACACCCCGGCGGCATTGATCACCCAGCGGCAGGCAAAATAACCACGGGTGGTGTGAATGCCTTTGATCGTGCCATCCTCCAGGAAGAAATCCTGGAAGGCGGTGTCGGTGAGGACCTCAACGCCATTCAGGATGGCATTTTCGAGGGGAGCGATACAGGCAGCGAACGGATCCACCATTCCGGCAGTGGGAGTGAAGAGTGCGCCAGTCGTAAGCGGGTTCACCAGCGGCTCGCGTTTTTTCATCTCATCGGCAGAAATGATCTCCGCCTGCACCCCGTTCTGTTTTGCGCGTTCCAAAAGGGTGTCCAGGCAGGTGCAATCTTCATCGATCGCAACGATGTAGGCACCGCTACGCCTGAAGGGAATACCCAGTTCTGACGAGACCTGGTCCCACATGGGATTGCCCAGCCGGTTCATCTCCGATTTAAGCGTGCCGGGTACCGGGTCGTGTCCGGAGTGGATGATGGCCGAGTTGGCAGAACTTGCTCCCATGCCGATATCGGAGTTTTTCTCGATGAGCAGTACTTTGAGGTCGTACCTGGCCAGCGCGCGGGCGGTCATGCAACCCACCACCCCGCCGCCAATGATGATTACATCGAATGTTTTCATAGATAATCCATAATAAATGAGACCCTGTCCCGGGGTTGATATAAATTGATTATACCCAGAACAGGGTGATCAAAATCTGATTTCGCTGGTTATTACGCTTCCTAAAAGTCATCTTCCACACCAAATTTCATTCCAATCATAAAAATTTGATATTGACTTGGAAAATCCACGCGCAAACACTGTACAATAAATCACGTAAGGAGGTCGCGATGAAAAGAACATTCAGTCTGTTGATGGCTTTGGTGATCCTTTCCGGCTGCAGCGCTGCGCCAACCACAACCCCGGCAGCGCTGCCCACAGAAACCCTTATTCCCCTGGCGACGAACACCGCGGTTCCCACCATTGTGATCCCCACGCAACCCGTGTTTGAGATGGTCCTTGTCCCCGGCGGCGAGTTCCAGATGGGTTGCAACCCGGAGCACAACGGCGGCTCCGCCTGCACCGCGGATGAATTACCGCTGCACACCGTTAACCTGGGTGATTTTTACATCGACAAGTACGAGATCACCAATGCCCAATACGCCGCGTGCGTCAAGGAGGGCGCTTGTACCTTACCGACTGTCCTTTCATCAGAAACGCATAAGGATTACTTTGACAACCCGGCATATGCCAATTACCCGGTGATCTTCGTCACCTGGTCCAACGCGGTGGAATATTGCTCCTGGGCAGGCAAAAGGCTGCCCACCGAGGCGGAGTGGGAAAAAGCCGCCCGCGGCACCACCGGGGGAACCTACCCCTGGGGAGACGCGCCAGCTGATTGCACACTGGCCAACATTTACCATAACGCCTCCTCCTCCCTCTGCGTAGGCGACACCAGCGCGGTGGGCAGCTACACCGCCAGCGCCGGGCAATACGGCGTCATGGACATGGCCGGTAACGTCTGGGAGTGGGTGAACGATTGGTATGCTGAGGATTACTACGCTTCCTCTCCAACCGATAACCCTGCCGGACCTGAAAGCGGCAACTACAAGGTACTGCGCGGCGGCGGATGGCGCAATAACTGGGTGTTCATCCGGGTTGCTTCCCGCAGTTATGATCCTGTTTTCAACAGCGGTCGCGATGTCGGTTTCCGCTGCGCTTCATCAGCTCCGGAATAACCACTTCTCAATCTCTTGATCTTTAGGGGATTAAAAACCAACCATTTCTTTGGCGGTTTTCGCTGATACCGCTATAATAATCTCATGAATTCCGAAAACAACACTTCAAGATTGCGCGCCAAGCTCTGGCATTATCATCCCTCGGCGTTTCTGCTGGTGTCTCAGATCGTCCTGCTCATCCTGTACGCGGTGATCGACGAAAGCCACAACGGGCGCGCGCTGATCAGCGCGTTCGGCATCCTGGTGTTAACCCTGGTGGTATGGGTGGTATTCCGCAGCCCGGCGGTTTCGTGGATCGCCCTGGCGTTGGCAATCCCCGCATTCATCCTCACCATCCTGTCGATCTTCATCGTCAATCCAACGCTCATCGCGCTTTCCTCGCTGGTTGAGGGTGTGCTGTACTTCTACGCCGCGGGCAGCATGATCGCATACATGATGTCAGATTACAACGTGACCATCGACGAGCTGTTTGCCGCCGGAACCACGTTCACGTTGTTCGCCTGGGGATACGCTCATTTCTACCTGGTGGTGCAGGAATGGGTCCCGGGCAGTTTTATCAGTTCCACAGACCCTTCTGTTTCCCGTCCGTTCATCGAGCTGCTCTTTCTGAGCTTTACCAACCTATCGGCGACCGGCTTGAGCGACATCAACCCGGTCTCCAACCCGGCGCGCGTGTTGGCCATGCTGGAGCAGTTCACCGGTGTAGGCTACGTGGCAGTGGTGGTTTCCCGCCTGATCGGCCTGACCACTTCCCGCCTGAAAAAGTAAATTCCAGTCGGCTCAAGGCATTCCCTTGCCAATGGCAGGGGGGTGTTATTTTACTTCCGTCAACAATGATTGAACTTCAGGGTTGACCCACAGCTCGGCCTTGGTGGTGTCCACAAAAATATCACACACCACAAGCTGCGGCTGGTAATTGATGACAGCCATCACGGGTTGTTCCTTGAAGAAACGGTTGCGCAGGTACCAGGGGTCATACTTTTTGCGGTAATCGATGTCCCGCCTCCATTTGCGTTTGAGTCGCACCGGGTCATCGGTGAGATAGACCACCTTGATGCCCACCAGGGGGGCAAGTTCTTCCAGGAGGAAGGGGGAGTTGCCTTCAATAAAGATGATATCTGCCGGTTCAATGTGCACGGGGTTTCCCGCCGGTTTTCGCCTGCCCTGCAGATCGTGGCTGGAAGTGGCATCAATGAAATCGTAACGCGGAGTTTCCACTGCTTTCCCATTAAGCAGGTCCGCGATGCATTGTTGCAGCAGGTCAAAATGCAATGCACGCTTGCCAAAGGACCCGATATTATTCTCCTCGCGGTAGTCGCGATCCAATAAAAAGTTGTCCAATTCGATCGATGTGATTTTCTGGTTTTCACGGGCGAAGGCTGCGTTCAAACGGTCCACTATTTCGGTTTTCCCGGCTGCGGTGGGTCCGGCTATGCCGATCAGGATGGGAGTACCTTTGGTTTTGATCAGGTCAACCACCAGGTCGATAAAAGCCTGATCCACCTCGCTGTTGGCGTCCATGAACCCCCGGTAGCCCACCTCGTGGGCATAATCAAACGCCTTTTGTTTTGGTTCAAAC
Source organism: uncultured Anaerolinea sp. (assembly GCA_964454565.1). Lineage (GTDB taxonomy): Bacteria > Chloroflexota > Anaerolineae > Anaerolineales > Anaerolineaceae > UBA6107. The sequence continues at coordinate 130,259 of CAYVTF010000003.1, read as the reverse complement.
GTTTTGAAGGGTGCTCCCCCCAGGTGCTTTCTAACAGCATCAGTTATGTACACGGAGCGAACGTAAAAGTTAAAAGAGCGCAGGTCAAAGTAGAATAAGCGGGTTACCCACTCCGGCGAATACTCGCCCGTCACCAGGCCAACGAAAATCATCTGCGTCAGGCGGGTGATATTTTCATCCAGGACAATCTGGTTACCCACCCTGGGTTTGATCTGGATACCCTCAAAGAATTGGAGGTCACTGACCCTTTGCTCCACAACGCCCATCGGTTCCACCTCCACCTGCGCCCAGTTTCCCTCTGTGGGTGTGATGTTATTGAGCGAGTAGCGGAACTCGTACGGCTCCATTAACTGCACCACCGGGGCGAGGGGTTTCATTTTTTCCTGCAGGGTTCGCGAGAAAAGGTCTTTGTCGTTGAGGATCATGGTTGAGGTCATGTGATTGTCTCCGTATTCAAGAATTAGAGGGCAATGGATGCGCCTGTTAATGCCGCTTCCGGTACGCAGCCGTGCTTACGCTGCAGGTAGTCCTGGACCTGCACAAAGTGCTCCAGCGTCCACAGGTCCGACGCATCCCTTCCGTGCTCGTAAAGATGCGTGATCACCAGCCGCCGGGCTTTAAAACCGGCAAAGAAAGCACAAAAATCCTCCAGCAACGGTAGAGAGAAATCTTGCGCAGCGGCTTTTCCAAACCAAAGGTGAGCAACCACGCCGTCCAGGTCCCCGAATTCGGGCAGGGCAGAACGGTCATACGTGCGCGTATCACCTGGGAAGAGCCAGCGCTTGTGATTGAATTCAGCCAGGTAACCGGTTTCAGGCACACCATGAACGCCGCGGAAGTGCAACGCGTTAAACGGGGTGAGGGTCAGGTGCCGGTAATGGATTGGACGACCGTTCACCGGGGTGATCACCCGCTCACGCGGCAATTGGAACGCGTCGATCGTGGCTTGCTCAAGGAAACCCGGGATTACCCAGTTGATCGGCAAGTCCTTTACTGCATTCACCAGGTTCCGGTCTAGGTGGTCGTTGTGTTCGTGGGTGAGCACCACCAGCTCCAGGCCCTGTAAATCCCGGGCATAATCCGGTTGGGGCACTCCCGCCACCCGCGAAGACAGCGCAAAGGGGTCGATAGCCCATTTCACCCCTGCGGTGTAAAGCAGGTAATTGGCGGAATAGGTCAACCAGGCTTTGTCAATCGAGTTTTCCGATCGCCACTCAGCAACCAGCTTAGCCCAGAGAGCCGTGTAGTTGGTTTTCTCTTCGATTAGTCGGGGTTCCGTGTCTACCGCGAGCTGGTGCAAGTCAATCTGCATAATACCTGTCGATGAAAGCCTTCACGTCCGCAACGCTGCGGTTGAATACGCCCAGCCGTTCCACCTTGAGGCTGGTAGCCGCTGCGGACCACTTGCCGGCTTCGCGCGGCGGCAATTCGAGGCGCATGGAGACATAGGAACCCACGCAGGTATCTCCCCTGCCGCTGCGCCCGTCCATCGATTTGGCATGGAAGCGGTAATGATGAAACTGTCCTTCTGCGTACACCAGGATCCCCTCGCTGTGTGAAAGCAGCACTTCGCGCGCACCGGCCCTGGCCAGGAAACTCGCGGCTTTTTCAATGTCCGTCTCGCCGGTCAGGAACGCGGCTTCCACCGCGTCTGTCTTGAGGATGTCCGTTCGCCTTAGAACCTCTTCCATCTCAGGCCAGGGTTCATAGACCAGGGTTTCACCGCGCAGAACGCGCACGAATCCCTGCACATCCGCGCTAATGAGTGTGTCCGAGCGCTGGCGCATGGCTTTGAAGAATTCCAATTCAACCTCGCCGCGGATGCTGGGGCTTACAATGATGGCACGGGATTCCAACCCGTCCATGTGCTGCGGAGCGATCGTGCCGCCTGTGGCTTTGACGTAAAGGCTGCGCTTGTCCACATCGTGCGTTTTGTATTCCAGGGTCATCAACGTGGAGGATGGCGAATAGAACGGGTAACAATCGATGCCGTCCGCGCGGATGTTGGTGACCACGTGTTCATCATCCTTAGCCAACCGGGTGACAATGGCCGTTTTCCGTCCCAACCCGCTGGCAACATGGGCAGCGTAGTTCATCCCACCGCCATCCACGTAACGCGTCCCATCCGGGGTGATGATGGTGTCCTTGGTGTAATTTCCCACACAGATAACGTCGTACTTCTTTGTCGAGCTCATAAAACCTCTCAAGTTCAATGAATGATTGCAGGAACACCAAAACTGATCAGCCAGTAGATGCCCGCGGCCAGAAGCGCGGTTGAGGGAATGGTGATCAGCCAGGCAGAAATGATCTCACCGGCTACCCCCCAGCGCACCTTGCTCAGCCTCTCGGCTGCTCCCACACCCATGATGGCAGTACTGACCACCTGGGTGGTGCTCACAGGTCCTCCCACCAGGGAAGCGGTCAGGATCACCGCGGCTGAGGTGGCCTGTGCTGCAAACCCATGCACAGGCCTGATCTTGTAAAACTTGGACCCCAGGGTGCGGATCAATTGCCACCCGCCGATGGAGGTGCCCAGGGCGATGGCGGCAGCGCACAACACCACGACCCAAAAAGGAACTTCGAAGGAAGAAATCTTCCCTGAGATCAACAAACCCAGGGTAATGATGCCCATGGTTTTCTGCGCATCGTTGGTGCCGTGGCTCAGGGCTAGGCCAACCGATGTGATAATTTGCATCTTTTTAAATACGCCATTAACCCGCGGGGTGGCTTTCCAGGAAAGTAAATAGATCAGGTTGGCTATCAAAAAGCCTGCCAGCAAGCCGATGATGGGGGAAAGGAAAAGCGTGATTAAAACCTTGATCACACCGGAAAGGAAAATGGCTTTGAAACCTACTGAAATGACGACCGCACCGATGATGCCGCCGATAAGCGCGTGGGATGAACTGCTGGGAATGCCCAACAGCCAGGTCATCACATTCCAGAAAATGGCACTGGCCAATGCGGAGATGATGACGATCAGGGTCAGGTTTTCAGAGGACACGATTTCATTGCCGATCGTGTTGGCCACCGCTACGCCAAAAATGAACGGACCTGAGAACTCTGCCAATGCGGTCAGGGTCAGGGCAGCCCGTGGTTGGATCGCCCTGGAGGAGATCATGGTGGCGACAATATTGCTTGAATCGTGCACCCCATTGAGGATATCAAATATGACAGCCATCACAATGAGGATGATGAGTGTAATGGACATGTGACTTCTACCTATGTGGTCTTTACAATGATATCAGCCAGAACATTGGCGGCTTCGTCGCCGCGGTCAGCCGCGTTGCTCAGATGGCGGTAAATCTCACGCATTTTCAACATGTTCACCAACTGGTTGACATCGTCTGTCTCTTTGAACATGTCCGCCAGCGCTTCACGGTACACTGCCTCGACCTGGTTTTCAAGTGACTTGGCACGTCGCGCATGTTCCTGCGCCACACCTGGGTGATCAACCAGGCGGTCAATAGCGCAGAGCAGCTCAAAAGTTGCGTCGCGCAGCAAAGAACAAATGCGCACCATGAATTCAGTAGGATGTACCTTAAAAATGACGATCTCAGTCATGGTACTGTAGGCGTAATCCAGGATGTCATCAATCGCGCGGGACAGGGCAAATATGTCTTCGCGGTCAAAGGGGGTGATGAATGTGCGGTTCAGTTCATCGATAAGGATCCGCCGCGATTCATCCGCCTCTTTTTCCTTGGCAGTAAGTTTATCAGCCGTCTGTTGGTCAGGATTGGCTAGGTAAGATTTCAGGATATCCATTCCTTCCAATGTTAAAGAAGCTTGCTCGTGTATACGCTGAATAAAAATGTTACGGCGTTTCTTAAAAATTTTTAACATGACGCACCTCCAGAATTCCTTTATAGTTTATTTATACAACCATAACGAGCCAGATTTTCAAGCCCGAATTGCATCTCTTCAAAAGGTACCGCTTTGTCAATTTCAAGAGTACGCAGGGCATAAGGAGGTAAACAGGCAGCGATGCGCCCAAAATCCACCTCGCCCCTTCCCGGCGATTGATGGTCAAGTATACCCCTCACGTCGTGCAAGTGCACGCCCATGATGCGCTGGCTGAAACGGTCAAGCCATTGGCCGAATGACTGCAAGCCAAGCTCACTCAGCACCTGCAGGTGCCCCACGTCCAGCTGCCAGCCAATCCATGGTTGCTGGAATTTCGCCAGGATCACTTCCATCTCTGAAAATATTGGCAGTTCATAATAGTGAAGACGGTTTTCAAATCCAAGTGTCAGCCCGGTAGACGCAGCAAACGCGATGATGTCGTCAAGGCTGCGCATCAACACTTCCAGGTGCGGTTTGCCGCGCTCAACCCTGTCGGAAATCAGTTTGGCTTGTAGATCCAGGTAAGCCGCTGTCCCTTTTTCTCCGGCGCGGTACATCCGCCGAAGTTCATCATCCATCGCGTGATCACAATCCACTCTTCCGGTGTGAATGACCACTGAACGGGCGCCGAGTTCATGGGCCTGCTCGATCGTGTACTTGACCCCGTCAACCGCAAACTGACGCCGGTTTTCATCGAGAGATGTGATCACTTTGTCTTCCCGTTCCAACTGTTTGTTGGGGATGACCGCCGGGCAGGGATCATGCAGGGACCCAATGTGAAACCGGTCCAGGTCAATCGATTGCAGCACCTCCACCGGGATCTGGTGATTCAACTCAAAGCGGGCAAAACCCAGCCGCCTGCCGCGGCTGAAGAATTCATCGGCTGTGTATTTATCCTTGTCCCACCACATGGTAGACAAACCCGCGTCGTAAAGCACTTTACTCTCACAGTCAACGCTCGCGGATTTTTGACCGTTGACCTTTGGAAAATAATCGAGCAGCTCACGGATAGTACGAATGGTCAGGTCCGGCTCCATTGGGCAGGGGTCAGTGTCTCCTGACTTTCCGTTGCGCTGCACCAAAACGACCTTTCCGATCCCGGCCTCGCGCGGACCAATGACATCCCGGGAGGGCTTATCTCCCACGTAAGCGCACTCACACGGCTGTACTCCGCAGGCGCGCGCGCCAGCCAGGAACATGGAAGGGTGAGGTTTTCGCCATCCGTAAACCGCGGCATGCACCGAGGAACAAAACAGGTGGGCAATTCCAGCCTCCGCCAGGTAACGTGGAGAGGTGTGGCTGACGGTACCCAACACGTACCCGCGATTCTTCAATTCCTTGATCACCTCAACAGTGCCTGCCTCCACCCATTTTCGTCCCCTGGACTCACTCCACAGACGCTGCAATTGACCGGCCTGGCTGCGTACCAATTCGGGGGGATAAGCGGGCAGATAATATTCTGTCCAGCGCTCTTCCAGCGGGAGTTCAGCCAGCGACTGGTGCCGCCATTTCTTGTAACGGTTTTCCCCTTCGAGAATTCCGGATAGGAAATCTTCCGGTTTTTCAGTGGATCCAACGATCCTGGCCATCTGTTGAATGACAAGCGTGTCCCGCTCATGCTGGTCGCCCTTGTTCACCAGTACGCCGCCAATATCAAAAAGGATGGCTTTGATCGAAGACATCATAATTTGACGATACATCCTGTTCCAGTGAGGATCTCCAACCCCGCGGCAATTTGCTCCAGGGTGGCTTCAGGGCCAATTTCCAGCGTGCGGCAGGCATTTTCGGGGATGTAAGGAGCAATCGCGGCAAAGTCAATTTCCCCCAAACCCGGGGCAAGGTGATCGGTCAAACCTTTCACGTCGTGCAGGTGGCAGCCAACCATGCGCTTTCCAAACCGCTCCAGCCAATCCAGCATGGGAACAATCCCCAGTCGATCCAAAGCCTGTGCGTGTCCGCAATCAAACTGGAAGCCGAACCAGTCTTCCTCGCACAGGTCCAGGAAAGACTGTAACTCATCCGGCAAGGGGATGTCATAATAGCGATAACGATTTTCCAACCCCAGGGCTACCTTGCTTCCCCTGGTGTGGTCAATGATCTCCTCCAGGCTCTTGCGCACCTGCTCAACGTGAACCTGTGCGTGCCGGGCGCGGTGGGAAATCATCTCTTCCCGCAAAACCGCATATTCAGCAGTCCCTGACAATCCCTTATTAAACATCTCGCGAAGTTGACGGTCACGCCCGGCATCCGCTTGAACCGACCCGGGGTGGATGACCACGCTGCGGGAACCCAGTTTGTTTGCCAGGTCGATGGTTCGCTTGACGCCATCCACAGCTGCCTTGCGCAACGCTTCATCCGGGCTGGAAATGAGCAGATCCTGGCGTTTGAGTTGCTCGAGTGAGATTGGAGCCGGGCAGGGGTCATGCAGCGTGCTGACGTAATAATGGTCTTTATCAAATTGAGCAAAAAGCTCAGGTGTGAACTTGTGATTCAGCTCAAAGCGCGAGATACCGATCGACCTCGCCTGCTCAAATGTCTGGTTGATCATTAGTTTCTGGTCAACGCCCCACATGGAAGAAAGTGCCGCGTCGTAAAGCACCACAGGTTTTACTTCGGGTGATGCAGTGACCGTTGAAGAAGGTACCCCGGGGTAATAATCCAACAATTGAGTCAGCCGGCCGATGAAGTGATCGGGTCGTATCAACAACCCGGCGTCTTTTTCAGGGTCGTAGTCATCCGGGTCATTTGTGTCCACGGAACTACTGAAAACGTTGATAATGGTGCACTCGCTAAAATTAGCCTGGCGTGAACCGATTAAATCGCGTGACGGACGATCGCCCACGTAAGCACACTCACGGGGGTCCACTCCCGCCTGGCGGGCAGCTGTAATAAATAGTGAAGGATCGGGCTTGCGTTTACCGTAGGCAGCTGAAAGGATGACCACCGGAACGATAGAGGTCAGCCCGGTCTCCTGCAGCAACTGGTGTGCCTCCACGCTGGAGGTTGTGTTGCTGATCAACCCCAGTTGATAACCGCGCGCATGCAGGGTCTGCAACGTATCCACCATATCCGGTAACACCTGCTTTGGACGAGACTCGCGCCAGAGCTGGTTTAACTTCACCGCATTCTCCGCGATGAACTCCTGCGGTTGATCCGGCATGAGAAAGCGCGTCCACAAACCCTTTTCGTCAAGCTCAATGAAATTCGGTTTACACCAACGCCTGTATTCCTTCTCACCCTTTCGAATGCGTGTCACAAGGTCATCAATGGATAATTCCAGACCAAGGACCTCTTTCAACCTATTCAGTTTAGAGTCATCTCTACTCTGCGGGTCTTTTAAAACCCGCAGGGTGCCCCCAACATCAAAGAAAATCGCCCGAATCATTTATTCTCTCAATCTTGTAAGTCTGACAGTAATGGGATGCACAACAAATCCTCAAACTTGTCCAAATACACATCAGCCCGGGCATCCGCATCATAATTGAAGGCGATCGTCTTCAATCCAATGGCACGCGCTCCTTCAAGCTCGGAGGTTTTGTGCCCGACAAAGACCGCTTCATGAACCCGGATACCTGTCTGTGAAATTGCTTCTTTATACATGGAAGGGTCGGGTTTTCTAACGCCCAGTTCTTTGGAACTGATAACCACATCCCATACCCTTCCAAAACCGTGCTGGTCGAACCAGTTCAACTTCCTGGCAAACGGCATGGCAGTATCTGTGATGATACCCAGGATAAATCCCCTCTCCTTGAGCGTGTTCACCGTCTCTGGCACGCCTTCCGGAATGGCAACCGTGTCATCATCCAGGCTAATTGCCTCCATCCCCTCTTTCACCAGTTCGGGGTCTGTCAATCCATAAAGATGGAGAAGTTCCCGGTAATATTCGTGGCGGGCTAATTTTCCCGAAAAAGCCAGGTCGCGGATCCTTTTTGCCTCAACCTCAAAATCGGGGGGTTTGCTTGTAACTTTTCCTTCCAGGAACCGGTTCAGGTTCTGGTTCTTTTGAGGGCGGAAATACAAAATGTCGCCCGCGTCAAAAAAGATGGCCTTGATCCGGTGTCCGTTGTGCTTATGCGTTTTTATCTTGTCTTCTCTCATTGCCTGTTCAAGAATGGGCAGCAATTCGTCCATGCTGTTGATCACGGCATCAGGTATAGCTCCGGTATCAGGATCGCCATCATCGTAGATATGCCTGATCTGCACTGCCAGCCTGTATCCCGCGCGTCGAGCGCCAAGGATATCGCGGTTGATCTTGTCACCCACGAAGGCGCAGGCGCCGGTGGGCAGGTTCGCCTGCCGGGCAGCGTAGTAAAAAATGGATGGGTCGGGTTTGCGCCGCCCATATTCAGATGAAAGCACGATCGGGTCAAAGTACTCGCGAATGCCGTACTCAGTTAAGTTATGAGGCACCTGCCCAATACTGGGGGTGTTACTCACGCAACCGATTCGCAATCCCATTTCCTTGATCGCCTGCAGCACAGCCGGAACTTCCGGCCTGGGCTCGCGCAGGTAGTACTTTATCTCATACAACAAAGAGAGTTCTTCGCCGATTTTCTCAAACACTGCCGGATTTGCCTCAAGGTCGTGAAAAATGTACTTCGACCAGATCTCGCTGGATGGCAACTCAATGTGAGATGCGCGATTCCAGCAGTGATAATCCGATATCCGCCCGGTAATCAGGTCTGCAATTTGCTCATCCGTAAGGTTCAGACTGACGTCTTCTCGTTGCAGGCATTCCCTGAAGAAATGGGCATTGGCAATGCGGTAATCCCGGGTATAGCGGAAGGTATCAATGGTACCTCCCATGTCGAAGAAAACGGCTTTAATTGGCATAGGCATGTTTAAGCAACTTCCATAACAATCCAACCAGGCTACTACTGATTGAATGAAGAAAATTTTTAGGTTAGGCACGGACCTGTAAAGGTCCGTGCCTTGAAATCAGGATCTACAGAGATTACTCGCTCAGGTTGATCAGATAGAAGTCGCGTGCTTCGATCATGTTGTCATACGCGAACTGCTCATCGATGAACCAGGTCATTCCCATCATCTCTTCCAACGGTTTCTGACCTTCAGGAACCTCGTAAGTGGAATCGGTGAAGTAAGTACCGAACTTAGCCCAGGGATCGCGGCCTTCTTCGCTCACCTGCCACAACACCCACAGCTTTGCGGCGTTGGGGTGCGGTGCCTGGTTGATGATGCCAACGTAACTCTGGCTCTGCACACCAAGCATGGGTTTGATCCCCCAGCAGGGTTCAAATGCCAGGTTGCCTTCCATCACGTCAGCCATGTTGGAGTAGGATGTCAGGGCCATGAAACTATCGGTCATCCCGGGCGTGGCAAAGGCTTCATCCACTTCGTCTCCACCGGGTTTTGGAATGGGTCCGTTTTGAACAAACTTCTTCAGCCACAACCAACCAGCATCAGGAGTATCTTCCTCAAGGACCGGCTCTTCTCCATAGAGTTCAACGTAAGCCGCTTTCATCTCCTCGGGGTGTCCCACAAAGGTGAGCAGCTTGCTGAGGGTTGAGGCATCGTTTAATGGATCCTCAATGAAGAACTTGTCTTTCCACTCCTCGTTGGTCAATTCCCAAACGTTGGTGATCGGGCAGGTGTCATTTATCTCTGAGTTATAGGCGAAGACACTGGTGCCAAGGCGGGACATCAGGAGCGGTTGAGTGTATTGCTCGGGGATCTTATCCGCAACAGGGGATGGCATGAAGCGCCAGACGTAACCATTCGGGATTACGTTGCCCACCAGGTCTGCGCCGCCACTGCTTGACCAGACATCACCAGTAAAAGCACCGGCTTTCTGTTCTTCGAGTGTCTTTAGCAGCACATCATCGCCGCCCAGGTCAAAAGCCTGAACCTTGATTCCGGGATACTTTTCCATGAAGGCTTCTGCTGATTTTTCAATCTTCGATGAGTTGGCATACACCAGCAATTCGCCTTCCGCGATGGCCGCGGCTTCAATGGCTGCCCAATCCTGCTCGTCCGTGTAATACGAACCAAGCTGGTTGTCCTTCAACCATTGTTCCTTGGCTGAGAGCTCTTCCACCACTGGAGCTTCTGTTGCCACCGGTTCTTCCGGCGCAGCGGGCTCTTCAACAGCAGGGGGTTCAACAGCGGGTGCTTCAGGTGCCTGGGTGCAGGCTGCCATGAAGCTGATCAAAAGCACAAGTGTCGCAATTCTCAATACTGCTTTCATTTACCTTCCTCCTTGTTTATAGTGAACGATTGACGATTGTTGCACGATAAAACTATTTCGCTCCTCACCTCCTTTGGTTGGAAGTTGTATTTATCCCATCAATACCGACAATTAATTACCCCGTCACCAATTTTCCGGTGGCTTTATCGTAAAGATTGATGGCATCTTTGTTAAAGGTCAACCAAATTTTCTGGTCCATGCCGATCTTGCTCACGCCCATCTCCTTGACGATGAGTTCGGTTTCACCCTTGCGTGCGATGATGGTTGTATCCGCGCCAGATGGCTGGACAGAGTAAGCAATGAACTCAACCCCGCCTTCCACTGGCTCGGCGCTCACACATATGTCCTCCGGACGGAAAGCCGCGACCACATCGCCAGTCTTGCGGTAGGTGTGCGCCGGGATATTGAACTTGCCAAGGTCAACCTGATCCGGCGAGGATACCCACCCTTCCAGGAGATTGATCTTGGGGTTGCCAATAAAATCTGCCACGAACAAGTTGGCAGGGAAATGATAAACCTTGTCGGGCGTGTCCAGTTGCTGGATCACTCCCTCCTTCATCACCGCGATCTTGGTGGCCATGGTCATGGCTTCCAGTTGGTCATGCGTCACGTAGATCGTGGTGGCGTCGGAAATGTGATGCAGCCGTTTCAGTTCAGTGCGCATGTCCATGCGCAGCCGGGCATCCAGGTTGGAAAGCGGCTCATCCATCAGAAAGACCTTTGGCCGATAGGCGAGCATGCGGGCCAGTGCAACGCGCTGCTGTTGACCGCCGCTCATCTCGCGGGGGTAACGTCCTTCGTATCCGCCCATCTTTACCTCTTCCAAGGCTTCCTTAACCCTGCGGTCCATTTCTTCTTTTGAGCACTTCTGGATCTCAAGCGCAAAGGTCATGTTCTTGTACACCGTCATGTGCGGCCAAAGTGCATAATTCTGAAACACCATTCCCAGTTCCCGCTGGCCGGGGGGAACGGAAACGCCTTTAACATGCGAGTAGATGAGCTTGTTTCCGATGTAAATCTCACCCTCATCCGGGTCTTCCAGTCCGGATATGCAGCGCAGCAAGGTGGTCTTGCCGCAGCCTGAAGGTCCAAGCAGGGTGAGGAAGCTGCGGGGTTCAATGGTGATGGAAACATCGTTAACCGCGATGACATCACCGAATTTCTTTGTTAGGTTGTTGACGATAATTGGGGTTTCCATGTCTTCTCCTCTTTACATTCCCAGCCCTTTTTTCAGGCTGCCACCGCGGAAGCGGCTGATAATAAAGTTGCCGATCAAAACCAGGACGATCAACAGGATGATGACGGCATTTGCCTGTTGGTCGTTGCCGTTTTCAATGTAACGCATGGTCATGCTTGCCAGTACCGCGGTCGTGGGGGTGACCAGCAGGATGATCAGCGAGAGTTCACGCATCGTGCTGATAAAAGTCAGCAGGAACCCGGAGACAAAACCGGTGCTGGTGAGCGGGAAAATGATGCGCACAAACCGCCTCCAGGGAGATGCCCCTGCTAACGTGGCTGCCTCCTCCAGTTCTTTACCCACCTGCAGCATGGCGCTGACACCGCTACGCGCCGAGAAGGGCAAATGTTTGGCCACCGACACCAGCACAAGCAGCGCGAATGTGCCGTAAAGTGCAGGAATAGGACCCACCGGCTTGGTGAACATGGCGATGTACACCGCGCCAAAAGCAATACCCGGTATGACGTACGGGATGAATGACATCTGTTCCACAATCTTGGAAAGCCTGGTCCCTCGGCCTTTCACGATGGCATAACCAAGGATGATGCCGGTTAGTGCGGTAAACAGGGCGGTGAGGATGGACAGGCGAATGGAGTTCCACGCGCCCAACCAGACCTTGGGGTTGCGTAAGATCCCCGGTTCTCCACTGTTGATGCTAATATCTCCCCTGCCAATCCAGTGGGCTAATGTGAAGTTATCCATTGTCCACTTGCCATCACGAAGCATGAAGGAGCTGAAGATGAGCAGCACCAGCGGTAGCACGGCGATGATAAACTGGAAGACCACCACCGACGCGACAATGATGGGTTTGAAGTTGCGCAGCTTGGTCTTTTTGGACATGAAACCTCGTCCGCCGATGGTCTCAAAACTTTTGCGCGTGCCAACGATCTTTTGATTAAGCATCACGGTGACCATGGCAAACAAGATCAAAACAATGCCGGTGACAAACGCATCTCCATAATTTCCGATGCTGGAATTCGATTTCAACATCGTCGATAGGGTGTAATAACGGATGGGCAACCCGAGTACGTTTGGTCCACCAAAGGTGCCCATTGCCTTTGAAAAGGTCATGATGAACCCGGAGGCGATGGCCGGGATGACCAGGGGGAAGGTGATCTTGCGCATGATGCGCCAGCGACCCGCTCCAGCCAGCTCCCCGGCTTCTTCCAATGATGAATCAATGGAGAGCAGGGCAGCACTGATGAACAGGAAGAAAAAAGTGTAATAGTGTAGCCCGCTGCTCACAATGATCGGAAAAGGTCCATAGGCCAGCCAATCCGGCGTAGGGGCTCCAGTGATAAATTCCAGCAGCCCCTGAGACCCCCCTGACTTTTGATTCTTAAAGAGCACCAACCAGGCCATGGCGATCGTCCAGGAGGGCATGATGTACGGAACCTGTGCCAGCATGTGAATGGTTTCCCGGCCGGGAATATCCGTGCGGCACACCAGCCAGGCCATTAACCCGCCAATAGCCAGCGCCAGGAAGGTGGCTCCAAGGGCAACGACGACGCTATTCACCAGAGGTTCATAGGTCATCAATTCGCCGATTTTACCCGTCAACATCCGCACCCAGTGATAAAAGGTGAAGTCCCCCACCTGAGCGTCTTTGAGTGCCCGCAGGTCCATATCCGCCACCGTGAGCGTGGTCACGAGCATGCGATACAGCGGAATAATGACCAGGTAGAACATCACCGCAACCATGATGATGGACAGGATGACGTGCGGAGTCGTCACCCAGCGGAGAGCGCGGCGGAAACGCGCCAACCACTTTTCCTTGTTGTCTTTTGGAGCAATTGTGTTTACTGCCATCGATCAACTCCTTTGAAAAGATAATGACGCACTACCAATAATGTTTTCATTTGTCCTGCGCGTTGAGCTCTTTTAATTGCCCCCGCAGGGAATCCAACTTATCCAGGTGAGGCATGATGGATTCCTGGTCCTCGCTGGCCAGCGTGAGTAATAGTGCATTGATCACTGTCATGGGCACTACCAGCGAATGGAACTCACCCACCGGACCACGCTGCGCAGCCAGGATCACGTCCGCGGATTCCCCGACCACAGATTCAAGCGTATCGGTGAGCATAACCACCGGGCAGCCGACCTTGCTGGCATGGTCAAGCATCAGCCTGAGGGCAGGGTTGGCGTCGAAAAAGCAGATCACAAAAACCAGGTCATTTACAGTCAAAGAAATTAGGTGCTCCAGAACCTCCCTGCCGGAACTGGTGAGCGGTACAACCTCCTTGCCGAATCGTCTCAGGCGGATCTCCAGCAGGTGCACCAGTGTTGTGGATGGACCCAAGCCAAAGACGAAGATACGGCGGTGTTTCTTGAGCAGGCTCACCGCTTTCTTCATCGCCTTGCGGTCAACGGAGTTCAGCGCCTGGGAAAGGTAATCGATCTCCATGGTGGTTAAGCGTTCAAATATGTCTCCCGATTCACGCGTGTCTGCCAGGCGTGAGCGCAAACGGGAGGAATGGGTGATGCGGCTGCGGAAGTTCTCCTGCAGGTTCTCGCGCAATGCCGGGTATGAACAATAACCAAGCGTGCGCGCAAAACGCACAATGGTGGCCTCGCTCAAATTCAGGCGGTTTGCCACTTCAGCGGCCGCCAGGAATGAGGATTCATCCTGGTTCTTGCGGATAAAGTCAGCAATCCGCCTTTCACTCTTGGTCAAGTCAGAATAATGAGCGCTGAGCAATTGGGTAAAATCACTTCCGTTTGCAATTGTTTTATTCATATTTCAACCTCGCTCCAGTTGAGCTAAATAAAACACTACGCACCATATTTTTGGATTCTGCCGGCATTGGCAAGCGCCATCAGGATGATGTCTTTTGCCGGTAGAATACCCAGGCTGCCGCGTGAACAGGCTCGTTCGCCAAACTCGGCGATGTTGTCTTCGCGCACCACGTTTGAATAAATCAGCAAAGGAACAGGATGCCAGCTGTGGCTTTTGAGAGATGTGGGAGAGGAATGATCTCCGGTAACAATGATCACATCGGGTTTGAGAGCAAGCATGCGTGGAATGAGGGCATCCACCTCTTCGATCACCCTGGCTTTACGCCAGAAGTCTCCATCCTCGCCGTGGGTATCTGTTTGTTTGACATGCAGGTAGAAAAAGTCAAAATCATTCCAGTGTTTTTCGAGCGTTGCAAACTCGTCCTCGATCGTCACACCTTCCACCGGCAGCACCTGCATCCCCACCAGGCGTGACACCCCTTTGTACATGCCGTTCACTGCAATGGCCGCGGCGTTCAATCCGAATATTTCCTTGTATTTTGGCAACACAGGCAGCTGATCAAAACCGCGCAAGAGGATGCAATTGGCAGGGGATTCTTCCGCCAATGCCAACCTGACCTGCTGGATGTACTGGTTGACAAGTTCTGCAGTCCTGCGCGAAGGCGCGTCAGCGCCCACCGCCTGGTTGGGGGCAACCCCGTTCTTGAGCGGATCTGTATCCGAAACATTCGTTCCGAGGCCCTCACCACGCATGACGAACGCAAACCGGTGTTCCTTAACCGGTTCAACATGGATCTCGACACCGTCAATGTGAATGTTGTTGATGATCTTTGCCAGCCGCATGGCTTCCGGTGTGGCCAGCCTGCCCGCTCGACGATCCAGGAGCACGCCGTCGGCTGAGACCGTGCAAAAGTTACCGCGTGCAGCCACGTCACCCGGTTGCAGATCAATGTCCACGCCGAGAGCTTCAAGAGCGCCGCGGCCGATCTCGTTCTCGATCGGGTCAAAGCCAAACAAAGCAACATGTCCAGGTCCGCTCCCCACGGCAATGCCGGGTCCTGCGGGGCTGGACAGACCCAATGCCGATCGCGCAGCCAGCGCATCCAGGTTGGGTGTGTTGGCAGCTTCCAGCTCAGTCCTGCCGCCGGGCTCAAAAGGCAATCCGCCCAACCCATCCATCACCAGCAGGACGATTTTGGTTTCAGCAGAAATGATCAGTTTTTTCAGGAATTCATAATTCATGTGCGCGTCCCCTTGCCAAGTCCATGCACCAGCGCATCATAGGCTTTTTGTGTTTTATGGTAATTACCATCCCGGTCGAGGGCGATGCCCCGTCCAATCCCGGTGACAATCCTTCCAATGCCCACCTGGTCGACCAGCGCTTCCAGCTTTTCCAACAGGGCAGGAGCGCTGCCCGGCTCTGTGCTGCGCCCGTCAAAGATCATGTGCAGGTTGGCATTTTCCAGCCCGGCGTCCCTGGCCATCTTTAACACAGCCAGCGGATAATCGATCGAACCATGAGAACTCTTTTCAGTTAATAATCCAATTAAATGAAGCTGAGACCCGCGCGTTTTCACATCCGCGATGGCATTGAGAATGACCTCGTTCTGATAAAAAGAACCATCCTTCATCGCCTGGTCCAGGCGGACATCATCCTGTAATACAACCCGGCCGGCACCAATGTTCATGTGCCCGGCCTCGGAATTGCCCGCCTTACCGGGTTTAAGCCCGACCGCATCACCTGAAGCCTGCAGCTGGCTGTGCGGATAGCTGTCCAATAAACCATCCCAAACAGGGGTGCCTGCCAGCGCGATCGGATCATCCTCCGGGAACTGGCTGATGCCCCAGCCATCAAGGATGATCAACAGGGCTTTGCGGCGTTCACCAAAGTCAGCTTGCGGGGCAAGGGACGTTCCATCCATCAAGGCTGATGGCTCAATTCCCAGCACCTGGCACAGGGTTGGGGCAATGTCTGCCAGCCTGCCATCACGCAAAGAAACCCCGGATGGATTGTGCGGATCGATGAGGATGAAGGACACGGGATTCCCTGTATGCGAAACGTGCGGCTTGCCATCCTCACCGGTGAGCACTTCCAGGTTGCCATGGTCGGCAGTGATGAGGGTGACGTAATCAGCCTGAATGGCGGCTTCCACCACCCGTCCGAGGTGCTCGTCCACGTACTCCGCGCAGCGGACCTTGGCGTCACGATTGGCGGTGTGTCCAATCACATCCCCGTTGGCAAAATTGGTAACAATCAGGTCGATCCGGTCGTCCAGGCCTTTGATTACCTCATCCGCTACCGCAGGCAGGCTCAGTTCCGGCACCTGGTCGAATGGAATGCCCCTGGGAGATGGGATGCGCACATCATTTTCACCCTCAAATGGCTGATTATTGCCACCGTTGAGGAAGAAAGTGACGTGAGCGAATTTCTCTGACTCTGAGGTGCGCAATTGGATCAACCCAGCCCGACTCACCACCTCACCCAGCGTCTGCTGGACGCGTGATGGCGCAAAGGCCACCGGCAGGTCTTTGAATTTGTCATGGTAAAGCGTGAGAATTACAAAGGTCAGCGGGTCAAGGTCAGCTGGTGTGAAGTCCGCCAGGTGGGGGTCAGTGAATGCTTCGGTGAGCTGAATTTCCCGCTCTCCCCGCCGGCAGCAAAAGACTACCGCATCACCTTTTTGGATGCGTCCCAACGGGTTGCCTGCCGGGTCTTGCAGGATGATCGGGTCGAGAGAGTAGTCGGTTTGCCCCCGGGTATAAAGCTCCCGTACTGCTTCGGCGAGCGCTTTTCCTCCTCTGACCACATTTGACCCGTTTGCCATTTCAGTTGTCCTTGTGGTTGGTGGGACCCGGGAACACGTCCAGCAGGTCGCGGAGAGAATGAATCACTAGGTCCGGTTGATATTGAGGCGGCACAGGATCATCCTTTTCGCCTGGGTCCGGCATGATGATGACCATGCCGAATCCTGCAGCCCGTGTGCCTTCCACATCCCGGGAAAAATTATCGCCAACGTACACACACTTTTCCGGCGATGTTTTGGCCTTTCGGGCGGCTTCAACATATAAAGAATGATGAGGTTTCCGCCGCCCGTAGAGCGAGGAGAGAACCACGGATGTGAAGTACTGGTCAAGCCCCTCGTCGTGCAGCCAGTCCGGCACTTCCTGCGTGGTGATGACATTACTGATGATGCCCAGCGTATAGCCGCGGCGGTGGAGTTCAGCCACCACCTCTTTGCCGCCTTCCGCGTTCACCCGGCGACCCATGGACTGGCGGAACTGGTAAGTAAGTTCGTGCGCCAGGGGTTCGATGTGTTCCCGCGGAAATTCAGGGGCCAGCCAGCGCGTCCAGAGCTCAGTCTCCGGAGCTTCTGTGAGTTCTTCAAAAGCCCATTTACGGTAGACCTTGTAACGCCGGTCCAGTTCTGCACAGAACGCAACAGGGTTCGCCTCTGTGCCGATCATAGCCACGATCTTTTCCCGCGCGGCTGCACGGTGCGGTTCCTCCTTGAGCAGAATGCGCAAGGTGTTACCGACGTCAAGAAAAATGGCTTCAATCGAATTGACCATGAAAGGTATCATTTCCTGGGAGGGAAAATGTCCAACAATTCGCTTGTTTGTTTGATGGAGTAATCCGGTTTGTGGTCACCCGTGGGAGGTTCCTTGGCCAACGTGGCGGGTTCTTCGAAGAGGATCATCATGCCGAATCCCGCAGCGCGGGTGCCCTCCACGTCGCGCACTGGGTTATCACCCACGTAGGCACAGTGTGCAGGTTCCACCCCGATGTCACGCGCAGCCATCCAGTAGATCTCGGGGTCAGGTTTGCGTAGACCCACTTTTGATGAGAGGATGACGGTTTTGAAGTATTGGGTCACACCATCGGTTTCCATCCAGTCCGGTATCTCAGTTTCAGTGATGGTGTTGGCAATAATGCCCAGCAGGTAACCGCGGCGGTCGAGTTCAATGATGGTGGATTTGGCATCGTGCCGCGGAACGCGGCGGCCGTCACGGTCGCGCCACAAACGGGTGAGCTTTCCGTGCAGCGGGGCAATCACCTCGGCGGGATAATCAGGCAGCAGGTGCCTGGTCCACAATTCTTCTTCTGAGGATTCAACAAGTGAGGCTTTGGAATTCTTGCGGTAGACCTTCCAGCGGGCTTCGACTTTTTCGAAGAATTCCTCCTGGGGTTCGGTGGCGCCAACCAGCGTCATTAGGTCTTTCATAGCCTGCTGCTGGAATTCAGGTTCCTCCAGCACAATACGCAGGGTGTTACCCACGTCGAGAAAAATGGCTTTGATGTCCTGGTTCACGTTGCCGATCCTCCTGTAGCGAGAATAAAAGTAAATCAGAGAATTTCTGATTGTGACAACAGACCAACATTTTTGGATAGATTTGAAAGGTTACTTGCAGGAACATAATACAACATTTTTATAAAAAATGCAAGATGTCTTTCATAATTTGCTTGACTTTTTTTCTGTGATTTGCTACTATATGAACGCACACGTGTGCACAAAGAGACGACTATGTCAGTTACCATCAAGGATATTGCCAGAAAAGCAGGTGTTTCGCACACCACCGTTTCACGTTCACTGAACGGTAATTCTTCCATACCAGAAAGAACCGCGGCAACCATCCGCGACCTGGCCATGGAAATGGGTTATCTGCCCAGTGCTGCAGCCCGCGGACTCAAGACCAATCGTTCCCAGGTACTGGGGGTCATCGTCAGCCGTATCGACAACCCATACTTTGGTGATATTGTGCAGGGTATTGAGGACACGTTGAAGAACACCGGGTACAGTATCTTCGTCGCCTCCACCAACTTCGACCAGTCCCACGAAAAAGAGATCATCCAGGCTTTTGGTGAACACCGCGTGGATGGGGTGATCCTCGGCTCGATCTCCTTCAACAAAAGTCACACCGAATTACTCTCTTCCTATAAGATCCCCGTGGTGGTCATCAACAACCAGTCACCACGCGATAACCAGCTATCGATCGCTCACGATGATGTATTCGGTGCGCGCCAACTTACCCGCCACCTGCTGGACCTTGGGCATCGCGGCATTTGTTACATCGGAAATTCACGAGCCCGCCGCATTAACCGCGACCGCGCCCGCGGGTTCGAGCTGGAAATGAAAGAGGCCGGCTTATCAATTACTGAGGATGCGATCATTAACGTGGAAGGGAGCGAAATCGAAGACGGCGTTTTGGGCATGCAACGCGTGCTCGCCAACCCTCAGTTGCCGACAGCCGTGTTTTGCTTCAACGACCTGATGGCGATTGGGGCACTAAAGGTGTTACAGGAACGCAGCATCAGGGTTCCGGAAAGGGTCTCAATTGCCGGCTTTGACAACATTTCCTATTCCGCCTACACCATCCCCTCCTTAACCACCTTCAACCAGCCCAAGCGCCTGATCGGCGCTGAAGCGGCAAAGATGCTCCTGGAACTGATCACCCAGGCGCAAAACGGCAATGGACATCACAAACCCCCCATCCGCTTAATCCGCGGCAATCTCTTAATTCGCAATTCAACGGGGCCAGCCCCTGAAAGGACATACCATGAGCAGCACTGATTCAAGACTACTGGTCAAATCTGACCCCACCCGGCAGGAATACATCACTGTCACGCCAGCCAGCGCAGGCTGGGAACACCTTTCCTTCAAAGCAGTCCTTCTACACAAAGGCGAGACCTGGACTTTCAACACCGGTGAAAACGAACTTGCGCTTGTCATCCTGGGGGGATGCGGCGATGTTAGCTCCAACCGCGGTGAATGGGCATCCCTCGGCAGCCGCAAGGACGTTTTTCACGGCATGCCTACTGCCTTGTATCTGCCACGCCGTACAGAATTCCAGGTGACCGCGCTGAGCGACACTCTCGATTTTGCCTGCGGATGGGCTGCCAGTACAAAAGACTTCCCCGTGCACCTGGTAAGACCTGAAGAGGTGAACGTTGAGCTGCGCGGCGGTGAAAACGCCTCCCGCCAAATCAACCAGATGCTCCCCCCGGGGTTCCCCTGCGAACGCCTGGTGGTGGTGGAGGTATATACCCCTTCAGGCAACTGGAGTTCCTACCCGCCACACAAACACGATAAACGCAAAGTGAGCCCGGATGGCACCCTGGTGGAAGCGGACCTGGAAGAGATCTATTTCTACAAGATCGATCCACCTGAAGGATACGCCTACCAGCGCGTTTACACCGACGACCGCAGCATTGACGAATTGGTGCTGGCACAGAACAACCAGATCGTACTCTCCCCTGAGGGCTACCACCCCGTGGTCAGCGCACCCGGATACACCACATACTACTTGAACGTGTTGGCCGGAACAGACCAGGCACTATCCAATACAGATGACCCCGCATACACATGGGTAAAGAACACCTGGAAGACCCTGGATCCCCGTCTCCCGGTTGTCTCGCTTGATATGAATATTAAAGGAGGTTGCAATGACTGAATACAAAAGCAAACTGCACCAAACCGTGAGCACCACAAAAACAGATTACTGGAATGACTCCTGTTCAATTGAGGAGTTAACCTACGCCATCGAGAATGGCGCGGTGGGTGCCACCACCAACCCCACCATCGTGGTGAACGTGCTCAAAAAAGAAATGCACCTGTGGAATGACCGCATCCACCAGATCATCGATGAGAACCCCTCCTGGTCTGAAGTGGAAGTGACCTGGAAACTGATCGAAGAAATGGCAGTGCGCGGTGCCGGTCTGTTAAAACCGGTGTTCGACCGTGAAAAAGGCAAGAAAGGCCGCCTTTCCATTCAAACCAACCCCCAGTTGTACCGCAACCCGCAGGGCATTGCAGACCACGCCATCCACTTCAACACACTCGCACCCAATATGCAGGTGAAAGCTCCGGTCACAAAAGCCGGCGTCATGGCAATCGAAGAAGCCACCGCCGCCGGGGTATCAGTCAATGCCACCGTGTGCTTCACCGTACCCCAGGCGTTGGCCGTTGCCGAAGCCGTTGAACGCGGACTTAACCGCCGTGCAGCAGCGGGAAAATCCATCACGGAAATGTCGCCGGTGTGCACCATCATGATCGGCCGCACCGATGATTGGATGAAGGCGGCTGCCAAACGCGACGGCATTGAGATTGACCCATCCATCTGCGACTGGGCGGGCATTGCCTGCCTGAAACGGGCTTATGACCTCTTTCAGCAGAAAGGCTACCGCGCGCGCCTGCTGGGTGCCGCCTACCGCCACCTGGGACACTGGTCAGAACTGATCGGCGGCGACATCGTGCTCACCATCCCATATGACTGGCAGCTGAAGATCAATGCCAGTGACATCGAGGTGAAAGAACGCATGTCCGACCCCGTCGATCCGAAGATCATCGACGAAATGTTGAACAAGATCCCGGACTTCCGGCGGGCGTATGAACCGGATGGCATGACCATCGACGAGTTCGATACCTACGGTGCCACCGTGCGTACCCTGCGCGGGTTTGTATCCTCTTACCACGAACTGCAGGGTGTTGTGCGGGAATTTATGATCCCCAACCCTGACATTAAACCAGCCTGACCGGTTGCCAGACACGGAGCAAAGCATGACCACAATTCGTTTAACCATGGCGCAAGCCCTCATCCGCTTTCTGAAGAATCAATATATCTCGCGTGATGGGGTTGACACTCCCTTCTTCGCCGGAGTGCTTGGCATTTTCGGACACGGGAACGTGGCAGGCATTGGGCAGGCCTTGCAGGAAAACCCGGATTTCAAATACATCATGGTACGTAATGAACAATCCGCGGTGCACATTGCCAGCGGATTCACCAAGATGAAAAACCGCCTACAGACCTTTGCCTGCACCTCCTCGATCGGCCCGGGCGCGACCAACATGGTCACCGGTGCCGCGTTAGCCACCATAAACCGCCTCCCCGTTCTCCTGCTACCCGGTGACATCTTCGCCCGGCGCAACGTAGCCCCCGTGCTACAACAGCTCGAATCCCCCAACACGCAGGACATCAGCGTCAACGATTGCTTTAAACCTGTCTCGCGCTACTGGGACCGCATCAACCGTCCTGACCAACTGCTCACCTCCCTGCCCGAGGCAATGCGCGTGCTCACCTCCCCGGCAGACACCGGCGCGGTCACGCTCTCCCTGCCGCAGGACGTGCAGGCTGAAGCATATGACTACCCCGAGGAATTCTTCCGCAAACGCGTTTGGCCGGTCTCACGTCCCATGGCAGACCGCCATCTATTGAAGGAAGCAGTGGAATTGACAAAGGGTGCAAAACGGCCGCTCATCGTTGCCGGAGGTGGCGTGCTCTTCAGCGGTGCTGAGAAGGCGCTGGACAAGTTGACCAGGCTTACAGGCATCCCCGTGGGAGAAACCCAGGCTGGCAAGGGCTCTCTGGCATACGATCATCCCGCCTGCCTGGGAGCCATTGGCGCAACCGGCACCCTGCCGGCCAACCGCATTGCCCATGACGCTGACCTGGTCATTGGCATAGGCACGCGCTACTCCGACTTCACCACCGCGTCAAAAACAGCCTTCCAGGCTGAAAACGTGCGCTTCATCAATATCAACCTGTTTGAAATGGATTCTTTCAAGCACGGCGGACTGCCGCTGCTTGCAGACGCAAAAGTGACTATTGAAGAACTAACCACAGCGCTCAAGGGACACAAAGTTGATCCTGCTTACACAGCAGAAATCGGCTCGCTCAAGGCTGCCTGGGAGGTAGAGACCGATAGACTCTATCATCTTGACCACTTCCCCCTGCCCGGACAAAGCGAAGTGATTGGCGCGTTGTGGGAGTTCCTCGGTCCACGGGATGTACTTATGTCCGCGGCAGGCAGCCAGCCCGGCGATTTGCACAAGCTTTGGCGCACCCGCACCCCCAATTCCTATCACATGGAATACGGTTATTCCTGCATGGGTTACGAGATCCCGGCATCCATCGGCGTCAAGCTGGCTGACCCCTCCCGAGAGGTTTACGTATGGGTGGGTGATGGCACTTACCTGATGAACCCCACCGAGATCCTCACCGCTGTGCAGGAAGGGGTGAAAGTCAACATCATCCTGGTGGATAACTCCGGGTTTGGCTCCATTGGCGCATTGAGCGCATCCCTGGGCAGCGGCGGCTTCGGCACCCGTTTCAGCCGGCGGGATCCAAAAACCGGGTTACTGGATGGAGAACGCCTGGCGGTAGACTTTGCAGCCAACGCTGCCAGTTTTGGCGCGGAGGTGTTCACACCCCACAATATCCGCGAATTCAAGGATGCGTTGAAGCAGGTCAAGCAACTCCAGCACGCATCGGTGGTCGTCATCCACACCGACCGCGAAGTGCACGTACCGGGTTACGAGTCCTGGTGGGATGTGGCAGTGGCGGAGGTATCCGGCATGCCTTCTGTGCAGAAAGCACGCAAGGAATATGAGAAACATCGCAAGGACGAAAAGTACTTTCTTTAGCCCTTGCCATTATTAAAGAGGAGAGAAGCTATGGGCATCAAGATCGGGTTGATCGGCGCAGGCAGGATGGGAAAGGTGTTTGCCAACACGCTGGCATTTACAGTATCAGAAGTGGACCTGGTGGCAGTGGCCGACCCGGATGAGGCAACCCTCGCCGAGGTGGCAAGCCGCTACAATATTGCGGCCAGGTACAGCGATTACCGCGCACTACTCGACTCAAAGGAAGTCGAAGCTGTGGTGGTCACCTCCCCCACTGGTACGCACGCCGAAGTGATCTGCGCCGCGGCTGCCGCGGGCAAGAACATCTTCAGCGAAAAACCGCTTTCACAGGATCTTGCCAACTGCGATGAGGCCATCGCGGCCGTGCGCAAAGCGGGGGTAAAACTACAGATGGGATTCATGCGCCGCTTCGACCCGCCATATGCATCCGCCAAACAAAAGATCCTGGAAGGGGTGATCGGCAAACCAGTGATGTTCAAAGCCACCAGCCGTGACCCCAGGCGAACCAGCCTGGAATTCGCCAAACGAGAAAACAGCGGCGGATTGATCCTCGACATGGGTGTGCATGATTTTGATCTCGCCCGTTGGTTGATGGGCAGCGAAGTCACGCGCGTGTACAGCGAAGGCGCCACCCTGGCATTTCCGGAACTCAAGGAGGTGGGTGACATCGACAACGTAGTCATCAACCTGCGTTTCGCTGACGATTCCATCGGTAATATTGATATGAGCCGCAACGCTGTTTATGGATACGACATCCGCACCGAAGTGCTGGGAACAGAAGGCAGCCTGTGGATCGGCTACCTCAAACAGACACCCACCCTGGTGCTCACCCGCGGCGGCGTGACCCACGACACGGTGCCATACTTCATGGAGCGCTTCGGATTCGCCTATGCTGAAGAGATCCGCACCTTTGTGAAACATATCCTTGAAAACACCCAGCCCACAGTCACTGGCGAGGATGCGCGCGCCGCGACAGCCATTGGCATCGCTGCCACGCTCTCACTGGATGAGGAACGCCCGGTGCTGGTACATGAAGTGAACAAGTAATAGAAACAACTATTTCAATTTCACGGAGAAGAATTATGATCAAAATTGCCAACGCGCCGTGCTCCTGGGGTGCCCTCGAGTTTGACCTGCAGGGAAAAGCGGCAACTTACGAAATCGTACTGGACGAGATGCAGAAATCTGGGTATGCCGGTACAGAGCTGGGTGATTGGGGCTTCATGCCCACCGATCCTGTTCAGTTGAAGGACGAGCTACAGAAGCGGTCGTTGACCCTCCTCGGTGCGTTCGTCCCGGTCGCCCTCAAGGATTCCTCCACCCATCAACAGGGAGTAGAAGCCGCGCTCAAGGTGGCACGTCTTCTTGCTGCCGTTGAAGGAACTTCTCCTTTCATCGTGCTGGCTGATGACAACGGAAAGATCCCTGAACGCACGCTCAACGCCGGGCGGATCACCCCGGAGATGGGGCTTAGCGAACAGGAATGGCTCGTGTTTGCCGCTGGAGTGGAACGCATCGCTCGGGCAGTTAAAGACGAGACCGGGTTACGGCTGGTCTTTCATCATCACTGCGGCGGCTATGTGGAAACGGTCGCTGAGGTGGATAAATTGTTATCCCTCACCGACCCCAGGCTGGTTGGTCTATGCCTGGATACCGGGCATTACCAGTTTGCCGGCGGAGACCCGCTCAAGCTGCTGCAACGCAATGCCAAACGGGTATGGCATATGCACTTCAAGGATTGCCATCCCGCCATCGCCGCGGAATCCCGCAAGCAGGGCTGGGACTACTTTAAGTCCGTGGAAGAGGGTGTCTTCTGCGAACTGGGTAAAGGCGCGGTGGACTTCCCTGCGGTCAAAGCCGAGCTGGAAAAACAGGGCTTCGAAGGCTGGATCGTGGTGGAGCAGGATGTACTGCCGGGCATGGGCAAGCCATTTGAATCCGCCGTCCGCAACCGCGAGTACCTGACATCCATTGGTTTTAATTAATAACTCAGGGAGATAATATGAGCACAACAAAAACAGTAAGAATTGGTGTAATCGGCGCTGGCCGCATTGGGAAGATCCACGCGGAAAACCTGGCCACACGCGTCCCCGGCGCGGCTGTTGTCGCGATCGCAGATGTGAACCTCCAGGCTGCGCAGGAACTGGCGGAGAAATTGCACGTTGAGCAGGCTTACGATGATTACAAACGCATCATGCAGGATAAAAGCATCGATGCCGTGGCCATTTGTTCCTCAACCAGCACCCACGCCGATTTGATGATCGAAGCGGCGCAGGCCGGAAAGCACATCTTTTGTGAGAAACCCATCGATCACACCTTTGAAAAGATCGATGCCGCCATTGCCGCGGTGGAAAAGGCAGGGGTAAAGTGCCAGATCGGTTTCAACCGCCGTTTTGATCCCAACTTCAAAAAGGTGCGCGAACTGGTGCAAAACGACAAGATTGGCGACCTGCACATCCTGCGCATCACCAGCCGCGACCCGGCGCCCCCCCCGGCTGAATACGCCAGGGTCTCCGGCGGCATGTTCCTGGATATGACCATCCACGACTTTGACATGGCACGCTACCTTTCCGGAAGCGAAGTGGTGGAAGTATACGCCGCAGCCGGTGTGATGGTTGACCCGGCCATCGGCGAGGCAGGCGACATCGACACCGCTGTCATCACGCTCAAATTTGCCAATGGCGCCATCGGCACGATCGATAACTCCCGCAAGGCTGTTTATGGCTACGATCAGCGGGTGGAGGTCTTCGGTTCCGGCGGCATGGCTGCAGTGGCCAATAACACGCCCAACTCCAGCGTTTACAGTAATGCAGATGGGGTGGTTTCTGAAAAACCGCTTTACTTCTTCCTGGAACGTTACATGGATTCGTTCATTGCTGAGATGCAGGATTTTATTGAAGCCATCCGTGAGGATAAGCCAACACCAGTGAACGCACTTGACGGACGCAAGCCCGTGGTCATTGCCATGGCAGCCAACAAATCGATGAAAGAAAACCGCCCGGTAAAACTAACCGAGGTTGAATAACCACCTGCCAAAATAGACCAACCCCTCAAATACGAGGGGTTGGTTTTTTGTTAGGTTATTGAGATTACCAGGCAATTATGCAGTGATTTTTGTCGGGTGTTCCTGCTCTTGCTTTTGCTTACGTTTTTCTTTAATTGTAAGCTTGGGTTTCTTGCGTTGTTCCTTTTTACCTTTGTCTTTCTTTCCGGCGTCGCCCATTTTTCTTCCTCCTTGTTAATTGATCCCTTTAATTCTACATCAAAACCGGTAAGGAGGTGAGGTTTTTTCAACCTGACAATCCCCGTTTTTTAAGATCATGCCTTGAAAACTACTCTTTTAGGTCATTTTTAAGACCAGCACCGTCCTTTGATATTCCTGCTACGGGATGTCGATGACCTCCCAGCCATGCTCCAGGGCGTGTTTTCGCAGCCTGGCGTCGGGGGTTACCGCAACAGGATTTTGAACCATCTCCAGTAAGGGCAGATCATTGTAGGAGTCACTGTAAAACCAGCTCCCCTCCAGCGTTACTGTATGATCGCTGACCCATTCCTTCACTTTTTTGACCTTGTTGGACCCGAAAGCCGGCGGTCCCAGCAGGTTGCCTGTGGGTACACCGGCTGACATTTCCACCTGTGTACAAACCAGGTTCTCGATCCCCAGCGATTGGGCGATGGGTTCAGCCAGCATACTGTTGGTCGAAGTGGCCAAAAGGATCGTGTTCCCCTGCGCCTTGTGGCGTTCCATTCTCTGTATTACCAGGGGGCGTACCAGGGGGGTAAGCTCCTCAAGAAATGCATCCAGCAACTTGTGTAATTGCTGCCTTGATAAGCCTTTCATTTGGTTGACCAGGTACGATTCGTAAGCCACGTAATCGATCGTCCCCTCTTCATACTCGATGAAGTAATGAGCAACCCGATCGAGGAATTCTATGCCAACCAGCTCCTGTTTTACCAGCAGCGTGCACCAGGTAAATTCACAATCGGCGTCGAGTAACGTCTTATCCAGGTCGAAGACTACCAGGCTGGACTTTTTGTCATCCATGATCCGCAATATCCTTTTCCGCCCTCATACCAACGGGAGAGTTTTCATCGTATCCGGTATGGGCAGCCCCATGATCTTCAGCACAGTCGGAGCAATTGCCAGCATGCTGTGTTTGCCTTCATAAACCCTGCCATCCACCTGGCCTGGCTGTAAAAGGTACAATGGAGTTAACCGGGATTCCGGTAGAGTGCCGTTGTGGCTGTTGTTGCTGCCCATGCCGTGATCAGCAGTCACGAGCACGGTGTAACCATCTGCCAACCAGCCGGGAACATGAGAAGCGAGCAGGATATCGATCAACAACGCGTTATTCCGGTACTCGTTGCTTTCCGGTCCATGATCGTGCCCAAGCGTGTCCATTCCCATCGGGTGAATCAGCAGGAAATCCGGCTTGTACTTCGACAGGAGTAACTGCCCGGTATGGAACGTTTCTTCATCCGGCATGTTATCCGTGGTGTAAAAGCGTCCGTATTGAATGGGCAAAGATTCGTCATTGCATTCCTTGTCCCGACCCGGGACGTATGGGCAACCGTTGTACAGTTCCGAGATCCAGAAGTACGCCGAAGCAGCCGTCACCCTGCCGTTTTCATGAGCAACTGTAAAAATCCCCGGTTGACTGGAGGGTCTGACGATGAAGTTACTGGTAACGCCGTGAACGTCGACTGGCGTGCCAGTGATGATGGTTTCGTACATGGGGCGGGATATGGAGGGCAGCTCGCCCTGGATTTGATAGCGGGAACCCAGGTTTACCTCTACCATGTGTTCCAGGTAACCCATCATTTCGACGGCAGTATCATATCTCAACCCATCACAAAGCACCATGATCACTTTGGTCATGAAAACCTCCAAAAATGACCTCCGCTCAGTGAGCGAAGGCTTTTTATTCCTTTTGATTAATCCTTCAACACCAGGCAGGCTTCCCGGGAGAAGTAAACTGATACTTCTGCCCCTTCTTTCGGTAGCTGTAAATCAGGATTATTGAACAGGTCCATCGAAAACTTGGATGAGCCTGTCCTGATCCGTAGGCGCACAATGGCCCCCAGGAAAACGATGGCTTCCACAATCCCCTTGACCTTGTTGGCATTCGCGTCCTCAGAGGTTAATTTCACCATTTCCGGGCGCAGTGCCACACGCACCTTGTCCAGCGCGTTCTTCTGCACTGGTTTGCTGGCAAAAATCTCTTGCCCCTCGAGGCTTAATTTTCCTTGAGAGGGATCAATCACGTCCACGTAAAGGATATTCAAGGTTCCCACAAACGAAGCCACAAACGGGGTCGCCGGGAAGTTATAAACCTCAAATGGCGTTCCGATCTGCTCCGTGTGACCAGTGTTCATCACCACCACCCGGTCAGAAAGCGAGAGTGCTTCTTCCTGGTCATGGGTGACGTAGACAGTGGTAATACCCAGCTTGCGCTGAATGCTGCGGATCTCGTTGCGCAACTCCACGCGGATCTTGGCGTCCAGGGCTGACAAGGGTTCATCCAGCAGGAGCACCTTGGGTTGAATGGCCAGGGCACGCGCCAGGGCTACGCGTTGTTGCTGCCCGCCTGACATCTGGTAAGGGTATCTGCCGCGGAATTCTTCCATGTGGATTAGACTAAGCACCTCGTCCACGCGCGTCTTAATCTCTGCTGATGGCTTCTTCGCAACCTTTAGCCCAAAACCGATATTGTCGGCGACGGTCATGTTGGGAAACAACGCATAGGATTGAAACACCATACCAATATTGCGCTGGTTCGGGGGTCTGTGAACGACATCCTCGCCATTGATCAGGATCTTCCCCTCGGTGGCGGTTTCAAAACCCGCGATCATCCGCAGGGTGGTGGTTTTTCCACAACCTGATGGACCAAGGAAGGAGATAAACTCACCTTTCTCCACCTCCAGGTTGAAATCTTCGACAGCTACAAATTTATTAAAGCGTTTGGTGATGTTGATAAGTTCCAAAAATGCCATTAGAGTCCTCGCTAAATTTAATGCATGCCAGCCATGTTCTCTGGAGAAGCGCCGCCCCGGCCTTTTCCGAGGAACTGAAGCAAGATGATGCTCGCCCAGGTGAGGATAAAACTCATCACGGCCAGGGCAGCCGGCTCATAGGCTTTCATCCCGGCTAAGGTTGTCATGTAGGGTCCCAAGGCTTTCCAGGCCAGGCTGTTTGCCACTGTCAATTCACCAATTACGATGGCAAACGTCAGGAAAGTGCCGCCCAGTAAAGCTGAACGGAGGTTGGGGAAGATCACCTGGAAAAGAATGCGCGGCCAGCCAGCACCTAAAGATTGAGCCGCTTCCGTGAGCGCACGCACGTCAATAGCCCGTAACCCCACGTCCACCGCCCGGTACATATAGGGTAACGATAGCACCACGTAGGCTGCCACAAGCAATGCGGGGGAAGAGACCATCAATAACGGGGGCTTGCTATAGCTGCGGATGAGACCGAAGACCAGCACGATGGCCGGAATCACAAATGGCAGCATGGTGATGAATTCCAACACGGGTCTTAATTTCGGCAGCCGGAGATGAACCCAGTAAGCCGTGGGGACGATTAACACCAGTGAGACCAGGATGGTCAGGACCGCCATTTGCGCCGAAAATGAAAAGGCATCAAGGAACTTGGGGTCGTGGATCACCTTCTCATATGCCATGAACGAGAGAACGTCCTTCTTCATCATCAAGGAGAACCGCAAGGTTGCATAAAGCGGTACGAAGAAGTAAAGCCCTCCCAACAATACGATCAACCAGGACCAGATTTTTGATTTTTTCATCTCAACCACCTGGATGCCCGTTTCTGCATCGTGTAATAGATTACCAGCGCCAGGGCCATTACCACCACCATCCCCAACGCCAGGGCATAACCCAGGTTGGGATCATTGAGCACATCTCCCCTGATTTGCGCACCGATAATGATGGGTACCAGGTTCAATGTTCCGCCAGTGAGTGCATAAGCCGTGGCATAAGCCCCAAAGGCATTCCCAAAGAGCAGGATTGTGGTTGCCAGCAACGAGGGAAGCAGAATTGGCAGCGCGACGTGCCACCAGTACTGGAACTTATTCGCGCCCAGGTTCTCGCAGGCTTCGCGCCATTCCCGTTTTAAACCATCCAGCGCAGGAATGATAGTCAGCACCATTAATGGAAACTGGAAGTACATGTAGGTCAGCGACAGTCCCCAAAAGCTATACAAGCTGAACTTGCTGCTGCCGTACAGGTCCATCCCGAGTTCCTTTAAAAGGATGGTGACCAGGCCAACCCGTCCCAACGTGGCGATGAAAGCAAAGGCCAACGGTACACCAGCGAAGTTGGACGCAACCCCGGAAAAAGAACTGAGGAAGTTGCGGACCCAGCGCGGTAAACCGCCGATCGTCACGGCGTATGCCAACAGGAAGCCAAAAAAGGCGCCTCCAATGGCCGTCACCAGGCTCACCTGGATGGTGAGCTTGAAGGAATTGATGATGTAGTCCTCGGTAAACAGCATCTGGATATTGCGCATGGTAAAGTTGCCTTCAATATCCTGAAAACTGCCCACGAATAACGACGTAGTGGGTATGAAAATGAATAATATGGCAAATAGAAAGAAGGGGACTACTCCAAGCCAATTCCAGTTGAAGTTTTGGAAATAAGGACGCGCTTTTGGCGCGCCCTTATTTAGTTGTTGTGCAGGTTCTTTTTGGTTGTGCATTACTTTACTTCAACACCAACAACAGTATCCCAATTGGCAACAATGTATTCTTTGATCAGGGTCTGATCGTCGAGTGTGGGGAAGATGGCTTTCGTGTACAGTTCAGCGGGGGGCAGTTTTGCGGCAAGGTCAGCCGGGATCACACCACGTGCAGCCAGATCATTGTAGCGGATCGGGTGAACGTATCCCTTGAGCCAGAGCAATTGTCCTTCGTCCGAGTACAGGAATTCCATCCATAACTTGGCGGCGTTGGGGTGCGGTGCGTAAGCGCTAATGGCCTGAACATAGACGCCAGCCACAACTGCTTCAGAAGGAACAGTCACGGTGATTTCCGGGTTGCCGGCAAAGGTATCTTTGGCACCGAGAGCGAGGTAATCCCACATGACAGTGATGGGGGTTTCGCCATTGGCAACAGTTCCGGGTTTTGAGATAACGGGAACGAAATTACCAATAGTGTTGAGTTCCTTGAAGAAATCAAGTCCGGGAGCCATGTTCTCAGCAGAACCGCCATTTGCCAGGGCAGCAGCATAAACGGTGAGGATGGCCATGTTGCTCACGCGGGGGTCACCACTCAGGGCAACCTGTCCCTTGTACTCGGGTTTCAACAGGTCAGCGAATGTGGTGGGCGGGTTGGTGACGATGGTGGAGTTGGTCTCGAAGGCCAACACGCCATAGTAATCACCGTACCAGTAACCATCGGCATCCTTTTGTCCATCAGGAATGGTATCCCAGGTGGAGACTTTGTAAGGAGCGATCAAACCTTCTTCTTTTGCCATCGGTCCAAAGGAGAGTCCAACGTCAATCACGTCGGGAGCCTGGGGGCCTTTATTTTCCATGTTGGCGCGGATGGCCTGAAGTTCGTCACCTGAACCGGCATTGGGATCAAGTTCGTTAACCTTGATGCCATATTTTGCCGCGAAGGCATCGATCACTTCACCGTAATTCGCCCAGTCACGCGGGAGGGCAATAACGGTCAGTTCGCCTTCAGCCTGGGCTGCGGCGACCAGCTCAGCCAACGGATCCACCACAGGAGCTTCGGTGACAACCACGGGAGCCTCTGTCTCAACTACAGGGGCTTCGGGCGGCTTGGGGGCTTCTGTTGCAGTGGGTCCACAAGCAGCAAGCACCATCGAAACGAGCACGATCACTGAAACAAGTACAAAACTCTTCTTCATTCTTCTTTCTCCTTTGGGGGTTAATAAAATTGGAAGGGAACAACACCACATCCGCTCAAGCCCTGCACTGGAACTTTACCTGGCGACGGCATTGTTTTACCTTCAAGATTAATGAATATATAGTACATCACTTTTTTTTTTGACGCAAGCAAATGGTGACATTTGTTGGTGGATATCTGTGTAATTACACGTGAAAAAAGACTATCCATCGAAAGCGTATCAGTTGAAATAAAACCTTCAGTTCCTATTAAGTGAAGACTCTTTCCTGTAACGCAATTCCCACCCGTTACGCATCGCTGCATCGTTACCCGCAGTTATGCAAGACCTGTATAATAGGAAAGATATGTCAGATTTGCGTGCTCTTCTCTCTGTTGGCATCGACATCGGCACCACCACAACCCAGGTGGTGTTCTCCCGCCTGGCGCTCTCCAATGTTGCCCGGGCTGGCCAGATTCCGCGCCTGGCGATCACAGAACGTGAGATCCTTTACCAAAGTCCGATCATCTTGACACCTCTAAGAGACACGGAAACGATAGACGCGGAACAATTAAATGAAATTGTGCGGGCTGAGTATGCCAGTGCCGGGGTCACCCCTGCACAGGTGGAGACCGGCGCTGTCATCATCACCGGTGAGACAGCCAAGAAGAAGAACGCCGATGCCATCCTCCAGGCACTGGCCGGATTGGCTGGTGATTTTATCGTCAGCGTGGCCGGTCCCAACGTTGAAAGCCTCATCGCCGGTCGGGGGTCCGGGGCAGCCCAGTACTCGCAGGCCAATTACACCACGGTCACAAACGTTGATATCGGTGGTGGGAGCGCCAACAGCGCGGTCTTTCGCAGCGGAAACCTGCTGGGCGCAGCCGCGATGAATTTCGGCGGCCGCATCCTCATGCTGGATCATGCTACCGGGCGCGTCACCCACATCGCTAACCCCGCACAGCGTATCATCGAGGATTGCCGCCTCAGCCTCAAAGTGGGCGACACTCCCTCACTGGAAACGCTCCGGACTTTTACAGACCGTATGGCAGAGATGACGGTGGAACTGATCGAGGGCACGTCCTCCCCCCTGGCGCAAAGGCTTTACCTTACCCCGCCCACGCCGGTTACCGGCAGCGGTTCCATCCTCATGTTCTCCGGCGGGATTGGTCACTATTTCTACAATCCGCCAATACTGAATTCTGTTTCTGATGTTTCCGTTCATGATGATGTTGGTCCCCTGCTGGCAGACAGCCTGCGGCGCAACCCCACCCTCGCCAAATACAGGACACACCCCCCCGCGGAAACATTGCGTGCGACCGTGCTGGGGGCGAGCACCCAGACCGTTACGCTTTCAGGCTCCACCATTTGGGCTGAGCGTGAGATCCTGCCGCTCAAGAACGTGCCTGTGATCCACCCCCTGCTTCCCGCCGACCTGCAGGCAGCCCATATTTCACGCGCCATTCTCGAAGCCGTTTCACGCTACGACCTTGACCCCGCCATAGATTCCTTTGCGGTCGCGCTCGACCTGGTCAGGTCGCTGGATTACATTGCTTTGATGCAACTTTCATCTGGCTTACTTGAATTCTCAAAAACCCTGCCACATGAAAAACCCTTGCTCATCATCATTGAACGAGACTATGCGCAGGCACTCGGTCAGACAGTCAAAGGCATGATGCCGGAGCGCCCCTTGCTGGTGATCGACCAGGTGGGTCTAATGGAAGGGGATTATATCGACATCGGCTCACCCCTGATGGACGGGCGCGTGGTTCCCCTCAGCGTCAAGACCCTCGTTTTTTATCACTGAGGAGTTCAGGGCGGCGCTTTGCCTTTATAATAATTTTACAGCACCGGTGTACCTGGGAGAACACATGCTTTTACGCACCAAATTACACGGAAAAACCTACGAATTCCCGGATATTCGCCTCTTGATGGGTAAAGCCAACGAGGAGAAGTCGGGAGACCAGCTGGCGGGTGTGGCAGCCGTAACCGCGGCGGAACGCATCGCCGCCAGGTTGGTGCTGGCTGAGGTTCCGTTATGGGTGCTGCGCGAAAATCCCGCGGTTCCCTATGACCAGGACGAGGTCACCCGGGTGATCCACGATGCGGTGGATGAGACAATTTACAGCGAGATCAAGGGCTGGACTGTGGGGGAGCTGCGCGAATGGCTCCTGGCGGATACCACCACTGATGAGAACATCCGCCGTCTTTCCAACGGGTTGACCGCTGAAATGATCGCTGCGGTGACCAAACTGATGTCAAATCTCGACCTGATCTACGCCGCCCATAAGATCCACGTGACCGCCCACTGCGCCAACACCATCGGCGCACCCGGAACACTGGCTAGCCGCCTGCAACCCAATCACCCCACGGATTCCCCGGAAGCCATCCGCGCTGAGATCTATGAAGGTCTGTCTTATGGCTCCGGCGACTCGGTCATCGGCATCAATCCCTCTGACGATTCCCATTCCTCCGTGTCCAGGCTGTTGGATATGACCTACGATGTCATTAAGACCTGGCAAATCCCAACTCAGAATTGTGTTTTGGCACACGTCACCACGCAAATGAAATGCATGCAATCCGGTTCCCCCATCGGGCTGGTTTTCCAATCCATCTCGGGATCGCAAAAAGGTTGTGAATCCTTTGGGATTTCAGTGGGCATGCTGGACGAAGCCTACGCCCTTGCTCAAAAACACTGCTTCCCGGCTGGCCCTAACTTCATGTATTTTGAAACCGGGCAGGGCTCAGCGCTCTCCGCGGACGCCCACAACGGATGGGACCAGCTCACGCTGGAAGCCCGCAACTACGGACTGGCGAAACGTTATCATCCCTTCCAGGTGAACACCGTGGTCGGCTTTATCGGACCCGAGTACCTGTATGATGCGCGGCAAATCCAGCGCGCGGGACTTGAAGACCATTTCATGGGTAAACTGACCGGCGTTCCCATGGGAGTGGACGCCTGCTACACCAACCACGCGCGCGCTGACCAGAATTCCATTGAGAACCTGGCGGTGCTGCTCACTGCTGCGGGATGCAATTATTTCATGGCCATCCCCATGGGGGATGATTCCATGCTTTCCTACCAGACCACCTCTTACCACGACACCCCCAGCCTGCGCCAGTTGTTCAACGCCCGCCCGGCAGCCGAGTTTGAAGCCTGGCTGGAATCCATTGGACTGATGAAAAACGGCGTGCTCACGGAACTTGCCGGGGACCCAACCTTTTTCCTTAACAAGGGAGCCGCGTAGATGGATGAGAACCAGATCACCGGCATCGTCGAAGCCATCCTGCGCGAACTGGCCAGGGAGGGACTGCTTGATTCACCAACCTCTGCAAAGACCGACGAGTCAGCCCTGCCCGCAGGGACCGCCATTCCCGTTCCTTTTCCTGCCAGCCAATACGTTCCCGGCAAGGTGATTGCCTCCAATTTGAACATTGACCTGGCTGACCCTGCCGGAGACGATCTGCGTTACAAACCCGGCGTGAATCAACCCAAAGACCCGGCTGCTTTGAAAGAATTGATCGCCTCCACGTCTGCACGCATCGGCGTGGGCAGGAGCGGTCCGCGCTACCGCACCAACTCTCTCCTGCTCTTCCAGGGCGACCACGCCGTCACCCAGGACGCCCTCTACCGTGACGTGGACCAGAAACTGCTGGATGATTACGGTCTTTTCACCGTGCAGACCGCCATCACTGAAGGTAAGGAGCAATTCCTGCTGCGGCCCGACCTTGGACGGCAGCTCAGCGAGGCGGCGAAGCGGACGATCAACGAAAAGTGCACCAAAAACCCCAACATTCAGCTCGTGGTGGGTGATGGACTGAGCGCGTCCGCCATTGAAAGCAACCTGCGGCAGATCTACCCCGTGCTGGTGCAGGGGTTTCAATCAGCAGGGCTGACCTTTGGCACCCCCTTCTTCATCAAGTTCTGCCGCGTGGGAGTGATGAACGACGTGGGTGACCTGATCCAACCGGATGTGGTTATATTGCTCATCGGGGAAAGGCCGGGGCTCGGCCGCGCGGAAAGCATGAGCGCTTACATGGGTTACCGACCCCAACGTGGCCAAAACGACGCGGACCGTGACGTGGTCTGCAACATCTTCGAGAATGGCGGCACCAACCCCCTCGAAGCCGGAGCATTTATTGTCCAATTCGCCCAGAAGATGATCCAACACCAGGCTTCGGGTGTGAAACTAAAACTGGCGGTAAAGTAGGCAGATATGGCTACTCTCGATAAGATTTACGCCACACCCCTTTCTGTACAGCTCATCCCCAACGTGGACGCGGGTTTTGCCGCCCGGTTGAACCTGCGCCCTGAGCAGCATTCCATCGGACTGATCACATCCGACAACGATGACGCCACTTACGTTTCCATCGACCATGCCACCAAGATGGCTGAAGTGGAAGTGGTGTACGCCCGTTCTTTCTACGCCGGGGCTAAACACTCCTCCGGTTTGCTATCCGGTGAGATCCTGGCCATCCTGGCTGGTCCCAACCCGGATGAAGTCAGCGCCGGCTTGAGTGCGGCGGCACAGTACATGCAACACGAAGCCGTGTGGTATTCCGCGAACACAGACGCTTCCGTGGCGTTCTTTCCGCACGTCATTTCCAGGGCTGGATCCTACTTATCAAAAATGAACAATGTCCCGTTGGGTTCTCCCCTGGCGTACCTGGTGGCTCCGCCGATCGAGGGCCTGGTGGCGCTCGATGCCGCGTTGAAAGCCGCTGCTGTCACCATCGCCTCCCTCACCATGCCGCCTTCCGAAACCAACTTCATGGGTGCCATCCTCACTGGTGACCAGCCAGCCTGCCAGGCGGCCGCGGAGGCCTTTCAGAAACGCGTGCTGCAAGTGGTGGCCAACCCGATGAATTATGCAAACTGATTGAGCGGAGGAACCATACCCAGACATTTCTTTACTGCCGAGGATATCACCCGCCTGACCAGGGAACAAAAGTCCGACACCCTGCTGCTTGGCGCGGATGACGTGATCACCGCGGAAGCGGAGGACCAGGCGTACCGCCTGGGGTTGCACCTCATCCGCGAATCTTCCTCAACGCAAGTAAAGGAGCAGGCACCAGCTGCGCAGGAGGGCAAATCACTGCCGCCACTGCTCGTGATCAAGGGCAGCGGGGTGGAACTGGAGCCCTTTGGAGATGATCCGGTTGCGGTGGCTGCCAACGTGCGCCTGAAGGACGTGATCACCTCGCGCGACGGCTCACCCATGGCAGCCGGCTACATGGCGCTGGAAAAGGGCGGTTTCCCCTGGACATTGACCTACGATGAGATCGACATCATCCTCGAGGGAGAGCTGGTCATCACCCGCGGGACGGAGCGCGTGAGCGGAAAAACGGGTGATGTGATCTTCATCCCCAAAGGCTCAAGCATTGAGTTTGGAACCCCGTCATCCGTGAGCTTTGTCTACGTCACCTTCCCTGCTGATTGGAATAAAACCTGAAAAAAATGGGTCAATTTCCTTGACTTTTCTTTAGACACTGTGTATAAATAACTCAGCATCAGGAAAGTCCGTGAAAAACGGACTGGCAACCGGCCAGGAGACGGCATCGGTGCCTCGAGATGAAGATCTCGATGCGCGAGAGGGTACTCTCGAAAGATAGTTTCCGTTTTTTGTTTAACGTCTCCGGCCATCGCGTACCATGCGGTGGCCTTAGCATTTCTCCTGGTGCAGATATTTATCTTTGTCAGGAGGAATAATGACCAAAAAAAAGATTTCTAGATTGTCAGAATTAGGTGTCTATGGATTCAATGAAGTAGAGCCGGTGATTCTTACCGCACTCGTCACCCGGGACCCGCTGCTGCTGATTGGCGATACCGGCACTGGCAAGACCTTCCTGTTGAACTCGCTCAGTGAAGCAATGGGATTGGTCCACCGCCACTACAATGCCAGCCTCATCTCCTTTGATGACCTGGTGGGGTTCCCTTACCCGGACACAGAGAACAGCGGGGTCAGGTTTCTGGAAACGCCAGCAACCGTCTGGGGAGCAGAATCGGTCCTCATCGACGAGATCAGCCGTTGCAAGCCCGAACACCAGAACCGGTTGTTCTCCCTCATCCATGAGCGCCGCTTACAGGGGATTGCGTTATCGAAACTGGTTTACCGCTGGGCGGCCATGAACCCGTGCAGCCTGGATAAGGCAAGCTACCAGGACTATATCGGCTCAGAACCGCTTGACCCTGCTCTTGCAGATCGGTTTTCACTATTCGTCAGGGCTGTGGATTGGAATGAGTTCACTGCTGAAGAAAAAGT
The DNA here is from genome assembly GCA_964454565.1 of uncultured Anaerolinea sp. Lineage (GTDB taxonomy): Bacteria > Chloroflexota > Anaerolineae > Anaerolineales > Anaerolineaceae > UBA6107. The sequence goes on along the minus strand of CAYVTF010000003.1, from coordinate 91,697 downwards.
GGCTATTGCCAACCCCGGAGGGGAAGGGGTTATCTCAAATGACGGGGGATCACTCAAAGAGGCTGTTGCAAACTGGAGGGAGGAATATCTCCAGCACCTGCAGCAGATTCCCCCGGATATTTTGACATACGTGACCACAGCCGCTGACCTCTTCCGTTCAAGCAGGATCAGGATCTCACCAAGGCGGACCCGGATGATCTGTAAGAGTCTGCTGGCAGCCGTGGTCATATCCGGGAAAGCCAGTTCGGGATTGTTCAAACAAATCCTCACCTGCAGTCTGCCCCAGGTTGCCTGGGGGGAAGAGGCCAGTCCCGAGATCATCTCCGCTGTTCACCGCTCAGCCTGGGATAATGCGCACAGTACTAGCGAGCAAATGTGGGTGAATTCCTTTGTGCTGGCTGATACGCTTCCCAAAAAACTGGAGCTGCTGGTTAACAAATGTCCGGATAAGGATCTTGGCACCCAGGCGATCGAACAACTGATCGCCAATGAGAGCAGGGAACGCATGGCAGCGTTTGCCCTCGCCGTGTTCCCCGCGGCATCCCTGGGTGTACTGCCTATTGGTTCCGAAGGAGTACATGACCTGGGTCAGATAGCCATCCCTGTATTCTCAGTTGACGGGGAGATCAACTGGCAGGAACGCGTGAACACGAGCAATACCCAGCACCCCGAATTCTTGAGGTACGCGAAGGTGCTTGATACCCTAAAAGGAGCCCGCAGGCAGCTGGCATCACAGTTATTCAACTGGTGCCTGGTGAACAACCTGGTGCTGCCTGCGCCTGATCAATTGGAAGAGGAGATGAACAAATGTATCCAGATTATCCGCTCACTGGATTAAACCAGGTAAAAATCAGCCGGGAGAAGCCTGGCTTGCAGGAATACCTGTTTAATATGGGCGGACCAATGAGCCGCACACGCTCCGAGCATATTCAATCTTCTCTGCTCGGAACCGGCAGCGGACCAATCAAATGCCCGCTGGTCACCTGCCTGGGTCTGGACTTTGAAGAAATGCCGCCTCTGCAAACCATACACAATTTACTTGTGCTGGAGGGATATAAAAACCCGGAGGAATTAAGGAGAGATTTTCAACAATTGAACCGGCGGTTGATCTGCCATTCCTCCCTAAACCCCAATCGTCTTCAGGTGAAGACTGCCTCCCGGTCAGCCATCCTGGCGCAAGCGGTGTTGTTGGGGTTGTGCACATCCACCTTTTTTGATCCCGACCGGCCTGTCATCTGGACGAACTCCAGTCTCACGCGCTGCCTGGACCTCTACGACATGAAAGGATTTTACGGATGACTGAAGACGATTTCAAACAACTGATTCAGGAACTGATCGAGGAAAATCCGTTCGCCATCCGGGCGGTGCTGAAGGTGCTCAGCGTGGAGTTTACCGATCAAGTCCCAACCATGGCGGTCACCCGCGAGGAGAGGCCACGACTGCTGGTGAACCTTGACTTTGTTAACCAGCATTGCAGCAACGATATGCAGGTAAAGGCCGTAATCTGCCATGAGTTCCTGCATATCCTGCTGCGCCACACCGAAAAACAGGAACCTCTGACGGATGCCATGCACCTTGCCATGGACGCCGTGATCAATTCCATCATCGACAGGCAGCTGGGAGAGGATTATAGCGCCATGATGAGTCACTATTACAAAGAGGCCAGGGGATTACATAAACTTCTTCGACCACCGAATGATGAGGATTTTGAAACCTGGGAGGAATCTGTTGGGTTTCCATACGAAGCATGGGATGGTCTTTACAATGGAACGTTGATTGTCGATGACATCGCCGAACTTGCAGAGCGCCAACTCGATGATCAAACCAGCAAACCTACCAGTGACACCTCAAGGTTGCTTGGAAATCACGAGGATCTTGGAGAACCAATCCCGGAAATCTTACAGGATGCATTGGGGCGTTCTTTGAAAGCCATGAATGGCAGCGGTATTTGGAGATCTCCCAAAGGCAGGGGCATAGGTACCGCGGGGTACGAAACAGTAGTCACTGAACAGGATATTGCACTTGACCATTGGAAAAAGTCTACCCTCGCTGTGTTTAAGAAGCACCTCATTCCCAATCAACTGGGGAAACTGGTCAACTGCGGAACCCTGGAATACCACATACCAGTCCTAAGTTCTGCTGACCGTCGCGCTTTCATCCGCACTTTGTGGAGCCCATTCATCCCTGATTCCTCCTGGAAAACAGTAAAGAAACAACCGGGCGGGCAGGCACAAATTTATCTGGATGTAAGCGGATCGATGAATGCAGAAATGCCCTTCATTATCGCCCTGTTGAATCGGTTAAAAACCTACATTAAATCGCCATTTTGGGCTTTCAGTACGGAAGTAGCCCCGGCAAGAATTGAAAGCGGGCAGCTGATCACCAACACCACTGGCGGAACCAGCCTGGCCTGCGTTCTTGAACATATCGCACAAACAAAACCGGATTCAGCGGTGATAGTCACAGATGGCTATATTGAAGCAATCCAACCCCGGGAGGTTGCACTGACCAAACCCACCAGGATACACGCCATCATCTCCCGGGATGGTTCAACCAAGCTTCTTGATGATGCAAGAATCCCGTTTACCCAATTGGAAAGGATACCCTAATGATCAGAATGAGTGAAATGGTTTTGCCCGGTCACCCGGATAAATTCTGCGACCAGGTCGCGGATTCAATAATAAAACACTGCCAGCAGGTTGACCCCTATGCGTACTGCCAGGTGGAAGTCTCAGTATGGTACGACAAAATCTGGTTGAGCGGAGGCATCGTTACCACCCACTCTCTGCCTTTATCACTCGATGAGATTGTCCGCGAAACAGGCTTCCAGATTGGATATACCAACGGGAACTTTATTGACGTCACAAAATATAAGATCTCCAACACCGTCTGCCAGCAGGTGGCAGACCCGCGGCAGTGGGTGCAAAAGGTGAATGACCAGTGTATTTCCATCGGGTACGCTGGCTATGACCAAAAGACCCATTACCTGCCGCCTGAACATTTCCTCGGGCATGTGCTCAGGCTGGCGATTTCCGAATCCTTCAAAAGCGGTCCGCTGCAAGGCCAGGGACCGGATGGGAAATTGCTGGTCAGGATGCGCGAAGAAAGCGAAGGCTGGATTGTGGAACATATTCTGGTGACCCTGCAGCAAAAGGAAGAGACCAAGTTCATCGATCTGTGCAATATGACGGAAGAAACCCTGAAAAGCGCTTATCAAATCCTTAAAGACGCAGATCCTCGTTGGCGCAGGCCATGGAAAGAGATCAGACTGATGGTCAACCCGAATGGTCCATTGATCAACGGCGGCAGCGATGGTGACAACGGGCAAACCGGGCGTAAGTTGGTGATGGATTACTACGGTCCGCGGGTTCCCATTGGGGGTGGGGCTTTATCCGGCAAGGACCTGTCACACATCGACCGGGCGGCGGCTTACAGCGCGCGTGAAGCTGCTGTTCGTGCGGTTCAAACCGGCGCCGGGGAATGCCGGGTGACGCTGGCTTACGCCCCCAACGTGGATGAACCCCTGGATATCGATTACAGGATGGATGGCAGGGGGCAACGCCAGGAGAAGAGCTTTTTCCGGCACGAGACCATGTACAGCCGCTACCGGGAGGTCAGCATCGACAGCGACCTGCCACGTGGCGGACATTTTTACGAGACTGAATATCCGTGGAACGGGATGATAAATCTTCTCTAGAGCTTTATACTGTCAGAAATCCAGTTGACTCTAACGCACACCGGGCAGCAAACCTCAAAAGGTTTGCTGCCCCGTATTCTTGAAAAATTAATTGCTCAATGCAATTAATGAACCCGTTTCGATTTATTTATCCGGAGGCTGCGCTAGTCTTATTCTCAATCGCATTCATCAGCGCGCCCACATTTTCAAACGTACGCACTTCCGCCTGGGTGAACTCAATGCCAAATTCGATCTCCACGGCGATGATCAGGTTGACATGGGAAAGGGAATCCCAGCCCTCCACATCATCCGCGGTCAGTTCGGAGGTCAATACAATTGAGTCGTCTTCAAACACATTGTGGAATACTTTGGTCAGGCGTTCTTTGATATCCATTTTTCACTCCATTGTGGATAAGTCGCCGGGGTCTTTGCCCTCGTATATTGCTTTCAGCACCCTGCGCAGGATCTTGCCGCTCTGGTTCTTCGGAACCTTCTCAATCACATGGAACTCTGATGGGATGGCTGAGGTGGACACCGCGTTGGATACGTGCACCCGGCACTTCAACTCCAGCTCCCGCGACCATTCTACCCCTTTTCTCAGGGTCACGTAAGCCACGATTTTTTGGTGCAACACCGGGTCCGCGGCGCCGATTACCGCCACATCCACGATGTCCTCCAGTTCCAGCAGCGCGCTTTCCACTTCGAATGGACCCACCAGGTGGCCGGCGGTGTTGATCACATCATCGGAGCGGCTCACGTACCAGACATACCCTTCATCATCCTTATACGCCACATCGCCTGTAACATACAACTCCCCGCGGAACTTGCTCTGGTAGGCATCATCGCGGCGGTAATAGGTTCGAAACATTGATCCCCAGCCCTTGCGCAGGCACAGGTGTCCCTGCTGACCGACCGGCAGGGGTTTCATCGCCTCATCGGTGATGATGACCTCGACCCCTGTTCGAGGAACAGCCATGGAGCCGGGTTTCACAGGCAGCCCCGGTCGGTTGGCCACCATGATACTGCCGGTCTCGGATTGGAACCAGGTGTCGTAAATCTCGCGCTTGAACGCCCTCTTCCCCCAGGTGTAGATCTCCGGGTTGAGCGGCTCGCCCACGCTGAAAACTTTCTTGAGGTGCGGCAGGTCCAGGGCGTCGAAATCGATCTCTTCCTGCATGAGCATACGCAGCGCCGTGGGGGCCGTGTACCACAGGCTGACTTTCTTTTGCTCCAGGATGGAAAGCCAGCGGTCAGCGCGGTAAGTGCCCTCGAACTGCACCTGCCGTATACCTGTGCTAAAGGGCACGATGATGCCGTAGACCAACCCCGTGATCCAGGCCGGGTCAGCCGTGCACCAGTAGATATCCTCTTTCTGTGGCTGCATGACCTCATTAAAAGACAATAACATGTCCGCCAGTGCGCCGTGAACGTGCAGTGCGCCTTTGGGTTTGCCGGTGGAGCCTGAGGTATATTGCAGGAAAGCCGGCGTCTCGGGGTCGACTTCATGCGGATAATCGAAACTCCCGGATGTTCCCGCGCTGAGCCGAGGCAGGCTGAGCAACGCCTCCCCCTGGTCTTCCTCCACATCCGTCAACAGGACAAATTGAAGGTTGGGCAACTGGTCTTTCACTGCCAGCACTTTCTTGAGCAGACTCTTTTTGGTGACCAGTACCCTGGCCTGGCTGTTCTCCAGGCGATCACAGATTGCATCTTCTCCCAGCGTGGAAAAAAGCACACAGGAAATACCCAGAATTTTCTGGATGGCAAAGAATATGCTCACCAGTTCAACACTGCGCGGCAGGTACACCCCCACCACATCGCCGGGCATCACCCCCAACCCCTGCAGCACAGCTGCGTACCGGTTGGACTGCTCCTCGAAGAACTGATGGGAATAACTTTGCTCAGAGAGGTCGGAACGCAGCCAGGTGATGACTGGACCGATCTCCTGACCAGGCTGACAATGCCGGGTAACACACGCGTACGCCAGATTTTCACATTTCATATGCACCTCATGGCTTGATCTTCCATTCGTCAAACTGGTAAACCACGTTGTCCTCACCGAGGATGAGCACGTCCTGCACAGGATGCTCTTGCAAAAAGGCTCCCAAGGAAAAACCCTCTTCAAAACGCAAGTCTATCACGTATGTGTGCCTGTAATGGGAAGCGATGAAAGGCTGAACCGGAGTGCGGTAGGACGACCCCAGGATGAGCAGGCTGCGGTCGGGGCTGCCCGGGAAGATATATTCCACACGCTTATTGAATGAGCCAAAGAGCATGCGGTAATGGTCAAAGTACGGCTCAGTACTGTAATTCCCTTTTAGATATCCCTCCAGGTGGATGTACTTGCTTTCCTTTCCGTCCACCAGTATTTTGTGTTCTGGTAGTTGAGCAATTGATACCTCGATCTCCTCCGGCTGCATGGGGTAGAGTGCGTTGCGGGCTGAAGAGCCGCGGAACTTAACTCCCGGCACAACCATGTACTGATCACAATCCACTTTAGGGGTGATCTGCGGGTAGTTCGCAGCGAGCAGCGGGTACATCATCCCATACCCCCGGCAAGCGCCGCGGATGGTCCAATGGTGATCGGTCTTGAATAACCAGCGCATATCCTCAAAACTGGTAAAGGTGTACTTCCCCAGGCTTAATCCTTGCGGCATATTTTGCTCGAAATAACGGATCGACCGCCCGTTATCAGCGTTCTTGAAATAAGGCGAGAGGGGATGGAATTCCGAATCCCAGACTTCCTGGATGTAGAACACGTGGAAATTCACTTCTGGATACTTCTGTATCAAGTCGGCATAGTTTTGCAGGGCTGAATCAATGCGTTCCACCAGCGAGCCATCATAAGGCGTTGGCATACGTATCAAGCGCAATCGGTCAGCCATCACCTCAATGTCAGTTTGGGAATCCGCGGGGAACGCGGGGTCGTTCGTGAACAGGTAAGCCAGTCCGATCATTTGCCGGTCCAGCCAGCGGGAGGCTTTGAGGAAGAAAAGCCGGAATGGGAACCGGTCACTCAACCCCGCCTGCAGCTTCTGCTGAAATCCATTGGAAACGAAAGCCTCAATAATTCCGGTCAAGTTGTCAACCAAAGAAAAATCCCTGGAAACATCCAGGTCCTTCAGGTCTAGTTGCGGAATCGGCTGCAGGACTCGCTGTTCCTCGATGGAGGTGATCTCTTCATTCTTCTCGACAAAAGTCCAATAAGCCGGGACAAGGTAAATCGCTGTGAAGAAGAGCAGCAGAAAGAGAACGGGGAAGAGCTTATGTTTCATTTCTCTCCAACTCAGAACTGAGCATACAGAAACGGCTGGTATCCCCTGGAAACCAGGTAGATGATCGCCAGCACGAATAAGACAATACTTGCCAGGTCAAGTGCCAGACGAGAAACGGCTCCTCGTGCAGCCACCCGATCTTCCAGTTTCCTGGCAAGAGGAGTGCTCAAAAAAATCGCTAAAAGCATCACTGGTAGGTACATAAGGATATTGAGGGTGCGCAGTGTAACCTCTCCGGTCCACCCATTACCTCCGAAAAGCGTCGAAATGAATGGACCCCACTCCGCTGGGTTTGAAAGCCGGAAGAATACCCAGCCCAGAAGGATGAGCGCTAGGCTATAGAGGTGCTGCAGCACGCGAGGGGCTTTCTTCAGGATCCTCCCCCACACCCCTGACTCCAACGCCAGGATCAAACCAAAGTACCCTCCCCAAATAATGAAGTTCCAGCCGGCACCATGCCACAACCCCGTCAGCAGGAAAACTATGACTAGGTTGGAAGGCTGCCTAAGGAATTTCTCCTTTTTGCGGGCCAGTTCCAGGGGAATGAACAAGTAGGTTCTAAACCACGCGGTGAGGGTCATGTGCCAGCGCCGCCAGAAATCTGAAATGCTGCGGCTGATGTAGGGATAATTGAAGTTTTCGGGTAACTTGAAGCCAAATATCCTGCCCAGGCCAATGGCCATGTCGGTGTAACCGGAGAAATCAAAGTAGATCTGCAGCGTGTAGGCGATGATGCCCACCCAGGCCACCCGGGCTCCGTAACTTCCGCTCCCGGCATTGAACACCCTGTCTGCCATGAGTCCCATCGTATCTGCAATAAGCACCTTCTTGGCCAACCCGGTGATCAGCCGCCTTACCCCCTGAACAAGACCTTCCTGATTGAAAGTCATCGTTACGAGCTCCTGCCGCACCTGGCCAAAGCGTGTGATCGGTCCCTGCAGCAGCTTGGGGAACATCACCAGGTAATTGGCAAACCGTACAAAATTACTCTCGGCGGGCTCCACCCCCTGGAAAACATCCACCAGGTAGGAAACACCGCTGAAAGCAAAGTACGAGATACCCAGCGGCAGCACCATATTTCTAAACGCGGGCGCTGCATCGTTGAGGGCAACTGATTCCAATCCGAAGAAACCCAGGTATTTGAAGAATACCAGGGCTCCCAGGTTGAAAATCACGCCTGCCAATACCAGCCCCCTCGCAAGGATGAGCCTCTGACATCCCTGAGAGTGGTCAATCCACAACCCGATGGCATAGGTCATGCAAACAAGTGCGATGAGAACCGGAAGATGGGCAAGGTCAGCCCAGGCAAAGAACACCAGGGATGCCAGCAGCAGGATAATATTCCGATAGGATACATGTTTACACAGAGTAAATAGCAGGATGACTGCCGGAAAAAACAGAAACAAGAAATGAATGCTTGCAAATGCCAAAACAACATCCTTTTGCCGGATTCCAGCAGGTGTTACAAACACCTCTAAGAGAATATCTTGTTCTTCAGCAGACAGAGGACCACCGTTTCAGTCCTCCTCCTATGTTCCATTATGTTAGTTTATCGGCAGAAAGACCGCGTCCGGGTCTCCAAAAAAGAGCACATCCTGCACCGGGTTTTCCTTGAGAAACTTGTTCAACTGGAAATTCTCGTGTTCCAGCAGATTCACGGTGTAAGTGCGATGATAATGCGAGGCCAGCATGGCATAGATGGGCCATTTGTAGGAGTTCCCCACGATGAGCAGGTCGCGATCTGAGCCATTCTCAAACACGTATTCATACACCGTCCCCGGCCGACCGGTGCCAAAATAATTATAATGGTGCGCGTACTTGGCGCGCGGATATTTACCGGCGGCATATTTTTCCTTCGAGTCCATGGTCACTTCTTTTCCATCAATGAAAACCCGGTAAGGCGGCAGATCCACATCTGCCACTTCAAAAACATCCGCTTCCACCGGATTTAATGTCCTTCCGGCAAATGAGCCCGCGAAGAGGATGTCCCCATAGGTGATGATGCGGTCGTGCTCCAGCTTTGGCGAGATACCCGGATAACCCTTTGCCAGCATTTCGTAGACAATGTCATACCCTGCCAGCGCTCCGCGGATGTTCCAGTGATGGTCTGAACGGTAGTTGTTCCGTTTGTAATCCTCAAAATCCTTGAAATTCAGGCTGGTAAGGGTCAGCCCGGCGGGCAGGTTCGCTTTGAAGTATTCAAAATTCCTCCCCCCATCTGCGTTTGGAAAGTAAGCATTGAGCGGATGATAAGCTGAATATTCGATGCGTTCGATGTAGAAGGCGTAGAAATTCACCCCGGGATTCCTGGAGATGGTCTTTTTGTAAAAGGTGATCTTGCCATCCATCAAATCAATAGTTTCTTCGTCATATTTCACCGGATTGGAAAATATCTGAGAACCATCGCGCATGATGTACAAACCCGAAACCATGTCCGTGGGGATGGCCGGGTCACGCAGGGGGGCATAGGCCAGAGCCACCTGGGCACGCTCCACAGCCTTGACCATCGCAATCCCCGGAAAGCGTAGCGGGAACTGGTCTGAAGCTGCGCTCTCAAACTTTCTCTGGAAAGATCTCTTGTCGAATTGTTCATAAAACGTTGCGCCAGCTTCCTTTACCCTTCCTGCTCCTGCCAGCCTGAAAGCCTTGGCGAAGGCTTTGGTATCAAGCACAGGAAAGTCAGCCAGCTTCCGGTCTTCGGGGATGGAACTGCGTCCGGTTTGCTTTTCGCGCACCAGCCAGTAGGCCGGCACTGCGAGCAGCAGCAGGAAAAATACGGAAAGGGTAAGGTGCCTGGAGAAGCAAAACTTCATCTGACCACCTTAGAACTCCCCATACATAAACGCGGCGTAACCGTTTGAGAGGATGAAACCCACCGTGAGCACAAAGAGACCCAGGTACAGCACGTCAATCACCACTCTGGCAATGGAGTATCGCACAACCAGGCGGTCAACGGATTGCTTGAACCAGGGGATGCTCAGGAATATGGCAACAAGAATGAGCGGAATGAAGAAAAGCACGTTCAGATTGCGCAGTGTGGTCTCCGCCGCCCAGCCGTTGCCGCCAAACAGCGCCTTGAACAATGGTCCCCAGGTGCTCACGTCTCCCTGGCGGAAGAAGATCCAACCGAACATGATCAGGATGAGAGAGTAGAAATGCTGCAGTGCGCACGGCCAGGTCTTGATCTTCTTCCCCAGCCCGCTGGCTTCAATGGCGAGGATCACGCCAAAGTAAGCGCCCCAGGTGATAAAGTTCAGGCTTGCGCTGTGCCATAAGCCTGTTAAGAGAAACACAATGAGGATGTTCGTCTGCTGGCGCAGGTGCTTTGCTTTTTTGCGGGAGAACTCAAGCGGGATGAAGACGTAAGTACGGAACCAATTAATTAGCGTCATATGCCATCGGCGCCAGAACTCGGTGATACTGCGGCTGATATACGGATAATTGAAGTTTTCCGGCAGCTTCAACCCGAGCATTTTCCCCAGCCCGATGGCAATATCCGTGTAACCGGAAAAATCAAAGTATATCTGCAGGGTGTAAGTAATGAGTCCAAACCAGGCGACCCCGGCACCCACGCTATCGAAATCAGACGACAGTACCTTGCGCGCAGCGATGGCCAGGTTATCGGCGATGATCACCTTTTTGGCCAGACCAGTGATGAACCTGCGCACGCCCTCCAGGATCTCGTCGTAATTGAAAGCGGCGGTTAGCAGCTCTTTCTTCACCTGCGAAAAACGGGTGATGGGACCCTGCAGGATCTTGGGGAACATGACCACATAGGAACCGAAACCCAACAGGTTGCGCTGTGCAGGTTCCACCCGCTGGTACACATCCAGGATGTAGGAGAGCCCTGAAAAGGTGAAATACGAGATTCCAATGGGAAGTTTTGGTTCGGAAAAATTGATCGTAAGATGAGTCCACTGTTGCAGGGTTTCAATGGCAATGCCGGTGTACCTGTAAAACGCCAGGATGAGCAGGTTCAGCACCACCGTTGCCCACATCACCCGTTTGGCAGCCGCGGGTTTCTCGGCATTGTGCCTGGATTCGATCCATAGACCTGCAGCGTAGTTAATGAAGACAGTGATGAATAACAGGTGAACGTGCTTCGGATCCGCCCAGGCGTAGAAAAGGATGGAAGCCACAACCAGCACCCCGTTGCGCCACTTCCAATTGCGCAGGAGGTAGTAAAGCACCAGGGTGAGCGGCAGGAAGATGAAAATGAAATGAATGCTTGAGAAGGACATGGATTGTCTACCGGTTCAACTGAATGGGAGTCATAGGTTCATTGCCTGAAGCAGTTATTATAAAAGGTCCTCCACTCAAAGTCGAGTGTGGAGATGCGTGTAATTTTCCACAAACCAGGTGCCGCTTTTTGGGAGGGGGCGATGCGCCGCGAGGCAGGGAAATGAGGGGCAACAAGGAAAACGAAGTCAATTCGCGGTATTGAGCTCATGGGTTAATCCTCCACTCATCAATTCCAAACACCGCGCTTCCATGACCGATGATCAACAAGTCATCCACATGGTGTTCCTTCAGGAACTCTCCCAGGGAAAATTCCGCGTCATACCTCGGATCAATGATATAAGTATGCCGGTAATGTGAAGCCAGGAATGGCTGGATGGGAGCGCGATGGGAGGAACCAATGATCAATAGGCTGCGCTCAGGGCTCCCGGGGAAGACATACTCAATAGGGTCGGAAAGCGAACCGTAAACGCGGGCGTAGTGATTGACATAAGGTTCGCGGGAATGGATACCCTGCATGTAATTATCCATCTTTGTGTGCTCAATCTCCTTTCCCTTCAGCAGGATGGTATAGGGGGGGAGAGCGGAAGTGGTGACCTCAAATGGCTCAGGGGAAATCGGGTAGAGCGTCTCACGGGCGTACGAACCCAGGAACGCCACGGTTGGCAGTGTCACGATGTCATCGCAGGCGCAGACCGCCGGTATTTCCGGGTAGTCCTGAGCGAGCATGGGAACGATCTGCTTGTATCCACGGCAGGCGCCGCGGATATTCCAGTGATGATCGGTTGCGAAGGAAGTCTCAACGTAATCGGTGTAGCCTGAAATCAGCATTTTTTGAATGATGATGTCCTCAGGAAGGTTTCCCTCAAAATACGCGATGGCCCTGCCCCCGTCTGCGTCCGGGAAATACTGATTGAGGGGGTAATAAGAGGAATCTTCCAGGCGTTGAATGTAAAAAACGTAAAAATTCACATTCGGAAACGTCATCAACAGATCACGGTAATTCTGTAATCCGGCATCGATAGCGGACTTGATTCCCTCATTAAATAGAGTTGGGGCTGCCAACAACATGGAACCATCCCGCATCACGTAGTATCCGGAACGCATGTCAGCCGGCAGGGCTGCATCAGGCAACAGGGAATATGCCGTTCTGATCTGCGCCCTCTCCACCGCCTTGACCATTTGTATTCCGGGAAATCGCAGAGGGAACTGGTCTGCCGCAGCATCCTCAAATTCGGTTTGAAATTTCTGGCTCAGGAACTGGTTGAAGAATTCTGTCCCGGCTCTTTGCAGGTTGCCTAGGACTAACGCCTTCATGCCCACCAAAAATGATGGTAGTGATAGCTTTGGAAATGTTGCCAGGCTTCTCTCTTCGACAATGGAATACTCACCGGGTTGCTTCCCTCTAGCCATCCAGTAAACAGGAATGGTCAGAAGCAGCACAAAAAAGAAGCTGAGCACAACATGCCGGGACCTCGAAAAGCTCATAACCCCCACTCCAGGCATTGAAACGAGCAAGGCAGCTTATTGAATCGCACTTGTTTCTCAGCATCTTCAAAATAACAGCGGTCCGCAGGCATGGTCTTCTTCTTCGATCAAGATGAAATGATTATAGTGCACTTAACGAATCCACTTTCACACCTGGTTCACGTCAATGAGCCACAATCACGGTATCATTAAGTAACGGGTATTTATTATGACCACCACAACCAAAAAGACTCCCTCCGCGTTGATCATCCTTAATCCTGTTGCCGGGGTTGTGAACGTCCAATTCCTCAAGCGTGCCATCGAGGCCAGGTTCCACAGCCTGGGATGGACCACGCGGTTCCACGTAACCGAACAGGGGGAAAACACCTCCGAAATTGTTGCCCGTGAACTCAATTCCGGCATTGACCTGGTTGTGGCAGCCGGAGGAGATGGCACCATCGCGGCTGTGGCAGCGGGTATGGCTCAATCCCACATTCCGCTGGGAATCATCCCCACCGGCACGTGGAATGCCATCGCGCGGAATCTGCAACTTCCGTTCAGCACGCTGCGCGCCATCAACCTGATGTGCGGTAAGCACAACATCAAAAAATTAGACTTGATGCAAGTTGGCGACACTTTACACGCTATGAACCTGAGCATGGGGATCAGCGCCAGCATGATCAAATCCACCTCAAGAGGCGATAAACGCAAACTGGGTCTCATTGCCTACTTTACCAGGCTGATCCATCAGGCGTTTGGCTGGCAGATGCACCGCTACGCCATCGAAGCCGACGGCACCCGATACCGCGGCCGGGCAACCGAAATCTTTGTTGCCAATTATGGCATGATGGGAATTAGCTTCATTGAAAAGCCGCTGAACGTTCGTCCGGATGACGGGAAAGTTGACCTGCTGCTATTCCGGCCGCGCACAGTACTGGATCTACCCGCCCTGCTGTGGCAGATGGTCATCCTCAGGCAGAAGAAAACCCCGAAATACAGGCAGATCTCCGCGGCGAGGAACATCACCATCCGCACCACCCCCCCTCTTGCGGTTCAGGCGGACGGAGAATTGATTGGCTCGACCCCGGTAAAAATCACGGTTCTCCCGCGCGCGGTGCGCGTGATCGTTCCGTGATTTACTTTCCACCCCGGTGGTACCGTTCCCAAAGCAATCCTAATGCTTCCTCCAGGCGTTCACCCAGTTGGGCACCGCGTGCGCTGGTCACATCATCCGAGTTGTCAAAAACCACGTAAGGCACTTTGCGTCCCTGAATGTCGAGAAAACGCGGGTCCGCTGCGCTGACTTCCTGCCAATCTACCTCCCTGTACAACCGTTCCATCTTGTCATCCGCCAGCCCGTGCTCAAGGATGCTGTCTGGCCTTTCGGGATTGAACCTTTTACGGTTCTTGCGCAGGGATTCCTCCCAGCTCACGTCCAGGTAAAGCAGTGCCATGCGCTCAACCACATCCGGCGAAAGGTGGCAGAAGGCAGACCTGTAGCCGCCATGCTCCCTCCCGCGGGAGAATTCAATGATGGTGGTGCACTCCGCGTCCAGGTTTGGCACATCTCTCACGCTCTTCTGGTATTCGAGGCAGATGCGTTCGATGAGCAAATCCCATAAATGGTTTTCCTTGAAGTAACCCTCAGCATCGGTATGCAGTCGTGCATGCCCCATCCGTTCCAGCAGGGCATCCTCCTCAAACCAGGTCCACAGCATGGGAAAATCATCGATCTCCACCATCCTGCCCACGTGGAATCTTGCGGCGCGTTCCTCCTCAGGGGTATGCTTGAGGTAGTCGATTATCTCGCTCTTGCCTGCAGCAGGCCGGGCAATCAAAAGCAGGACTTGAAAGATCTTATTTGCTTCCATGTTTTCAGGCTCCTTGTTATTCCCTGATTGTGCTTGAGAGCGCACACATTGTCAAGCGGCAGCAATTAGCGGATGATATAATCTTGTTTCATGACTCACCCGCAGGAAAGCAAAGTGGAATTACCAAATACGGACTACAGCCATAAATGGTTGATCCTGGTTTCTGTGGGCATGGGTGTGTTCCTCGCCACCATCGACGGCAGCATTGTCAACATAGGCATCAACACCCTCGTAAAAGAGTTAAACCAGCCATTGGCGGTGGTGGAATGGGTGGTACTGGCCTACATGCTCACCATCTCCACCCTCATGCTGTCCATCGGACGCCTGGGCGATATGATCGGAAAGAAATCCCTGTACATTGCCGGTCTGATCACTTTTACCATCGGTTCCACTTTGTGCGGACTCTCCAACTCCATCTACTGGCTCATTGCTTTCCGTGTGCTTCAGGCTTTGGGGGCAGCCATGATCATGGCACTGGGAACCGCCCTGGTGACTGAAACCTTTCCGGCATCGGAACGCGGAAAAGCACTTGGGATAATGGGAACGCTGGTATCCATCGGCATCATCGCTGGTCCCACCATTGGCGGGTTGATCCTCGAATCACTCTCCTGGCACTGGTTGTTCTTCGTCAACATCCCCATCGGTATCATCGGGGTCATCATGGTTAAGCGCTATGTACCAGCCAACCGGCCAGGGCAGAAACAACTCTTTGATTTTCCCGGAGCCACGGCGCTCTTCCTGGCGCTCGCTTCCTTCCTTTTCGCGCTCTCCCTGGGACAGCACAGCGCTTTCCAAAATCCGCTGAGTTTTGTCCTGTTCGGGCTCTTTGTCATCATGGTTGCACTGTTCATTCGCATTGAATTACGCTCAGCACAGCCAATGATCAATTTAACCCTGTTCAAGAACCGCCTGTTCTCGGTCAACCTGGTGACCGGTTTGCTGACCTTTATTGCCAGCGCGGGCACGATGTTGATCATCCCCCTCTACTTGCAGAACATTCTGCACTACAGTCCCAGGCTGACCGGTTTGATGATGGCTATCACCCCGGTTACGGTTGCCCTGGTCGCCCCGCTTGCAGGCGCGCTTTCCGACCGCATTGGCACACGGCTGATCACCAGCATCGGCCTGGGTATGATCCTCATCGGCAACATCGCCGTTTCCACCCTGGGTGCCCAGACCACAATACTGGGATATTTACTGCGCTTCATTCCGCTTGGCATCGGTATCGGCATGTTCCAGAGCCCCAACAACAGCGCGGTGATGGGGTCAGTGGCAAGGCAAAACCTGGGCATCGCCTCCGGGCTGCTCAACCTTACGCGCACCATTGGACAAACCACCGGTATCGCCCTGCTGGGAGCTTTCTGGGAATCGCGTGTAGCAGCGTTATTGGGGGGTGCTCCCCTCGCTGATGTCACCAGCGCTCCGGTCGCCGCGCAAGTGAGCGGATTGCAGCAGACCATCCTCCTGGCAGTCAGCCTGGTTTCTGTGGCCCTCATCCTGTCACTTTGGGCACTGCGGGAATATCGAAAAATAAACGGCGGATTCACAACTCATCCAGCAAGCTCCTGATCCATCCCCATTCACATCAACCCAATAATGGCGCTAATCTTGCAACTCCAACTGCAGGAGAAACGCTATGCGATTGCTCGGCTTCATCCTTCGCCATATCCTGCCATTGGGAGCGCTTGCTGCCGTGGCTATCCTTCTATTATCCGCGTCATCTCCCCGCGCAGCGGTGAGGGTGGGTAATTTTGGCCTGGAGATGAGTGCCTTGCCGGCAGCGACTGTTTCGAACCAGGAACAACTCGTGGCTGCCATGCGCTCCTCGGGCGTCAAATACATCCGCCAGGAGCTCAACTGGAGTAAGATCGAAACCGCACCCAACGTGTATGATTGGTCGGCTGTTGCTCCGCTCGACCTGCTCTTCACCAGTGCTGATGAGATGGGCGTACAGGTGGTCGCGGTGCTAACCGGTGGTCCGGTCTACCTGGCTGTTAATGGTCAACCAATCGACCGCAAAGCGCTGGGCGACAGGTGGGAAAAGTTTGTCCAGGCTGCGGCAAATTATTACGGTGATGCCGTGGATATCTGGGAGATCGGCAGCGAGGTCAACAGCAACCGCGGTCTAAGCCCTTTCCTCACCCCGCTTGAACCCAAAAAAGCAACCGCACCTGACCCCGTGTTTTACACCAAGCTGTTGCACGCCGCTTACAGGATCATCAAAGACGTGGATCCAAATGACCAGGTGTGGCTGGGCAGCCTCACGGGTATGTCCGCCAATAATTGCGCCTTGAACCCGCTAAACTTCCTGCTGGAGGTTAATTCAGCCAAAGGATGGAAGTATATGGATGCCATCGCCTATCATCCCAGCCAGGGGGGGGCCGCCCCTGAATTTGCGGCTGCAGGCTCTGGAAAATCAAAGTGTGCCACCAACCTCGCCGCCAGGCCGCTCTCTCAAACCCAGGAAGTCCAGGCCATCCAGGACCTTTCCCGTCAGCTTGGCGGGAAACAGGTGGTCATCACCGGGCTGGGATGGACGGAAAGCGCACTGGAGCAGCTCGTCGCCGACCGGGGCATCACCAAGGGTCAATTAAAAACAGACCTTCTTGTCAGGGCGTCGATAGCGCTCATGGGAAAGAACAAGATCCCCATCATCTTTTGGAATGGGGATGTCACAGCCAATTTGGGGTTGATGAATGCGCTGACCAACCTGCAACGCGAATTGGAAAATTCAAAACCCCTTGGCATGATCCAGGGGGATACGGGAACGGTATTCGAATACCGATTTCAGAGAGGGTCTGAAACCATCGCCATCACCTGGCGCTCACAGGATGGGGATATGTCCTACCCGGTGGTGCTGAAAGACAGGGAGATAAAAACTTTCAAGGTATCCGCCGCAGATGCCTTGAACCTGCCCGATAATGCTGCATCAACAATATCGGTTGAAAAATCCGGCCAGGCGACTTTGATGATCAATGAACGCCCAATAATCCTGACCGGAAAACCAAAAAACCTGGTGGTCAATGCCAGGAAGCTTGCCGTCGATCAGTCACAACTCTGGAAGCTTGAGGCGAACCACGCGTTTCAGCGCTGGACCAACAACCAGAAAGCAGCTATTCGCGGGTTTGCAGACGAGCTTTTCAACCGGGCTAAAGAAAGCGCGATCGAATGGGGTGAAGAGAAAATTGATGAATTGCTGCATTAACGTTGAAGTTATAATCTAAACATCATGAGCGCTTCGCTCTGGAAGGTGAAAATGAAAATCAAGAAAACGATGCTGATAATTGCTTTGACGCTAACTTTGTTGCTTACCTCCTGCGATCTGCCCGAGGTAACCCCTCCTACCCCGGAGATCATCCCCACCAACACCCCGGCCATTCAGGTGCCACCCCCAGCTACTGAAACGGTTAATGTACCCGTAGGTTCTCCCGCTCAAATTAATGCTGGGAACGCCGCAGGTCTCACCCTCAGCCACAAAGCCGCGCTGAGCAACGTCCAATCTATCTCCTGGGCTTCCAATGCCGCCGCATTATCACTGGTGACTCAGAACAGCGATGCCGCGGGCAACCAGGTATACGGCGTGACCACGGTGAACGCCCCTGACCTGGCCACCCAATCCGTGTTTTCATCGCAGGTGGACCGGGTGGTTGCAGTCGCCCCGGACGGCAGGACCGCTGCCCTGGTGAGCCCTGACATGAACTCTTTCACGCTGGTGGACCTGGCTGACAACAACAAAGTGCTGTTCACCTCCACGCCCGGTTACCTGGTGGGCTACTTATCCTTCTCACCCGACATGAAGTATCTTGCAGTGACCAAGATGGAATACTGGGAAGTAGTGCTTATTGACCTGGCCACCTACCAGGAAGTGAGGACCCTGACCGGGTTTTCAACAGCCGCGCCGGTGTTCAATGCCTCCTTCCAACACAGCCCTCAATGGATGCTCTGGCATGCAAGGGCAACCATCCAGTTGCAGGAGGTTGAAACTGGCATGATGGGGCCTGTTTTTTCACACGAAGATTTTGTGATGGACTACGACCTTACTGCTGACGGCACCCTGCTTGCCAGCGCAGCCGGAAAAACGGTCAACAACAACTACGTATCCGCAGTCACCATTTGGGATACCTCAACCGGCGGTGAGATCCGCACGCTTGAGCTGAGTGGTCCTGCCAACGCGCTCCAGTTCTCACCTGATGGCAAATTACTGGCCATTGCCGTGGGTAACGAGCTGCAGGTTTGGGACCCGGTTGAAGGAAAAATGCTCACTGCGCTCACCGGTCACTCCGACATGGTCACCAAGGTTGCGTTTTCACCAGACCAGAAGGCCATCTCCACATCCGGGTTGGACAACCAGCTCTATCTTTGGCAGGTGATCGAGTAATTTATTACGTTCACCCATCAAACCCCGGAGTCCATCCGGGGTTTTTTCTTGAAATAATCCCTGTGGTATACTAAAAATTCAACCGGAACCTGAACATGCCGCTACTCACCGCTTCCAACCTTTCCAAATCCTTTGGTGCCGTGGATATCTTCCCGGAACTGAGTTTCAGCATCCCTCACAAAGCCCGCATTGGACTGGTGGGAGCCAATGGCGTGGGAAAGACCACCCTGTTGCGCATCCTCATGGGAGAGGAAGACGCCTCCAGCGGTTCGGTTAACCGCGCCCGCGGCATCAGCATCGGCTATCTGCCCCAGGAAGCGTTGCTGAATTCAGAGCGGACACTTTGGGAAGAATGCCTGACCGTCTTCGAACCCCTGATCAAAATTCAGGATGAGATGCACCAGCTGGAAGAAGCTGTCTCCAAAAACCCGGGGGCAACTAATTTGATCGAACGATATGGAAAACTCCAAAACCGCTTTGACCACATGGGCGGTTATGACTTTGAAATGCGCATGCACATCACCCTCACCGGCCTGGGATTCAGCCGCGCAGACGAACGCCGTCCTGTTCACCACCTTTCCGGCGGGCAGCGGACGCGCGTGATGCTGGCAAAACTACTGCTTGCTGAACCCGACCTGCTGCTCCTCGATGAACCCACCAACCACCTGGACATTTCTGCGGTGGAATGGTTGGAAGCGTTCTTCAAAGAGTGGCGCGGGGCGGTGCTGATCGTTTCGCATGACCGTTATTTCCTCGACCAGGTGGCGACGCACATTTGGGAAATGACCCCCGCCCTGGAGGAGTATCGCGGAAATTACAGCGCTTACCTTGTTCAACGCGAGGACCGCTACAAACACAGGCTACTGGAATTTCAAAGCCAGCAGGAATTCATTGACAAGGAAGAAGATTACATCCGCCGCAACATCGCCGGGCAGAACACACGCCAGGCGCAGGGTAGACGCAAGCGGCTTGAACGCCTGCTGGAAGAAGCGCTGTTGACCCCGCCCATGCAAAAGCGTACACTCCGCCTGAACCTGGTGTCATCCAACCGTTCCGGCGACCTGGTGCTGCGCACCAGGAACCTCAGCGTGGGTTACGCCGATGAAGGTAAACCGTTGTTCAGCGTGGATGATCTGACCTTTGTGCGTGGCGAATGTGCCGCCATCATCGGACCCAACGGAGCAGGAAAAACCACCTTCCTCAAGACCATCCTGGAACAAATCCCTCCCTACTCCGGAGAGACTGTGCTGGGGTCTGCTTTGAAGATAGGTTACTTTGCCCAGGCGCACGAAGGACTGCACCAGGATTGGACATTGATGCAGGAAATCCAGGCGGTCAACCCCCGGATGCTCCCGGCGGAAGTGAGAGATTACCTTGCCAGGTTCCTCTTCACAGGGGAGGATGTGTTCAAGGAAGTCAACCTGCTTTCAGGCGGGGAGCGCGGACGGTTGGCACTGGCGTGCCTGGCTTTGCAGGGGGCAAACCTGCTCCTGCTGGACGAACCCACCAATCACCTCGACCTGCCATCGCAGGAGATCCTCCAGGCCATCCTGGCGGACTTTCAGGGAACAATTCTGCTGGTTTCGCACGACCGTTACCTCATTGATGCGCTGGCCACACAGATCTGGGAAGTGATCCCTGCCGAACATAACTTGATCGTTTACAAGGGAACTTATAGTGAATACCGCACTTACCAACAGGCGAACTCCAGCACCAGGGAAAAGGGCACTGCTGAGCAAAAGATATCGCTCAGCGCACCAAAAAAAGAAGCTCCCAGGTTAAGCAAAATGGAGCAACAAAAAATGCAGCGCCGGATCCAGGATCTGGAAACAGTAATCGCTTTACTGGAAGACAGGATCAAGATGATCGAGGTCCAGCTGGATGCCATCCCCATCGATCCCGCCAGGGTGCAGAAGTTGGGCGGTGAATATACCCGTCTGCAAGCTGAACTTGAAGAACGGCTGCAGGAATGGTCAGACCTGGGGGAAAGTACACCGGATCTATCTTTCTAAACGAGTTACTTGGCCGCTGCTTCTAGCGGCTTAACCTCATCACCCGAATAACGTCCAAGCTGCGGCCAACGCGCCGCCACAGCAACAATTGAGATCAGGCAGCCAATGCCGCCGGTGATGATGGCCACCGGTGCACTGAATAACTGCGCCACGATACCGGATTCCACTTCGCCAAGCCTGGGACCACCAGCAAAAAATAATTGATTGATGCTGATCATGCGTCCCCTGAGGGCATCAGGGGTTTTTAACTGGCGGATAGTATTACGCAGGATCGTGCTGAAAGCATCTCCCGCGCCAATCAACACCAGCGCAGCGAAGGTTAGCGCAAAATTCCTGGACAAGCCAAAAATGATGGTCGCGATACCAAAAAGCGTTACCCCTTGCAGCAACAGGCGTCCCTGGTTTTGTACCCTGGCTTTTTGCGCCAGGAACACTCCCACGCCTACTGAACCGATCGATTGGGCGGCTGACAGCCAGCCATAACCGATCGCTCCTACGTGTAAAATATCCTGGGCTACAAAGGGAAGCAGCGAATTGGCTGATGAGAAGAACGTGGCAAAAAAATCCAAAATCATGCTGGAAAGGATCACCGGCTGGGAGAGGATGAACTTGATTCCCACCCGGATACCGCCAAAGTCCAGCTTTTTCCACGCGTGCTTGGGACGATCCTGGATCGAGCTCTCCACCTCGCGCTCGACCTTTCCCATCATCACCAGCGCCGCGATCACCGCCAGAAAGGTGACCGCGTTGATCCAGTAGACCCACTTGATGCCGAGCAGGGCGATGATCAGTCCGCTAACCGCCGGACCGACAATGGCTCCGGTGTTCGAGGCAATTGACTGCAGGCTGAAAGCGCTCGCCAGGTCTTCACGCGGCACGATGTTGGTGATGAGCGATTGCCGTGATGGACTGTCAAATGACACCGCGATGCCTAACAGCGCCACCAAGGCATAAATGCTCCAGATGGACATCCGGTCGATGTGTGTTAATGTGCCCAGCGCCACCGCGGTGAAGAGCATGATGGATTGTGTAACAAACAAAACCCTCCTGCGGTTGAACGTATCCGCCACCAGCCCGCCAATAAGGGCGAACAGGAGGATGGGGATGAAACGCGCCATGCCCACCCCGCTGATGACGATGGGCTGGTCGCTGAGCAGGCGCAGGTGCCAGTATATTGACCAGGCCTGCATTTGCGATCCGGCTGTGGAGATCAATAACCCTGCCCACAATAATGCGAACTTACGGTGCCGGAGGGCAGGGGGTATGCGAAAGAATTCCTTAAAATCCATCTAACTTGCCATTATTCCCATTCCTTGATGTAATGCAGATCGTATCCGAATGCCCGTCCATCAAGCATGGCGATTGGCGGGAGAACTCGCTTGAACTGGTTCTTTCTAACGCGCTGAATGACAGCCTTCACAAAATCGTGAGAAAAACCACGCTGCACACATTCCTCGGGAGTGTAACGCTTGTCGATGAGCAGGAAGAGAAGTTTATCCACTTCTTCGTAAGTGAACCCCAACTCACCCTCATCCGTCTGCCCCTGCCAGAGATCCGCAGAAGGGGCTTTGTCGATCAGAGGACTGGGAATGTTCATTGCCCGGGCAAGCTGCCGCACCTGGGTTTTATACAGGTCACCGATGGGGTTCAACGCGCAGGCTGAGTCACCATAGAGAGTGGAATAACCGAGCAGGATCTCAGTCTTGTTGCCCGTGCCCAGCACCAGCCCACGGAACTCTTCAGACTGGTCAAACAGGATGATCATCCGCTGCCTGGCCATGATGTTGCCCTTACGGCGGTTATCCATCCCCGGGAAACGATTGAACAACGGGTCTACCATCTCGGTGATGGGAATGGTCAGCGTGTTGACCCCCAGGGCCTCTATCACCAGTTGGGCGTGGTCGAGTGAATCCTGAGAGGAGGTCTTGTAGGGCATGCGGATGGCCAGTACATTCTCAGCGCCAAGTGCCTCCGCTGCCAAATAGCACGCCAGCGCAGAATCAAGCCCGCCGGAAAGCCCCATGACGATCCTGGAAAACCCGGCGCTATTCAGCTCTGTCCTGATGAATTCGGTCAGCAGGGTCTTCACCTGTTTGGTGTCAATCTTCAGATCAGGCATTTTGGCAACTCCTTATTAACAATGAAGAGTGATTAATAAATATTGCCATGTGTTTAAGCATGGCAATGACAGGACAGGATTTCTCGTTTAAACCCCTGGTCTATTCCACCGCCTCCACGGATTTTATCTCCGGGAAGAACTGCCTCACGGTTCCTTCCACCCAACCTTTGATGGTGACCGGGGAAAGTGGACAGCCAATACAGGCTCCGCCAAGGCGAACCTTGACCACACCATCTTCATAAGCCACAAATTGCACTTCTCCACCGTGATAGGTCTGGATGTATGAATTAAGTTGGTCAATCAATCCACGTAATTGCTCAAATTCCGAAAACACTGGTTGGTCGGTCATGGGGTACCCTCTATTCTAATCGTCAATCTCGCAATTCAATGCCTGGTTCACCAACTTCATCACCAGATCCACTGGCTGGTTCGGACGCCGGGATATCGACGCTGCCATCTTTTCCAATAATACCACGCCTGTTTCGTGTTGTTGCCTGCAAAGTTGATGAATTTTAGCCGAAGGAATCCGCAAGACCTGCGTATCAACCAGTGTGGATACTGTTGCCGTGTAAACATCCCTGCCAAGCAGCGATGACCAGCCGAACATGTCTCCTTCGGTCAATCGGTCCACTTTGATGGACGCCCCATCGTAAGGAAGATAGCCGATCTGTACTTCTCCGCTGATTACCACAAACATATCTGCTGCCGGCTGTTTGACCCTAACGATCTCCACCCCGGCCGGATAAGCCTGGCGGGTGATGATGGGCAGCAAAACAGCAAGTTGTTCACTTGTAAAGCCTTCGAAGAAACAGAGGTTTTCAGCTTCAGATTTTTTCATGTGTCCATATTATCAAGAACGTCTACGAAGAGAAAGTGGAGAACTTCCCCAATCGATTGACAAAACTCACAAGTGAGAGAAGAATGTCACCTTTTTGGGTTTTCATCATCAATACACACATATCTATATTTGGAGAAACGTAATGGACATGCTTATTGATTTTCCGGGGGGCGCCAGAGTGGATGCCCATTTTGGACCGTACACTGTCTCAACCGATCAGCCCCCTGCAGGCGGCGGCCAGGGGTTAGCCCCCACACCTTTTGCGGTGTTCCTCTCGTCACTTGGAACCTGCGCAGGCATTTACGTGCTCGGTTTCTGCCGTTCACGCGGGCTGCCAACCGATGGCATAACGATCCTGCAACGGATCAATTTCAACCGTTCAACTGGTCTGGTGGATTCAGTGGACCTCGATATCCAGGTGCCGCCCGACTTCCCCGAAAAGTACCACAAAGCGCTCATACTCTCTGCTGAGCAATGCAAGGTTAAGCAGCAATTTGACACTCCCCCGGCTTTTCATGTGACAGCCAGTGTCAATCAGTAGAGTCTAACTTTCTGTTCCTAATCTAATAGTCAAAAAAAAACCTCCGCTGTAATCTCATAAGCGGAGGATTGCTGTTATCATCCACCTGCCACGGGGGGAATGAAATCCACCTCGTCACCATTTTTGACGATCGTTTCCATTTTCAAAGGCAGGGTGTTGGCGTCATCTCCATTGATAAAAACGTGCACATGCGCCCGTAGTTCTCCCTTGTCGTTCAACCAGTGGCTGCGCAGTTTCGGTTTTTCCTGCAGCACCCCGTTCACCACGTCCTGCAAAGTGGAATTATCCGGAAGGTTGAGCACAACCTCCCTGGTTCCAGCAAGGAATTTGAAAGTGGCGATCAGGTTGGCGGTTACGATCATTGTCTTTCCTTCCTTCATTGTGCTCAATTATAACTGAGCGGGGTCACCATCAGGAGTGATCACTTCATACCCGCTCTCGCTGTCGTGGATGACCCGCAGCTTCAGGTGATACGCCTGGCTGAGCAGATCTGAGCGCAGGACCTGCCCGGGGGAATCTAATGCCACAAGTTCTCCGTCCACCAGCAACCCCACGTAATCGGCATAACGCGTGAGCAGGTTCAGGTCGTGGATGGTGATAACCACCGTTTTTGTTTTGACACCTCTATTAAGCCCTTCTCCAATAGGATGTGCCATGTGATAGATCAATTGCATCAGGCTCACCTGGTACTGCAGGTCCAGGTGCGCGGTGGGTTCATCCATCAACAGCAAGGGAGTCTCCTGTGCCAGGGCACGCGCCAGCAGCAAGCGCTGCTGCTCGCCGCCGGAAAGTTCGGCCACACTCCGGTCCGCTAAATTCATCAGGTTGACGGATTCCAGAGAGCGCTCAATGATGCGCTGGTCTTCGTCCGAGATCCTGCCGAGCCAGTTCAGGTAAGGCGTCCGCCCCATGGCCACGACCTCCTGGGCGGTGAATGCCGCCGGAAGCATGCGTGCCTGTGGCACAACCGAGATCAATTTGGCCTTCTCCTGCTCCGGCATCCCCTTGATCTCCCGTCCCGCAACCCGGATGGAGCCGGAGTTCAGGGATAACACACCACTTATGGTGCGGATGAGCGTGGTTTTGCCTGACCCATTAGGGCCGATCAATGCCAATACTGTTCCTTCCTCAAGATTGAACGACACCCCTTTGAGGATGTTCCCCTGCTCGTAACCCGCGAAAACATTACGCACTTCAAGCATGTCTCACCAGTAATTCTGTGATTTTGAGCGCTTAAGCACCCAAAGGAAGAAAGGCGCTCCAAGCAGGGAAGTGATGATTCCCACCGGCACCTCCTGGGGAGCCAGAATCGTGCGTGCCACCACGTCCATCAGCAGTAACATGGCCGCCCCGCCAATGATGGAGAGGGGAATGATGCGGCGGTAATCGCCCCCGTACAGCAGGCGCACGATGTGCGGCACAACCAGGCCAACAAAACCAATGATGCCCGCAAATGACACAGCAGCTGCAGTCACCAGGGTTGCCAGGATGATCGTGAGCCACTTCACCCGCTGCACGCGGATGCCCAGTTGCCTGGCCTGCTCATCGCCAAATTGCAGCACGTTGAGCGGATGCCCCACCAGGATCAAACCAGTCAACCCAATGAGCATGTATGGCAGAATGCCCAACACAGGTTCCCACCCGGTGCGGGTGACGCCTCCCATCAGCCACACCAGCGCCCGCCTCACTTCACCGGTTGAGTTGATCATCAACGCGGAAGTGACCGCGGAGGTAAACGAGCTCACAGCCACGCCTGCCAGGATCAGGTTGGTGGTGGGCACGGTCTTGCCCACGCGTGCCAGTTGCGCCACCACCAGCACCGCCAGGACAGCCCCCAAAAAAGCCGCGGCGGGGATGGCCAGCAAACCCAACGCATTGTACGGCCAGTCGATCAGCATGGCCATCACAGCTCCCAACCCGGCCCCAGAGGCTACACCAATGAGGAAGGGATCCGCCAGCGGGTTGCGGAACAAGCCCTGGTAAGCTCCTCCGCTGCCCGCCAGGGCTGCGCCGACCAGCATCAACAGCACTGCCCGTGGAATTCGCAATTCGCTGACGATCTTGAGGTACACACCCGATGGGTCAAGCGCTGAAGGTTCCCCCCTGACACCCGAGAGCACCAGGTCGAGCAGCACCCCGGGGGAGATGGAAACGCTCCCCACAACAATGCTTAGGACCACCGCCACAAGCAGGACGATCACCCACAAGCCAAACGGGCGCAGTGGTCCTTTCTTCGTCATTTAAATAACTCCGGATGCAGCATCCTGGCCAATTCCTCCAGCCCATCCACCAGGCGCGGGCCGGGCAGGCTGACCAGGTCATCGTTGAAAGCGTACACTCTTCCTTCTTTCACGGCTTTCAACCCGTCCCAGCCGGTGCGGGTTGCCACCTGCTCAGGGGTCATGCCGTAAATTGAATCTCCCAACAGAATAATGTCCGGGTTTTGGACGAGCAGTTCTTCGGTGCTGATCTGAGCCCACTCACCTGTTAACGCGGACCCCACGTTCTTTCCGCCAGCGATGAGGATCAGCTCATCCAGGAATGTGCCGGGGCCTGAGGTCCACGGCCGGGCAGGGTCGGTGCCGTCCAGTTCGTAGAATACCAGGGGAACAGTCTCAGCCTTTTCCACCAGTCGCAGTACTTTCTTCACACGTTCCTTGAGAGAGACGTTAAGCTGCTTCACCTCGGCTTCATGCCCGGTGAGTTCTCCGACCGTTTCCAGCATGCCGTACAAACCATCCAGGTCATCCGGGTTGGAAAGGTAGAAGACCCTTAGTCCAAGGTCCTCAAGGGTTTTCACCTGTTCGGGGGTGTTGATCTCCGCAGCGATCACCAGGTCGGGCTGCAGGCTGGTGATGGTCTCGATGGAATACGTTCCCATTGAACCGCCAATGTCGACCACAGCTTGAACTTCTTCAGGATAACTGGCAAAGGAATGCCGTCCAACCAGTTGTGGTCCGGCTCCTACTGCAAAGAGCACCTCGCTGAGCGAGGGAGCCAACGTTACGATACGCTGCGCGGGAGAAGGTAGTGTCACGGTGCGTCCCAGTCCATCCACCAGGGTGATCTCCCCTGATTTTTCCGGCTGGGTGACCACAGAACCGCATGCGCTTAACAACAACGCGATAAGCAGAAAAACCAATCTTTTAATGACCAACTGTTTCATTCGCTAATCCTATTCCAACCAGTTTTGTAAGGTAATAAAAAACCCGGCCGCTTCAGGTCGGGGTTGTCGCTTAGATGCAGCGAGTGCCCACCTCCTTTCAGCGAGAGCGTGGTAACACACTTCCTGGCGGGCGACCTGGCTTATCAGGAAATTCCTGAATCACAGTTGCGCGACAGCACCGGATTATGCACCGGTTTCGCCTTTAAGCCTATATTGACTGGTGTTTAGGCACCTGGAAGCGGATATTTGATTGACTCTATTTTATGGTCGTTGCCTTTTCACGTCAAGTTAATTTGGGCACGATCCCGCAAACTTCGCTGAAGGAAGTACAGCATTATAATTAGGGTATTGTGGAGGTCGCTTGAAAAACATCCCTTACGAAGTGCAAATCGGCGAATTGTTGAAATCCAGGAATATGAAACTCGTGCTGGCAGAATCCTGCACAGGCGGACTGGTGGGCAACCTGATCACCAACGTTCCCGGCTCTTCCGATTACTATCTCGGCAGCGTGACCGCATACGCATACGAAGCCAAGGAAGCCCTGCTGGGGGTGAAACACGAGACCTTGCTCAAGTATGGCGCGGTCAGCCGGCCTACCGTGTTGGAAATGGCGCACGGGGTGCGCAAGTCATTGGCAGGCGGTTTCCCCATCGATTCGATCATCGGCGTTTCCATCAGCGGTATCGCGGGACCGGGCGGTGGTCTGCCCGAAAAACCAGTGGGTACCATCTGGTTCGGGATGAGCACGGCAGAGGGTGACTGGGCCTGGAGATTCCATTGGAACGGCAACCGCGTGCAGAACAAGCGCTACGCGGCCAGGCAGGCGCTCAAGCTGGTGATCGCTTATCTCGCCGGCAAGTTGCCCGCGGAAACCCTGAGTTGACCCCCGGAGCTGAGAGTTGACCGATAATGTAACCCCATCCCGGCAACCCAAACGCATCCTCATCCTCACCGCTGATGCGGGGTTTGGGCACCGCTCTGCGGCCAACGCCGTGGAAAAAGCACTCAAACTGCTGTACGGGGATGACGTGGAGGTCAACATCGTCAACCCGCTGGATGACGAAAAAGCTCCCTCGTTCTTGCGCGATTCCCAATCCGATTATGACAAGTGGGTCAAGGATGTTCCTGATCTCTATCAGTTCGGCTACAACGCCAGTGATGCCTTCGTACCTACACAGATCATGGAAAGTTATCTTGCCTTTGTATTGCGCGATGTGATGCGCGATTTGATGAAACAATACAAGCCAGATGTAGTGTTAACCACCTATCCCATGTACCAGGCTGCGGTCACGGCGTTATTCCGCAACAAGAAGTACCATGTGCCCTTTTATACGGTCATTACCGACCTGGCCACGGTGCACCGCCTGTGGTTCCACCCCAGGGTGGATGGATTACTGGTACCCAACCAGATCGTGGCCAACCTGGCAACGAGCTACCAGGTCAAACCTGCCAAAATTAAGATCACGGGTATCCCGGTTTCGCCGGATATCGCAGCCGAGACGAGAAGCAAAGCCGAGGTCAGAGAGGAACTCGGCTGGCAGCCTGACCTGCCGACAGTGCTGGCGGTAGGCAGTAAGAGAATGCAACGGCTGGTCGATGCCCTGCATGTGCTCAATCATTACGGCACTCCTATCCAGGTGGTGGTAGTCACCGGAAATGACCAGGAGTTGTTCGATGAGCTGAACCATCTCACCTGGCATGTTCCGGTGAAGCTCTACGGATTTGTAGAAAACCTGGCGGAGTTCATGAAGGCCGCTGACCTGCTTATGTGTAAAGCCGGCGGATTGATCGTCACCGAAGCCCTGGCAAGCGGGTTGCCCATGATCCTCATTGAAGCCATTCCCGGGCAGGAAACCGGGAACGCTGAATACGTCACCAGCAACGGCGCAGGCGACATGGCACAGAGTACGCTGGAAATTCTGGAAGTTGTCCATCACCTGGTCAAAGACAACCAGGTGTTGTTGAAAAATCGCGCAGCCAATGCCTGCAGGATGGGCATGGATCAGTCTGCGCTGGATGTGGCCAAAATTTTATGGAAAGCCGCAAACGAAGGGGTGCCCCACAGGCAGCGCTCTTTGCCGGGAACGCTTTCTACGATCCTCACCAAGTGAAACGACTGCAGTATGAATAGCCAGGATAATGCGGACCTGCTCGTATTGATCTCAGCGGATGCTGAGTGGCAGGCTGTCACCGCTTATTACCAACAACCTCTAACATCAACCTCTCCTTATGGCGCGTTTTTCCGGGAAAACATCGCCGGGCAACGGGTGATCCTCTTCCAGGGTGGATGGGGAAAGGTCGCAGCCGCAGCAAGCACCCAGTATGCCATCGACACCTGGCACCCGAGCCTGGTGATCAACCTGGGCACCTGCGGCGGATTTGAGGGTAAGGTAAAAACGGGCGAGGTACTGCTCGTGAATGAAACCCTTATCTATGACATTTATGAACGCATGGAAAACCCCGAGCAAGCACGTGCGCATTACTGTACCACAATAGATCTCTCGTTCCTTTCCCAACCCTATCCGCAAGAAGTGCAGCTTTCACGGTTGATATCAGCCGACCAGGATATTGACCCCGCTGTGATTCACCAGTTGGTCAGGGATTACTCAGCCATTGCTGCAGATTGGGAATCCGGCGCCATCGCCTGGACAGCCAAACGGAACAACACCCGGGTGCTCATCCTGCGCGGCGTTAGTGATTTGGTGAATGTGCAGGGCGGGGAGATGTATGAGAACGATGATTTTCCCGGCCGCGCGCGGGAGGTGATGCACACCCTTCTGGATGCTTTACCCGCGTGGATAGTGTGCGCGAATAAAAAAACTCCGGAGGGCTAACTCCGGAGTTACTCGTTATTTACTGCCAAGTCGCGCACGTTCCTCTTCAATGATCACGGGATCCAGTTTGCGGAATAAAGGCTGCGGTGGCAGAATGGACTGACCAGCTTTTAGCTGGCTTGGTTCCCACTTACCGCTCGCTCCTTGAGGGTCGTACTTAAGGACAACATGTTCACCCAATTCGTCATGGATCGTCTCGGTGTACTGAGACCCGAACAATCTGCTAGAGTACCCCAGGGACTCGTTCAGGCGTTCACTAGTGAAAGGCAGGAAGGGGGCAAAGAGAACCTTGAGCGAGTCGATCGCCTTGATCGCGGTGAAAATTGTCCTCCCGGCAGCGGCTTTATCGGTCTTCACCGCCTGCCATGGAGCCATGGTGTCCAGGTATTTGTTCACTTCTGATGCAATCCGCATGGCTTCGAACAATGCTGCACGCAGGTGAACTGCCTCCAGTTCATCCCCAACCGTCTCAAACCCATCTTCGATCTTTTCCAGCAGGTCACGATCATCGCCGGTCAGTTCACCCGGATCAGGGATAACGCCTTCCCAGTGCTTGTAAGCGAAGGAAAGCACCCGGTTGGCAAGGTTGCCCCAGGTGGCCACCAGTTCATCGTTATTCCGGTGATAAAACTCATCCCAATCCCAATCGGTATCCTTGGATTCCGGCATGTTCACCGTCAGGTAGTAACGCAAGGCATCGGGGTCGTAACGGGAGAGGAAGTCGTTCGCCCATACCGCCCAATTACGGCTGCCGGATATCTTCTGCCCTTCAATGTTCATAAACTCATTAGCCGGAACGTCGTAAGGTAGCACCAGGGGAAGCGGTTTTTTGGCTCCGAGGATTTCATCCAGCTGCTCCCCCGCGCCGATCAGTTCTGCCGGCCAGATAATGGCGTGGAAGGGGATATTATCTTTGCCAATAAAGTAGTATGAACGCGCGTCAGGATCCTGCCACCATTTGCGCCAGTCATCTTCGTTTCCGCCCAGCTTGCTCCACTCAATGGATGCGGAAAGGTAACCAATGACAGCCTCGAACCACACATACAGGCACTTGCTTTCCCATTCTATTCCATCACCCCGTGCTTCTTTTGGCAGGGGGATGCCCCAATCCAGATCACGGGTGATCGGACGCCCGCGCAGTCCATCCGCCAGGATCTGCCCCAGCGACTGGCGCAACACGTTTGAACGCCAGTAAGATTCCCTGACCTTCAGGAATTCCACCACCAATGTCTGCAGCCGGCTGAGATCGAGCATGTAATGCTCGGTACTGCGCAATTCCGGGGTAGAGCCATCGATCTTGGACTTCGGATCGATCAGTAATGAAGCCTCAAGCATGTTTCCGCAGCGGTCACACTGGTCACTGCGCGCTCCGTTGTAGCCGCAAATATAACAGGTGCCCTCCACGTAGCGGTCTGGCAGGAAGCGGCGCTGGCTGGTGGAATACCATTGCATCTGGCTTTCCTTGTAAAGAAACCCGTTGCGGTGCAGGGCACTGAACATGGCTTGTGAAACAACCGTGTGATTGCTGGTGTGGGTGCTGGTGAACAGGTCGTAGGTGAGACCGATCTTCTGGAAAAGATCCAGAAAACCCAGGTGATGGCGTTTGTACACCTCGTAAGGAGAGGTCTTTTCCGCATCCGCCCTCACTGTGATGGGCGTGCCATGAGAATCCGAGCCGGACACCATCAATACCTGCCGGCCGCGTAACCGCTGGTAACGGGCGAAAATGTCAGCCGGGAGATAAGACCCGGTCAGGTTTCCCACATGGATCTCAGCATTTGCATAAGGCCATGCGGCAGCAACGAGTATGGATTCGGTCATGGGTACCTCTCTTGCGAATTAGTGCTGGTATTTTAACATGAAACAAGGCGCAATTTCTGCTGCAGGCGGAGGAGAAAAGCAGGGAAATCGTGGTTTTCTTCTGCTTGACCGTTGATTTATTCCTGTGTTATGATTTTTTTCCGAGGTAAAAATGTCCGATAATTTCCCTCCTCCCACCAATCCCCTCCCGGGCTTGGAAGAGGAATTGAAACCCACAACCGAAGAAGAGAACAATCAACGTTCACCTGCAGAGCAGTTTTGGAACCGGCTGGTTCACCTGGGTCTTGGTGAAGTATCCCTGCGCATTGGCACAGGGGTTGTCAGCCTGCTGTTGGTGCTTGCCGTAATCTGGGTGATGAGCAAGTTCTATCTAAACAACCAATCCCCAGCTTCTGCAGAACCAACCGCGGCAGCCACGCAATCTGCCCCCACCCTGCCCAAGACCGCCGCGGTTCAGCCAGCCCTTTACAGCGATTTCAGCATCAATCGCCTGGCTCAACTTCACACCAATCTCCCGGCCAAACCACGGGATTCCATGGAAGAATACGAGATCGTTTCAGGTGACACCCTGTTCGGCATTGCCGAGAAATTTGGGCTTCAACCGGAAACCCTGTTGTGGAGCAACACCCACATCCTCGGTAACAACCCTCACAATATTTACCCCGGCGTCAAAATATTGATCCCACCCATCGATGGTGCGGTCTATTTTTGGAACAACGGTGACGGGCTCAATGGTGTGGCTAAGTTTTTTAACGTCGTGCCAGACACCATCCTCGATTGGGGCGCCAACCAGTTGGACCGCAACACCATTGGAGATTTCGCCCTGCCCAATATTCCGGAAGGGAAGATGGTATTCGTCCCCAACGGCAAGGGAGTGTTCACCGACTGGCTGCCTGACTTTACGCGTTTGACCCCGGCGGAAGCTGCTATTTTTGGCCCCGGCTTTTGCGGCACCCTCACTGAAGGTCCTGTTGGGCTCGGCACGTTCATCTGGCCGACCACCGAAACGTACATCTCCGGGTATGATTACTCGCCTGCCACCAACCATTTTGGTATTGACATCCACGGTAGCATTGGCAACCCCATCTACGCGGTGGATAACGGCGTGGTGGTCTACTCCGGATGGAACAACAACGGTTATGGCAACCTGATCGTGGTTGACCATGGCAACGGCTGGCAGTCTGTGTATGCCCACCTGGACACTATGGCTTCGGCTTGCGGTGCCTTTGTCTTCCAGGGCGACACCATCGGCGGGTTGGGCACCACCGGCAATTCCACCGGACCTCACCTGCACTTTGAACTGCGTCACAGCAGTTACGGCAAAGTGAACCCCTGGGACTTCCTGCAGTAATAGGAGGTAACCTTGAATTTCTACAAACCCGGAGTTTTCCGGGTTTATTTTTTTTAGCCTCACGGTAACTGTATAATAAGATTATCAGCGAGGAATTATGAATTCGTTTTCGTTTGTCCGTCCTTCTCCAATTGCAGGCTCCTGGTATCCTGCCAATCCCTCAGCCCTGGGTGAAGAGATCGATGATTACATCGAACAAGCCGAAATTCCTGCGCTGTCAGGGGAGGTTGTGGGTCTTATATCTCCCCACGCCGGTTATTTCTATTCCGGCAGCACTGCCGGGTACGCCTACCGCTGTGTAAGGGGAAAATCGTTTGACCTGTGTGCTGTTTTTTCTCCCATGCACGACTACTACCCTGATAATTTCATTACCAGTGCTCACGATGCGTACGTCACCCCGCTGGGGCAGGTTGGTATTGACCACAAGCTGGTAGCCCTGTGTTCTGAAGCGCTGCAACAGGGGACCGGTGAAACGCTGAGGAAAGTGGCGAACGACCGTGAACATTCCCTGGAAATCCAGCTGCCTTTTCTACAAAGGGCGCTGGCATCTCCTTTCTCCTTATTGCCCATCATGGTCCGTACTCACAAGCCTGGTTTGCTCAAACAAGCGGCAATATTTTTTGCCGAAGCGTTGAAAGGAAAGAACGTCCTGCTTGTAGCCAGTACTGACCTTTCCCACTTTTACAACGAAAAAACAGCCAACCGCTTGGATTTAGAAATGCTGCAGCAAATCGCGGATTTTTCTGCGGAGGGAGTGCTCAAGGCTGAGCAAAGCGGGCAGGGCTTCGCCTGCGGAGCAGGTGCGATCGCCCTGGTCTTGTGGATGTGCCAGTTACTCGGTGCCAAAGCGGTTACGGTCCTGAATCACAGCACCTCTGCAGACGCATCCGGCGACTCCAGCCGGGTGGTGGGTTACGGAGCAGCAGCGGTAACCAGGTGAAACCGGGAAGAATATGATGAACCAATACGCCAGGGTTTCCGTCAACATTCCTCAACTAACGGGGCTATTTGATTATCACATTCCGCAGGACCTGCAGGCATCCATCCAACCCGGCAGCCTGGTGAACGTTCCCTTTGGCAAACAGGCGGTTCAGGGGATCGTGGTGCACCTGCTTGAGGAACCGGAAGTGCCGGATACCAGGGAAATTACCGCGCTCATCGAGCGTGACCCATGCCTCACATCCTGGCAAATGCAGCTCGCACATTGGATGGCCGAGGAAAACCTCTCCACACTCGCCCAATACCTGGATATGATGCTGCCAGCGGGATTAAGTCAACATGCGGATGTATTATTGAAGCGTCTCGAGGGCGAGACCCCGTCAGGGTTGACGCCACTGCAAGGCAGGCTGCTGGACGCGCTCAAAAAACGCGGCGACCTGCGTGGACGGCAGGTGGATTCATTGTTTCCCAGGACCGACTGGCGCTCAAGCCTGCCAGGACTGATTAAGAGCAGGGTGGTGAGCACCCAACCGATCCTTTCTCCACCCACGGTGCGTCCGCGGGAAATCCGCACTGCGCAGTTCAATGCCCATCCTGGCTGGCGCGAAGACCCGCAACTCAAGCTGGGACGATCCTCCTCAGCGGCTGCCAACCGCCGCCGCAGGGTGCTGGAATTCCTGGAAGGCGAAGCCATCCCGGTAAACGTCTCGTGGGTTTACGCGGGTACCGGGGCTGTCTCCGCAGACCTGGCATTCCTGGCAGACGCCGGGTTGATCCGGCTTGGCGAAACCGAAATTTGGCGCGATCCCTTGGAAGGATTGAAGCCTGTTCTCACCACGCCACCTATGCTGACCCCTGACCAGCAAGCGGCGTGGGATGGCATTCAATCTGGTAACAAGGGTGCTTCCAATAACCAGCCCAACCTGCTTGTTGGCGTTACCGGCTCGGGCAAGACCGAGATCTACCTGCAGGCAACGGCTGAAACACTGCAAAAAGGGCGGGGGGTGATCATCCTGGTTCCCGAGATCTCGCTCACCCCTCAAACGGTAAAACGGTTCTTCGCCCGCTTTCCAGGCAAGGTAGGGCTGATCCACTCGCGCTTATCCCCCGGGGAGCGCTACGATACCTGGCGCAGAATCCGCTCGGGAGAACTGCCCATTGCCATCGGACCCCGCAGCGCGCTGTTTGCCCCCCTGCCAGATCCCGGGTTGATCATCATTGACGAATGTCACGATTCCTCATACCATCAGGAGGAATTTCAACCGCATTATCATACCGTGGAAACCGCCATCGCCCTCAGCCGCCTCACGAACGCACTCTTGCTGATGGGAAGCGCGACACCCGGCGTGGAACTGCTGCATCAGTTTGAGCAAAACAAGTGGAACATATTTACACTGCCCAGGCGTGTGCTCGCTCATCGCGAAGTCAAACCTGTGGAGGGTGAGACGGCTCAAGTCCAGGCGGTTTATTCAGAACTTCCGGAAGTGCAGATCGTGGACATGCGCAGGGAGTTGACCGCCGGTAACCGCTCGGCGATCAGCCAGGAGCTCCACGCGGCTATTGGGGCCAGCCTTGAACGCCAGGAACAATCCATTTTGTTCCTCAACCGCCGTGGGAGTGCATCCTACGTTTTTTGCCGGGAGTGCGGGTTTGTTTTGCGCTGCCCGCGCTGTGACACGCAACTTACCTTTCACTCGCAAGGGGCAGCCCTCGTCTGTCACACCTGCAACTACACCCGCCAGATGGTGCAGAAATGTCCGCAGTGCGGCAGCACCAACATCCGCCAGTTCGGCATGGGTACTGAAAGCCTCGAAAAACTGGTGGTTGAGCAATTTCCATCTGCACGGGTGCTGCGTTGGGACGCAGATACCACGCGTTTCAAGGGTGCACATGATATCATCCTCGACCACTTCACACAGCACCGGGCTGATATTCTCATTGGCACCCAAATGCTGGCAAAGGGATTAGACCTCCCGCTGGTCACGCTTGTGGGAGTGATCCTCGCGGATATCAGCCTGAACATGCCCGACTTCCGCGCTGCTGAACGCACCTACCAGTTGCTCACCCAGGTGGCGGGCAGGGCCGGGCGCAGTGAACGCGGAGGGAAGGTGATCCTGCAGACTTTTCAACCTGATCATTACGCCATCCAGGCTGCCGCAGCGTATGACACTACAGCCTTTTACGCCAAAGAACTGGCTTACCGCCAGACCCTGGGGTATCCGCCATTTTCAAGGTTGATCAAGCTGGAGTTCCGCCACACCGATCAAAAGGTTGTTATGCAGGCAGCGGAATCAGCCGCTGCACAATTGAGTAGCCGCATCAACGAGCTGAAGGTGCGGAATACCTCTTTGATCGGACCCGTTCCGTGTTTTTATGAACGCCGTTCAGGGTATTACCGCTGGCAGGTGCTGGTGAGGGGTCCTAACCCGAAAATAATTTTCAAGGATGCCCCGCTGCAAATGCCTGGCATACCCGGGCTACAGGTGGATTTGGTCATCGACCCGGTGAATCTTTTATAAAAGACAGAGGAGCTTTTCAGCTCCTCTGTCTCAAAGACCATCTGTTAGTATCCCAGTACTG
This sequence comes from uncultured Anaerolinea sp., assembly GCA_964454565.1. GTDB lineage: Bacteria > Chloroflexota > Anaerolineae > Anaerolineales > Anaerolineaceae > UBA6107. Next base: position 54,590 of record CAYVTF010000003.1, on the reverse strand, counting down.
ACCAGGGGTTCACAAAACCGCCATTGTAGCGCACCTCAAAATGCAGGTGCGACCCGGTCGACTTGCCCGTGCTGCCCGCGGACGCAATGGTCGTTCCCTGGTATACATTTGAACCACAGCTCACATAAATCGCGGAAAGGTGAGCATACAGAGTTTGATAACCATTATTGTGATCGATCTCGATCATATAACCATATCCCGTGTCATTCCAGCCAGCATAAATTACAGTGCCCGTATCAGATGCCCAAACAGGCGCTCCCTCACCAGCAGCAATGTCGATGGCAAGATGGTAACTGGTAAAGTCAAACCCTGACAGGGATTGGTTATAAGAAGGCCAGATGAAAGCCGTTGAACCAACCGGTCCAGTGGCGGGTGCCTGGCAGCCCCCGGGACCGGCAATGACGCGCGTGGCGCCGGAACGCGGGGCAAAGGGGAGCGGCACTATCCAGGACTTCAATTCCCGGTAACCACCGGGGATCATCACGTATTCGATGTTAGTGGTTGAAGGATTGGTAATTTCCAGCCGGTTGGATGGCCAGCTGAGGATATCCTGGACGTCGGCCTGGTACTGCTCTGCCACCTTCTCGAGGGTATCTCCCTCTTTCCATTTGTAGTAAATGCCATCCGTGGGAGGAATGGTCAGTTTCCAGCCCACCGCCAGGTAGGTCGGGTCATCATTCAATAGATCGTAATTCGCCCAGAGGATGGATTCCGGTTTAATGTTGAAACGTTTGGCAATGCCAAAGATCGAATCACCCTCCTGGATGGTGTATTTCACCGGGAACTGGCGGAATCCTTCAGGGATTTCGGTGTCAAAGTCCAAAGCCCGCACCAGCGAGAATTGAGCCCCACCAGAAGGGGCATATTCCGGTAGTTTTACTTCTGCAGACACGGTGGCAACAGGTTCTGTTTTAGGCTTCAGGAACGTAAACGGATTGAATCGAAAAAGGATGGAGAGCATGATCCCGATTGCCAGGACCGTGCCTGCCCAGGAAAGGACTTCCTTGTAATTCCACTTCCGCTCCGGTTTTGGCTGCGGGGTGGTCTGTGGCTCCTCAACCGGAGTTTCGGAAACCATTTTCTTGGGACTCACTAATCCTCCGTCAGGTTTTCCAGGAATTCCTGGTTGTTCTTGGTCCGGGCAAGTCTTTGTAGAATTGCCTCTGTGGCAACGGCAGGATCCATGCCGGCGCCTTGCGGTGGTGTACCGATCATCTGCAGGTACATGCGGCGCATTAACCATACCCGCTGCAGCACATCCGGACCCAGGAGCAAGTCTTCGCGGCGGGTGGACGAACGTTCCATGTCGATTGCCGGGAATACCCTGCGTTCCTGCAGGCGGCGCGAGAGATGCAATTCCATGTTGCCCGTGCCTTTGAATTCTTCGTAGACAACATCATCCAGGCGCGAGCCCGTGTCCACCAGCGCAGTGGCGATAATGGTTAGCGATCCGCCTTCCTCAATGTTGCGCGCGGCGCCAAAGAACTTCTTGGGTGGGTACAGGGCTGAGGGGTCCATGCCTCCAGATAACGTCCTGCCGGACGGATTGACCACCAGGTTGTATGCCCTGGCGAGCCTGGTCAAGGAGTCCATCAGGACGACCACATCCCTACCAATTTCCACCAGGCGTTTGGCACGTTCCAGCGTGATCTCCGCGGTGCGCACGTGGGCGGTGACCGGTTCATCAAAAGTTGAAGCCACCACTTCAGCGTCCACCGAGCGGTCCATGTCCGTCACTTCTTCAGGACGCTCTCCGATGAGGGCAATGATCAGGTGAATTTCTGGGTTATTGGTGGTGATCGAATTCGCCAGTTGCTTCAGGATGGTCGTCTTACCAGCCTTGGGCGGTGAAACGATCATGCCGCGCTGACCACGTCCAATAGGAGCGATCAGGTTGATCAACCGGGAAGAAAGGACGCTCCGGTCGGTTTCCAGGTCAAAACGTTTGTCGGGGAAAATGGGGGTAAGGCTTTCAAAAGTCTTCCGGCTTTTGATCTCTTCCGGGGCAACCGCGTTGACGCTTTCCACTTTCAAGAGCCCATAATGGCGTTCAGCATCGCGCGGCGGGCGCACGACCCCCAGCACGAAGTCACCCATGCGCAGGTCGTATCGTCTAAGCTGGGCTTGCGACACATAAACATCGTCCTGACCTATGGAATAATTCGTCCTGAGAAAGCCCACTCCTTCCGGCGTGATCTCAAGCACCCCTCCACGGACCTCGATGCCTTCTTTCTCGGCTTCAGCCCTGCGGATATTGATGATGAGGTTTTCTTTTTTGAGGCGGTGGGCGTTGGTGATTTTGAGCTCCTCAGCTAATTGACGCAGTGAGGAAAGTGACGCATTTTCCATTTCAATTATGTTCATATGTATTGTCCGTGAATTTGGTTTGGGATATTTCCATTGCTCCCTGCGCGCAGGGAAATGGATTCCTTTATTTGTCTATGGTCAGGGGTTTCTTGGTTTTCTGCACCTCAAAGAGGCACAAAAAACAACGTTGTATTCGTTCAATCCTATAAAATCAGTATATCATGGAGTAATTGTGTATGCAAGTCAAGGTTTTTGATATTGTAGCAGCAAAGTAGTAAAGTCCTATTTCAGCAAAGTTAAAATGTCCTAATCGAGGACAAAAGACCATGAAATGGACAATAGCCATGACCGAAGAAGAACTAGTTCGAAAGACCATCATAGAAAAAGCTGTAGATAAAAGGATTACCCAGAAAGAAGGAGCTGAAAAGCTGGGAATAAGTGAGCGGCATTTCAGGCGATTGTTATTCCGTTATCGACAACAGGGGGACATTGGGTTGGTATCTGGGCACCGTGGAAAGCCCAGCAATAGCCGTCTTGGAGAACCCCAAAGACAAAGGATATTAGAGTTCATGGGGGACCCTGTCTACCATGATTTTGGACCAACCTTACTGGCAGAAAAGTTAGCTGAGAGCCGGGGCATCCAGGTCAGCCGGGAAACAGTGCGCCAAATGATGATCGAAGAGGGAAGATATCGTCCCAAGATCAAGAAGAAAAAGAGTCATCCCCAAAGAGAGCGGCGTTATCGGCGGGGAGAATTGGTCCAGATGGATGGCTCCTATCACGCCTGGCTGGAACACCGTGGACCCAAAGGGTGTCTTCTTTTGTTTGTGGATGATGCCACCAGCGAGGTTCTTGCAGCTGCATTTGTGGAACACGAAAGTTTCTTTGCCTATGGGACTTTATGTAAGTCTTACTTCACATCAACTGGCCTTCCAGTAGCTTTCTATAGTGATCGATTCAGTGTTTTCCGTGCTAATTCCCCCACCAGTATCAATAAAGGTGCCATCACTCAATTTGATCGTGCTGTAAGGAGTTTGGGGATTGATCTCATTTGCGCCAATTCACCACAAGCCAAAGGTCGTGTAGAACGTGCCAATCAGACCTTTCAGGATCGACTGGTCAAGGAACTGCGTCTGCGTCAGATCAACAATTATCAAGACGCCAATGCTTACTTACCCCAATTTATCCAGTTCTACAATCGCAAGTTCGCTGTCCTTCCACGATCTACTGGCGATGCTCATCTTCCCCTCGATCCCACCTTTGACCTCGATTTCCTTTTCTCCATCCATGACTTCCGCACCATCTCCAAGGACCTCCAGATCCAATTCGATAATGTCATCTACCAAATAGTCACACACCGCCCTCCTCAACACCTGGCAGGTCGTGAAGTCCTGGTCGTCCAGGATGCTTCCGGTGCTGTTTCTGCTTACCTCAATCACCAGCTCCTAACTCTCAAGGTGTTCCAAAGGCAGCCTAAACAAGCCCTGGTTGTGCCTGCCAAATCCCTGGTTCATCCCACCTATGTTCCTCCAGCCAATCACCCCTGGCGTTCTTATGGAAAAAAACTCAATGGCGCTCCTATCCTACTTGCTGACCAATAGGACATTTCTATTTTGCACCCATTAGGACATTTCTACTTTGCATTGACATCAAGGTTTTTGATATATTGGTCCTTTTTGATTGACACATTTCTGATGAAAATGCTTCACGCCAGGTGTTGTGCCATCCCAAGTTTGGGGTCAATGGCGAAATCTATCCCAGGTACTCGCGTAAGTGACGGCTGCGGGTGGGATGGCGCAACTTGCGCAGCGCCTTGGCTTCGATCTGACGAATGCGTTCACGAGTTACATTAAAGTATCTGCTTACTTCCTCAAGGGTGTGATCCTTGCCATCGATCAACCCGAAGCGCAGTTCAAGCACCTGCCGTTCGCGTTCTGAAAGGGCAGCCAACGCGTTTTGCACCTGCTCGCGCAGGATTTCCCGGGCGGCCGCGTCCATCGGCTCCAGGGCTTCGTCATCTTCGATGAAGTCACCCAATTGACTGCTTTCTTCATCCCCTACCGGACGTTCGAGCGAAATGGGTTCTTCGGCAGATTGAAGAATGCGCTGCACTTTTAACGTCGCCCAGGTCCAGCGGCGTTGTAAATCAGCATCGATCGGCTGGTTGGTTTTACGGGCATTCTTGATCGCCTGCGCATCTTCCGTTGAGAGCAAGTCAGACTCAAGTGCCAGCTCTTCGTGGCTCGGTTCACGTCCCAATTCCTGCACGAGCGACCGTTGGATGCGCAGGATGCGGGTGATGGCTTCAAACAAATGAACCGGTATGCGGATCGTCCGGGCGTGCTCGGCAATATATCGGCTGATGGACTGCCTGATCCACCAGGTGGCGTATGTGCTGAACTTGAACCCGCGGGTGGAATCAAATTTGGACACAGCCCGCAGCAATCCAAGGTTGCCCTCCTGGATGAGGTCAAGGAAGGAAATCCCGCGTCCGAGATAGCGCTTGGCGATGCTCACCACCAGGCGCAGGTTGGCACGGATGAGCGTCTGGTTGGATTCCTCGGCTCGCTTTCTAATCCCATCCAGTTCACCTTTCAATACCACTTCATCAGGCAAACGCCTTCTAAACCAGATCACCTCAGGAAGAGTACCTGTTTCAGTGAGCTTGTCCAACAATGAGAGTGACAACTTCTCGGGGAGCATGTACATGCTCAGGAAGAGGGTAAAGGCGTGCCTTACCAGCTCTTCCCAGATCGGGTCCTTACCCCAGAGACCATTATCAAGAAACATGTGAAGGTAGGAGGGATCATCCGCCTGCCAGCTATGACGCAACAACATGGATTCCGCCAGGACCAAGGCCAGGTCAGGGCAGTCCTGTTTGCCCATGCGTTCGGCATCCTCCTGGAGCCTTTTCCAGGAAGTCGTCATGTCGGTGACAATGGCAGAAAATAGCGCCCGATAACACCCTTTCTTGGCAGCTACCGGGGTAACATGCAGCAATAAAGATTCTGCCCGCACCTTCGCTTCGATGCGTACAGCCAGCCTGAACTCAGAATCAGCATCCAGGAGATGGATCTGCCCGATCTCTTTCAAGTAAAGCCGAACGGGATCTTCAGTAAGTTCCAGGGCAATGGCAGGATCCTCAAGAATTTCAAGCGGGTCCTCAACCATTACCTCTCCCCATTCCGACATTGCCGAAGAAAGAGGGATCTCTTCGTGATTGGCTTTGTTCAACTGCTCTTCTTCCCCCATCGATGCAGCATCCATCTGCGACCTTTCAACCCGCTTCCCTTCAGCTTTTTTAGGCGCTGAAGCCCGGTTGGTGGAGGTGCTTTTTTTTGTTTTGCTGGCGTGTGCAGCAGTTTTTTTCGAGGAGGTCTGGTCTGGTGTCAACTCATCTCCCGCCTGGACATGTTTTGGTATTTCGAGAATAAGTCCATGTCTGGTGTGCAGTGGTTTTAACTATACCATAAAGCATTTTGGTCATCGGGCAGTGATCGGAGAGGCTAAGGCGCGGTCAAGCTTGCCGCGCAACGCTGTGTGCTGCAACACCAATTTTTGAATATCCTGCAGATCCTCTGTTCCGCTCTCTTCACTCTGAAAATAGCGCAGCTGATTTAATCCCTGGTTGCAGCGGATCAAACGCAAGTTGACTACGGTACGATGAAGATCTTCCAGGATTTTCTCGTCATTCTTTTCGCTATCCGGAATACCGTTTTTCACCTGGTCCAGTCGTGCCGTAAGTTCCTCCTGGACGTGTTCGTCAATGTAATGCAGAGCGTCCATTTCGTCCTGGTTAAGTGATTGTAGAAATAGCTGAGCCAGCAACTGGTTTTCAGAATCTTCAAGATCAGCAGCCGAAAACTTTTCCAGTCCGGCGTTCACAAGTGCCCGGTCAAGTTCGTAAAGACAATCCGGGCTGCGCAGGAAGAGGGAGAGCACGTGAACCTCCAGCTGCCTGGATCGATGTTCCTCTTTCACCTCAACTACCCGGGATTTCCGCTCTCCTTCAGCGTGGTTGCGGATTGGTCGCGGTCGGGCTCTTCCCTGCACCTTTTGACTGCCGAGTAAAGCGCGTTCATCAACCTTCAACATACGCGCAAGCTGCTGACGATAGGTATCACGCTCCACGGCTGAGGGCACGTCTTCGATCAATGGCAACACTTTTTCCGCGATGGAAGAGCGCACCTTGCCATCATCCAGGTTTTGTCCCGCGGCCAGTGTTTCCATCACGTGCACCACAATCGGTTTGGCGTTTTCCAGGATCTTCTTCCAGGCTGCAGGGTCTTTCAGCACCACGTCATCCGGATCCAGCCCTTCCGGAATGGTGGTCACGCGCACATCAGCCTGCAGGCGGGCTTCATTCCGCAGCAGCCCATGGGCATCGAACGCCAGCTCCCCTTCCCGGTCGAGCGCCTGGCGTGCAATTTCAAGCCCTCGTAAAGTGGCTTTTTCCCCCGCGGTATCGGCGTCCAGTGCCAGCACAATGCGCCGGGTGAATTTTTTCAGGAACCTGAGCTGGTCCTCGTTCATGGCGGTTCCCATGGGCGAGACCGTGTTCTCAAAACCGGATTGGTGCAGGGCAATCACATCCAGGTAGCCTTCAACGATCACCACCTGGTCTGCATCACGCACGGGTTTGCGGGCCAGGTTTAGCCCGTACAGCAAGTGACTCTTGTTAAATAATGCTGTCTGGGGGGAATTTAGAAATTTTGGCACATCCTCTGGGTTGAGTATGCGCGCGCCAAAACCGGCCATCTTACCCGAACCATCCCGGATGGGGAACATGATGCGGTTGCGGAACTTGTCGTAATACCCGCCACTGTCCCGTTCGTTCACCAGTCCAACCCCCTGCAAGTCGTTCAGGGCATAGCCTTTACCGTTGAGGTGATTGATCACAGCCTCGTAGGAATCTGGTGCGTAGCCAAGTTCAAATTTTGTGACGCTTTCCATCTTGATGCCGCGCTTGAGCAGGTAATCCAGGGCGGGTTTACCGGCAGGGGTTTTAGTCAGCTGGTAGTGGTAAAAACGCACGCCCTCTTCCAGGATATTGCGGTAACTTTCGTACTGGTCTTCCTCCGCTTTCCGCTCGGGGGTCAACGGGGTGAGCACCACACCAGCCCTGCCAGCCAGGTACTTCAACGTTTCGTTGAAATCCCAGCCTTCCCGCTTCATCACAAATTTAAAGACATCTCCGCCTTCGTTGCACTGGCCAAAACAGCGCCAGGTGCCTGAATCGGGGAAAACGGCAAAAGCCGGGGTTTTTGAATTGGGATGGAAGGGGCAGAAACCCGTGTAACTTCTTCCGGAGCGGCGCAGTTTCACCGTCTCCGAAACAATGTCCACAATATTTATCCGTTCCTTGATCTCGTCAACTGCTGTCATTTTGCTTCCATTTTAACGCAGAAAGAAAAAGGGCAAAACTGGACCTTGGGGAGGAGTTGTGGAATTAAAACCCCTCAAGGGTTGAGAAATCCACGGTGCCCGTTGCCAGGGCTGCCAGGCGCTGCAGTAACCCCAGGCGGTTGTTGCGTACCGCCCGGTCTTCGGCCATTACCAGCACCTCGTCGAAGAACCTGTTCACCGCCGGGATCATCCCTTCAAAGAGCCGAAGCAACGCATCCACAGAGCCCCTGGCCGGCTGTTCTTTCTCTGCCTTGAGGATGGACTGGAAGAGTTCCATTTCAGACGGTTCACTGAGTAGTGATTCGTCCACGGCGAATGTCTCTTTCTGGTCACGCGTAATGCGCACGCAGCGGGCAAATGCCGGTAAAATGGTGCCCCAATCAGATCTGGCAACCCAATCGCTTAACTGGCGCACAGACCGGTAGACACCTGCCGGGTTATTGCTTTGCTCAGCCAGCACCGCATCCACCACATCATAACGGTAGCCCTGGTCAGTGAGGGTGCTCTTCATTCTGCCAACGATGAAATCAAAGCAGGCAATCCTGTCGGCATCGCTCATGGGAATGGGCAGGTTCTGTTCGGCAACCATCATCCATTGGCGCAGGTCAAAATCAAGACCGGTCTCCGCAAGGAGCTGCACCAACCCTAAAGCCGCACGGCGCTGGGCGAACGGGTCCTTGGTTCCGGTGGGGGCAAGCCCGGCCGCGAACAATCCGGTCAGCGTATCCAGCCGGTCTGCAATTCCAATGACCAGGCCAATACGGCTCGCGGGAATGCCGTCACCGGCAAAGCGCGGCAGGTAATGCTCGTGGATCGCCTGGGCAACTTCGGTTGGTTCGCCGGAATGTTGAGCATAATACCTGCCCATCACGCCTTGCAGCGAGGTCATTTCCACCACCATGTGAGTCACCAGGTCGGCTTTGCTCAGTTTCGCAGCCCGCAGGGCGTTTCTTTTTTCGTCCGCGCTCAATGCCAGTTCGTCGCATAACAAATCAACAATCTTCTCCATGCGCCTGGATTTTTCCAGCATGGATCCCAGTTTGTGCTGGAAGGTGAGCGTCCCCAACCGCTCGAGCATATCCTCCAGTTTATGTTTGAGATCCTCAGCAATGAAGAAATTGGCATCGGCAAAACGAGCCTTGATCACCTGTTCATTGCCGTCAGTGACCACCTCTATCCCGCGGCTATCGCCATTGCGCACCGCGATGAAATGCGGCATCAGTTTTCCATTTCCGTCGAAAACGGGGAAGTAGCGCTGGTGTTTTTTCATGACCGAGATGAGCACTTCCGGCGGCAGACCCAGGTGAACAGGGTCAAATTTACCCAACAGGGCGGTGGGAGCCTCAACCAGTTGATTGACCTCGTCTAGCAAGCCCTCGTCTTCGATCTCCCTGGCACCGATTTCCCGGCAGATATTGTTCACCTGCTCCTTGATGGTCGCTTTTCGTTGTTCAGGATCCAGAATGATCCCCTGACCCGATAGAAACTGCTGGTACTCCCCAATGGAATTTACCACCTTGGATTCAGGCTCCAGGAAGCGCAAGCCATGGGTGGCATTCCCCGCGGTCAATCCTGCGAAGGTGAATGGGATTGGCGCATCGCCATGCATGGCCAGCAGCCAGCGCACAGGTCTTGAAAAAGCCACGTTGCTTGAATTCCAACGCATGGTCTTGTCGAACTTAATCGCTGATACGAGCGAAGCCAGTGCATCAGTTAGCACTTCCAGCGCAGAGCTGGTTTTTTCCTTTACCAGGGCGGCCAGGTAAGTTCCACCATCGATCTCGCGCGTCACCAGGTCGGTCACTTTCACACCCTTGCTTTGCGCAAAGCCGATCGCGGCCGGGGTGGGTTGTCCGAGAGCGTCAAACCCCCGGCTGGCTGGCGGACCTTTGACAAAGGCTTCCTTTTCCGCCTGGGTCCCTGCAAGTTCCTCCACCATCACCACCAACCGGCGCGGCGTTCCTGCCACCGTCACTTTGCCATGTGCCAGGCGCAGGTCATCCAGCATGACCGGCACCCGGGAGGTTAGTTGCTCCAAAGCAGACTGCAAGTCAGCAGCGGGAAGTTCTTCAGTGCCAATTTCCACGAGCAGCGGGGCAGACCCTTTCTGCGCCGCAGGAGTTGACTTGGTTTTGGAGGTAATTCCGGCCAAAGGAGCTGCGTCTTCAAGCCAGGGAAATTCCATGGCCTGGCGCTGGGCTACGTAAGCCTCAGAGAGCCGGTGGGCCATATCGCGCATACGTCCAAATAACGCTTGCCGTTCGGTAACGCCCACGGCGCCACGCGTATCGAGGATGTTGAAAGTATGCGAGCACTTGAGTATATAATCATGGGCTGGCAGGACCAGTCCCTGCCTGAGCGCTTCCTGTGCTTCTTCTTCGTAAATCTTATACAGCTGGCGCATGCGTTCCACATCCGCCACCTCAAAATAATACTTGCTGTGTTCCACCTCACCCTGGTAGTTGATATCACCGTAGGTGCGGGTTTTGTTCCAGCGCATGGTGCGAAAGTGATTCTCGCGCTGCAGGGGCATGGTGATGCGTTCCAACCCGTAAGTGATCTCCACTGAAACCGGATCGAGTGTGAGTCCGCCTGCCTGTTGGAAATAAGTGAACTGGGTGATCTCCTGCCCGTCAAGCCACACTTCCCAGCCCAACCCCCAGGCTCCCAGTGCCGGTTGCTGCCAGTTGTCTTCAACAAAGCGGATGTCGTGTTCACGCGGATCAATTCCCAGCGCTTCAAGCGACTTAAGGTAAAGCCCCTGAGGGTTGCCCGGGTCAGGCTTAAGGATCACCTGGAACTGGTAATGCTGTTGAAAACGGTTGGGGTTCTCGCCGTACCGCCCGTCATCTGGTCGGATGGATGGTTCCACGTAAGCCACGCGCCAGGGCTCAGGACCCAGCACGCGTAGGAATGTCCCCGGATTCATGGTTCCTGCACCGATCTGGTTATAGTAGGGTTGCCAGATGAGACAGCCCTGGTCAGACCAGTATTTTTGCAGCGTCATGATCACACTTTGAAAGTCGAGCGCTTGATTCATAGTTCCTCCGGGATGCTTGGCTTGAGAGTGCAACAATTATACCCCGTGTGAGGCAGGTGCCTTCAACAGGGGAGGTGGCTAACTACCTTTTTGGATCTGCTTTAGAAATTCGGGGGCGTTCAGCTTACGTTCAAGCAGGTAAGTGAGATAGTAATTCTGCAAGGCTTCCATCTCACGCCTGATGGGTTCAGGCGGATTTGCGCGGCTGGCGTCTTTGTAGGTCGTACGCTGGATGTGCCGTAAAAAGCGCAATGCCTCCAGGGAAACAGGTCGGGAGGATTGACCGCGCATCCTGCAGCGGGGGCACAGCACCCCGCCCAGGTCCGCAGAGAAATGCTGGTCCTCTGCCTTGATGGCCTCGCCGCAGGCTGCACATTCAAAAAGCAGCGGGCGGAAGCCAAGTAAATCGAGGATGCGCATCTCGTAAAAACGCAATGCAATAAAGGGATCAGCTTCAGTTGAGAGGCGTTGCAGGGTATCCGCCAGCAGCTTGAAAAGTTGCCAGTTCTGTCCCTCTTCGTACGTGAAGCGGTCTAACAACTCCACCACGTAAGCCGCTTGGGCAACCAACTGCAGGTTTTCGGCAATGCTGGGATACAGGTCCAACGCTTCCGCCTGGGTCACGATCCATAGATCCTGGCCTTTTGCCAGCATAAGCGTGGAACGGGTAAAGGGTTCCAGGTGCCCTGCCTTGCGCGATTGCATTTTACGCACGCCTTTGGCGATGGCACGCAGTTTACCCTGCTCACGGGAAAATAACGTCAGCAGCCGGTCAGCCTCGCCGTAGTCCGTGTGCCGCAGGATGACGGCCTCAACGCGCAGGGTTTTTTCAGTGCGGGGCATGGGTTTCTCAGATCAACTGGTCAGGGGTGAAAGCCTGGGGTAAAAAACCTCCAACGGTCGTGTCCATTACCACTTCCCCTCTGTCATCCACCACCAGCACGCGCATATCAAGCCCAAACTCAGCCATCACCTGGCGGCAGGAACCACAGGGGGAGCCGCCGTTTTCAGTGGCGACCACGAGCGCGGTGAATTCCCTTTCTCCTTCAGACACTGCCTTAAAGATGGCCACCCGCTCTGCGCAGATGCCGGTCGGGTAAGCAGCGTTCTCAATATTCACCCCCTCGTAGATCCTGCCGGAACTGGTCAACAACGCAGCGCCAACCAGGTAATTTGAATAGGGGGCGTAAGCCCATTTACGGGCATTCAAAGCTGTTTCGATTAATTGTTTTTCCATCATGGGATCAAGCATCGTTTTCAGCCCCTGTGTTCTGCGGTTCGGTGATCTTGATAGCCCTGATCCTGCCCACCCGCCTTCCACGCACTTCTTCAACGGTCAATTGCCAATCCTCCAAAACCAGGCGGTCATTCTCCATCGGCACCCGGCCTAACTTGCTATAGAAAAACCCTCCGAGCGTATCCGTCTGATCTGTTTCCAGTTCGGTGGAAAGAGCTTCATTAAAGTCGTCCAATGAGACACGCCCCACGAAGACGTATTCCTCGGGAGAGATCTGCTGCACCAGCAATTCCTCGGCCTGGTCATACTCGTCGCGGATCTCGCCCACGATCTCTTCCACGATGTCCTCGAGCGTCACCAGCCCCGCCATGCCGCCGTATTCATCAACCACAACGGCAATGTGCACGCCCTTTGACTGCATTTCCCCCAGCAGCTCATCCACTTTTTTGGACTCGGGGATAAAATACGCCGGCCGCAGGAACTTGCGGATAGTGCTTTTCTCCCCCGCGTTGACCTGAACTTTGAGCAGATCCTTGGCGTAGAGCATGCCCACCACGTTGTCGATCACGTCATCATAAACCGGCACACGCGAGTGCCCGGATTCCACGATCATGTTGATGGCAGTGCTCAGCGGCGTTTTGATTTCCACCGCCAGCACCGCGATGCGCGGCACCATGATCTCTCGGCAGAGCGTATCTCCAAACTGGAAGATGGAGTAGATCATCTTGCGCTCATCCTCTTCCAGCCCGCCTTCCGGCTGCCCCACCTCCACCCAGGTTTTGAGTTCATCTTCAGTCACCGAACCCAGGTTCCGCTGTGCCAGGTCTTTTGAATTTTGCATTCCCACCAGGACGGAAGTGATGGGAGTGAATATCGTATCCAGCGCAATCGCCAATGGCGCCAGTTTTACGCTCCAGGTCTCCGGCTGATGCAGCGGGAGGCGTTCCAGGGAGAACTCGAACCCCAAAAGCAGCAGAATAGTGAGAACGAAGATGCCCAGCATTGCGCCAAACCCGAGCTCGTTGCCAGTCAGCACCAGGTACAGCACGCAAGTCAGAACGAGCGCATGCGTCAACGCAACCAGCAAACGCATGGTGGTGCGCATTCGGGGTCTTTCGAGAGTTCTGATCGTTCGCTCAATATTCTTATCATCGCTAATTGCCAATTCGATGAGCTGAGGCAACCGCGCGTTGAACAACGCTGCGCGCATGAGTGCAAAGAAAATGTCCATCAGGACAAAAATGACCAGCAGTATCCAGACTATCGTTGTCACATCATTCCTTTTTCTTATGGTTCCGGGCAGGCACCCCAACCACAACTTCACCATCCGGAACATCGTGGGTGACTACCGAACCGGCTCCCGTGCGTGCGTTCCTGCCAATCGTTACGGGAGCAACCAGCATGGTATCCGAGCCAATGAAGGCGTCCTCGCCAATCACGGTTGGATGCTTATGTTCACCATCGAAATTGCAGGTGATCGTTCCCGCTCCAATGTTGACGTTCTCGCCAATAGTTGCGTTGCCGATATAGGAGAAATGCCCCATCTTCACCCCGGCTGCCAGGTGAGAATCTTTTACTTCACCAAAGTTGCCCATGTGCACCCCCCGGCCCAGGTGCGCGCCTTTGCGCAAGTGGCAGAAGGGACCCATCCCCACCCCGTCCTCCACCACCGCCCCTTCGATCACAGACGCCAGCAAATGACAGTGATCGCCAATCGACGAATCGCTGATGATGGTGTTGGGACCGATCTCGCACCCTTCACCAATCACGGTATTGCCGGAAAGCACTGTATTGGGATGGAGCACGGTGTCCTTGCCAATCTTTACCTCTCCCTGGATGTACACCAGGTCGGGGTCGGTCATGGTGACCCCGGCGAGCATATGCGCCTGGTTCACCCTGCACCGCATCACTTTTTCAGCCTCGGCCAGGTGCACCCGGTTGTTGATCCCCAGGGATTCTTCCTCATCTTCAAGTAAAACCGGCTGGACAGGTTTTCCTTCGCTTACCGCAATTTCCACCAAATCCGTCAGGTAGTACTCTCCCCTGGGGCTGAGCCTGACCTGCTTCAACGCCGTCCACAACCAGCTTGATTCAAAGCAATAGACCCCCACGTTCAGCTCGTCGATCTTGAGCTGGTCCGGGGTAGCCTGGGCTTCCTCGATGATGGCGATCACATTCTCCTGCTCATCGCGGAGGATCCGGCCAAAACCGCGCGGGTTGCGGGAATGCACCGTGAGCAGGCTCAGCGGACCCTTGTTCGCCACCTGGGCATCCACCAACCGCCGCACCGTCTCGCTGGTGAGCAGCGGCATATCCGCGGAGATGACCACAACCAGTCCGTTGAAACCTGAAAGCATCTTTTCAGCCGCCCTAACAGCATGGGCTGTACCCAGCCTTTTCTCCTGTAATGCAAATTGAGCCCGTTCCCCCACAACCTGGCGCACCTTTTTCGCTTCGTTGCCCACGACCACCACCAGATGCTCCGAGCCGAGTTTCTCAGCTATCTCGATCGAGTAAAGCACAAGAGGCTTTCCGTTCAAGGGGTGCAGCACCTTGGCGAGGTCAGAGACCATGCGGGTTCCCTGGCCGGCAGCGAGGATGATGGTTGAGGTTTTCATGTGTTGCTCCTGGGTATAACCTTGATCATCTAATTTTACACCGAAAGAAATACGGGCCTTCCGCGCATTAAACTCGCGGTAGTGCCCGCATGGGAGTCATCAAATCGTTGGTGACCAGGTTTACATTTTTTCTTCATTAGAACTATCAGGCTGGGGCGCCTGGATTCGAACCAAGATTCACAGATTCAAAGTCTGGTGTGCTGCCGTTGCACCACGCCCCATTGGACATTCATCCACGGTGAGGTAGATTTTAACACAAAATCAGGCACTTCAGAAAGAAATGCCTGATCACCTGGTTTTGTTTCGATAGTCGAGCTATCACTGTGCCGGGCAGGAATCAGAAAGTGAAAACCCTTCGAGATCCCGCAGCGCGCTGCGCGAAGAGACGTCCAAAGTGAGCCCGCACAGGTCTGGCCGTGAGGCTGCGGCCGTGACATGATAGAAGAGAGGCAGCACCGGCAGTTCAGCCGCAAGCAACTGCTGCGTCAGCCGGCTGCTGGACACCAGAAGTTCGCGGTTCAGTCCCACGGTGAGAGATTGTGCACAGGCGGCGTCATATTCCGCGTTGGAATACCCGGTGAAGTTGACCCCGCCGAACCTGGTTCCCAGCCACTTGTTCGCGTTGGCGGGTATTTCCGTGGTGGCGTAGAGAAAACAGGGTAATTGCCTGCCGGTTGTCCATGCCAGCTCTGCCAGGTCAAAATTACGTCCAAAAACCAGTCCGTCGGCACCTGTCGCGTACATGTTGCTGGCAGCCAGGTAGGATGGAATGACCATTACGCCGCACGCTGCCAATGACTCCACGACCACGCCGGCAACCCGGCTGTGCAACTCACTCTCCGTGAGGTAATAATTTATGATGAACTCGGTTTCATTCAAAATGTTGGCCGCGCCGCTGGCTTTGCGCGGGGTGACCGGGTCACCATCATGGTCGAGCCAGCCCACCTCCTCGAGCAGGCTCATCCCGGCGGCGGGGTCGTAAGCATAGGCACTCAACCCGTCTGTAAGGAGCGGGTGGTCGGGCGGCGCGTACCCAGTGGGCACTTCTGACTGGCTGTAAAGGATGGTGCGGGTGATCTTCTCGCGGTCGATGCAATAAGCAAAGGCTTGGCGCACGCGCACATCACCGAAATAATCCGCCCTGTCGGTGTATGGATTGTAGCCGTCGTCATAACTGGCTGGCTTGATGCCAAAGTTCAGCCCTTCCCATTCGGGTCCGGAACCAAAGTAAGCCTTGATCGTCCCGGCAATCTCCTGCTCCCGCAGCGGCTGGATCTGGGTGCTCAGGTTGACCGAGCTGTCGATGATATCGCAGGTGCCGTTCACCACGGGGGAAATGTCTGCCTCCGGCATCCCTGAGAGGAATCTATACTCAACAAAATCAAAATACGGCAGTCCTTCAGCGGCGCGGTAGTAATTGGGATTCTTCGCCAGCCGGATGGACTCGCCTGCCTTCCAATCGTTGACCACATAAGGTCCCCATCCCAAGGGTGTGCGCGTGGTGAGCGAGTCGGTGTTCATTTGCTCTGGCGTGAGGTTCGAGAGCTGGTGCTGCGGCAGCGGAATCCAGAAGAACGAAGCGGGGGTCATCGCCAGGTACCCGGGCTTCCCCACCCATTCCACTGTGACGTCGTCCACTGCTGTGTAAGAGGCTGTGCGTTGGATGTTGGTTTTAGTTACTATAGTAGCCGGGTCGGTGCTCACGGTGTAGGAAAACACGGAGTCCTCCGCGGTCAGCGGCTGCCCGTCTGACCACTTAACCCCGTCAAGAAGCTTGAACTTAACTACCATCTGCACCAGGTTCAACGCGCTGCTGCCATCCCAAGCCTGCGCACATTCCGGAGAAGTGCAGCCCTCCGGGAAAACCATCACCCCTTGTTTGAGAGCGACCATGTCGCCCTCGATGTTGGCCACTTCATCCCCCTCAGTAACCGCCACTGATCGAAGTGTTACGCCGCCGTTCTCCAGCGTGGGGAGTTCCGCGATCAACACCGGAGAAAGTTCGTAATTGACTGTGTCAACCGGGCCATCGTAAACGCCTTCCAGCACGCTCCACATGGAACGGGATGATCCGCCATACAGGTAAAGCGTTTCGGGTTCCTGCCCGATGCACACGGTGAGCACCTTTGGCGCAGGGGTCGCGGTGGCGGTTGGCGCTGGCGGGATGGTGGGTGTGGGTGTAGCTTGCGGTCCTATTTGCAGCCCGCAGGCTGAAAGGATCAGCATGCCTGTGAGCGTTGCCGTGATAATGCTGATCCGTGATTTTCGGTGTGAACTCATGAGTCAATCCTTTATGCTAGCTTGTGACTTGCACACCAATTATAAAGCATAGTCCTTAGGGTAAAAAACAACCCCCGGTTTGCCCGGGGGTTGGAGAATGATCAAATGGTTATTATGACCTGCCGCGCATACGCGGATCGAGCACGTCCCGCAGGGCATCCCCCACCAGGTTCCAGCCCATCACAAATAATACCAGTGTGAGACCAGGCCAGATCACAATGTACCAGTAGGTTTGCAGGCTGGTGATCCAGTTGCGGGCAAAACTGAGCACCTGGCCCCAGTCCGCGTAGCCGATCTCAGTTCCAATGCCAAGGAAGGAAAGAGCCGCAAAACCGAGCACCACGTCACCGATACCCAGCGAAGCCAGAACCAGCGTCGGGAAGATGGCATTGGGGATAATGTGTCGGAAAAGGATGCGGCCGTTCTTTACACCTGATACCTTGGCCGCCATGACAAAGTCACGTTCCTTGATGGAGAGAATATCCCCTCGAATAATTCGGGAATACCCCATCCAGCCGAACGTGATCAACGCAATCATCACCGGCAACAGGCTTTTACCGATCTTTGGCGTCAACACAGCCGCCAGGATGAGGGCCGCGAGGATGCTGGGAAGGATCAATAGCACATCCACGATACGCATCATGATGTTGTCAACGATCCCGCCATAATAAGCAGAGATAGAACCATAGATCACACCTACAAGGAAGGTGGCAAACACCACCACCAGGCCAGTCTTAAAGGCAGTGCGCGTACCCCAGATGATGCCGTAAAAGATGTCGTACTGACCTTCGGAGGTACCCAGAAGGTGCACCCATTGTTCTTTGCCGGTAATCGCTTTGTACCAGAAGGGGATATCGGGTACGTTTTTCTTCCAAATAGATCCCATTGCTTGAGGATCGGACTTGTAGCCATCACGCGGAATCTTGAACGGATCATTGGGGGTGACCGGCGGGATGATGACCGGAGCGAAGATGGCGATCAGAACAAAAACAGCGATGAGGAAAAAACCAGCGCGTGAAGCCGAGGTCTTGAGCAGACCTGTCACGATCCGGTAATTATCAGGTCCAAGGAATCGTTCAAACCTGCCTATTTTGCGGAACGCTACATCATTACCTAGTAAGGAATTGTCACCGGTGGGAGTGGTAAGCGTCATTTTTTTGGCTCCTTAGGACAATCTGACGCGGGGATCAACAAACGCGTAGACGATATCAACGACCAGGTTTGAAACGATCAAAATGAGACCGTTGAACAAAGCAAAACCGAGCATGGTGACAATATCCAGGCTGGTTGCCGCCCGGGCTGCCGCTGAACCAATCCCGGGGTAGTTAAACACGGTCTCAGTGATGACCACACCGCCCAGGAGACCAATGATGCTGAAGCCGGCCATGGTGATCACCGGAAGCATCGCGTTTGGCCGGGCATGCTTGAAGATAACATCATGCTCTGCCAAACCCTTTGACCGGGCTGTGGTCACATATTCCATTCTCAAGGTTTCAAGCATGGAACTCCTGGTAACCCTGAGGAATGTCGCCCAGTTGATGTAGGAGAGTGTCAAAATGGGTAAAAGCATGTGCCGCAGCGCATCCCAAAAAACGTCAAAACGACCGTTCAGCAGCGAGTCAAAGGTGATCAGGTTGAGGTAAGTTTTCCATGATTCAGCCTCAACCGCAGCCGCAGCCCAGTCCGAAAGCCTGCCGGGTTGGAGCCAGTTAAGCTTGGCATAAAAGAGCATCAGCACCAATAAACCAAACACAAATGTCGGGAAGGAAGTACCAACAATACTAAAGATGCGCGCAGCCTGGTCAATGAACCCGTTATGGTGCACCGCCGCCTGCACGCCCAGCCATATACCCACTAAAATCATCGGTGCAATCGCCCAGATTGTCAGATCCAGTGTGTTCGGAAAGCGCCTGGCAATCAGGTCTGCCACAGGCATTGAATTTGAACGTGAATAACCAAACTCGCCGCGCAGTATACCAGCAGTGCGTTCGCCGCTGATCGGGTCCTTGGGACCAACCAGCCAGTTCCAGTATTGAACGTAAATGGGCTGGTCAAATCCGTACCGCTTGATCAGTCCCTCGATCGCTCTGTCGTTCTTTGGAAAATCCCGCACATATAAGGCTGTTCTCTCCACAGGTGAGAGCAGTTGCATCATGGCAAAGATTAACGCAGTTACACCGAAAAGCAGTAAGGGTACTAATAACAAACGCCTGATGATGTAAGTGAGCATCTTTCATCCTCTCAATAAACAATGAATTCTGAGTTCCAGGTAAAAAAGCACTTGTTGTGCTTTTCTGGCTGCAAGCCGGAATTCCGGGTCGGGGTTTTGGGGGCCTGTTGCCAGGCCCCCAAACGTAAACCTGTGTTAAGTTCTGAACCTAATTCTTGTACCAGGTGTAGTAGTAACCACCGGAGAAGATCGGGTTCGTAACCTGGCCTTCAACCCAACGCTGGGCAAAGCCGTGGGTGGTGACAACCTCAAGAGGAATGCCAACAGCCAGATCATAGTACAGCTGGTTCGCCTGTCCGTAGATCTCGGCGCGCTTGGCATCATCAGGTTCGGTAACGCCAGCGATCAAGAGTGCCTTGAATTGGTCCTTGACCTCATCCGGCAAGCCCTGGCGTCCGCCATAGGTGCCGTAAGTGTAAGGCTGGTACCAGTTGTAGGGATCGTGGAAGTCTTCCTGCCACCCACCGGTGAGGAGGGGCAGCTGGTAAGCGCGCTGGACACGCAGGTAGGTCGCCCAGGGTAGACCAACGGTCTCGAGCTGGAACAGCTCATTGACAGTTGCGAGGTTGCTGGACAGGATCTCAACGATGGTCTGTCGGGTGTTGTTGCCCTGGTTGTAGGCCATTTGCAGGCGGAAACCAGTGGTCCAAACATCGCCTTCGGGGTCGTCACCAGCTGCGATACCGTCTTTGTCAACATCGGCCAGTTTAAATTCGGCCTCGCACTGAGCCAAGTCAAAGGCATAGTGTGGTGTCTCTTCAGAGTAACCGGTCATGCCGGGCAGTGAAAGCTGGTAGGACTGGACAGCTTCGCCAGCGAACACATCGTTGATGAAGGTTTCCCAGTCAAAGCAGTAAGCAAGAGCCTTGCGGATGTGAACATCACTGAAGAAGTCCGCAGGAATACCATTT
Organism: uncultured Anaerolinea sp.; assembly: GCA_964454565.1. Taxonomy (GTDB): domain Bacteria; phylum Chloroflexota; class Anaerolineae; order Anaerolineales; family Anaerolineaceae; genus UBA6107. Next base: position 34,561 of record CAYVTF010000003.1, on the reverse strand, counting down.
CCATCCAGCTTGCCGGAACCGATGTACGGGTTGGGGCTTTCAGCGGTGGTGGCAATGTTCCAGTTAGGCAGAAGCACGTCCTGTGCAAGGCGCGGGCGGCCAATGCGCAGTTCAAGCGGTAAGTTGTTACCGGTTTCACCTGCAGCGCAGGCGGTGAACTTGGCGGCACCAAGCTGAGCAGGATCATAATCGCAGACTTCCTGCATCTCGCTGTAGGAATCGGTGGCAGCATCGTACACGGCGAACGTGCCGACCAGGGCATCAGCCTGGGAGCGGTTGGCAGCGGGCACATCGGCCACGTCTGCATCACCGGTCTGCAGCATCGCGAAGCGGGTACCCCATTCAGGGACCTGTTTCATGATAACTTTTGCCAATTTGGCAGGTTCTTGCCAGTAACCATCAAAGCGGGCCAGAACGATTTCTTCCTGGTTGACAAATTTTTCCAGCATGAAAGGTCCGGTTCCGTTGGCGATGGTGCTGATCGGATCGTTGGCTGAATCCATGGCATAGAAATTCTGCCAGGTTTCGCAGGTTCCGTCCCAGCCAGCGTTCTCAACAACCCATTCCTTATCCACGATGGAACCCCAGCCATTGGCGATGGTCGCCAGGAAGGGACCCCATGCCTGTTTCAGGGTCATGGTCACGGTGCCAGCGGCGTCATCGGCCACGATGGCGGCCTTGACGGTTTCGCAAGCAGCTAAGAGAACAGCGGGATCTGCAGCCGCAAGTCCGGCGCGATCATCATAGAGGTTTCCTTCGGGATCAACCAGGAGGGAAACATCATCGATACCCAGGCCAAGGAAGGCTTCAGAGAGGAGCAACTGCGGTGAGAAAGTATTCGCCTGCAGCAGACCGCGCTGGAACGTGTAGGCCACATCACCCGGGGTGAGGTCATTGCCGTTGTGGAACTTGACGCCTTCGCGGATCTTGAAGGTGTAGGTCAAACCATCTTCAGAGACCGTGGGCATTTCCGCGGCAAGCTGGGGCACGAATTTGTTGACTGCTTCGCCATCATAGAAGATCAAACCTTCATAAAGGTTCTGGATGACTTCGCCAGACATGGTGTCGTACGCGAGCGCAGGATCGAGGGTATCGACGCTGAGGTCGGCGTAGGCAACAACCAGGGTCGTCGGGTCTTTGGATTTGAACTCGACAGCGGCCGGTTCTTCAACGGCTGGCTCTTCAACCACTGGTTCTTCGACTGCAGGTTCTTCACCAACAGGCTCTTCAACAGGGGCTGAGGTCGGCGCAGCACAGGCTGTCAGGACAAAACTGACAACCAAAAGCATTGCTAACAACACATAAAACTTACGCATTTTTCTCCTCCTTGTGAGAAATTTAGGGTTCTATTTGACTTTCTACTACCTGATACTGCACATCTGCTGTATTGACACCACCTCCTTTAATAACTGCCTATTTTATACTTTATGACAGGCAACGTAATGTCCTGGCTGCACCTGACGCCACTCGGGGGTCTTTTCTGCACAATACGCGTCCGCGATTGGACAACGTGTGCGGAAACGGCACCCTGAAGGCGGGTTTACCGGTGAGGGAACATCTCCCTGCAGGATGACACGTTGACGTTTTTCGTTATAGACAGGGTCAGCCACGGGTATTGCCGAGAGTAAAGCTTTGGTGTATGGGTGAAGCGGGTTGCGGTACAACTCGTTGCGGTCGGTCAGTTCCACGATGATCCCCAGGTACATCACCGCCACGCGATTGCTGATGTGGCGCACCATGGAAAGATCGTGAGCGATGAACAGGTAGGTGAGGTTCAACCGTTCCTGCAATTCTTCGAGCAGGTTCACCACCTGCGCCTGGATGGACACATCCAGGGCGGAAATTGGTTCATCACAAACAATAAATGAAGGATTGAGGGCTAACGCTCGGGCTACTCCAATCCTCTGCCGCTGACCACCAGAAAACTCATGGGGGTAACGCCCTGAAAAGTCGGGGTTAAGCTTTACCAGGTCGAGCAACTCCGCCACCCGGGTATCAATTTCTTTACCGCTGCCCTCGCCAAATGCCAGTAACGGCTCGCCGACAATATCCCGAACGGTCATGCGCGGGTTCAAGCTGGCATAAGGATCCTGGAAGATCATCTGCATTTCGCGGCGCATCAGGCGCATGGGTTCCTGTCGTAATTTGACCAGGTTGGTATCTTTATAGTACACAGCCCCCGCAGTTGGTTTGTAAAGCTGCAGGATCGTCCGTCCGGTGGTGGATTTTCCGCAACCGGATTCTCCCACCAGACCTAGCGTTTCACCCTGGTGAATATTAAAAGAGACGCCGTCCACCGCGTGCACAGCTCCAACCTGGCGGCGGATCACACCGCGGAAGATGGGGAAGTGCATTACAAGGTTTTCTACTCTAATGAGAACGTTGTTTTCAGTGGTCATGATCCCTTGCTCCCGGATTTGGTATCCACCCAGCATGCCACGCTGTGCCCTTCGGCCACGGGTTCGAGCATTGGGTTTTCTTTCCAGCATCGTTCGGTCACCCAGTTACAACGTGGTGCGAACGGACATAAGGTCGGTTTCTGATATAAAACCGGGGGCATCCCTTCAATTGAAAAAAGTTTCTTATGCATATCGTCGTGGATCTGTGGCAAGCTGCCAATCAGACCGAGCGTATACGGGTGCCGCGGATTGGCGTAGAGTTCATACACTCCAGCTTCTTCAATGATATAGCCGCCATACATCACCATCACACGGTGAGCAATGTTCGCCACCACTCCCAGGTCATGTGTGATCCAGATGATGGCCATACCCAACTCATCACGCAACCGTTTGACCAGGTCAACGATCTGCGCCTGAATGGTCACATCCAGCGCTGTTGTGGGTTCGTCCGCGATGAGGATTTGCGGGTTACACGAGAGCGCCATGGCGATCATCACGCGCTGTCGCATGCCGCCGGAATACTGGTGAGGATAATCTTTCAATCTATCACCAGCTTTCGGGATGCCCACCATGCTAAGCAGTTCAATAGACCGGTTGCGCGCTTGCTGCGGAGTCATATTGAGGTGCAGTTGCAGTGGCTCTGCCATTTGCTTGCCAATGGTCATCACCGGGTTGAGCGAAGTCATCGGGTCCTGGAAAACCATGCTGATCTGCCCGCCGCGCACATGCCGGATTTCCTCAGACTCCATTTTTAAAAGGTCCTTGCCTCTGAATAAAGCCTGACCAGAAATGATTTTTCCCGGTGGGGAGGGAATCAGGCGCAGGCAGGAAAGCATGGTGACGCTTTTTCCGCAACCGCTCTCTCCCACCACGCCAAGAGTTTCCCCTTCCGATAGCGTGAAAGAGACCCCATTCACCGCGTGGACAACCCCTTCAGGTGTTTTAAAATGAGTCTCTAGATTCTGTACGCTTAAAAGTCGTTCGGCCATCTACAGGTCCTCGTCATATTAAGATTTGTCACGAGCAGAAAATAATTAGGCATTTGATAGTTTACCATATTTCATAATGGATAATTCATTTTCGTTTGGCGTGTGCTCGTGGGGATCATGGTCTAACAATGGGTTGGCATATTGTCACCTGGTCGGATATGGTGAGACATTCTGCCCACTTGTTGTCAAAATCGATCAATACTGAAATCTGGAAAAGTGACTGATCAAATGATCTGACCATCAACCTTCTTTCAAGCGGAAGGAAATCACTGATAGTCTTGGTTGCTGCCAGGTGCATGGCACGCGCCACATCACCAGGTACCTCTTTACCGGTGTTGTCCACCGCGAATTGCATTAATTCATCCACCACCTGCACAGGTTTTCGAAGGTAGGAATTGAGCATGGAATCAGTTGCCAGCCCGGCCAACCCAAAACACAACATGCAAATGATGACCGGAGTTATCGTTGAAATAACACCTGTTGAGAAAAAGGATTGCTCGATCAGTACATTTTCCATTAGTCCGCAGATAACCGCCGCAATCAATGTGGCAATCAACCCAAACCAGAAGTACTGGATGAATTCCGGATGAGAAGTGTATGTAAGTTGGTAGGAAAGGTCGCTGTCAAAGGGTCTTAATAATAGCGGGGTTCCCTGGATTGGCAGCCACACAGCCAGCCTGGCGAACAACCAGGCTAAAGCAATCCACAGTGGCATCGTTAACCATCCTGTTTGGAAGCGGATGGTCAACCAGCCCACCAACCCGCCGGTTGAGGCACAAATCAACAACCCCGGCACAAACTTGATCCATGGGAAAGCACCGTTCGCACGCGCAAGAAAAAAGCCGTCGATCCCCCAGGCAAATATCGCAAACGATACTCCTGCGATCAATCCATACAACAGCCCAGTCAGTTGCTTCTTTCTTGTCAACTCAGCTTTCATCGCCATATACCTCGTGCTGAAATTCAAGACCCTGGCCAGGAAGCGTTTTTTCAGGGAAGGGTACTAAATCATACGACGAAATAACCAAAAGTCAATATACCTTTTCACTTCCCGAGCCTCATCACCACCACAAGCGGTTTCCAGAAAAATCCGATCGAAGTATCCATGGCATCTTGATGGCAGGTTCGCAAGATGTAATCCTGTTGTAAAAGGTTGAGCACTTTGCCCACATCCCGCTGAACGTGAGCAATATTTCCACCTGGTTCATGGAGGGATTAAAGAAACTCGGGATCATCGATCGCTTTTGAGGCAAGTAGTCTCGAAAGCCATTGACCACATCCAAATTCATCGATTCCGCCACCTCCGAAGGAACTTCCTTATCCATGTTATCAAGAGCAAATTGCACCAATTGATCCAACGCCTGAATCGGTTGACGAAACTTCCTGTTGATCAGCGTATCCGAAAGAGCACCTGCCAGGCTGAACAAGGTCATACAGATGAAAAGCGTAACCAGCAAATCCCGATGCTTGCCGGAATAAACATACTCGTTGACCTGACCCTCCTCGATCAATCCGCAGCCCACCGAAATGAACAACACAACGATCGACCCCAACCATACAAGCTCGTTGATTTCCCTGAGATTTGAATATTTGAGATAATCCCCTAGCGGTTCATTCAACCAGAGCACCAGGCTTGGTTTCACCCGCAATGGAAGCCAAAAGATCAGCCTGGAAAAAAGTATTCCAAGTCCTAACCAGCTGAGCACGATCAGGCTTGTTTTTTTATACAGCATGGATAACCATCCCACGAGTCCCCCGGCCAGCAAACACAGTGGCAGCCCGATGAGAAAATTAACCCAGGCATAAGCTCCATGAGACCTGGTCAACAAATAGCCATCCATCCCCCACGCAAAGATGGCAAATGCCAGCCCGGCGGCGAGCCCAAAAAAGAGCCCTGCTTGTTGTTTTTTGGTCTTGGTCTCGGGTTCCATGTCTATCTAACCTCAACAGATATCAACGCTGCCAGTCTAAGCTGCGCAAAATTGACAAGTAATTTTCAATATACAACGATTGATTGAAAAGTCAATATCGAGTTTTGTGTAGCATGTGAGGGGGTCAATGGGATTTGCAGCGTAAGTTTCTCTGTACCCGCCTCAAGCATCTCCTGCGCGCATGCGCAGGTACGATTCATAGCGCTCCGGGCTGACCTTGCCCTCTTCCACGGCTTTGATCACGGCGCAGCCGGGTTCCTCGTAATGAGCACAATCGTTGAACTGGCAGTGCTTCACCAGCTCGCGCAGCTCGGGGAAATACCCGTCCAGTTCTTCGGGTTGAGTATCCCACAACGAAAGCCGCCGCAGCCCCGGCAGGTCTGCCACGTACCCACCGCCCTCCAGGGGAAAAATTTCCCGCACCGCCGTGGTGTGCCGACCGCGCTCGTTGAATCCGCTGATATCCCGCACTGCCAGCCCCAGCCCGGGTTGAATGCAGTTCATCAGGCTGGATTTGCCCACGCCCGAAGGTCCCGCCAGGGCGGATATTTTGCCGGTCAGGGCTTTCTTTAGTTCATCAATTCCTTTGTTCTCAACCGCGGAAGTGTAGATCACCGGGTACCCCAGGGGCGGGTAGACAGAAAACATCTCGCGTGCCTTCCGCATCCCCACCAGGTCCACCTTGTTGGCGATGATCAGGGCACCCAGCCGCTGTTTCTCGCTGATCACCAGGAAACGGTCGAGCATGCGCAGGTGCGGTTCGGGCGCGGCGCAGGCAAAAACGATCACAATCTGGTCGGGGTTGGAAAGGAGTATCTGTCTGAACTCACCGCGCGGGGTTGGATCCATGCGCACGAGCTCGCTGTGGCGGGGCAATATTTCTTCGATCACCCCGCTCCCTTCAGGCAACATGCTGATGTTCACTAAATCACCGATACTGATCACGTCCCCCTGGATGGTGCGCCTTTTCAGGCGCCCGCGCAGACCACAGGTGACAATCCCGCCTTCGGTCTGGATGGTATAAAATCCAGATTGGTAACGGGTCACCCGGCCTTGGATCGTTTCCGGTTTCATGTTCTAGGGTTCGGGTGTAGCCGGGGCTGCCGGGGTAACCGTGAGGAAGTAGTCTTTTTCCCAGGGGTACAAGCGCTGCACTTCACCACCATAATAGTACTCAATCACCCGCCTGAAGAGGTATGCGGCGTACCGCGAGCCATCTCCCGCATACTCGGCAATGACAGCCACTGAAATATCAGGCTTTCCCGAACTGACCGCTTCGGTGAACCCGGCAAACCAGGAGTGCGGGTCCTCCACCGAGGTTGTTGCCGTACCGGTTTTTGCATAAACCGGAACCGTGACATCCCAAAAAGCCTGGTAAGCCGTACCTCGTTTATTTTCCACGACCAACCGCATGCCTTCCTTGATGGCTGCGAGGTTTTCCTGGCTCACCGGCAGTTGCCGAATGACTTCAGGGGAAAATTCCTCAATGACATCCCCATCCAGCGTGGTCACCTTTTCGATGATCTGCGGACGGTAAAGCGTTCCCCCGTTGCCTATGGCAGCCACAAAATTCGCCACCTGCAGCGGAGTGACCAGCATGTCTCCCTGGCCGATGCCCATCTGCACGCCGCCGCCTTCAAACGTGGGGTTTACAATGCTTCCGGGATTTTCAGAGACGGCATCTATGCCCGTGGCTTCGCCCAGACCGAAAGACCTGGCCATATTCGCCAGGTAGTCCGACCCTTTATAGCGGTAAAGGTCAAGACCGATGTGATAGAACCATGGGTTGCAGGAGCGCATGATGCCTTCCACCAGCGTGAGGGTGCCTGATGGCGGCAAGTCCTTGTCATACGTCCAGTCGTTGCCGATGTACCCGGGCAGTTCAGTGAACTGGCTGGTGCACTCATAAGTTGTTTCCGGGGTATAAAGACCCGATTCTAGCGCTGCTGCCGCGGTGATCAGCTTGAAAACAGAACCAAGCGGATAGGCAGATTGCGCCGCCCTGTTGTATAACGGGGTATTCGGGTCATTCACCAGGTCACCCAGTGTATATTGGCTGTTGTAATTGGTCACCTGGAAGCTATTGGGGTCAAAGCCTGGTGAAGAAGCCATGGCCAGCACCCGTCCGGTATCCCGTTCCAACACCACGATCGCACCCGTGAAACCGATCAACGCTTTTTGCGCTCCAAGCTGCAAATCGCTGTCGAGGGTGGTGTAGATGTTATTCGGCGCCCTGGAATCTTTAGATCCAAGCCGGGTGTCGTAAGTTCCGTCAGGGTTCACAACATACAGCTCGGCGGATGGTTCTCCTCTCAGGTAAGCTTCGCCCCATTTTTCAATACCGGAAGAACCGATCCTTTCGTCCCCGGCATAACCGCTGCGGCGGTAAGCATCATACTCTTCCGGCGAAATGCTCAACAGGTAACCCACAGCCTGCGGGGCAATGCCTCCAAAGTAATAATAGCGGTCTGTGTAGAGGTTGATCACCAGCCCGGTCAGGCTGTTCAGCCTTTCGGCGCGCCGATAGTAGGTCTGTGCAGATACTTCCGCAATCGGCACGTAAAACTCGGAGGTTGAACCCCTGTACTTGTCGATGATCATGTTCTTGGGAATTCCAGTCATCAGGTTCAACTGGTCGAGCACCGCCTGGGAACCTTCGTCGGTCATTTGTCCGGGCACGATCCCCAGCGCTGCCGCCTCTGACTGGGTGGCAATTGGCTCACCATTGCGGTCATAGATATCTCCGCGTGTGGGTGATTTCACTTGCAATGCCAGTTTCTTCCCGCCGGTCAATTCAGGCATTACCATCCCGTGTTCCCACTGGATCCTCCAAGCCCCATTGTCGATCACCAGGTTCATTTCCATCTGGCGTACGATCTCGCTGAACAACGAGGTGATGAAGTTCACCTTGTAACCCACCTTGGCTGAGGTGGTGGTCACCAGCGTGGTGGCAATGCCGTATTCCATATCCTTCAAAGTAAGGTTGATCGCCGTGTCTTTGTAGACTTTCGTAAAATCTTCTTCGGTGATCGCATCCCGGCTGGTGTTAGCCAGCATGGCGTACATGCCGCTGTAATCCTCGTTCTCCCACTTTTCCAGGAAGTCGAGTACGGTCTCCGTCACATCGGGCATGCTCGTGGTCTGCACCACTGGCGTTGGCAGCCCCTGGGTGGGGGTTGGGGTCGGCTTCTCTACATTATTAGTGGGTTTGGCTCCGTTACTGCAGGCGGTTAAGAGGAGCAACCCGATAATTAATCCAATCCAAATTCGTTTCATTTTTTCCTCCCGGTAATTGGCCGGGTCATCCAATATTCTCTCCAGCAAGCACGCGCTTGAAGATGGGGCAAGTATACGACAATTCATCCTGGCAGCGGTATGGCATGCCATTGTGCGCCGCGAACCCCAATTTGTGCAAGAGACGCTCCACGTGGCACAAGGGTAAGCCCATCACGCTGGCAAAACATCCGTTCATCCTGCTCACAGGCCTGAATAACTCACTCTGAATGGCATAAGCACCCGCCTTATCAAAGGCGTCCCCGCTGGTGATATAAGCCTCGATCTCCTCGTCGGAATAGTTGCGCATTGTCACCTGGGTGCTGCAAAGTTCGGTCATGCTGGTGCCCCTGGAGGGAAGCGAAAGCACAATGGCCGAATGCACCAGGTGGGTGCGGTTACGCAGCTGCCTGAGGATCCTGCCGGCGTCAGCTGCATCGCGCGGCTTACCAATGATCTCATCCCCGTCAGCCACGGTTGTGTCTGCTGCCAGAACCAGCCCGCCAAACGGAGCGAACCTGGCGCACACGCGCGCCTTTTCTTCTGCCAGGCGCAGTACATACTCGCGCGCAGTCTCACCAGCTCTCGGGGTCTCATCCACATCAGCAGCGGTTGTGGTGTAGGGCACCCCCAGCCAGCCGATGATCTCTCTCCGGCGCGGGGAATTTGAAGCCAGTACGATCAAGGGTTCACTCATGTTAAGTATTCTAACATACCCGTTCGGAGCTGGTTTGTCCATTCATCAGGCTCTCTGAGCGGAGAGTTAGATGATTGGGAGTAAAATGATACAAACCCTTTGGGAGGAAACCCCGCATGAAAGAACTAAAGGAACGCATCATTGCAGAAGCCAAAAACCTTGGCGGAGGCATATTAAAGGTGGACAGCCTGATCAACCACCAGGTAGACCCGGTGCTGATGGATCACTGCGGCGCGGAACTTGCCCGCCGTTTTGCAGGCACCGGAGCTTCGCGCATCCTCACCGCCGAGATATCCGGCATTGCCCCGGCTTTGATGACTGCCCGCCACCTGGGTATCCCGGTGGTGTACGCCCGGAAAACCCGCCCCATCACCATGCCCGACACGGTCTATCTCACCATCGCACCCTCGCACACCAAGGGCAGGATGGTGGACCTGATCGTATCCCCTGAATACCTCAAGCCCGATGAGCAGGTGCTCATCATCGATGACTTCCTGGCTTCCGGTTCCACCATCCTGGGGCTTGTACGACTGGCGCAGGCAGCGGGTGCGCGGGTATGCGGCATTGGAGCACTCATTGAAAAGAACTTTGAAGGCGGCCGGGAAGCCCTGGAGTACCTGGGAGTGCCCATCGAAGCCCTTGCCCGCATCACCAGCATGGAAGACGGTCACATCGAATTTTCTGAATGAGGTTACTGCACCGGTGAAAAATTGCATCGCCATCCTGGATTACGGTTCACAATACACCCAGCTCATCGTACGCCGGGTGAGAGAAATTCAGGTGTACTGCGAGCTCTTCCCCTGGGACGCACCCCGGGAGCAAGTGATGGCACTTGAGCCTTCAGGTTTCATCCTCTCCGGTGGACCCGCTTCGGCTTTTGAACAGGGTGCTCCTTTCCTGTTGGATTACATCCTTGAGAACGGCTTGCCCGTGCTGGGTATTTGTTACGGCATGCAGCTACTGGCGCTTGCCGGTGGCGGCACGGTGATCCCATCCAAATCCAGGGAGTACGGCCTGGCGCAGGTGAGTTGTACCAGCACTAATCCGCTCCTACCAAATAGCGACCAACCGGTTTGGATGTCCCACGGGGACAGGGTGGAAACTATTCCCCCCGGCTTTGAACTGCTGGCTCTGTCCTCCAACAACATCATCGCAGCCATGGGCAACGAAGCCCAGAAACGCTACGGCGTGCAATTTCATCCCGAGGTCCGCCATACACTGCACGGCACCGAGATGCTGCGAAACTTTGTGTTGAATATTTGCGGGGTCCTCCCCGATTGGACAGCAGACAACATCATCAGTGACGCGATCTCCCGCATTCATGAGCAGGTGGGGGACCAGACGGCCATTTCGGCTGTCAGCGGCGGGGTCGATTCCAGCGTGGCAACCGCGCTGGTGCATCGCGCACTGGGCAGCCGCCTGAGGGCTGTCTTTGTCAACACGGGGCTGCTGCGACTCAACGAAGCTGCCCAGGTGGAAACAGCGCTCAAACACAACCTGGGCATTGACCTGGCTGTGGTTAACGCAGAAACCGAGTATTTCAAAGCGCTGCAGGGTGTGACCGATCCGGAGGCAAAGCGGCGCGTGATCGGCGAAAAATTCATCCGCCTGTTTGAAACAGAAGCTGCCCGCGCAGGCAATCCGCCCTTCCTTGTGCAGGGCACCATTTACCCCGACGTGGTGGAATCCTCTGCCCCCGACCGCAGCAAGGCGCAGAAGATCAAGTCCCACCACAACGTGGGTGGTTTGCCGGAGGACATCAAATTCAAGCTTATCGAGCCCATGCGCTATCTCTTCAAGGACGAAGTGCGCAAGATCGGCGAAGCGTTGGGGCTGCCTGCAGAACTGGTCTGGCGGCAACCCTTCCCGGGTCCGGGGCTGGCAGTGCGCTGCCTGGGCGAGATCACACCGGAGCGCATTCATCGGTTACAACAGGTGGATGCCATTTTCATCGCCGAACTTGAGCGCGAAGGATTGATCAATCACAAGCCACTGGAAACCGACATGCTCATTTCCCAGGCGTTTGCGGTGCTCCTGCCAATCCGCTCAGTGGGTGTGATGGGCGACCAGCGCACCTACCAGGAAACCACCGCCCTGCGCGCCGTGACCACCGAGGATTTCATGACCGCCGACTGGGCTCAGCTCCCTTCCTCTTTGCTGGCAAGGATCTCAACACGCATTGTTAATGAAGTACCCGGCGTCAACCGCGTGGTGTACGACATCACCTCAAAGCCGCCGGCCACCATTGAATGGGAGTAGAGATTCTTTCTAAAAAGGATTGAAAACCTGGTTTTATCGCTTAAAATCAAATTGCATGAATAAAAACCGTTCGCTTCGTAAATGCATCCTGAGCCTGTTCTGCATACTGAGCATGCCGCTGCTCCTCATCACCACCCGGGCAATCCCTGTGGCGGGTCAATCCGCCAGCGGCATCACCCTGTCAGCCCCGGATACCAGCCAGTTTCCGGTGATCAGTACCACTTTCGGTGCCATTGACCTGGCTGGTCACTTCGTCAAGGATCTGAAAGCGGAAGAGATCCAGATCATGGAAAATGAACGCATGGTCGCGGCAGATAGCCTGGAACTGGTGCAAAAAGGAGTGCGTTTCTACCTGGCAGTGAATGAAAGCCGTACCTTCTCCAACCGTTTTGAGGAAATTTCCAGGTTTGACCGCCTTAAGAACCACCTGCAAGGCTGGATCAAATCACATCCGGACGATGCCAAGGATGAGTTCTACTTTTTCTCAAATATGATCACCCCCGACATTGCCCCGAACGTTCCCGATGAGTGGGAGACTGCGGTCAATAATTACCAGCCCGATCTAAAAAAAGCCGTTCCGAGCCTGGCCAGTTTGAACAGCGCGGTGGACGCGCTGCTTGATGACGGTACAGAAGCCACCACATCGGCTGCCCTGCTATACATCACACCCCTGCCTACAGCCCAGGAGATCCTGGAGATCAAAGACCTGCTGACCATTGCCAGCCGGGCGGGAAGCCAGGTCAACCTCTGGCTCATCGGTCCTCCCGAATTTTCAACCAATGAACTGGCATTCCTGCTGCAGCAATATACCCGGGAATTAGGCGGGGAGTATCTCCTCTATTCCGGAGCTGAAACCCTCCCGCCCATCGCTGACCTGTTGGATCCGCTTGGATCCCTCTACTCCCTCAAATACACTTCCGCGGCTAAAGCCAGCGGAGACTACAAGTTAAAAGTCAACGTCCGGCGCACCGAACTTTACCTGGAATCCAACGAACAAGCCTTCAGCCTTTCCATCCTGCCGCCCAACCCGATCTTCCTCTCACCCCCGGCGGAGATCGCACGCTCGTGGAGTGAAACCAAAAAGCGCAGCGACTCTGTGCTCCTACCCGACCAGGTTGAAGTCAGGATCCTGATCGAATTCCTGGATGGTTTTCAACGGCCACTGGTTTCCAGCCGGTTACTTATCGATGGCAAACTCGCTGATGAAAACACCTCCGAACCGTTTGACCTCTTCTCCCTCGACCTTGCGAATTTCACCGCCAGCGGGGAACACACCCTGAAGGCAGTGGTTGAAGACGCTATCGATCTCAAAGGGGAAACCATCGAAATTCCGGTCTCGATCGTTATCGAGCAAATGGAGGAGGGCTGGATCGGGAGCTTTTTGCCGCGCATCACCCTGGTCAACGGGGTCATTGGCGGCATCGTCCTGCTCACCCTCATCCTCGGGATCATCGCCCTGGTGCGTTATGGAATACTAAACCGGCGTGACAAGAAAACCGCCCAGGCGCCCGATCCGCTCACCCAGCCGGTGAATATTTCCGGCGAGTACTCGCTCTCGCCGGCGAAATCTGAGGAGGCGGTGGCATGGCCGCTCATCCGCGGCGTCGGGCTGGCTCCTGCCAGGCTTGCCTGCAGAAATGCGAGCGAAGCGGACAGCGAGAAATGCAAGGAAATCCCCCTGAGCGGGGATGAGATCACCATCGGCTCGGATCACCGCAAAGCGGACGTGGTCATCACCCACTCGTCCGTCAGCCCTGCACACGCGCGCGTTTTCAAGGATGCCAACAGCGATTTCCACCTGGCAGACGCTGGTTCCAGCGCCGGCACATGGCTCAACTACGCACCTGTATCCTCACGCGGTGCCAGGCTGGAACACGGAGACCTGGTTCAGTTTGGCAGGGTTTCTTATGTGTTCGAGCTGCGCGGCGCTACCCGCAAGCGCATCCAGGTACTGCCCTTCCAGGAAGAATAACCCCTCATGAAATGTCCATCTTTACTCCGGCGGCCTTTGCCCGCTGGAGGAGGTTCTCTGCGCGCTTGATCACCGGCAGATCCACCATCTGACCATCCAACGCAAAGGCTCCCTTGCCAGCCTGTTCAGCTAGCCGCGCACCTTCGATCACCCGCAGCGCATGCTGAATGGCTTTTTCACCGGGAGTAAAGGCCTTTTGCACAATTTCCACCTGTGAAGGGTGAATGACCTGCTTGCCGGTGAACCCCAGTTCCGCCCCGCGTTGACATTCCTCCTCCAGCAGCTGCAGGTCAGCAAAGGCGGTCTGGACCATGTCGATGACCTGCAGGCCGAAGGCAGCACCATGGATCACCAGGCTGCTGCGCGCGAACAGGAGTTCATGTGCCTCGCGGGTGTGGGTAATGCCGGTGTCCGCGGTGAAATCCTCTGCGCCAAAGACCAATGCCTGCAGGCGCGGGCTTGCCTGGCAGATCTCCCGCAGATTCAGAAACCCCAACGCGCTCTCAATGGTCACTGCCAGGCACACGCTGCCCGGCTCAAGACCAAGCTGTTTTTCTGTTTCAGTGATCAGCCTGTCCACCTCGACCACGATCTCCGGTGTGTCCGCCTTGGGCACGAGGATGCCGTCAGGTTTTCCTGCCATTACAGACCGCAGATCTTCTGCAGTCCGGCCGCTCGAAAGAGGATTGATGCGCACCCAGCGTTCCGACGAGCCAAAATCCAGTTCGCCCAGTACCCGGCGGATGAGCAGCCGCGCCTCGTCCTTGAGGGATAAAGCCACGCCGTCCTCCAGGTCGAGCACGATGGTATCCACGTCCAACCCGGCTGACTTGGCAAGTTTGCGTTCATCACTCCCGGGCACATACATCATCGCCCGCCTTGCACGGTTCATTGATTCTCCCATGTCACACTCCTGGTGTAAAATCACGTGACTGCTTTTCAATGATTATACAATCAGGAGCATTTCGTTGGACAAGCCCGTGAAAACACTTCCGTCAAATTACGTCTCTTCAGGTTCCGTCAGTCTGAAGAAGAGTTCAGACTTGACCGCCATGCTCATCTGGAGCCTGATGCTCCTGGTGCTTTCGTTATTCCTGGTGGGAGGGGTATTGAGCATCCTCGCTTCCCGTCAGGAGACTCCCTCATTTGTTTTTAACATCAACTCACTGGTTGACCTGCTGATTGGGCTGGGAGGGATTCTGCTGGTGACGGTGGTGATGGTGGTGGTGCACGAAGGGCTGCACGGACTGGTCTTCTGGTTGATGACCCGCGAGAGACCAAAATTCGCCTTCAAGTGGTATTACGCCTCTGCCAGCGCTGGCGATTGGTACCTGCCGCGCCTGCCGTACCTGGCGGCCACCCTGTTGCCGTTGATCGCCATCACAACAGTGGGGTTGGCGTTGCTGCCGTTCACTTTCGGGTTTGCACGCATCCTGCTGATCCTATTGGTCGTCTTCAACGCCTCAGGCTGCGCCGGGGACGCTGTGGTCGCCTGGCGGTTATACAGGCTGACCCGTGGCACCTTCTCGTTTGATACCGGCAGCGAGGTGCAATTCTACTCACCTGCACGGGATGCCACATAGTATTTTGTCTTGCCCGTGATGGTCACTCGTGATAAAATGACAGTCCTGCGCAAGGAATGGAAGGGTGGCCGAGCGGTTTAAGGCGCCTGTCTTGAAAACAGGTTTGGTGAAAGCCAACGTGGGTTCGAATCCCTCCCCTTCCGCCTGTTGAAAACGCAGCAGCATAATTGAATACCCGGGGAGGTGCCGGAGTGGCCGAACGGGATCGCCTGCTAAGTGATTGTCGGGCTTTAAACTCGACCGGGGGTTCGAATCCCCCCCTCCCCGCCAGAAATGACTTAACCGCCGCAAGGCGGTTTTTGGTCAATTTATATGGTGCGCGACCCCACCTCAGTTCGTTACCAATACCTACATGGTTGTTTTTAGCAGACACAATAAGCCGCAAAACCCCCTTGCCTCTTCAGCTTATCCTTGAGGGTTACAGAAATCCCGCAATAGTGCAGCTTTCCACTTTTGATGATTGACACCTGCCGTTGACTCTCTATAATCTAAGTATGATTGATTCCCTCAAAGAATTAGAAATCCTTGTACTGGATGTTAGCACCTTTACTTACGCCGAACGGCTATGCGCCGCCGCCCTGCAGGGACTGGTTAATCGCGCTGCTCCAAAAGTGTTCCTGGATTACGGCATCTACGACGACCCCAATGCGCGCAAGACCAACGAAGTCTTCATGGATGACGAGACCTGGTTCGGCAAGTACCGCGAGATGCTGGGGAACCAGGACCAGCGCAACCTGGATGATTACCGGCATCGTTACGGCTTCGAGGTGTGTCATCTCGATCACCTGGTTGAGATTGTAAAGCGGTTTGCCGCCGGGCTGCAGGGGTTGGTCATCTGGGATGAAGACATGCCGGACACCGCCAACATCGCCCTGATGCTAGGCGCGCAGGAATCTCTCCTGCTCGTCACCGCGGACATGATCGCGAAGCACGGACTGCTGGAAATGCCCGTGCAGCACGACCTGCGCGGCCGCTGGCAGGACCGTGTAGCACTTTACAACTGGGCGTTTGCGGAGCTCTTTCCCAAATGTAAACCGGGGGTTGTTGCCTGCCTTGAACCCGGCTGGCAGCGCCCTGAATTCGTGGATTACGTAGTTCAGCAGAAGATCTTTACCTACAGCCTTTCCAGCCGGGAAAAAGGGCTGGGCAGCAACCTGCTGCTTCTGCTGACCTTTGGACCCCGCTGGCTGCGTGAATTGATCTTCACCCTGCGCCTCGATGGACCCCTGCGCAGGTACGCGCTCCATTGGATGGCGAAACGCTCCACGGAAGTGGCTCTTTCCAACCGCATTCAGCGCGCGGTGAAAAGCCCCCGCTATCCCACGATTTTCGGCTGGCACACGCTGCGCGACGATGAACTGGCGTTCATGCTGCAGCTATCCAGCAACGGCCTGCGCCTGGTGCCCTGCCACCTGGCGGGTAATTTCTCCTTCCAGGGTCAACTCCCGGCTGAAGGTGTGAAACAACCTCCTCTACAGAAACAAGTTCAGTTGGACCCGCAAGGGTTGTACCTGACATTCACCCTTTCGGATGGCGACCAGTTGATGATGATGAACACCGGCGAGCTGGGCAACTGGTACACCGCGGAGCGCGGCAAGGTGCCCTTCAATTGGGAAGTGCAACCCTTATTGATGGAGATCGCCCCGGCGCTGCTGGAGAAATATCTCTCCGGCGTCACGGAAAACGACTGTCTCATCGCCGGCCCTTCCGGCGCGGGGTACATCATCCCCCCGTTGACACCCACGTTTGACCACTACATGGAGGAGACCACCCGACTCTGCCAAGACGCAGGCATCACGGTAATCAATCCCTACGTGGCTGACCTGCCTGCGCGGACGTTGGCCACCCTGGGCAAACACAAGGGGGGGCTGCTGGGTTTCCTCAGCGGGTACGCCGTCATCGAGCACGCGCCCCTGCGCCTGGTCCACGGCGCGCCTTATGCCGCCAACCTCTTCCCAAAAGTGGATCAAATCTGGTACTCCGCTGATGAGCTGCTGAGCGCGCTCCGCGTAGAGATGGACAAAGACCTTCCACGCCCGCGTTTCATCGGCATCCATCTTTTTGCCTACCGCACCACGATCAGGGATGTGCTTTCATTCGCTCAGGGCATCACCGATGCTCACGTTCACATCGTCCGGGGAGATGAGTTTCTAATGCTTGCCAGTAAATATTTACAGGAGAAAAGCTGATGGAAAGTAAACCAAACACCGGAAAGTTATCTGCAGGGACAAAGTTCGCCTATGGTACGGCTGACCTGGGCATTGCCATGGTCACCGCCGCCATCCAGTTCGTGCTCTTCTTTTATTACAACAAGGTGCTTGGCATCGACCCTGCCCTGGTGGGCACCGCGCTGCTGGTGGGGAAGTTCACCTGGGATGCCATCAACGACCCACTGGTGGGCTACATCTCCGACCGAACGCGCACGCGCTGGGGGCGGCGCAAGCCATTCATGCTCTTTGGCGCCATCCCCTTTGGCCTTTCGGTATGGCTACTGTTTTCTCTTCCCAGCGGTCTGACAGGTGTGACAGCCTTCCTGGTGGTGCTGGGGTCGTTCCTGCTGGTGGACACCACGCAAACGCTGGTGAGTGTGCCCTACTACGCCATGTCTGCCGAGTTGACCTACGACTATAACGAACGCACCTCCCTGATCTCGATCCGCATGATTTTCACCGTGCTGGGTTACATCCTGGGTGCCGGCACCACCACCATGCTGGCGAACATGTTCATAGGTACTGGCCTGAGCGAACCCGCCGCCTACAGTGCCACTGGAGCCATTTTTGGCGTGGTGGCCATCATCACCACCCTGATCACCACCCTGCTGGTAAAAGAGAGACCCAACCCTGATCTCAAACCAGCCAGAATGGCACCCTGGAAACAGATCGTTCAGATCTTCAAAAACCGGCCTTTCGTGCAGTACATGATCGCGAGCACCATCGTGAGCATCAGCTTCACGCTACTCACCGGTTTGTTGACCTACTTCGTCACTTATCAACTCAAAATGGCTGATTCCTTCTTCCTGGTCATGCTGGTGATGCTGGGCACCATCGGCATCTTCCTCATCCCCTGGCAATTGGCGTCGAAGAAAATGAACAAGGGTCCAGCCTACGCCCTGGGATTGGGCATTGCCAGCGTGGCCATCGTGGCGGCCTTCTTCCTGCCTGACCGCCCCACGAACCTCATCTATGTCATCGCTTTCGTTGCCGGTCTCGGGTTTTCCGCGCAGTACGTATTCCCCTGGAGCATGATCCCCGACGTGGTGGAAGTGGACCAGTCACAGACCGGGGAGCGCCACGAGGGCATTTACTTTGGCGTGAACTCCCTGCTGGGCAAGATCTCCGGCGGTGTTGGCGCGTTTGTGATGGGCTGGGCGCTCAAGTTGTACGGTTTTCAGGCTGAGGCGATTGAGCAAACCGCGCGCGCCCTGTTCGGCATCCGCTTTTTCTTTGCCATTGTACCGGTCATCGCCTTCCTGGTAGCCCTGCCGCTGCTCATCTGGTACCCCATCACCCGCCAGAAGCACGCCGAACTGATACGTAAGGCCTCACAGGAATAAGACGAAAAAAACAGACCCGCGAGGGTCTGTTTCGTTTAATTCACTTCCACAAAGAGCTCGTACACCTCCAGCGGGGGTACTTCGGTTTCCCAGCCGCGGTGGTAGATCAATTTGACGTTTGTTTTTCCTGCTTCCAATGCCTCCAGCGTGTAGGTGATCACACCGCCTGAGCCGATAAGGATGGAATCGGATTTATACTCCGGCTCGCCAACCTGCCTGAGGATGGTTTCATCAAATTCAACCAGTTCCCAGTTGTACCCGGTGGTCGGGTTGCCTTCCAATGAGATCACCAGTTGCTGCCCCTTTTCAAGGGTGATGGAGTCACCGTTCATGTCCACTCCTGCCTTTATATCTCTTGGACCGCAACCTACAATGGAAAACATCACTATTGCCAATAGAAGTGTGAGTCCTGTTTTCATCTTTTCAACTCCTTGATCTCTTTTAAGACGTAAACAGGACTCACAGGTTCCCCGGGGAGTTAAACCACCAGGGCGATGAACCACAAAATGGTAGAGAAGAACACCAGCCATTCCCAAAAGGGCATCTTCCAAAAGCGCGGACGCTCCGGAATCTGGGTGGGATCCAGGTTCTCGGCTGGTTTTTCTTCGCCTTTCCTGGGAGGAGCTATGATGAACAGGAAAATGGCGTAAGTCAGGGTGGAAAGGATGCCCACCGCGATCATGCCCAAAGGGATCAGCCGATTTTCTGCGGGTTGGGCGATAATGGCAATGGTAAACAGCAGCAGCGTGAGCAACCCGGAGCGGAAGTAGGTGAGCGCAGCTGTGGCGTGCGGCTTCATGTTGTTCATCGGGAAGATGCCCACACAGATGCAGGAAACTGCTGCCACCAGCCCGGCCACCATTCCAAGCCTGGCCCAGATGGACTGCAGTGCGAATCCCAACCCGAGCATCATCGGCAGGAACAACGCGCCGGCAATGATCATGCCGATATTAAACACCAGTGCCAGGCGGGAAACCCCCACTTCACCCAGTTCCGAAATGAAATGATTGAGAATGGAATATTTCTGGCCTTTCGTGCCCCGGTAGGCCAGGGCAGTGACCAGGATGGACAGGAGCAGGATGAGGCTGCCAGCCAGGGTAAAAATTGGATATACTTTGATTGTGGAATCGACGAGAGTTGTCATGTTTGTTCGCCCTTTCCAACATTCTATAACAATCCACGCTTTCGTGTAAGGAGCTTAATGTATCAAAGCCTCTCCCGTGATTACGACCGTTTTGTAAACTGGAAGAACCGCCTGGCATTTGAGATGCCCTTCATTACACAACAGATTGCGGCTCTGCAGAGAAGCAATACTACGCCGCTGCGCATCCTTGACGCTGCCTGCGGAACGGGTATGCACGCCATTTCCCTGGCCGGGCTGGGTCACACCGTCAGCGGCGCAGACCTGGTGCCGCAAATGGTGCGGGTGAGCCGCCGGAATGCACGCGACGCTGGACAGAAGGTCGATTTCCGGACCGCGAGTTTCGGTCAACTCGCCCAGACCTTCCCGAACGCGGGGTTTGACCTGCTGCTCTGCCTGGGTAATTCCCTGCCGCATTTGTTATCGCCAGAAGAGCTCTCCACAGCTTTACGTGACTTTGCTGCCTGCCTGCGCCCGGGCGGGATGATGCTGCTGCAGAATCGCAATTTTGACGCGGTAATGGCAAAGAAAGAAAGATGGATGGACCCCCAAACTCACCGCGAGGGTGAACGGGAATGGCTCTTCCAGCGCTGGTACGATTTTGAACTTTCCGGGTTGATCCGGTTCAACATCCTCACCCTTGCGCGCGAGAGCGATTCAGACTGGAAACCGCACCTCACCAGCACCCTGTTGCGCCCCTTACTGAAAGAAGAGCTCACGGCAAAGGCCGCCAGCGCCGGCTTCACCAACATCCGTTGCTTTGGCAGCATGCAGGGAGAAGAATTTCACACCGCTGAAAGCGGGAACCTTATCCTCACGGCAATCAAAAAGTAACCTTATTGTTCGATACCAGGAGCAGCCATGGAAATCGTGAACGTCAGCACCCCTGCGGACCTGAAAGCTTTCATCGAGCTACCCTACCAGCTGTATCGGGAAGACCCGGTTTGGGTGGCGCCCCTGCGCAGCGAGCAGCGGGCGCAGTTTGTCCCCGGTAAAAACCCGATGCTCAACCATTGCGAGTACACCCTGTTCCTGGCCAGGCAGAACAACAAATTGGTGGGGCGCATCTCAGCGTTTATTGACCACCTTGCTCTGGAGCATTGGAAACAACCCATCGGGTTGTTCGGTTCATTTGAGTGTGTCAACAACCCGGAAATTGCTCACGGGTTGCTTTTCGCTGCTCGCAGCTGGCTTCAGAACAAAGGCATGCGCGTAATGCGCGGACCGTGGAGTTTTGCCTCGCAGGAATGGGGATTAGTGGTCGAAGGGTTTGAGCCATCGCCAGTCATTCTGGCACCTTACAACCCGCCATATTACAACGACCTGCTGACCGGTTTCGGACTCGCCAAAGCCAACGACCTGATGGTCTACCTGGTGGATGTTGCCCGGGGTTATCGCTTGCCGGAGAAGTACCTTGCCCTGGTGGAAATCATCCAAAAGCGTTACGACGTCCGCGTCAGACCAGTAAATATGAAGAACCTGGAAGAGGATGTGATCACCATCACCAACCTGGCAAACGAGTCCATCTGCGACAACTGGGGCTTTTACCCGGTGACCGAAGAAGAAGCGCGCACAATGGCGAACGACCTGAAACAGATCATCAACCCCAGGGCAGTGGTCATCGCCGAAACCGGCGCGGGTAAGCCCATCGGCTTTGCCATGAGCCTGCCGGATATCAACGTGATCCTGAAAGGTTTGAACGGCAGGCTGTTCCCGCGTGGATTGTGGCGCATGCTCTTCAAGCTACCGCGCCTCACGCATTACCGCATGTGGGCGTTGGGAGTCATCCCCGAGTACCAGGGCAGAGCCATCGACACCCTTCTCTACCGCGCCACTTATGACGCCCTCTACTCCGATAAGTTGCGCCTGGAGATCAATTACGTGCTGGAAGATAACGACCGCATGAACAACGCCCTGCGCAAGCTGGGGGTACAAGACCTGCGCCGTTACCGGGTGTACGAGATGCCGATTTGAGTGGTGCTGGCAAAGACGCTGGAATCCCTAAAGGAACTCGCCACGGAATAGGTTTTCTATGCAAACAAAAAACCTCACCGGAGCTTCTCTGGCTTTCCGGTGAGGCAGATTTACTTTAGTGTCTAATTTGCTGAGACATAAAAACCGCTGGAAGGCTTTAGTTTGCTTTCCTCCACCGGTAATACATCCACTAATTCATAATTGCGGCTGCCGAGCCCAAGTTGCTCGCCAAATTCCAATACCACGTAAGGATCCTTGAACTTGCCGTGCAATTGCGCGAAGGGGTGTCCGCCATTGTGCTGAACCTCGAGGCAGGTAATGATGTTTTCTTCGATCAACTTCATGTTTGCTGTCTTGTCCAGGATGGCGGTATCCAGGGCAATGAGATCATCGGAGCCAAAGATACCAGCATCGTTAAGGATGGGCATACTGGTAAAACCGAAACAATCGCAGAGAGGGGTCATTTGCGTGGCAAGCGCCAGGTGCACCGCTTTCCCCTTTTCAAAGGTCGACATGGTGATGGCAGTGGAGATTGCCATGGCTTGCATGAAGGATTGGGGGTTGACCGGGTCGATCTTGAGCGCACCTGCCGGCGCAACAGCCATGCAGCGCATGCACTGGTTGCAGGGCTCGGTATGTAAATGCAATTCCTCGGGATCATGCCTGTCAAACACCAGGGCTCCGAACGGGCAGGAGTCAACGATTTTTTGCATCACGCTCTTGTCCGGGCAGTTTTCTTTGAACCGATACTTGTCGTAATGCACCACGTCGTGCATCCGGCTGCGGGTTTCCCCCACCATGCAACCCAGAGCAATGTTTTTAACCCCGGCACCGAAGGCGCAGGAAGGGTGCCCCTTGGCATGGGCAAAGTTCACCAGGAAGCTGGAGTCCTGTACCATACCGGCCACCTTCCAGGTCTTCATGTTTTTATATTCCCACTTGTGCTCATAGAAATAGCTGTCTTTTGGACCGCCTACCGGGTAGATGGGGCAACCGAGAACTTCAGGGGTGTAACCGCGGCTTTCACATGCTTCCACGTCCCACGTGACATCTGCCACAAAAGGCTCTCCGCCACCATCCTTGATGGCCTGCACAACTTTGCGAACGAACACAGGGTGGATCACCGAGTAACCAATATTATTCCCCAGGTGCAGCTTGAGGCACACCGTTTCTCCTTTTACCCGGTCACGCAGGTGTAGTTCATCCAGGATCAGGTCCAGCTTGGCCGGCAGTGTTTCCTTTGCATCCATGTGTGCCTGGCGGGGCGAACCGTAGAATACTTTTGAAGTCATGGTTACCTCACGGAATATGTAGAAGATGTGAAAGCATGATTATAACAAATGGCCAGTCAAAATTCCTTTTTCCGGTTGTACAATAAAAGAGGCTTAAATCATCAGGAAAGGAAATCCGATGATCGCGACTCAAAGAATCACCCTGGTACCGCTAACGCTCGCCCAGCTTGAAATGGGATTGCGCTCGATAAAGGAATTAGCCATCGACCTGGATATCCCGCTGGTGGAAACCCTGATGGACGGGGTGGTGGAACGGGCAGTTATGATGAAGATCGAAAAGATGCGCGCGGTTCCCATGGTACTGCACAAGTGGTACACCTATTGGTTGATTGTCATTACGGCCGAAGACATTGGCGCTGGGCTGATCGGCTTCAAAGGTGCACCAAACGAATCCGGAGAGGTTGAAATTGGCTATGGCATCCATCCTGTCTTCCAGGGTCTCGGCTACACCACCGAGGCCGTGCAGCAATTGACGACATGGGCTTTCGCCTACCCGGGTTGCAAAGCCATCACTGCCACAGGCGTGCTGCCGGACAATTACCCGTCCCTCAAAGTACTCATCAAAACTGGTTTCATCGAAACTGGCTCTGATGCTGCCGGACTCTCCTTTCGCAAGGAACGCTCGATTTAACCGGCAATTCTTCGGTTTTCCGTTTTCGGCTATTGACAAGAAGTTCTCTAAAACTTAAAATCCATATACAGTAACTTGCTCAATAGCCCAAAACTAAAAAAGCAGAAAGGGTCTCAAATGCAATTGGAGGAAACGGATAACTCCACTGATGTTCCCCCTCTAAGACGCCGGGGATGTGAAAGGTTATCCAGGTACGTTGAAAAGAATATGCGTTCAATAAGCCTCGCTGCCTGGTTGCTTCAATGCGGTGAGAGTAAGTTGAACATGCAACTGGGGGTGCCAGCCTGACCGGGTGAGCCTGGTCTTAACGGTGTTTTTCGCCGGCTGGTGCTACGTACCTGCCGGTTTTGTTTTCCTTGATTTCAATTGCGGGACAAGGAGGAAAAATGCCATTCATCAGCCATCTTATCAACCGACCAGTGGTCGACGTCGATGGTGAATCCCTGGGACGCGTGCAGGAAGTCTACGCGGTACAGCCCGAGGGTGAGAAACACCCGGTCATCACCGCGCTTTCAGTCCGTGAAAAGGACAAAGTCGAGATATTCCCCATTGCAGAGGTGACCGCCCTGCTATCTCCGGTTATCCCTCTCTCCCGAATTAAAGCAAAATTGCAGCAATATCAATTACAGGGCAATGAGTTAGCGCTCATTGACGATATCCTGGATAAACAGATCCTGGATACCAATGGCATCCGCGTGGTGCGGGTGAACGACCTGGAGATCAAGAAAGTTGGCAGCGAGTACCTGATTTCCAACGTGGACATCAGCAGCATGGGCATCATCCGCCGCATTGGTATTCCCCGACCGATCGAAAACCTGATGACCCGCCTTTCCCGCAAGAACCCGCAAAACGTCATCTCCTGGGATTATGTGGAACCATTGATCCATGATGAATTCATGCAGCTCAAAGTCCCGGTGGAAAAACTGAAGGAACTTCACCCGGCGGATATTGCTGAACTGATCAGCGACATGAACCACACTGAGAGCGGACAATTGCTCAACTCGCTTGATATTGAACACCTGGCTGATGCACTGGAGGAAATTGAACCGGATTTCCAGGCCACACTGGTGCAGAACATGACGGACGAGAGAATCGCCGACGTGCTCGAAGAGATGTCTCCGGATGAGGCAGCGGACCTGCTGGCTGAGCTCCCCCAGGAGCGCAGCGAAGACCTGTTGGAGATGATGGACGACGAAGAGCGCGAGGAAGTTAAACTGCTGCTCTCCTACCCGGATGACACCGCAGGCGGCTTGATGACCACTGACATCATCACCGTTCCCCCGGTTTACACCGCTGCGCAGACCATCAGTTACATCCGCAAGCAGGAGTCCGAGATCGACTCCGTGGTCTACATTTACGTGGTGGATAAGCAAAACCATATGCTGGGCACCTTTTCATTGAGCGAACTGGTTTTTGCAGACCCGGGTGAAAAGGTGATCGATTTTATGCACAAGAAATTTGTCACCGTGGATGTGCTGCAAAAGCAGGATGAGGTCGCCCAGGTGATCTCCAAGTACAACCTTTTAGCCGTGCCGGTGCTGGATGATGAGCAGCGCCTGGTGGGCATGGTGACTGCCGATGATGCGCTGGATAAGATCATCCCCACCGCCTGGAAAAAACGCCTGCCGCGTTTCTATTAATTCTCGATCGGAATAGTAGTTAATGAAACGCTCCCGCTTCTTTTGGCTTACCCGCCTTGCCTCGATACCGGCAATCCATAGCATCATCCTGTTCCTGTCGGTATTCGGCCCGGCCACCATCACCGCCATGGCGGATAACGACGCTGGCGGAGTGGCTACGCTATCCGTGGCGGGTGCCACGCTGGGTTACCCGATCCTCTTCATCCTGCCATTCCTGATGATCTTGCTGGGCATCACCCAGGAGATGGGCATGCGCCTGACGCTGGTGACCAGGCGCGGGCTGGCAGACCTCATCCGCGAGCGCTTTGGTATCAAGGGATCGCTGATCATATTCAGCACCCTCATCATTGCCAACCTCGGAACCGTGACAGTTGACCTCTCCTCCGTCAGGGTCATTACCAGTCTTTTTGACCTTCCCGTGTATCCATTCATGCTTTTGTTCATTGCTGTTGTTTTCCTGGTGGTCACCCGCGGCAATTACCGCCTCACCCAGGGCATCATGCTTTTATCCAGCGTGTTTTACCTGACGTACATCATCTCGGCAGTCAAGGCAAAACCGGATTGGGGGCTGGCACTTTCAAACCTGGTCTACCCCCATGGTGTGGAATTTACACCGGAATATCTTAGGAGTTATTTGCTCATCGGCCTGGGTGTGCTGGGAACCATGATCACCCCGTGGGGACAATTCTTCATCAGCAGCTTTGCTTACGACAAAAACATCGAAGCCGGCAAGATCATTTATTCGCAACTCGAAACCTACGTCGGGTCATTTCTGACTCATTTTTTCTCCTTCTTCATGATCGTTGCCACTGCAGCGACGCTGTATGTGAATAAGATCCCCTTGACCTCCGGAGAATCTGCAGCAATGGCGATTGAACCTTTTGCCGGCAAGCTCGCTGGACTTTTATTCGGATTCGGCATTCTCAACGCCGGGTTTATGGGAGTAATCGTGGTGGCACTATCCACTGCTTATGCCTTTTCTGAGTTCTTTGGCCGTTCCGGAAGCCTGGACTCCAACTTCAAGCAAAGCAAATCATTCTACTGGATCTTCATCCTGCAGATCCTGCTGGCTTTCGCCATCGGGATGATCCCCGGCGTTTCCGTGTTTCGCATGGCCATCATCACCCAGACCATCAACGCCATTGTGCTGCCCCTGGTTTTTTACTACCTCATCCGCCTCACCAGCAACCCCGAATTGATGGGCAAGTATGTGAACACCAGGTTTCAAAAATGGTTTGCCATCGTTGGCACCGTGGCCATCTTCATCGCATCCGCGGTCACTTTGCTTGCTTATATACTCAAGATCTGAGACATGGTTTGTAGCCAACCAACGCCGGGAACGGCGTTTTTGGCATGCAAATTCTGCGCTATAATTCACATCCATCCGTTTTGAAAGAGGTCTGGCATGAGAAATGAAGAGGGTTTGGCTTTTCACCTGCATATAAGAGAAGGCGACGCCGGGGGTTACGTTCTTCTTCCTGGTGACCCTGCGCGCTGCGAAAAGATCGCCCAATATTTCGACGATCCGCATTTCGTTGCCCAAAACCGCGAGTACGTCACCTGGACCGGAACTTTGCTTGGAGAGAAGGTTTCCGCCGTTTCCACCGGCATTGGCTGTCCATCAGCCGCCATCGCCGTGGAAGAATTGATCGAAACCGGGTCACATACCTTCATCCGCGTGGGGTCATCCGGTTCCATGCAAGCGCACATTCATGCCGGTGACGTGGCTGTGGTCACGGCGTCCATCCGCGATGAAGGCACCACATCGGCATACCTGCCAATGGAGTTCCCTGCCGTGGCAGATATCAACGTGGTTAACACCTTAAATACTGCTGCCCAAAAACTGGGCTACCGTCATCACGCCGGGATTGCCCATTCGAAGGATTCCTTTTATGGAGAGGTTGAACGTACCCGCATGCCGATGGCAGACGCCCTTTCCGCGCGCTGGAACGCCTTCATCGCCGGAGGAGCGATCTGCTCGGAGATGGAATCAGCCGCCCTGTTCATCATATCCGCCATCCACCGCAAGCGCGCCGGCGGGGTGATGCTCGTCATCAATGAATCCGACCTGGCGGAAGCATCAGAAGCAGAAGACGAAACGCACATGAAGGAGTTCGATGCCGACAGCGTGATCAAGGTGGCGGTTGAAGCTCTGAAAATACTCATCCAATCCGACAAACAATAATCGTCCCAGGCGCCAACAATGCAGACCTCATTGCAGAAACGCATCTCTTCGCTCCCGCGTGAGCTGGCTCTTTTTATCACCGCGTCTTTCGCGGTGGGCATGGCCGGCAGCCTGGTGGATTCCACACTCAATAATTTCCTAAACGATACCTTCACCCTCACGGGTTTCCAGCGCTCCTTCCTGGAAATCCCACGAGAATTCCCCGGGGTGATCACGGTGCTGGTGACTGCACTTTTCTGCTTCCTTGGCAGCCGCCGCCTGGGTGGCTTTGCCCAGCTCCTGGCTGCCGCGGGCATCTTCCTGATCGGCTTCGCTTCTAAAAGCTATTCCAGCATGGTGGTATTCCTGTTCACCTTCAGCCTGGGGCAGCACCTCTTTATGCCGGTGGCGACCACAATTGGAATGGAATTGGCATCAAATGGGAAAACAGGGAAACGCCTGGGGCAACTGAACGCCATCCGCAACCTGGCGCAGATCGTGGGTAGTTTCCTGGTGTTCATCGGTTTCAAGTATTTGAATTTCACCTTTCAACACAGCTTCACCATCGCCGCGCTCATCTTCACCCTGGCCGCGGTGCTCATGTTCCTGATGAAACACGAGAAGTCCGCTCCGCCCAAAACCTTCCTTAAACTGCGCAAAGAATACAGCCTGTTCTACATTCTGGCCGTTCTCTATGGCTCACGCAAACAGATCTTCATCACCTTTGCCCCCTGGGTCATCGTGACCATCTACAACAAACCCACCCAGGTGCTGGCCACCCTGATCACGATAGGCGGGGTGATCGGCATCATCTTCCAACCCATGCTCGGAAGAGCCATCGACCGTTTCGGCGAGAGGGTGATCCTGATGGCTGAAGCCTTGCTGCTTGTCGTTGTCTGCCTGGGGTACGGGTTCTCACGTTCTATTCTGCCTGAAAATATCGCCTTCATCATCACCTGTATTTGTTACCTGCTCGACCAGGTGTTGATGTCGGTCAGCATGGCGCGCTCAACCTACATCAAGAAAATCGCGTTAAAACCGGAGGACATCCAGCCCGCACTTTCCGCCTCCATCAGCATTGACCACGTTTTTTCGATCGGCATTGCCCTGCTGGGCGGAGTGATCTGGAACGAGTTCGGCTTTGAGTACGTCTTCCTGCTGGGGATGATCATCGCGGTGGTCAACTTTTTCATGGCAAAGCGCATCAAACTTCCGCCAGATGGTAAACCAACTGAACCAACCCGCGTAATGCCGATTACAGATTAGATCTTAACCTGCCTCCGTATGGGCTGGCATCAAAAAGCGGTTTTTGTATATAATCAAATAAAATCCTGGTTCGTCGGTAAATAATTTTCGGTCGTACTCCAAGGAGGTTGCTTGATGAAGATCAACTTTTCGATGTGGAAAAAAGCGCTCTCCGAACTGGTAAAAATGGACAGCAAGCAAGAATGGGAATCGCTGGATGTGATTTCCAAGTGGCTCATCGCCACGCGCTCGGCTGTCACCATCGTCACCCTGTATTCCTGCGCCATTGGCGGACTGCTGGCCATCCGGCACGGTCATTTCAGCGGCAATTGGGGTTTGTCCATCCTCGCCTGGCTCATCGTTACCATTGGGCTGTTCATTGCCCACGGCACCAACAACTTTCTCAACGATTACACCGATTTCTCGCGCGGGGTGGATAGCGACAACTACTTCCGCACCCAATACGGTGTCCATCCGCTGGTGCAGGAATTCTGGGATAAAAAGGAACAGTTCAAATGGTTTGCCATCAGCGGTACGCTCGCCTTCCTGGCTGGCGTTTTTGCCCTCGTCTACACCGGATTCTCGCTGAACATCATTGTGCTCTTTGCCATTGGCGCCGCGGTCCTGCTGCTTTATACCTGGCCGTTGAAACATATCGCCCTGGGGGAACTCTCCATCTTTCTCATCTGGGGTCCGATCCTGGTGGCTGCGGTTTACCTGGTACTGGCTAAAGGCAGCGTGGATAACTTCTGGCAGGTGGCATTGGCCGGGGTTCCCTGGGGGTTGAGCGTGGTAAGCATCAACATGGGCAAGCATATCGACAAATCCGCCGAGGACAGGAAGAAGAAGGTGGGTACCCTTCCGGTGGTAATCGGTGAAAAAGCAGCCCGCTACTTGAACATGGCCATCCTCTCTCTCATCTACATCATCATTCTCTACCTGGTGTTCGGAACTCATTACTTCACCCCCATCCTGCTCATCGTGTTCTTCGCGGGCAAGCGTGCCCTGTTCGCCATTGGTGTGCATGCCAAGCCGCGCCCTCAGGAGCCACCCGCCGAGTGGAAATTCTGGCCGACCTGGTTCTCAGGTTTCGCCTTCTACCACAACCGCCTGTTCAGCAACCTGCTGCTGGTGGCAATCCTGATCGACGTTCTGCTGCGCATCTTCCTGCCCGGGTTCTGGACTGCCCGGTAACCCTTACTACCTGCTTTTATTGGAGGACTTATGGACATAGTTGCTTTATCCCGGTGGCAATTTGCCCTCACCACCATATACCACTTCTTCTTTGTTCCGCTCACCCTTGGTCTGGGCTGGCTGGTTGCCATCCTGGAAACCATGTACGTGAGAAGCGGCAACCCGATGTACAAACGCCTGACCAAGTTCTGGGGAAAACTCTTCCTCATCAACTACGCCATGGGTGTGGTCACGGGTATCGTCATGGAGTTCCAGTTCGGTATGAACTGGTCGGAGTACTCGCGCTTTGTGGGGGATGTGTTCGGCGCCCCGCTGGCTGTTGAAGGGTTGCTGGCCTTCTTCCTGGAATCCACCTTCCTTGGCGTGTGGATCTTCGGCTGGGAAAAGATCTCCAAGAAGCTGCATTGCGCGGTAATGTGGATTGTGGCAATCGGCGGCAACCTCAGCGCCTTCTGGATCCTGGCAGCCAACGGCTTCATGCAGCACCCGGTCGGGTACGAGATCATCAACGGCCGCGCGCAGATGACCGACTTCGGCGCGTTGCTGGGCAACCCGCGCGCGCTTTATCTCTTCCTGCACACCTTCTTCGCCGGTCTGGTGACCGCGGCTTTCTTCATGCTGGGGTTCAGTATTTATCACTTGGTGAAGAGACAGGACGAGGAAGCCTTTAGAAAATCATTCGTCCTATCCGCTATCATCGGCCTGATCTCCGCGGTGGCTGTTGGCGGAGCGGGACACGCCCAGGGGGTGTACCTGCGCGAGGTACAACCCATGGCCGCCGCTGCCTCTGAGGCGCACTATGAGACGGCCGACCCGGCGGACTTCCACCTCATCGCCGGCATCGACCAGGAGGGGCGCAAGACCACCTGGACAGTCACCATCCCCAAAGCACTAAGCTTCCTTTACTTCTTTAAGTGGGAAGGCGAGGTGGAGGGGCTCAACCAGGTGCAGGCGCAGTACGAGGAACTTTACGGTCCGGGCAATTACATTCCCAACATACCGATTGCCTTTTGGTCCTTCAGGACGATGGTCGGCGCAGGACTGCTGATGGTGCTGATACCCCTCGTTGGTCTCGTTATCGCCAGGAAGAAGTTCCCGGAGAAGTGGATCAAGCGCTCAGGTTGGTTGGTGTGGATCATCCTCCTGCCTTATGTTGCCAATACCACCGGCTGGCTGCTCACAGAAACCGGCCGGCAGCCCTGGGTTGTGCACGGCCTGATGCAGACCAGGGACGCCGTCAGCCCCAACCTGACACCTGCCACGGTGCTCATCAGCCTGATCGGCTTTGTACTCATCTATGGGGTGTTGATGGTCATTGACCTCTATTTGTTATTAAAATTCGCAAAAAAAGGTCTTTCAGCCGGGGACATGGACTCGGTGCCCATTGCGGGTGAGATCGAAACAAAGAAAAAAGGAGGAAAATAATGGACCTCAACATCCTCTGGTTTGTCCTGATCGCGGTACTTTATATCGGTTTCTTCTTCCTGGAAGGATTTGACTTCGGCGTGGGCATGCTGCTCACTGCCCTCACCCGCAAGGATGCGGAAAGGCGCGCCATCATCAACACCATCGGCCCTCACTGGGACGGGAACGAAGTGTGGCTGATCGTGGCAGGCGGCGCAACCTTTGCTGCCTTCCCGCACTGGTACGCCACCCTGTTCAGCGGTTTTTACCTGGGCTTCTTCCTGCTGCTTTTTGCGCTCATCGTGCGCGGTGTCGCCTTTGAATTCCGCAGCAAGGTGAGCAATCCAAAATGGCGCTACGGCTGGGATAATGCCATCAGCATTTCCAGTTTCCTGGCGGCCTTCCTGCTGGGTGTGGTCTTTACCAACCTGGTGCGCGGGGTGCCCATCGACGCGGATATGCAGTATACCGGCACCTTCTTTGGCCTGCTCAACTGGGTCAGCCTGTTGGGCGGTCTGACCGTGGACATGCTCTTCCAGTTCCACGGCGCCAACTTCCTCAGCCTCAAGCTGACCGAAGGGTTGCGTGAAAAGGCACACAAGTACAGCAAGATGTACTTCACCGCTGCCCTGGTGTTTGCACTGGGATTGTTCGCTGCCCTGGCGCTCACGCCTTCCGCCTTCTCCGGCAAAGGTCTCATCAGCCTGATCCTGCCTGTGCTTGCGGCGGCAGCGATGGTGATTTCTCGCGTATGCATCGGGAAAAAGCGTGAAGGCTGGGCGTTCGTCACCTCCGGCCTCTCGGTGGTACTCGCCGTGGGTGCGTTCTTCGTGGCGCTCTTCCCCAACCTGATGATCTCCACCCTGGGAGAGGCCTACAACCTCACCATCACCAACGCCTCATCCTCGCCCTATACCCTCAAGGTGATCTCCATCATCGCCGCCATCATGGTTCCGGTGGTGATCGCCTACCAGGTCTGGACCTACATCGTGTTCAGAAAACGGGTGAAAGCTGACCCGAAGACATTGACGTATTGATCCATTGATTTTATATCCGTATGATCGTGTAGGGGTCGAGCGACGCTCGACCCCTACAATATTTACCCCAAACATTCCCCCTTTTAAGTGTTTTTCAACGCATATTCCACCGCCGCCTCGGCATGGATGCGGGTGGTAGGGAACACGGGCACGGGGCTATCCTGCGCGCGCACCAGGTTCTCGATCTCCGTGCAGCCCAGGATTACCCCCTGCGCCCCGGCAGCCACCAACCGGTTGATGATGGCAATAAACCCCTTCCGGGATTCCTCTTTGACCACTCCCAGGCATAATTCATCGTAGATCACCCGGTGAATCATCTCGCGGTCTTCTTCTTCCGGAATGAAAACTGAAAACCCGTGCCTATCCGCCAGGCGTCCCTTGTAGAAGTCCTGCTCCATGGTAAAGCGTGTACCCAGCAGTCCGATGCGACTGATCCCCGCGGCTTTGACCGCTCCAGCTGTTGCGTCCACAATGTGCAGTAGGGGAATGTTCACCCCGGCCTTCAGCTCATCCGCGCCGTTGTGCATGGTGTTGGTGCACAGCAGCAGCAACTCCGCCCCGGCGCGCTCCAGGTTTTGCCCTGCCGACACCATCATACCCGAAGCCTCCGCCCAGTTACCCGCCCGCTGCAGGACCTCCACCTCGGCAAAATCCACCGAGTAGAGGATACACCTGGCCGAATGGAACCCGCCCAGTCTGCGCTTCACCTCCTCGTTGAGGATGCGGTAATACTCCAGCGTAGATTCCCAGCTCATGCCGCCGATCAGTCCAATGGTTTTCATTTGACGCTCCATGTTTCATGAAATGTAAACGCATTATCGCATAGATTTACATAGACCCTGTGTTTCACACCTGTTTAGTTAAAAGCCAATTATCTTTGGTGGAACTCCAATGACCGTCTGCAGAATGATCATTGCACAATTCCTTGCCTTTGTTTCTGGATTCCATTTTAATAAGAGTGCGGTTTTGGTATTCACAATTCGGAGTTTTTTTGTATAATTTGATTATTGGGGCAGCGAATGTTACCTCGCTGTTCAGAAGGTGAATACCGGTTAGGGTAACACAAAACAAAATATCCTACAGGGAGAGAATAATGGCTGACCTTGGTTTGAATGCAGTAGTAACTTCAAAAGTGGAACTTTCTTCACGCGTGATGACGCTGCGGGTGGCAGCGCAGGGTTGGCAATTGCCCGATTTCACCCCCGGTCAATTCGCAGTGCTCGGGCTGCCAGGTTCTGCCCCGCGCGCGCCCTGGTCAGAGCCGGAGACCACACCCAGCGACCCAGACAAACTGATCCGCCGCTCCTATTCCGTTACCTCCTCTTCCAAGCAGCATGAATACATGGAGTTTTACATCAGCATGCTTTCCAACGGTGCGCTCAGTCCAAGGTTGTTTTCGCTCAAAGTGGGAGATCCGCTGTGGCTTGGACCCAAGACCAGCGGCATCTTCACCCTCAACCAGGTGCCACCGGACAAGCACATCGTCATGGTCGCCACCGGCACCGGGCTGGCCCCCTATATCAGCATGCTCACCTCGGAGCTGCAGTGCGGCTCGCCGCGCATGTTCGCCGTGCTGCACGGTGCCTACCACTCCTGGGACCTGGGTTACCGCTCCGAGCTGCAGACCATGCAGTACCTGTGTCAGAACTTCAAGTACATCACCACCATCGACAGGCCGGATGACGAGCCCGTACCCTGGACGGGCAAGACCGGCTGGGTGCAGCAGATCTGGAAGTCTGGCGCGGTGGCGGAAGCCTGGGGGTTCAAGCCCACCCCCGAGAACACGCATGTTTTCCTGTGCGGGGTCTCCGGCATGGTCAACGCCATGATGGGCGCCTTGACCGAGGAAGGGTTTGTGGAGCAAACCAAGCAGCAACCCGGCCAGGTTCACGTGGAACGGTTTGTGTAGGGTCAGGCAACCACCAGAAGCTAATCGTTCGTTCAAGCAACCCCGGAATCCAGGTTATGAGATTCCGGATGTTGTTATGTTCTCTGCTTGACAAATCGACTAATAATCGACTATTATTCGACTAATCATGTTCAAGTTCTTGTAGGGTGGGTTCGGTTATCGAACCCACCTCTCATGTGTAATTGGTAGGGTTTCAATTACAAGTGGGCAGTAGTTCTTGTAGATGCTGTCTTGAAAGTCAAGAGAGAGACTGCGCCAGGTTGAGATAATTGGG
>CAYVTF010000002.1:0-240151 GCA_964454565.1 uncultured Anaerolinea sp. | reverse complement strand
TAAGGCACCACCTTCCCAAGGTGGTATTCGTGGGTTCGAATCCCATCACCCGCTCAAGATAATCCTATTTGTTTTCGTGGGTTTGCCTATTGCCATTTCCGCTGCGTCCCCATTGAAACCAGTCTGGAAGTAAGATCCCTAATCTGCCCTTAAAAAAACAAGATCCCTAATTAGGGATCTTGGTGTTATTGGGGTGGCTGATGGGGGTTGAACCCACAACCCTCGCATCCACAGTGCGATGCTCTGCCATTGAGCTACAGCCACCACGAACTGCAAAATTCTATCACACCCCTCAACTCGTGGCAAGCATTTTTTTTATTGCCTGACCTGCGAGTGTTTGATCTACCGTTACTTGTTGATGTGTCTGTAAGTCCTTGATGGTTACCCTTCCTGCAACAGATTCATCAGGACCCGCAATTGTCACAAATCGTACGCCTTTTCTGTCAGCAAACTTGAGTTGCTTTTGCAGCTTGGCGGATTCCGGATAACAAATCGCATTGAGCCCTTCTTCTCTCAGCACAGCTGAAAGACGGTGAGAATAGGCTGAACGTTCCTCGTCAAAAATGGTGATTAATACAGATTCTTTGAATTGAGATAGCTCTGGAATACGCCCATATTTTTCCAACAAGTAGGTGATCATCACATCCCCCATCGCAAAACCAACTCCCGGTAATGGAGTTCCGCCCACATCTTCCACCAGGTTGTCGTAATGACCTCCTCCGAGTACTGCCCGGCCATCCCCGCCCACATCCCACGCCTCGAAAACTATCCCTGTGTAGTAATCCAACCCGCGGATGATGCGGGGGTCGTAATTGACGTAGCTCCTTAGCCCCAGCCACTCCAGGACTTCAAAAATTCTTACAAGTTCAGAAGATTGTTTCCATAATTCTTTGTCTTTTAACAGGCTTTCGATTCCATGTGCCTGGTATTCACTCAACCCGATCTCACTCGCCTTCGCCTCCCACTCAGATAAAGACAACTTATCACGCCGGTCAATCAAATGAAAAACTTCTTTCTTCATATCTACAGGGATTTCCAGGTTCAATAATTGTTGTTCCATCAATTTGCGATGGTTGATCTGTATGGATATTTGACCTGGGGTAATACCGGCTTTCTTGAGAAATGTGGCACAAACAGCCACAAGTTCTGCATCGGCTTCTGGAGAATTGGTTCCAATCATGTCAATATTCCATTGGAAGAATTCCCTGGTTCTGCCTTTTTGTGGCTTTTCGTATCTCCAGAATGGACCGAACGACCACCACCTCAGTGGATACACAAGCTCATTTTGCTTTTTGGCTACCATTCTGGCCAGCGACGGTGTCAACTCGGGTCTAAGCGTGACAAGGTCTCCGCCCCGATCAGAGAAGACGAATGCCTGCTCTTTTACCAGTTCTTCTCCGGATTTAGCCGCATATAGGTCAATTCTTTCGATGAATGGACCATCCCATTCCTGGTAACCATATGAAACAGATACTTGTTCGATCAATGCGTAAAGCCACTTGCGAACCAGCATCTCGGGTGGATAAAATTCCCGGGTTCCTTTAACCTGCGAAATGGACGATTTCATATATATGTTCCTCTTTCAGTATTTCCTGATTTTAACACAAGCATCTATGTGTTGATTATCGAAATAAGAACCACTTGCCGTTATAATAGAGAAAATTCAAAGACAAGTTAATTCCACAGGTATAAACTATGATAGTTCGTGAATTAATTCAATTGATTGATGGAAAACTCTACAACAAATCAGCTGATTTAGACCGTGAGGTAAAAGGCGGTTGCGGAGCTGACCTGATGAGTGACGTGTTAGCCTCCATACAGCCAGAAGCAGTATTGCTGACTGGCTTGTGCAACCCGCAGGTGATTCGCACAGCCGTGATGGCCGATGTGGCTGCAGTGATCCTTGTTCGCGGAAAGACCCCTCCCCCTGAAACCATTGCCCTGGCTGAAGAAGAAAAGATTGCCCTGATTTCTTCTCCGTTTGGCATGTTTGAATTATGCGGAAGATTATTTTCTGCCGGGATGGTCAGCCTGGAACGCGCGGTTGACGGCAGCGATTGCAATTGTGATTCTTAAGGACGCTTAAATGGCTTCGGATTCCCTTTTTCATGGCAAATTGGTCAGCGAACAGGAAGCTGAGCACATTACCCGGGTCGAGGAACTTGCTTACGAATTAAAAGTTGACGAGGTGATGACCCAACACCCGTACACTGTTACACCAGACACTTTGATGAGCACAGTGCTGGAGTTGTTCCGCCAGAAAAGAATATCCGGGGCGCCGGTCATAAATGGAAACGAATTGGTCGGGTTGGTCAGCATCGAAGACCTTCTCAAATGCCTCCAAAAATCTGATTTAAATGCCCGCACCAAAGAATACATGAGCACAAATTTGCTCACCATACGCAATACTGACCCAACCATCGAAGCCCTAAAGCTATTCGTCAGCTCTCATTATGGGCGCTTCCCGGTTGTTGATGATGAAGGCAAACTGGTTGGCATCATCACCAAAGGCGACATTACCAACGGCATTCTTAAAGCCCTGCAACATGATTACCAGGAAGAGGAAGTCCGCCGGTACAGGGCGAGCCATTTATTTGAAGATATTGAATCGGACCGCTCCAGTCTCATCCTAAGGTACTCGATCAAACAGGGTGATTTTACCCACGGTGGAGCGGCGTCATCCGCGATCAAGCGTGCCCTGGTGCGTCTTGGTGCCAATCCGCAAATTGCTCGCCGAACTGGCATTGCTGTCTACGAAGCAGAGATGAACCTCATCATCCACACCACTAATGGCGGGATCATCCGGGTCGAGATTGAACCAAAACAAATATCAATCACGATCTCTGATGATGGCCCGGGTATTGAAGATGTGTCTATGGCCATGCGCCCGGGTTATTCAACTGCCAGTGATACCGTTCGTGAACTTGGGTTTGGAGCCGGCATGGGTTTGGTGAACATCCAGCGCTGCGTCGATTCTATGAGGCTTGAATCGGTCTATGGGCGTGGCACTAACCTGAGATTGAAGATTTACCTGCAAGACCAAGAAAGCGTTGGCGCAGGCAATACATAATAATCAGGAGAGATCTATGAATTTACAAGAAGTGATCGAAACCCTTGAATTAATCCCTTTCACCGCTGAAATTGATTATTCCGAAATTTTGCCCTCTTGCGGATACTCTTCTGACCTTCTGAGTTGCGTCATGGCTGGCGCACCGAAAAAGTCAATTTGGGTAACTCTACAGGCTCATGGAAACATTATTGCAGTTTCAACCCTCCTTGAACTATCGGCAGTCATCATCACGGAAGGGGCAACACCCGACCCTGTTACTATCACCAAGGCAAACGAAGAGGGTGTGATCTTGCTTGGCACGAAAAAACCAACCTTTTTCGTCATCGGTAAGCTTTGGGAATTAGGGCTCAGGTGCGAACCGCAAGAATCCTGATCCTGCAATTCATAACTGGAAAAATTGAAATCATACCGGTCTGACCTGCATGTTCACACAGTAGTCTCACCATGTGCTGAGGTGGAGATGATTCCTCCTCTTATTGTTGAGTATGCACTAGAAGCAGGTCTGGACCTTATAGCGATCACGGACCATAATTCGACTGCAAATATCGCCGCAGTTCAAAAAGCAGCAGAGGGAACCACTCTAATTGTCCTTCCCGGAATGGAACTACAGACCCGCGAGGACGTGCATTCCATTTGCCTGTTTGATACTTTGGAGCAG
This sequence comes from uncultured Anaerolinea sp., assembly GCA_964454565.1. GTDB lineage: Bacteria > Chloroflexota > Anaerolineae > Anaerolineales > Anaerolineaceae > UBA6107. Next base: position 236,423 of record CAYVTF010000002.1, on the reverse strand, counting down.
GCGATCCGGTTTCAATCAATTGTTTCCGCAGCATTACCTTCAAAAACGAACCAGCCTGATTTCTTCGGAGAACAATTCATCGTTGATGAAACAGGCGAATTCATCAAGCGTGAGGAACAACTGCTCATCACGGCTGCGAGTCTTTCTCTAAATGAAGCCTTCAAAGAAGTGACTGATCTTGGCGGATTATTCATCCCGGCTCATATCAACCGAAAAACGTTCGGCTTAATCGAGACACTTGGCTTCGTGCCATTTGATATTCCATTCAGAGCTCTGGAGATTTCAAGGCACATCACCCCGGAAATTGCTCGTACTACGTTGATGGGAGTCGGCCAGATCCCGTTCATTCAAAATGGCGATGTTCATCGCTTGAGTGAATTTCTAGGAACCCTCCACCTTCAAATGGAATCTCCTTGTATTGCAGAAATTCAAATGGCATTGCGTAGGGAAAATGGTAGAAATTACCAAATATCTCAATGAATATCAAAAATAATGTAAAATTATATATTCTTAGGGTTTTAAATAGACAACACGCACCGGATAAGGTGACATTTGTAAATTGCCAGCCTTCTGTGAAGAGTGTAAACTTATCTTGGTTAAATTTGCGATAATCGCTATATTGGAGAATTAAATGACGACAAAGTTTTTGAAAAGCTACCCAAAAAACGAACCGCTGGGAGACGTGTCAAAAAAAGCCATCATAGACACCATCATCGACCAGAATATGGATCTTCCGGGTGCCACGATGGTAGTGCTCAACGAATTACAATCAGCCATTGGATTTGTTTCTGAACCGATGCAGGAGTATGTCGCCCAGCGTTTGCATGTGCCACTTTCCAGGGTGCATGGGGTCATTTCGTTTTACTCGTTCTTTACCACCACTCCGCGCGGTACTCATACCATTAAGTTCTGCATGGGAACAGCGTGTTACGTAGGTGGAACTCCCGCTTTGATAGAAAAAACCAAACAGTTGTTAGGGGTTGCTCCCGGTGAAACAACCAGTGATGGAAATATTACCTTCGAAATCTGCCGCTGCGTGGGGGCTTGCTCCCAGGCACCGGTAGTTGTCGTGGATGAAGACGTAATTGGCCGTGTCCGCCCCAATAAATTGCCCCAGGTTCTCAAACCTATTCAGGAAGTGAAAGAGTAACATTGAGAGAATTGTCTTTACACCTGCTGGATATCGCAGAAAACAGTATTTCGGCAAATGCGAAGAATATCACCATCAGGGTGATTGAAAACAGTAACACAGATCTTTTACAAATGAGCGTCGAAGATGATGGCAAGGGAATGAGCCCCGAGATGCTTGCAGTGGTCATTGATCCCTTCACCACGACCCGCACAACTCGCAAAGTTGGGCTGGGGATTCCCCTGCTAAAAGCCGCCGCCGAGGCATGTAACGGTTCCCTGGCGATCACCTCTGAAATTGGCAAAGGCACATCGCTTGCGGTTCAATTTCAACGAAGTCACATCGACCGAATGCCGATCGGCGATCTTGCGGGTACGGTTCTTCACCTCCTTGTGGCTAATCCCCAGGTTCACTGGGTGTTTGAATACATCCACAATGAGGAGATATTCAGCTTTGACGACCAACCCGTAAAGAATGAACTGGACGGCTTACCGATGAGCGAACCGGAGGTTTTATCTGTAATTTCAGAAATGCTGCACTCCGGAATCATGGAAGTCAACCCTGAATTTACATCAGATCATGTTACGTTAATAAATTAGTACTCAGGAGAAAAATATGTCTACAATTAAAAGTCTTGAAGATCTGAAGCGCGCGAGAGAAGAAGCATTAAAAAAGCGCGAAATCAAAGCATCCTCCGGCGCAACCCAGGTGGTTGTTGGCATGGGTACTTGTGGTATTGCTGCTGGTGCAAGGGACGCGATGAAAGCCATTCTTGAAACGATCGAGAAAGATTCGATAAATGGTGTCATAGTCACTCAGACTGGTTGTATCGGCCTTTGTGACAAAGAGCCCATTGTTCAGGTTCAATTAGGTGAACAACCCAAGGTTACTTATGGCAAGGTTACGCCTGATGTTGCCCGAAAGATTCTCAAAGAACACGTGGTCGAAGGAAAGATCGTAGAAAGTAACGTAATCAACATCTAACTTTACACATGGAGTAAAGGTTTACTTATGAAGTATTATCGTTCACATGTATTAGTCTGTGTCGATCCAACCTGCCTGAAAAAAGGTGCCCATGAGGTCATGGATTCCTTGCAGGACGAATTGGTTGCCCAGGGTTTAATTGATGAAGTGCAGGTTCTGGAAACATCCCGAATCGGCGGTTGTGATAATGGCCCTGAATTGATGGTTTATCCGGAAGGCGTTCACTACACGAACCTTACCCCGGATGACATGGCTTATGTTGTTGAAGAACACTTTCTCAAAGGCAGAATCGCCACCAAGTTCCTGGAGCAGGAAAAGAAGTTCGCGGATGAGGAACTGAGTGCCCCGACCTCAAAAGAAATACGAATTGTCCTCCGTAACTGCGGCAAAATTGATCCCGAGAACGTTGAAGACTACATAGCTGAAGATGGTTACCAGGCGCTTGGCAAAGTATTGAGTGAATCTACCCCCGAACAAGTGATCGAAACCGTTCTCAATTCCGGGTTGCGTGGTCGCGGTGGTGCTGGCTTCCCCACTGGTAAGAAATGGCAGTTCTGTCGCGCCAGTCAGGATACACCCAAGTACGTCATCTGCAACGCTGATGAGGGCGATCCTGGTGCATTCATGAACAGGCGTGTACTTGAAGGTGACCCTCACTCAGTCATTGAGGGCATGATCATCGCTGCGTACGCCATTGGAGCCAATCAGGGATACATTTATTGCCGGGCTGAATATCCGATCGCTGTAAAAACACTGCGAATTGCCATCAACCAGGCCAGGTCTTTGGGTTTGCTCGGGAAAAACATACTTGGTACTGACTTTAGTTTTGACCTCGAAGTCAGAATGGGAGCAGGGGCTTTCGTTTGTGGCGAAGAAACAGCCCTGATGGCCTCCATTGAAGGAAGCCGGGGGGAACCCAGGCCTCGTCCCCCATTCCCTGCTGTGCGCGGATTATTTGGAAAACCATCCAACATCAACAACGTGGAAACCTATGCCAATGTCCCTCAGATCATTCTTCGCGGTGCTGAGTGGTACTCGAGTATGGGCACCGAAAAATCAAAAGGCACCAAAACCTTTGCCCTCGCAGGCGACGTAAAACACACAGGTCTAATCGAAGTTCCTTTTGGAATCACCTTGCGTGAGATCGTATACGACGTTGGCGGTGGAATCAAGGACGACAAGGGATTAAAAGCCGTTCAAACCGGCGGTCCCATGGGTGGCTGCTTACCTGCCAGTTACATCGACCTCCCGGTTGATTACGAGGAAATTGGCAAAGCTGGTTCCATCATGGGCTCTGGTGGCCTTGTGATCATGGATGAAGAGACCTGCATGGTTGATATTGCCCGTTTCTTCATGGAGTTTACTCAGGATGAATCTTGTGGAAAATGCACTCCCTGCCGGGTTGGTACGCGCAGAATTCTTGAAATTCTGGAACGTATCTGCGATGGAAAAGGACAACCTGACGACATCGAAACCCTTGAAACATTGTGTGCTGAAATTAAACAAGACAGCCTTTGTGGACTTGGACAGGGTGCACCAAACCCGGTTGTCACCACTTTGAAACACTTCCGTGATGAATACGAAGCACATATATTTGAAAAACGATGTCCAGCCAAGGTATGCAAAGCACTGATCCGTTACGATATCATCGATGGTATTTGCACAGGTTGTACAGTTTGTGCCCGAAATTGTCCTGTCAACGCCATCTCAGGTGAACGCAGGCAAACACATGTCATTGATCCGGAAATCTGTGTCCGTTGCGGAATTTGCATGCAGGTATGCAACTTTAATGCAATTGTTATCAATTAATACAGGTTCGCTTCTTAGGTAACCATTGAATTCATTCTGTTGATCAGGAGGTTCTAAATGGCAGGTGAACGGAAAGAAAGCCACGAAGTGGTCAGTGCTGTAAAGACAGCAGTTGATCGCTTTGGGGCTTCGCGGGATGAGTTAATTCCAATCCTAAATGAAGTGAATCGGGAATTGGGTTACCTCCCCAGTGAAGCTTTGGATGAAATCAGCCGGCAAATCCATGTTCCAAGAAGCCAATTGTTCTCGGTAACCAGTTTTTACCACATGCTTTCCAGGAAGCCGAGAGGCAAGCATGTCATCCAATTTTGCGAAAGCGCTCCCTGTCATGTTGCCGGCGGTCGCGAAGTTTGGTTGGCGGTGAAGGACCATCTCAAGATCGACGAAGATGAGACAACGCCTGACGGTTTATGGACGCTCATCACTACGAGCTGCCTGGGGGTATGTTCAGTGGGTCCTGTAATGTTAATTGACGATGACATTTATGGCAACTTGACACCCGATCAGGTTCCTGGCATTTTGGCCAAGTATCACTAAGAGGAGACGACGATGAAAGCATATAGGTCCATGGTCCTGGTCTCCAGTGATCCCCATAGTGTTGAAAAAGGTTCTGTAGAGGTATATCAAACCCTCCAAAAAGAGATTAAATCTTTTGGCTTGGAAGATGAAATTTCGCTGACCATGGTTGGTGATGTAGGCCGACATGATGCATCTCCGCTAGTGATCGTCTATCCTGAAGCGGTCATTTACGGCCCTGTCACAAAAGAGGATGTGCATAACCTGGTGGAAGAGCATTTATACAAAGGCCGCATTGTCACCAGCCTTCAAGCTCCAGTTCGTGAGTTATCCGGGAAGATCGCCTGGCTCAATAACCGCAAAGGCACATTGCCAGCTGAACAACGTATTGTGCTGGAAAGAGCTGGAATCATCAACCCGGATTCCATCGATGATTATCTTATCCATGATGGTTACGAAGCATTGGCAAAAGCAGTGACCAGCATGACTCCTGAAGACATTTACACTACCCTCGAGAAATCAGGGTTACGTGGTCGGGGTGGCGCTGGTTTCCCAACGGGTACGAAATTGAAGTTCGTTCAAAAAACAGCCGGCGAGAAGAAATATGTGGTCTGTAACGCAGACGAAAGCGAACCGGGAACCTTCAAAGACCGGTTGATCCTTGAAGGTGACCCACACTCGATCATCGAAGCTTTGGCCATTGCCGCGTACACTGTGGGTGCAGATGAAGGGTATCTATACATCCGTGGCGAGTACATCCTGGCCCAGGAAAGAGTCAAGAAAGCAATTCACCAGGCTAAAGAAATGGGATTTCTTGGCCATAATATTTTTGGCACAGATTTTAATTTTGAATTGCATGTACATAGTGGTGCCGGTGCATACATATGTGGAGAAGAAACTGCTCTGATTGAGTCCATTGAGGGAAAACGCGGTGAACCACGTTCTCGACCTCCCTACCCAACTACAAATGGGTTATGGGGAAAACCCACTCTGGTTAACAATGTTGAGACTCTTGCCAATATTCCCCCGATCATCCGCAAAGGAGCTGATTGGTACCGCAGTTTTGGTCCAGCCTCCAGCCCGGGCACCAAGGTCTACACGATTCTTGGTAATGTGAATGCCACAGGTTTGATCGAAGTCCCAATGGGAATCACGCTGCGGGAAGTTATTGCCATTTATGCAAAGGGTATGAAAGACGGAAAGACCTTCAAACTCGCACAAACTGGAGGTTCTTCGGGGTCTGTAGTCCCGGCTAGTCTTCAGGATACACCCATGGATTTCGATTCCTTTGCCAAAGCCGGCGTTGCATTGGGTTCTGGTGCACTCCTTATTTGCGACGAAGACACCTGTGTGGTCGACCTCGCCAGGGTCCTGCTGAACTTCTTCCGCAAGGAATCCTGCGGTAAATGCAGTCCGTGTCGCATCGGAACGCAACGCGCTTATGAAATTCTCACGAACATATCTAACGGCACTGGTCAGATGAAAGACCTGGAATACCTGTTGGATCTGAGCAAGAACTTAAACGATCTTTCCAACTGTGGTCTTGGTCAAACCGCGGGTGCTCCCATCCGCGATATTTTGAATTACTTCCGGGCAGAAGTGGAAGCACACATACGCCTGAAAGTCTGCCCCACCGGGGTATGTAAGATTACCAATAATTAATAAATGGATACACCACTCTAAACAAAAAGCGAGGAAAAGAAAAAATGTCAGCAGATTTGAGTTTCGACGCACTAGCACCCGCCGATATGGCATCAAAAGCAGAAGCAATTGGTGTGAAAAAAGCATCATTACCTTTCTTGAACATGTTCTTCCTCTCTATCCTTGCAGGAGCTTTCATCGGTCTGGGAGCGATTTTTGCCACTACCGCAAGCGCCGGCTCGATCGCGATCAAAGACGCAGCCGGTGGTCTTGCCTTTGCTTCCACCCTGCCTTATGGAGTCATTCGTCTCATAACCGGTTTGTCCTTTACATTAGGACTTATCCTGGTTGTAATTGCCGGTGCTGAATTGTTCACCGGCAACAACCTGATCATGATGGCATTCATGGACCACAAAGTCCCATTCTCCAAGTTATTGCGCAATTGGGTCATCGTGTACTTTGGTAACCTGGTGGGATCCATCGCAACAGCAGTGATCATGTTCCTGACCAAACAGTATACATTCGGTAGCGGAGCCATTGGTCTCAATGCGCTTAACATTGGTGAAGCAAAAAGTGGATTGGAATTCTTCCAGGCAATAGCCCTGGGTATCATGTGTAACGCGCTGGTTTGTTTAGCCGTGTGGATGTGCTACTCAGCCCGAACAGTAACGGACAAGATACTGGCTATCATCCCTCCCATCACAGCCTTTGTAGCAGCAGGTTTCGAACACAGTGTAGCCAACATGTATTTCATCCCTATCGCCCTATTCATCAAGAGCTGGGGGGATCCCAAATTCTTTGAATTGATTGGCAAGACAGCAGAAAACTTCCCCAACCTTACATGGGGTAACTTCTTCATCAGCAATCTCTTACCCGTCACAATCGGTAATATCATCGGTGGCGCGGGTTTAGTTGGGTTAGTGTACTGGGCCATATTCTTGCGTGGGAAAAAAGCCGCTTAATAATCAGGAGGTTATTAAAAGATGCCAACAATCACCATAAATGATAAAACAATAGAGGTTCCTGCCGGTTTAACCGTGCTCGAAGCTGCCCAACAGGCCGGAATAACCATTCCAACGCTTTGTTACCACAAAGACTTGTCTCCTTACGGTGGCTGCCGTCTTTGCCTGGTCGAGATACAGGGTGCCCGCCTTCCCATGGCGTCCTGTACTTATCCAGTGAACGATGGGATGGTAGTGCACACTGAGACTCCTCAGCTGGCTGATTCCCGGCGCACGATACTCAAACTACTGCTATCCGCTTACTATGATCGGGGTGACAACGCAGTTGACGAGCGCGACAACGAATTGATCAACTGGGCAAAATTCTACGGCTTGAATATTGAAGAGTATGCTGCCAAGGAGCCTCGTTACGAAATTGATGCGGATCCCAACCCGTTTATATACATCGACATGAACAAATGCATTCTGTGCGGTAGATGTGTTCGTGCCTGTGCGGAAGTTCAAGGTCGGTTTGTCTGGGGTCTTTCAGAACGAGGATACGAATCTCGCGTCGTCGCTGGTTTGGATCAACCCATGCTGGAAGCCCGTTGTGAATCTTGCGGTGCCTGCGTAGCCTACTGCCCCACCGGAGCCCTCGAAAACAAACTTTCCATCGGAATGGGAAAGGCAGACAAAGTTGTAAAGACCATTTGCACCTATTGTGGTGTCGGGTGCACAATCGACATCAACGTGAAGGACAACAAGATCATCCGCGTTACTTCCAGCACAGAAGGCGCTGTCAACGGTATGCACCTGTGCGTAAAAGGCCGGTATGGTTACAGTTTTGTCCATCATCCAGATCGGCTCTCCAAACCGATGGTTCGCGAGTACCTCTTAAATAACAAACCTCGTCCCGCAGGTGCGGATCGGGGTCCCTGGGTTGAGGTTAATTGGGATACAGCCATGGATATCTCTGCAAAGAAAATCGCAGGATTACGGGATACCTTTGGTTCCGATAGCGTCGGGGTGTTTTCTTCGGCAAAATGCACCAATGAAGAAAACTATGTGATGAACAAATTTGCCCGCCAGGTGATTGGCAGCAACAACGTCGATCACTGCGCCCGCCTTTGCCATTCCAGTACAGTAGCAGGACTGGCAACTTCGTTTGGCTCCGGGGCTATGACCAATTCAATGGATGACATTTACGCAAAATCTGAATCCATCTTCGTAATTGGCTCCAACACGACAGAACAGCATCCCGTTTTTGGCTCACGAATCCGCCAGGCCGTGCTAAAAAGAAACGTTAAGTTAATTGTTGCTGATCCCCGCAAAATTGACCTGACCGAGTTTGCGACGCTTCATTTGTGGATGAAACCCGGAACAGACATTGCGTTGCTGAATGGATTGGCTTACATCATCCTCGAAAAAGGTTACGAAGATGCCGAATATGTGGCCAACCGCACAGAAAACTTTGAGGATTTCAAAGCCAATGTAATGAAGTATCCCCCGGAGGTTACATCTGAGATTACAGGCGTCCCGGTTGAACAACTCTACGAAGCCGCTGAGATTTTAGGCCACAGCAAACCCTGCGCCGTCTTCTGGGCAATGGGTATTACACAACACATCGTTGGTGTTCAGAACGTGCGCGCCTGTGCCAATTTACAAATGCTGCTTGGTAATGTAGGCATCCCGGGTGGTGGCGTGAACCCCCTGCGCGGTCAAAATAATGTTCAGGGTGCTTGCGACATGGGAGCCTTGCCCAATGTTTATCCTGCTTATCAACAGGTAATTAACGAAGAAGTTCGGCATAAATTTGAAGCCGCTTGGGGCGTAGCGCTTTCACCAACAGTTGGTAAAACCGTCACCGAGATGATTCCTTCAATTCCTGAAGGCAAAATCAAAGCCCTCTACATTTTAGGTGAGAATCCCATCCTGAGCGATCCTGATACCAATCACGTCCGGCACTGCCTGGAAAACCTTGAGTTCATGGTACTGCAGGAGATTTTCCCGTCTGAAACTTCTCAATATGCAGACGTCCTCTTACCCGGGGTCACCTTCGCAGAAAAAACCGGCACCTTCACCAACACCGAACGTCGTGTTCAACTTTTACACCAGGCGATTCCGGAATTCGGTGAAGCTCGTCAGGATTGGGACATTACTTCTGACCTGGCGAAACGCGTCATCGAATATGGACAGCGTAAACCTGATGAAAAAGCTCCCTTCGCCGGATGGAATTACACTTCTCCGGAAGATATCATGGCAGAAGTTTCCGCCTTATCTCCCAGCTATGCTGGCGTCACTTTCAAACGATTGGAAGCTGGTGAACGATTACAATGGCCTATTAAAGGTTTGGATCACCCAGGAACTCCCATCCTGCACATCGGTCAGTTCACTCGAGGAAAGGGTGCGTTCACAGTAACGGAACACATCCCGCCTGTTGAGCTACCGGACAAGGATTACCCGGTGCTGCTAACCACAGGCCGCGTTATCTATCACTGGCATGGTGGTGAAATGACCCGTCGGTCACAGGGTTTGATGGACGTTTACGGCAAATCATTGATCGAGGTCAATCCTGAGGATGCTCAGCGCTTGGGTATCAATGGCAACAGGAAGGTACGGGTTACCTCCCGCCGTGGATCCATTGAAGCCGAAGCCTGGGTCACCGACCGGGTACCATCAGGAATGGTATTTGCCAACTTCCACTTCCCTGAAGTGCCCGCCAACGAGTTGACTATTGCCGCGCTTGATCCCATTGCGAAGATTCCTGAATTCAAGGTATGTGCGGTTAAAGTGGAACTGGTCAAAGAATAGAAACTTAGTCTCTTTGAATGAATAAGGCAGCGGGTTTATTACCTGGCTGCCTTTTCAATTAAATAATTAGGAAGATTGTTTGATTTCCATTCCAGTGACGGAACTTGCCCGGTATTTTCATTGACCCACCCATTATTGTATGGTTAAATAATCCGCATGCATGCTGACCGGGTACCACTCAATTACTTACAATATTCTCCTGCTGGAATAGAATCAGTACAATCTAACATAGCCATAGAATCACCGGTCTCATTGACTGTAAATGGTGAGGTATGGCTAACATTTCAATGCACTCCAATTGATTTTGAGGAACTTGCAGTTGGGTTTCTATTCAATGAGGGGTTTATTTCCTCGTTGAGTGAAATTGAAAATATCCACGTGTGTGATCAAAAAGATAATATTGACATCTGGCTCAATCACACGATTGAAAAACCCGCCATCTGGCGGAGAACCTCCGGATGTCATGGAGGTAACAGCTCCGTTGATTCAGTTGATAATAAATTTGTAAAGGTCGAAAGCATAGCAACTTTGTCGCCCGAACAAATATTTGAATTGATGGATCAGTTTTTGAATTTACAGATCCCGCACTCGGAATCCGGTGGGGTCCACACTTCGGCGCTCGCGGATGGCGCTGTTCAATTGTTTCAGATCATCGATATTGGACGCCACAACACGTTTGATAAAATCGCTGGTCGACTGTTTTTGGACAGGTTGGTGGTCGAAACACCTGTTCTGGTTACCTCCGGCCGGATCAGTTCGGATATGGTTCAGAAATCAATTCGGTTGCGCGCGCCCTTTATCCTTTCGATGCGTTCTGCGAGTCAGTTAGGCATCAACATGGCAGACGCGTGGGGAATAACCCTGATTGGTGGAGCCCGCCGTCATCGTTTCAACCTATTGACCCATCCAGATCGAATACAGACTCCCTGAATAAGTAATTCCTAAATTGACATCTATCCCTTCTTCAGGATACCCGCAGCCTGAATGAATTCCTCAGGCGTATTTACATTGAAAAAAGCGCAACCTTTTGGGTCTAAGTTATCAATGACCTCGCTTCCAACTGATATCACATTGACCTGGTCAAACCAAGAGATGATTCGCCTCTTTTGATTGAAAATGGCGCTCTCAATAGCCGGAAGGCAAGTGCTTTTTCGATAAATCGCATGAAATGGCTCATACCCTCTTGCTGTGATAGGAATCACCACGTCAACACCGGGGTGAATTAAACCTTGCATATATCCCAGTAATTCTATGCTAACAAAAGGCATGTCGTTGGCCACAACAATAACCAGGTCATTTATTGCTGCCTTAATTCCAGCATGAAGACCAGCAAGTGCCCCTACATCAAGAAATTCATCAGATATTGTCCTGGCGGCATACCCATCAAATTTATGTGTTTCTTTTGTGGTGATGATCAGGTCATCCCCCAGGACAGACATGCGGTCGATGACAAATTGGATCATAGTCTTCCCGCACAAATCAATAAAACTCTTGTCTCTTCCCATGCGGGAAGACATACCGCCAGCTTGAATGACAATTGAATACATTGGGTAATTATAATTCTGATTGTTTGTTACTTTTTCCATGAATTTTTTGAAGTGATAATATGTATCACCAGTGGAGGATCTTTAGTAATAATATTAGTGACACTAAACCTGAAAGCCTGTGACGGAAAACACTAAAGTATTTTCGATAGAAATGGTATCCTGTTTTTATCGAAAAGCTAATCCATGGATTTCAACACAGATATCACCGCAGTGATCAAGAATATTCCTCATTTTCTGGATTTATCCCCAAAACAATTGGATCTGATTTCCAATATTTCAAATTTGATCGAAATCGACCCTGGTGACGTTCCTATTCACGAAGGGGCAAAGCTCGACTATCTTTACATCCTTTTAGAGGGTGAGATCAAAGTAGAAGTGTTTGTTCCTGGTTACGGTCAGATTGAAACAAGTAGGTTAGGACCATTTGACATGTTGGGATGGTCGGCAATGACACCCATGGTCAGGCAACGCACCGGAACCACCACTGCGATTACGCACTGTTGGCTAATTCAGATGGATGGAAGCCTGCTCTCAAGTTTATGCGAAACAGATCATGATATTGGTTTTGTGCTATATCGCAGACTCGCCAACGTCGCTGCTCGAAGTTTTTTAACCACCCGCATCCAATTGATGAACGTGTTGATGCAGTCTTTAGCAGTTAATCCTTAATCCTGGAATTTTAGACAGGGGCATTTTCATAGCTATTCTTATTCGGTTATAATCCGGAAATGCATGAGCTTTCAGTCACTGAAAACATTCTCGATATCGCGTTATCGCATGGGAAAATAAACCAAGCCAGGCGCGTGACTGATATTTACCTCGTCATCGGTCGTCTATCAAGTATTGTTGATAATTCTGTCCAACTCTACTGGGATTTTGTTAGTGAAGGTTCCATTTGCGAAGCGGCGAAGCTTCATTTTGAGCGCAAGCCTGCTGTTTTGAGGTGCCAGGATTGCGGCTCTGAATATCAAATCGATTCTGATCTAACCCCTTGTCCAACATGCAACAGTTTCAGGACCATAATCATTTCAGGGGAAGAATTCTTTGTGGATAGCATCGAAATCGAAAAATAATGGAGAATTATTGATGTCCGCTATAAGGGTGCCTGTTGTGGAAAAGATCTTTAGTGCAAATGATAGAATGGCCGCTCTAAACCATCGTCTATTAAATCAGGAGCACATTTATTCGATCAACTTAATGGCTTCCCCCGGAGCAGGAAAAACAAGTTTCATCCTTGAGACTATCCAACACATTGGAAATGAGTTTAAGCTCGGAGTCATTGAGGGAGATACAGCTCCAGTGACCATTGACTCCGATAAAGTGGTCGCTGCCGGTATGCCGGCGGTACAGATTAACACCGGAGGAGATTGCCATTTGGATGCCGCCATGCTGAGTGACGGTCTTTCCCGATTGCCGTTATCTACTCTTGACCTGGTAATTATCGAAAACGTGGGCAATCTCATTTGCCCTGCAGCCTGGGATTTAGGCACTCATGCCAACATTCTCATTGCCAGCATTCCGGAAGGGGATGATAAACCATACAAGTATCCCAACATATATCGCGGTTTAAAGGTATTGATCATCAATAAAATCGACTTGACTCCATACATTAACTTCAACATGGAATATTTCCGTCAAGGGGTGGAAATGTTGAATCCCGGGTTGGTCACGTTTCCGGTTTCATGCCGCACAGGAGAGGGTTTTGAGGCATGGATCGACTGGTTGAGATCGCAGGTTTTAGATCAAAGATCAAATTAAATTGCCAATGTTAAGAGGTTTGAGAATTCACGCATCAGGAATTGTCCAGGGTGTAGGATTCAGACCCTTTGTTTATGGATTGGCTACAAACTTGAAATTAAAAGGGTGGGTTCGCAACTCATCCAGTGGCGTGGATATCGAACTTTGTGGTGCAGATGATGCACTTGAAACGTTCATGTTTGAGTTAACAAATCATCCACCTAAACTTGCAAGGATTGATAACATCACTTCCTATGAGATCCTTGATAGCAATTTACAAGATTTTAAGATAATTGAAAGTAAACCTGAAACGGGGAACTTCCTACCAATTTCCCCTGATGTTGCCATTTGTGAAGATTGTGCACGGGAATTACTTGATCCGACTGATCGAAGATACAGGTACCCTTTCATAAATTGCACAAATTGCGGCCCCAGGTTCACGATCATTCATGACATCCCCTACGACCGTCCAAACACAACCATGTCCAGTTTTCCCACGTGCGCTAACTGCGCAGAAGAATATCACGATCCACTCAATCGCAGGTTTCATGCCCAACCAACCGCTTGTGCAAATTGCGGCCCACGTGTGGAATACTTTGAAAATCCAGATTTATCTGTCTTTGGAGAAGAGGCAATCCAATCAGCGCGTCAGTCCCTAAAAGATGGAAAGATTCTGGCAATTAAGGGACTAGGTGGATTTCACCTGGCTTGTGACGCCCATAACTCCGATGCAGTGAGTAGGCTTCACATCCGCAAGAATCGCAGTGATAAACCGTTTGCCTTGATGACTTCCAGTATTCAATCAATGTTGAAATATGTTTTCATTGATCCGGAGGAAGAAGGGCTATTGCTTTCACCGCAACACCCTGTTGTATTGGTCAAGAAAAGGTCAAATGAACTGAACCACACAGCTTCCAGGCAGGAATCATTAGGTTTTATGCTTCCGTACACCCCCCTTCATGTTCTTCTCTGTGAAGATTCACCAGGTTACCCGGATGTCCTCGTGATGACAAGCGGGAATATAAGTGAAGAACCAATCTCGTTTTTAGATGACGAAGCATTAAACCACCTGTCCGGAATTGCAGATGGGTTTTTAACCCACAACCGGGAAATTCACACACGGGTGGATGATTCGGTAATTCGCATTTTTGAAAAGAAGGTCTACCCGCTTCGCAGAGCACGTGGATTTGCCCCCGATCCGATCCAGTTTCCTGCCACAATACCCCCGATACTTGCCTGCGGGGCCGAGCTAAAGAATACTTTTGCGCTTTCAAAAGAGAGTTACATTTTCATAAGTCACCATATTGGTGATCTGCAAAACTATGAAACACTGCGTTCATTCGAGGAGGGAATTTCCCACTACAAATCCCTCTTCCGCATTACTCCACAAGCAGTTGCTGTTGATCTCCATCCGGATTATCTCTCAACGAAATACGGTTTAGATTTATCATGTAAATCAAACCTCCCGCTTGTCCAGGTGCAGCATCACCATGCCCACCTCGCTGCCTGCCTGGCAGACAATTCATGGAATTCTGAAGAACCTGTGATCGGATTGATTTTTGATGGTACGGGTTTTGGAACTGACGGAAATATCTGGGGAGGAGAAGTTCTGATCGGGGGATATAACGGATTTCACCGTAAGTTTCATCTTCAAGAAACTCTTCTACCTGGCGGCGATTCTGCTATACGCAACGCAGCGAAAATTGCTTTCTCACAAGTCCAGGCAGCTGGAATCGATCTCGATAATGACCTCCCCTTTTTGAATGTCCTTACTGATATTGAGCGTTCTACGATTCGTTCGCAGATTGACCATCACATAAATACACCAGTTACAACCAGCATGGGGCGTCTTTTTGACGCGGTTTCGTCCATTTTAGGTGTATGTCACCGCTCTACGTACGAAGGACAGGCTGCAATCGAGCTCGAGAATTGTTCTGATCCCGATGAAACTGGATTCTATCCAATTCAAATCTATCAAAACGAAATCATGTCTTTTGATCTAATTTCTCAGATCATTGAGGATTTTCGGAAAAATGTACCGATAAGCAATATTGCAGCCCGGTTTCATAATAGCATTTGTCACATATGTTTGAATAGTTGTAAGTTAATAAGAGAAGAGTCTGGAATTAAATCTGTTGCCCTATCTGGTGGAGTATGGCAAAATATGACATTATTAGGAAAGACTGTTCCTTTGTTACGTGAATCGGGTTTTAAAGTGATGATTCATCGCCAGGTTCCAACCAATGATGGTGGCTTGTCACTTGGACAAATACTGGTGGCCGCATCCAAGATGAAAGAGTAAGGAGAAATCATGTGTCTTGCAGTTCCAGGTAAAGTAATTGAGATCTTTTCAGACCCTGTGATGAAAATGGGAAAAGTCGACTTTGGCGGAGTGCTTCGTGAAGTTTGCCTCGAGGCTGTTCCCGAGGTTTGTATTGGCGCTTACGTGATCGTTCATGCTGGTTTTGCTTTGAACACTCTCAGTGAAGAGGAAGCTCTTGAATCATTGGAAGCGTTTCGTGAGTTAGACGAAATCAACTCAATGAATACACAGGATGCAAGTTGATGAAACCTGCCCGATTTGTTGATGAATTCAGGAACCCCCAGTATGTTAATCGTCTTTTAAAAGATATTCGGCGATCTGTCTCCAAGCCCTGGGTCATCATGGAGATTTGTGGTGGCCAGACCCATGCCATCATTCAATCAGGGATTGACCGCCTTCTACCTGAAGAAATCGAGCTAGTTCATGGTCCTGGATGCCCTGTTTGTGTCACCTCACTTGAACTGGTAGACAAGGCGATTGCTATCGCATCTCGTCCAGAAGTCATTTTTTGTTCTTACGGAGACATGCTCAGGGTGCCTGGCTCTGAAACTGATCTTTCTTCTGTTCGCGCCTCTGGAGGAAAAGTTGAGGTGGTTTATTCACCTATCGATGCTGTAAAGATAGCCCAGCGTAATCCCGAAAAACAAGTTGTTTTCTTCGCAATTGGATTTGAAACCACTGCACCAGTGAATGCAACGAGTGTTGTCTACGCGCAATCTCTTGGTTTAAATAATTACTCCGTTCTCATATCCCACGTCACTGTCCCGCCTGCCATGAAAGCGATTCTGGGCGCACCACGCAATCGTGTGCAGGGCTTCCTGGCAGCAGGTCATGTATGTGCAGTAATGGGTTTTCATGAGTACCACAGCATTTCTCAAGAGCACCAGGTGCCAATAGTAGTGACCGGTTTTGAACCGTTTGACATCCTCAAAGGTATTTTAATGACTGTTAATCAACGCGAGTCAGGTAAATACAAAGTGGAAAACGCCTATTCCCGTGCGGTGACAGAAAAAGGAAATGTCCCTGCCCAGGAAATGATTGCGCGTGTTTTTCAGGTCTGTGACCGAAATTGGCGCGGGATTGGAACCATTCCCTCGAGCGGGTGGATGCTAAGACCTGAATTGGCTGAATTTGATGCTGAAAAGCGTTTTCAAGTTGAGCACATAAAAACCCGCGAGTCTGAAGTGTGTATTTCTGGAGAAATCTTACAGGGTCTCAAAAAACCCATGCAATGCCCGGAGTTCGGAAAAACATGCACGCCGTCAACGCCGCTTGGCGCCACCATGGTATCCTCCGAGGGTGCTTGTGCTGCATATTATCAATACGCGCGGAAGAGGTAAGGATTCAAATGCCGTCTGAAATCAATCTCCCGCTGGAAGGGGCTTTCTGTCCCCTCCCCATCCAAAAATTCGATAGGATCGTGATTGGTCATGGTTCAGGCGGATTGATGACCCGTGAGCTGATCAATCGTTACTTTCTTCCCCATTTTTCCAATCCTTCACTGCTTGCAGGCAATGATTTTGCGGAAATTGCCAACAGGAATGGTGGAAGGCTAATCCTCAGTACTGATGCCCACATTGTGAGCCCATTATTCTTCGCGGGTGGTGATATTGGTCGTCTATCCGTTTCGGGTACGGTCAATGACATCTCCATGTCAGGCGGAATACCTCTTTGCCTGACAGCGAGTTTCATAATCGAAGAAGGTTTCCCCACTTCGGATTTGGAGAGGATCATCAGTTCCATGGCGAATACTGCCCGTGAAGCGGAAGTTCCCATTGTGGCGGGTGACACCAAAGTGGTTGAAAAGGGCAAAGCTGATGGGCTTTTCATTACAACATCCGGACTGGCCTGGGTGCCGGACAATCTCCACATCGGCGGAGCAAATGCAAAACCTGGTGACGCGGTGCTTATTTCTGGCACCCTTGGCGATCATGGAATTGCAGTACTAACCGCTCGCGGCGACCTGGGATTCGAAACTGAAGTCCAGTCTGACGTAGCACCGCTCAACAACCTGATCGAAAAAGTTGTACGCATCTGCCCTGATATTCATGTGCTTCGTGACCCTACCCGGGGGGGACTTGCCACAACGTTAAACGAAATTGCTCTACAGAGCAATGTGGGCATTCTGCTCAACGAAGAAATCATTCCTGTCCAATTGGCAGTTCGCACAGCCTGTGAATTGTTGGGGTACGATCCTCTATATGTGGCAAACGAGGGCAAAGTAATCGTGATCCTGCCGCAATCAAAGGTTCCTCCAGTGCTCAAGGCAATGCGATCACATCCATACGGAAAAGGTTCTGTCCAGATAGGTAACATTACAACGGAACCTTCCAGGAGGGTACTCATGAAGACCAGAATTGGCGGAACCCGTGTATTAGACATGCTTGCAGGTGAAATGCTTCCGCGCATCTGCTAAAGTGCACACCCTTGACAGGCACAAGCCTGCGTCTATACTAATAATCATTTTAATGAGAGGTAACATGAAGATAAATTTCCAAGAAACTACTAAAGACCTGGCTGTAAGGATCGATATTCACTCAAAATTTGGCGCTCGCAATATCGACGCCTGGATGCTAGACTTGATCAACCTTCAACCCGGAATTAACATCCTGGACGTGGGATGCGGCTCAGGCAAACAATGTTTCTCTTACCACGATTGGCTAAAAGGCGATGCCAGGATCACCGGCGGGGATGTTTCAGAAGAATTGCTATGCCAGGCACGGGAGACCAACGGGAAGAAAAATACAGGTATCGTGTACGAATACTTGAATTTCAACCAACCTTTCCCGCACAAGGATGGCAAGTTTGATTTTCTTTCATGCTGCTTTGCCATATACTATGCCGAGAATATCCCTTTCACGATCAAAGAAATGCACCGCGTAACAAAACCTGGCGGAAGGCTCTTCACCACTGGTCCGATGCCGCAAAACAAAAGTGTTTTCTATGAGATCATCAAGGAAGCCACAGGAAAACCGATCCCGCCCATGCCAGGAAGTTCGCGCTATGCTTCCGAAATTTTATCCACGATAAAATCCCTGTATTCTCATGTTGAATTGCACATCTTTGAAAACCCGCTTACCTTTGAATCGGTCGAACCTTATATGGCTTACACTCAGGCTTCGATGTCAGAAGACCGAAAACTTTGGGGGAGCCTCTTCCAGGGAAAAGATGATTTTGAAAAAACCATGCAACAAATCACATCAGTTGCACAGAAATGGATCGACCGTGATGGAATAATTACGATGACCAAGGTGGTTGGTGGAATTCTTGCCACCAAATAGGATGCTATGAACAACGACATGACTTTTTTTGGGAAAAAGGTGTGTTTCATCGGAGCTCATCCGGATGACATTGAAATCGGTTGTGGAGCGCTCATCTCCCACATCGTGGGGCAAACCGAGATCCGATGCGTCACACTATCAGACAATCAAAAAAATCCCGCGTTGATCAACGTTGTGAATGAGCACCGCAGGAGCATGAAAGTTCTTGGTGTGCCTGATGATCATGTAATCGTGGGAGAATTTGAAACCAGACGCTTTCAACAATTCCGTCAGGAAATCCTGGAATACCTGATCCAATTGAATCGGGATTTTCAACCTGACATTGTTTTCGTCCATTCCAGTTGCGACCTGCATCAGGATCATTGCACGGTGACTGAAGAGTCCTTACGGGCATTCAGGGGTACCACCCTGTTAGGTTTTGATGTAATCCGCAGTAGCTATGGCTTTTTCCCTCACTTCCTGGTTGAAGTGGATGAAAAAGATGTGCAAAACAAGATCAAAGCCCTGGCAGAGTACCACACCTACGACGATAAATATTACTTTAACCCGGAGTTGACCCGCTCCACCCTCGTTAGAAATGGTGCCATCGCTGAACGAAAATTTGCAGAGGGTTTTGAGATTTTGCGCATCATTGGGAAATTCAGTAGCATTTGTTAGGAAAATTGTAAAATCGCCAGGCTAATTACCTGGCGATTCTTATTGGTATTCCAACTTCAATCAAGTTCTCACGCACCCGCACCGGGTAGACCGGAATCCCCCTCACAGCTGGTAATCGTGTCGCGTTTCCGGTTTCTAGATCGAACCTGGCACCGTGACGCGGACACACTACCTCAAGTCCATCCAGTTCACCATCCCCTATCGGTCCGTTGTCATGAGTGCAAACATCACTAATGGCGTAATATTTTTCGCCAACTCGGAACAAAGCGATCGAAAAATCCTCGATCTCAAATAAAATTCGTTCTCCAGAAGGCAGGTCGTCTACCGGACATAATTGATAGAAATCATAAGATTCAGTGTGGTCCATAGTATTTACACTTTATCAATTACATCATCGTTCGCTTCACCCAAACCGTAAGCACCAGCTTTTAATACTTTTAAGGATAACAAGGCGCATTTCAAACGTACCGGTCCCAATTCAATCCCTAATAAATCCAACAGGTCTTCTTTAGTCAATTTTTTTATTTGATCCAAAGACTTGCCAATGATCGATTCAAGCAGAATATCTGCTGAAGCCAACGAGATTGCGCAACCATGACCGCTAAAGGCAGCTTCAGTAATAATATTTTCTTCATTCAGTCTGAGGTCAATCCGCAGTTGGTCACCACATAATGGATTTTCATCCTCAAATGAAACGTCGTGAGGGTCCAGCTTTCCTTTGAAAGCCGGATTCTTGTAATGTTCGATGATCACTTCCCGATACATGTCATCCATAATTATCGAAATATCCTTGCTACTTTTCCCAAAGATTCCACAAGCTGATCAATTTCAAAATCCTCGTTGTATAGGTAGAAACTTGCCCTTGTTGTGGCAGGAATACCATACCTGTCATGAAGAGGCATGGCACAGTGGTGTCCAGCCCTGACCGCAATTCCGTCCAGGTCAAGTATCTGAGCGATGTCGTGCGGGTGAACACCTTCAAGTGAGAAAGAAATCACCCCTCCCCGCTCACCAGCAGAAGGACCGATGATGTTCAACCCTTCCACCTCACTCAACCGTTTCATTCCATAGGCGACCAGGTTTCTTTCATGTTCTGCGACCCTTGCCATGCCCAGATTGCGCAAGTATTCAACGGCTGCCCCAAAACCGATGGCTTCTGCAATTGCTGGTGTGCCTGCTTCGAACTTGTGAGGGAGTTCATTCGCCTCGAAAGTACGCAAGAAAACCCGCTTGATCATGTCACCCCCGCCCATGAATGGTGGCATATCATTCAACAAATCTTCACGCCCCCAAAGCGCACCAATTCCAGTCGGCCCCAACATCTTGTGAGCGGAAAAAGCCACAAAATCGGCATTCAATTGTTTCACATCCACCGCAAGATGAGGAACAGACTGGGCTGCATCCACCAGGGTGACAGCGTTAACTTCTTTTGCCATGCGAATAATCTCAACCGCGGGGTTGATCGTGCCTAAAACATTCGACATGTGCGTGAAAGCCACTAGTTTTGGTTTGTTAAAAAGCAGTCTCTCGTATTCGTGTAAATCCAATCGTCCATCATCCGTTACCGGGATGAACTCCAACTTTAGATGTTTTTCTGAAGCGAGCATCTGCCAGGGAACCAGGTTGGAGTGATGCTCCATCTCTGTCAGGATGATCGAATCTCCATCAGAAAGATGCTTTCGTCCCCATGTGTTGGCAACAAGATTTATGGATTCAGTCGTGTTCCTGGTAAAAACCAACTCCTCGCTTTTATTCCCACCCACAAATTCCACAATTTTGGATCTGGCAACTTCGTAGGCATCGGTGGCAATCTCTGCCAGTGCATGAACTCCGCGGTGAATGTTGGCATTCTGCCTGCGATAATAATTGTTCATTGCCTCAATCACTACTGAAGGTTTTTGCGAGGTTGCAGCCGAATCCAGGTAAATCAATTTTTTACCCGGATGGACATCTGTTTCGAGTATTGGAAAATCGTTCCGTACTGATCGGAAATCGTTCATGGTATCTACCGGAATTTTCTGGAAATTCTCAACTGACTTTGGGTAACTCGGGCCTGTTTTTTTTCAAAGGCATACGAATATGTAATGATTTTTGCGGGAACCACAGGATATGGTCAGGGACCATCCAGCCGTCTGTTAGAAAAACATTTGACCGGAATTGTACAGCAACCATTTTGGGATCAACCTGGACAACGATGCCCTTTAACCATCCGCGAATTCGTTCCCCCCCCTTTTCATGATCGCAAAACACCTCAACAACATCACCTACCTGGTAGACAAATTCAGAATCCGGAGGAGTCATAAAAGGTATCGAGGGCATTTTCTTTGCTCCACTTACTTTATTAATTGCATTCATTATTCATTCTATATCACATTGGGGTTAATTATTACTTCCAATATGCTCCATTTTTTCTTTAATTGCTTTTTGAAACCGTGTTCTTACACCTTCAAATGGGATGCGCTGCATGATCGGGTCGTAGAAACCTTCAACAATCAGTCTTTCAGCAGCTTCGCGGGTCATCCCCCGGCTTTGAAGGTAGAAGACCTGGTCCTTGTCTATCTTTCCAATTGTGGCTCCATGCGTGCAGCGTACATCATCTGTTAATATTTCTAACCCGGGGTTTGAATCGGCTCTGGCATTTTCACTCAATATCAGGTTGCGATTTGCCTGGTACCCATCAGTTTTGGAGGCCATCGGTGCCACGTAGATCATCCCCTGCCAAACAGAACGACTTTGGCCGGTTAAAGCGCCTTTGAAGAGTAAGTCACTCGTTGTATTTGGAGCAAGGTGATTCTGCTGAGTGTCGTGATCCAAATGTTGATGCTGGTTTGCAAAGTAAAATCCCGAGATCTTTCCAGTACTCCCCTGACCGACCAGGTTCAAATCAGAAAAATTCTTTGTGACCAAACTACCAAGTGCCCCAAAGATCCAATCGATATTGCCATCCCTGTCAACTTCAACATTTTCCCGGGTGAAATTCCACACATTTTCACCCCACGATTGCAGCTCCACAAATTTCAGGCTTGACCCGGGACCAACGTAAATCTCCATCAATCCTAAATGTAAGTTGATACCCTTTTCTCCAGAAGGCGAAGAAGACTCATGAACAAGTGTAGCTGAAGCTCCGTCTTCCAGGTAGACAAGAACATGAGATGAATGAACGACCTCTTCTCCGGGTGCCCAGTAAAAACTCTGAAGGGGTTCTTCCACTTGTACGCCTTTTGGTACGTAGAGAACAACGCCATTCTTTGCAAAAGACCCCGCAAGAGCAAAGAATTTCCCATGTTTCTTGTGGTCCACCCTGGTTAACAATTTTTCAATTAATTCGGGGTTTTCCCTGGCAACAGTACGTAGGTCAGCGAATACGACACCCTTTTCGACCAGGTGTCGGTCAAGGAATTTTTCTACTCCTGAAGGGGTAATGATTACCTGTCCTCCATGTGCCTGATCAGTAAATACTTTTATGGAATCCTGTGAAAAGGGTTTTGACGGGTAAATTGTCGATGGCTGCAGCGATAGATTCTGTAAAGACAAACCTTTGAGACTCGTCCTCTTCCAATGCTCGTCTTTTTCGGTTGGATATGGAAGAGAATTAAATAAATCCCAGGATGCCTGCTGGTACTTCCGA
Source organism: uncultured Anaerolinea sp. (assembly GCA_964454565.1). Taxonomy (GTDB): domain Bacteria; phylum Chloroflexota; class Anaerolineae; order Anaerolineales; family Anaerolineaceae; genus UBA6107. The sequence goes on along the minus strand of CAYVTF010000002.1, from coordinate 213,419 downwards.
ATCACGGTTGAAGTGTCGTCAAATAGCGGAGTGACCCTCAGATCAGATGGGGTAAAAGCGACCTTCTGGTTTGGCTTCCGAATGATTATTGGGTTATTGGTCATTTCGCACCTGCACGTTGTAGATCATCAACCAACGGATCCTTCCATTTGGAGTTGGATAAGGCGGTTCATTTCTACAGCGTATTCCATAGGTAATTCCTTGACAAGTGGCTCAATAAATCCGGAAACAACCATGGTTGTGGCTTCTTCCTGGCTTAATCCTCTGCTCATCAGATAAAACAATTGGTCTTCCCCCACTTTCGATACAGAAGCTTCATGACCAATGGTCACATCTTCTTCATCAATCTCAATTGTAGGATATGTGTCTGACCTGGACTCCGGATCGAGTAATAGGGCATCGCACGCCGTGTTGGATTTGACGTTTTTCGCCCCTTTGTAAACCTTCAATAATCCCCGATAACTGGATCTTCCACCACTTTTACTGATGGATTTGGAGGTGATCTTGGAGCTTGTATTTGCTGCAAAATGGATCACTTTCCCGCCGGCATCCTGCTGTTGACCTTTACCGGCAAATGCAACAGAAAGGATCTCGCCATGTGCTCCTTCACCAACCAGGTAGGTTGAGGGGTACTTCATCGTAAGCTTGGAACCAAGGTTACAGTCAACCCACTCCATCGTGCCGTTTTCTTCCACAACAGACCGCTGTGTCACCAGGTTGTAAACATTCGTTGACCAGTTTTGGATGGTCGTGTAGCGCACTCGAGCACCTTTCTTGACCACAATTTCAATGACACCACTGTGAAATGAATTGGTCGAATACTGCGGAGCTGTACAGCCTTCCACGTAGTGGACGCGCGAGCCTTCATCAGCGATGATGAGAGAACGTTCAAATTGGCCGATGTTTGCTGCATTTAATCGGAAGTAGGCTTGCAAAGGGAGTTGAACAGTTACCCCTTTGGGAATGTACACAAATGACCCACCCGACCAAACCGCTGAGTTTAATGCCGCGAATTTATTGTCTTCGATTGGAATGACGGTGCCAAAGTATTGCCGGAATAGTTCGGGGTATTGGCGCAGACCATCTTCAATGCTCAGGAAGATTACTCCTTGTTTTTCCAGGTGTTCCTGAATGCTGTGGTACACCATTTCGGACTCATATTGAGCGCCCACACCAGCAAGGAACTTCTGCTCTGCTTCTGGTATGCCTAATTTATCGAATGTATTTTTGATGGTACTGGGTACATCTTCCCACGAGCTGGAACTTGCCTCTGATGGACGCAAGTAAAAATAGATATTTTCCAGGTCCAATTCCGATAAATCAGGTCCCCAGGTGGGCATCGGTCTCTTGACAAAATGATCATAAGCTTTCAACCTGAAGGCAAGCATCCATTCCGGTTCATTTTTCATTGCCGAGATCTTCCTGACAACTTCTTCAGTCAACCCTTTTTCGGATTTATAGACAAAAGATTCAGGGTCCTTGAATCCATATTGATATTCTTCTAAATTTTTCAGGAAATCCGGTTTTTCAGTGGTACTCATTCGACTCACCAGCCCTTCAAGAGGTTAAGAAGCTGTGCCATTTTCGATTTTTTCTCTGATCCACTCGTATCCATGTTCTTCGAGGTGCAATGCAAGATCTGCCCCTCCCGATTCTACGATTGTGCCGTTCATCATGACATGCACGAAATCTGGTTTTATATAATTGAGCATCCGCTGATAATGAGTGATCAGAAGAACTCCAATATTTTGCTCTTTGAGCAAATTCACCCCTTCAGACACAACTCGCAGGGCATCAATGTCCAATCCGGAATCAGTTTCATCCAGAATTGCGATCTCAGGCTGAAGAATGGCCATCTGTAGTACTTCTGCTCTTTTCTTTTCCCCTCCAGAAAATCCCTCGTTAAGGTACCTTCCAGCAAAGGAGGTGTCCATTTTTAGCATCTCCATCTTTGCCGTCAGTAGCTTGCGAAACTCGGGTATGGCAATTCCTTTATCTTCCGGGTTTTGCACTTTGCGCTTGGCGTTTAGTGCTGTGCGTAAAAAATTCGCCACTGTCACACCGGGGATAGAAACCGGGTATTGAAATGCCAAAAACAAACCTAATCTTGAGCGTTCATCTGTTGCCAGGTCAAGAAGGTTTTGGTTCTTGAATGTCACCTCTCCCTCTGTTACTGTGTAATTTGGGTGCCCCATTAACGTGTATGCCAGCGTTGATTTTCCTGTTCCATTCGGACCCATAATGGCATGAACCTCACCTTGCGTAACGGCAAGAGAGACTCCTTTCAGGATCTCTTTTTGTTCAATGCTCACGTGTAAATTTCTTATTTCCAAAACTGACATGCGATGCTCCATCTAAGACTTGATGTAATTCTATGTTTTTTATGATATTATTCATATATATTCAACAACGCTTGAATTATAGCACAAGTGAGCATCTCAGTCAATATTTACCATATTTATCTTATTTATCAAATAATCTAGTATAATCATTTAAAAGTATTGTTTCAAAATGGATGGAAGAATATCAAATGAAAAGCACTAAAGACAGAATACTTCAGACGCTATTGAATTTCCCTAATTCCACGATTAACGATCTGGCGAAAGCGGTTGGAATCAATGGAATTTCTGCACGGCATCACTTAACCAATTTACAGGTGGAAGGTCTTGTACAGGCAGCCGAAGAACGGCATGGCGTCGGCCGGCCGCGCCTTGTTTATTCCTTGACCGAAACCGGAGCAGAACAATTCCCATCAAGATATTTGGGATTAACTAACCTGCTCCTTTCGCAATTGAAGTCTCGTCTGCAAACTAAGGATTTTGAGAACCTGTTTAAATATATTGGTAAGGAAATGGTCAATGATTATACAAAAAAAGTGCGCTTCATGACCCTTGAAGAACGTCTTGATTTTCTCTGTTCGGAATTAACCAAGGAAGGCTTTTCTCTCGAATGGGAAAAAGACAGCACTGGATATTCCATTTTCGAATCCACCTGCCCTTACTATCATGTAAGTAAGGTCCATCCGCAGGTCTGCTCTATCGACCACACCGTGATTTCCACCATCCTGGACACTCCCCTAAAAAAGGTGCAATGTATCCATGATGGTGACAGCAAGTGTTCTTATCATCTCGAAATCATAGCTTCTCAGGAGAATTAACAAATGGAAAATCGGCCCGTTCCAGGCACCAACCGCCCCGTTTGGGATGCGGAAGCAACGCACCCGGAAATTTGTGACCAATTAAGAAAGGCTTTCAGCGAAGTCCTGGATCCGGAAATCGGATTAAATATCATTCAGCTTGGTTTGATTCGGAATGTCAAGGTCATGGAAGATAATGTGATCGTAAAAATGATCCTGACCACTCCATTCTGCCCGTATGGTCCTTCCATGTTGGAATCCACCAGGCTAAAAGCAGAGTCTGCACTAGGAAAAGAAGCAATTATTGATTTTGGTATGGAGCCGTGGGATTTTTCCATGATGGAGGAAGGTCTTGGTAGCGATTGGGGGTTGTTTTAACCACCATTATCTAACTTTTTTACCCCTTAATTCCTCTATGATGTAAAATTGGTACATGTTACGCGGCATGTACTTGTCTCCCGGACTTCAACCGGTGAGCATTGATTCAGTTGAAGACATAAGAACATACCTGGCTTTCCCTGAAGGTATCACTTATGTCAGTATTGAAGACGCCACCAGTGACGAACTTGACCTCGTTCTGCGTGGTGTTTTTAATTTTCATCCCCTTGCCATTGAAGACTGTGAAAGTCCCGGTTACCAGGCAGCCAAGATCGATGATTATGGCGATTACATTTTTTTGATCGCCCACGCTGTGGATCCCAGGCAGGATTTATCTGAATTAAGAACAATGGAAATTGATCTATTTCTCGGGAAACGATTTGTTGTCACCTGTTCCACCGACCCGGGGATACCTTTCCTTCCAAAACTATATTCCTTGATCCACAAAGATGAACGACTCTCAAGTAAAACCTCTGATTTTCTGTGTCACACAATTCTGGATGCGCTTGTTGACGATTACATGCCATTGATCGACCAGTTAGAGACAGAAGTTGAACTCCTGGAAGATAGTGTTATGGAAAAGCCCAATCCGGAAACGCTGCACAGAGTATTATCTTTAAAGCACAGCATCATGGAATTACGAAGGATTGTTGGTCCCCAGCGCGAGCTGATGAACAGGTTATCGCGAAATGAGTTTGCCCAGGTCACTCCTGAAAGCTTGATTTATTTCCGCGACATTTACGATCATCTCGTCCGGATCCAGGATCTCACCGACCTGATCCGGGATATCGTCACCGGAACCCTTGATATTTATCTTAACTCCACCAGTCTACGTTTGAACGAGATCATGAAAGCCCTGACGATCGTCTCAACCATCTTTCTTCCGCTCACGTTCATTACTGGTGCTTTTGGTATGAATTTCCTCAAGATTCCAGGAGCCACACACCCCTGGGGATTTTACATCGTTGGCATCACTTCGATCGTCATCGGCATCGCCATGCTTTTATACTTTCGAAAACGAAAATGGTTCTAAAAAGAGACTGGTTTTTCCAGTCTCTTCCTTTTTAGATCAGTCCGATTTCTTTACCCACTTTTTTGAAAACAGTCAGTACTTGATCCATTTGAGCATCAGTGTGCGTTGCCATGTAACTGGTGCGCAATAGCTGGTGACCAGCATTTACTGCCGGGGAAATGACCGGGTTGACAAACACCCCGTTATCAAAAAGCATTTTCCAAGTTAGAAAAGTGCGTTCGTCATCACCGATGATGATCGGAACAACCGGAGTGGTTGAATTGCCAATGTCAAATCCCAGTTCTGTAAAACCTTTCCTCATTTTGTCCGCGACCTCACAAACGCGTTTGCCGCGTTCTGGCTCTTCGCGCATTACCTGGAGCGCTGCAAGGGCGGCAGCTGCGTTGGCTGGCGGAATGCTTGCACTGAAAATTAGTGAACGGGCAATGTGTTTGATGTAATGGATTGTGTTTTCATCACCTGCAATGAATCCGCCTAACGATGCAAACGATTTGCTAAAAGTGGACATGATCAGATCAACCTTATCCGTCACTCCCAGGTGTGCAGCCGTCCCCCGACCACCGCCCAATACCCCCATTCCATGGGCGTCATCCACCATCAAGCGGGCTCCAAACTTTTTCGCTACACTGGCCAATTCCGGTAAAGGTGCCAGGTCGCCTTCCATGCTAAACATGCCGTCTACAACAATAAGTATTCCGGCTGAGTCAGGAATTGACTTCAGAACGCGTTCCAGGTGGTCCATATCGTTGTGCCGATAGCGCTCGATCTTCCCATACCCCAACCTTGCGCCGTCCACAATGCTCGCGTGGTCATCTTTATCCAGCACCACCACGTCATCACGTCCAACCAGCGCGCTCACGGTGCCCAGGTTGGTTTGCATGCCAGTTGAGAAAACAAGGGCAGCTTCCTTACCAACCCACTCAGCCAATTCGGTTTCAAGCTGTTCATGCATGGCGAGCGTACCATTCAAAAAACGGGACCCGGTGCAACTCGTACCATAGCGCTTGATGGCTTCAATGGCGGCTTCCCTTACCTTGGGATGGGTAGTGAGACCCAGATAATTATTGGAACCGCACATTATCAGGCGTTTCCCCTGGAATACTACCTCGGTCCCTTCGTTTTCGTTAAGTGGAATAAAGTATGGATAAATTCCGCTCTCCATCGCTTCGCGGGCTGTAGTGAAATTTCTGCATTTTTCGAACAGGTCCATTTTTCCTCTTTTCCAGTAATTGTTTTGAATAAACATCCTTCAAAACACAAATCTCGCTGTGGTATTTTGAAACTGCAATTATACTTGCATATCGAAACGCAGGCTGTGCTAATATTATTAGAGCAAATTCAACCAGGAGCTTTAATTGAATTATTTTGGCGGAATTGAAGGTGGCGGAACTAAGGTCAAGTGCATTATAGCTGCTGACCCTGATAACATTTTGGTTGAAAAGACTTTTAAGACTGATGCGCCTGGAATCCTCCTCCCTGAAATCTCCAAGTTTTTCCTTGAGGAGCAATTGAAACTTGGAATTTCAATTCATGGACTTGGGTTGGGCTTTTTTGGTCCTCTTGATTTGAATCCAAAATCAACAAAATACGGTTGGATTACCACAACTCCAAAAAAGGATTGGGAAAATACTCCCCTGCAGGAATATTTTCTTGAAAGCCTTAATATACCCGTGTTGCTCGATACGGATGTCAATGCAGCTGCGAACGCCGAAAGAATTTGGGGGGGCGCTCGCGGTGTCGATAATTTTGTTTACATAACCGTTGGAACTGGTATTGGAGGGGGAATTTTTACAAATGGACGTCCTATCCATGGCATGGTTCATCCCGAAATAGGCCATTTTCTCTTACGGCAGGACCTGAATATTGATCCCTTCCTGGGAGTATGTCCCTATCATGAGGGTTGCCTTGAAGGGCTCGCCAGTGGTCCCTCTTTAGCTGCGAGGTGGAAAGTTGACCCGAAATTGTTGCCTGTCGACCACTTTGCCTGGGACCTTGAAGCCCGGTACCTTGGACAAGCCGTCCACACTTTGGTCGTCACGTTATCACCAGAGAAAATCATCATGGGTGGCGGTGTAATGGACCAGCCCGGGTTGATCGAAAAAGTGAGGATAGAATTGAGAAAATCAATTCACGGTTACGTCCAGTCACGCAATCTGGAGGACATGGACTCCTACATCGTAAAACCTGGACTGGGTGAAAAAGCTGGTATCTTGGGAGCTGTTTCCCTGTTTTATTAAAGCCTGAATCCAATGGAGGTTAAATGCTCACAAAACGCTCATGGACTGCAATCATCATACTGGGATTTTTAGGCTCCCTTGCCTGGGGTGTTGAAAACCAGTTTTTTAACACATTTATTTACAACAATATTTCACCAGACCCACGACCCATCTCCTGGATGGTGGCCGCCAGCGCTATCACTGCTACCCTTAGCGCAATATTCATGGGCGCTTTGAGTGACCGCATCCGTCACAAGTGGGGGCGCAAACCATTCCTGCTGATCGGTTATTTGGGTTGGGGAATCACAACTGCCCTTTTCCCAACCGCCGCTTTTTTCCACCCGATTGGTGTAGCCGTGTTCATGGCTATCCTTTTTGATTGTGTGATGACCTTTTTTGGTTCAAGTGCCAATGATTCTGTGTTCCACGCCTACGTAGCCGATATCACAACAGTTGAAAACAGGGGAAAAGTGATGGGGGTGCTCGAAATTCTTACCTGGGTTGCATTGCTTTTTGTTTATGGAGGGGCCGGAATCATCATCGACGCTGTCGGTTATTTTCCGTTCTTTTACATTGTCGGTGGCATGGTTTTTATCCTGGGTTTGATCTCTTCCTTGCTCCTACAGGAACCCAAAACTGACAGGCTCCCCCCTCAGGGAAGCTTTCTTAAGAATATTGCCAACACTTTCCGATGGAATTCTTTGAAAGAAAACAACAATCTTTTACTTTTGTTAGTCGCCATTATGCTCTGGGGAATTGCTCAACAGATATTCTTTCCGTACCTGATCATCTACATTACCAATTACCTAAAAATTGAGACTCTTCAAGCCTCCCTGATCATTTTCGCTGCAATTTTGATCGGAGGCATCGCTTCTGCTTATCCGTTAGGACTGCTGGTTGACAAGTGGGGTAGAAAAAAAGTTGCCATTTGTGCAATCGTTGCAGAAATGATTGGCTTACTTGCCTTCTCCCTTTCAAGGTCAACAATTGCACTGATACTGACAGGAATCCTATGGCTTGCACCTATCAGCGCCTGGACCATCGCTACTTCAGCCTGGAGCAAGGATCTATTCCCTGAAGACAAACGTGGTCAATTTGGTGGATATGTCATACTGTTCTCGGTGGCGTTCACAATGGTTCCGGGTCCATTAATTGGCAGCTGGCTCACAACAACATTCGGAATTCACACCATTCTTGATGGAAAGGAAGCATTCATACCAACATCGCTCATATTTCAAGTCGCAGCTGTGGCTACATTGCTGGCGTTGATCCCAATTATAAAGATACCTAAACAACATTCATCCATAAGTCAATAACGAGAGGAAAACATGGCAATCCCGGAATTTGTTCTCAAGAAGTTGGTAGTTCCTGGTAGTTTTAAATTTGACAACAATGAGTTTTCATTCAAATTACTAAATACTTTCGCCCCTGCGACGATCAACCGGTTCAGAGTATTGATGGGTTCTGAACCTGTTTCCGAAAGTGACGTGTCTATTTCGTCAAAAGAAATGACTCCGATCACATGTGAAAACATCTCACCTGATTCCCCGATCATTCTTCCAGTGGGAATAGAAGTCCTGATCAAAGTCAAAACAAGGTCCACTGCTACCCCGGTAACAATTGTGGCAACAACACGCGAGGTTGGAGATGTTGAATTCTCGCTCACCGGTAAATCAACCAGTGTGAAATACGCACCATTGAAAGCCGGTTTGTTTTCTTTCTTGAATAAACCCAAACGAGCTTCAATCTCGGTTTCAACCGCAGATGTAATCGGCAACGCATCACCCTTCATCGCCGGTCATTTCATTGAACACCTGGAACGCTGCATTTATGATGGCATCTGGACCAGTGATGGATCAGCATTGAGAAGCGATACCCTTGATCTAATTCGTCAACTAAACCCATCGATCATTCGGTACCCTGGGGGAAATTTCGCCAGTGGTTACCACTGGGAAGATGGAATCGGACCAAGAGAAAAACGACCTCAACGCCACGATGCAGCCTGGCAGGCATCTGAATCCAACCAGGTAGGCACCGATGAGTTCATTGCCTTTTGCCGTGAAATTAAGACCGAACCGCTTCTGGTCGTAAATGATGGGTCAGGAACGCCTGAAGAAGCCGCTCGCTGGGTTTCTTATTGCAACAGCCCCGCTGATACTGAACAAGGTGCCAGGAGGGCTGCTAACGGTCATCCAGAGCCATACAACGTCAGATACTGGGGAGTCGGAAATGAAGTCTGGGGTGCCTGGCAGATCGGGACCACATCTGCAACAGAATACTGCAAGCGTTTGCACAGATTTGTTCAAGAAATGAAGTCTGTTGACCCCTCCATCATTATCGTCGCCGTGGGGAACATCCCACTGACAGATGATCCTGTGGACCCGGCAACCCTTTGGAATAAAACCGTCCTGGAAAGCGCAGGCGATGAGATTGATTACCTCTCCTGGCACATTTACCAGCCGGATAAAGAAAGCTGGAAGGAGCAATACGATGCCCTTCAACTTTACAAGTCGGTTGCAGCAGCGCATTTGGACATCGAGATGGTTCTCAAACGTGTTGAAAAACAAATCAAAGAATATTCCATCAATCAATATGTATTACAGGCTGTTGACGAATGGAACCTGTGGTTACCACCACGTGAAAAAAACGTCAGTATGCATCATGTGACCTACACGATGCGCGATGCATTGTATGTAGCATCCGTTCTGATCACATTTTATAGGAATTGCCAAACAGTTGGGATGGCTAACATCGCGCAAATGGTTAATGTACTCCCACTCATCGAAACCAATTCCAGTGATGCGATCGCTACCTCAATTTTTTACCCGTTCGTTTTATTCAGTCAAATGGAAAGCCAGGTATTACACTGCAAAATCGAGAGTGAAGAATTCGATAGCCCGGAACTTGATCAGACGGTTGTAGCGCATTCGAATGTGCCCTATCTGGATGGATTGGCCACGCTTAGCCCTGATGGAAAATGCCTCAAACTACTGCTGATCAACAGGTATCCATTGGATCAATTATCGGTCTCCATCGATATGCCAGGAACCTCCAGCCTGAGACCCGTTTCTGCCCTGGAGCTATCGGCCAAATCATCAGAAAGTTTCAATTCATATGAAAAACCATCCAACGTAACCATCCGTGACGGGAAAATGCCAGAAATGAATAGTGGACGCTGGATGCTTCGGATGAAGCCTTGTTCCATTTACATGTGGGAATTTGCCTTGTAGGCTAAAGGCGAGACCGGTTCGACCGGTCTCGCCTTTTAACGATTCACAACAAATCTGGATCTGGTTCGTGCAGATCGATCCAAATCAATCTCCGTCCTTTGGATTCAAGCGCGTGCAAGTCACCAATCGCCTGGGCTCGCTGCATCACTCCAAAAGTGACTCCCTGACCAGGGATAACGAGATCCTTCGACCGTTGAGCTGTGATAATGATGAAAACACCATTGTTTTTTCCGCCCTTGTGCAGTTGACCGGTGGAATGCAGGAACCTGGGACCAAATCCAAGAGTTGTAGCTCTTTTATACCTGGTTACCAACTTTTTTCGGAAGTTCTGCAAACTTGCCTCAACTTCATTGTTCCGCAGTAGAAATGCATTGATGGCAACGTAATCATTTTCCCGCAGGTACGTTGCCAGAAATTGATGAATCACTTCTACAATAGTCATTGAGGAATTGACCTGGAGGTTCAGCTTCGCATAAATGGATGCCTCTGATAATTTCATCATTGGAAATTCTTCGAATTTTCCCTGCTGTTTGTAATCTTCCAGGCTTTTTAACGTTCGCGTCTTGGCGTCCTGCACATCCGGCTGGTCAAATGAATTTACGCCCAATATTGAACAAGCGGTCGCAGTCGCGATTTCCCACAGATAGAACTGTTCTCCTAACGAGTATGCGTCTTTCACATCAAGCGTGATTACGGGCTGGTTTGCATCCAGTAGAGACTGAACAAAAGCCGCCTTTTGATTCGAGCTTCTAAGGTAAACAAAATATCGATCTGCTCCATATTCAGTAGTGGATAATTCCGGCTCATTGGCCACAGGTAGGATGCCTTGTCCATTTTTTCCACTACTCTCTGCAATCAGCTGCTCCATCCAGGCGCCGAACGGTTCCCATTCAGGGTCTGTGAGAATGGTCAACTTATCCCGACCGGACTTTGCTGCTATACCAAGAACGGCCCCTAAAACAATACCCGGGTTTGCCTGAGTTGGAATATCTGGTGAGCAAGCCACCTGCATTCTTTTGGCCTGGTCCAAAAATATTTTGAGATCCATACCAATCAGACCTGCAGGGACAAGGCCAAAAGCAGTGAGCGCTGAGTTACGACCTCCAACCTGTGGATCGGCATTGATCACTTTACGAAATTGGAGTTCTCTTGCCTGCGCATCCAGTCTGGTACCCGGATCCGTGATAGCCACGAAATGAGATCCGGTTCGTATGCCTACTTTTCTTGAACATTCTTCCCAGAAATAGCTGAAAAAGGCGTTGATTTCTCCTGTGGTTCCTGATTTGCTGGCGACGATGAACAACGTTTTATCAATCTCGATCGATTCTCTGACCGATGAAACCTGATCAGGATCTGTGGAATCCAATATGGTAAGTTTCAGACCCTTTCCTTCTCCATCATGCATTAAGCTGAGCACTTCTGGAGCAAGCGACGATCCACCCATGCCAAGCAGAACTACATCTGATAATCCCTCTTCCAGGCAATCTGCCAGCAATTGATCAACTTCCGGTACAAGATTTTTGGAATCTGTCGGCGCCGTCAGCCAGTTCATCCGTACTTTGATTTCTTGCTGACCTGCCTGGTCAAGAGTCCACAGAGAAGGATCCTTTTCAAACAAACGTCTTGAAAAATCAGATGTATTCAACTCTCGAATGCAATCCGCAACCTGGCCAGATAAATGCCCAAGCTCAGCCAACGCAGCCACCCGCCTGGTTTCGACCGCCCCCAACAATTGGGTAAATGAGTCTGCAAATGCCTGAACTCCTTCTTTCTCCAATTCCTGGGTTACCCTGGATATTTCAATTCCAATTTTGGAAAGTTCAGTGAAAATAGCTACAGCACCATCAATATCTTTGTCAATCGTCTGTTCCACTTTTCCATGGTCATAGAACGCATCCAGCGTCGCAGGAGGTACTGTATTGACGGTCGATTGGCCAATCAGTTCTTCCACATAGATCACATCCCGATATTCCGGTTTTTTTGTGCTTGTTGATGCCCAAAGTGGCCTTTGCAGTTGAGCACCGGCCATTTCCAGTGTCCGAAATCTGTCAGATATAAAGACATTCAAGAATTGTTTGTACGCCAGCCTGGTGTTAGCAATAGCCGCCCTGCCTTTCAAGTTATTGAATGCAACCTGTGTCATCTCTCCAGAATCACGTTTAGCGAGTAGTAGATTGTCCACCTTTGTGTCCACTCGGGACACAAAGAACGATGCCACAGATGCGATACCGGAAAGTGTTTTTCCCTCCTCTTTTCGATCTTCAAGTCCTGCCAGATAAGATTCCATGACAGCAGCATATCGTTCCAGTGAAAAGATGAGGGTGACATTGACATTGATCCCCCTGGCTATTGTTTTCCTTATTGCAGGGATCCCCTCGAGCGTGGCCGGGATCTTGATCATCAAGTTTGGACGGTCAACCTGTTGCCAAAGCCGCTCTGCCTCTTCGATGGTCTTTTCAGTATCGTGCGCGAATAACGGGTTCACTTCCAGGCTGACATAGCCATCCACTTTTTCGGATTGCTCGTACACAGGTAAAAGCAAATCGGCTGTGGCACGGATGTCATCTATCGCCAGTTGCCAGAAAATATTCTCAGCGTCCATTCCTGACCAGGACATTGGCTTAAGTTGCAAATCGTAATCTTTTGAGTTGGCAATTGCTTTCTGGAAGATGCTTGGATTGGAAGTGACACCCTTGATCTTTTCCTCACGTATCATCCTGGACAAAGACCCATCAGTCAAAATTGACCTTTGAATGTTGTCATACCAAAGCGATTGTCCTATCTGAGCTAGCCGCGTAATATTATCCATAATTCCTTCTTCGCGTTTAATTGTTGTTATTCAGATTGCTCAATTGCCTGGATCTTTTCAAATCGCCTCTTGTGACGTTCCTCTCCGGAAAACCTGGCAGAAAGGAATGTTCTTACAATTTCCCGTGCCAATTCCACCCCAATGATCCTCGCGCCAATAGCCAATACGTTCATGTTGTCGTGCTCCACACCCTGATGCGCGGAATAGGTATCATGGCAAACACTGGCATAAATGCCCTTGATCTTGTTGGCAGTGATGGAAGCTCCCACACCTGATCCACAGATCAACACTCCCCTGTCTGCAAGACCGTTCCTGATCGCCCGGCAAGCTTTTTCAGCAAAGTCAGGGTAATCCACTGGCTCCTGGGTATATGTTCCCAGATCCAGGACATCATGGCCCTGCTTCTGAATCTCCAGGATGATTTCATCTTTTAGAGAGTATCCAGCATGATCACATGCTACTACTATGCGCATATTATCCTCTTTTATTTATTAAGTCTTTTGCTGCCTGCACTACATTTTCTACTGTGAAGCCATACTTCTCAAAAAGTGTCTGAAAAGGTGCGGATGCCCCAAATGTTTCGATGCTGATAGTGCCACCCTCCGAACCTACCCATTTTTCCCATCCCTGTGCCACTCCGAGTTCAACAGCCAATCTACACTTCACTTGCGGGGGTAAGACGAAATCCCTGTACTCAGGAGCCGCTTTTTTGAATAACTCCCAGCTTGGAAATGACACCACCCTCACCTTGTAACCTTCTTCAGCAAGTTTTTTGCCTGCCTCAAAAACCAGTGAGACTTCTGAACCTGAAGCCATGAGAATGATATCCGCTTCTCCGTTTCCAAATTCCGCGAGAATATAGGCGCCTTTTTGCAGCCCTTCAGCCGCACCGTAAATGCTTCTATCCACAATGGGAAGTGCCTGCCTTGTCAACGCCAGGACAGTTGGTCCATGTCTGTTTTCAATCGCAACTTTCCAGGCTTCCCGCGTTTCGTTGGCATCGGCTGGTCTGATGACAGTCATGTTCGGGATGGTACGCAAGGCTGCAAGGTGTTCCACAGGTTGATGCGTGGGGCCATCTTCTCCCAACCCGATGCTATCGTGCGTCATGACCCAAATGGCAGGCAAGTGTGAAAGCGCGGAAAGCCTGAGAGCTCCGCGCATGTAATCCGTGAAAACCAAAAAAGTGGCGCCGAAGGGAATGAACCCCTTGTGATATGCCATGCCATTAACGATCGATCCCATGGCGTGTTCGCGGATTCCAAAATGCAGGTACCGGCCACTGGGATTGTCTGCCTGAAAGGCACTTGATTCCTTGATCCACGTATTGTTGGAAGGTGTCAAATCAGCAGACCCGCCTGCCATTTCTGGGAGTACTGCGGCGAGTGAGTTTAACACTTGTCCGGATGCAACTCGAGTGGCAATTCCTTTTTGGTCTGGCGGGAATGCAGGCAAGGAGTCCTGCCAGTTATCCGGTAGCCGTCCTTCCATCCGTCGTGAATATTCCTCCCACTCGTCTGAAAAGGTCATGGAATAATCTACGCTCAATTTTTTCCACTCATTCTCCAGCGCCTGCCCTTTATTCCTCCAATCAGTAAAGTGTTCCTGTACATCCTGTGGAACATAAAAACTCGGTTCCAGCGGCCAACCCAAGTTGGCCTTGGCACCGGCCAGTTCCTCTTCACCGGGGGGCTCACCGTGAGCTTTGGCTGTATCCTGCCTTGTGGGTAACCCAAAACCAATATGAGTTCGACAGATGATCAAAGATGGTCTTGGGTCTTGCTTAGCCTGTATGACAGCTTTGTCGAGGCTTTCCAGGTCATTGCCATCAGCAACATGCAGCACCTGCCAGCCATATGCTTCAAAACGTTTTGCCCTGTCTTCCGTGAAGGACAGCTCAGTCGAACCGTCTATGGTGATCCTGTTGTCGTCATAAAGATAAACAAGCTTTCCAAGTTTCAAGTGCCCTGCCAGTGAGGCAGCCTCTGCGGTGACACCCTCCATGAGGTCGCCATCAGTAACAATTGCGTAAATATAATGGTCCACCAGGTGATAATCCGGCCGATTGAAACGGTTCGCGAGCATCGCCTCAGCGATCGCCATTCCTACCCCGTTGGCAAATCCCTGTCCCAGTGGTCCGGTCGTCGTTTCCACACCTGGAGTCAAGCCAAATTCTGGATGTCCGGGAGTGAGCGATCCCCACTGCCTGAATTGCTGCAGGTCTTCAATTGTCACCCCGGAGCCGGTCAGATGTAACATGCTGTAAAGAAGCATGGACCCGTGACCTCCCGAAAGGATAAACCTGTCACGATCCCACCAATTCGGATTGTGCGGGTTATAGCGCATGTGTTTCAACCAGATGACGTAGGCGATTGCCGCAGTTCCCATGGGCAATCCGGGATGCCCCGAATTAGCCTTTTGAACACCATCTGCTGATAGAAATCTCAAGGTATTGACCGCTTTTTCGTCGATATTCATTTCACCTCCTGGGATTTCATCAATTTTACCATCAGGAGTAAATGCGAAAAAATGGGTTTAATGGAGTTATTCGAGTTTTGCTCTTTTTAGTCTAAGGCTATTTGTAACAACGAATACACTACTGAACGCCATGGCACCAGCTGCCAACATGGGGTTTAACAAACCAAGAGCCGCCGCAGGGATCAGCAGTACGTTGTAAAAGAATGCCCAAAACAGATTTTGCTTGATGGTTTTTAAGATTAACCGGGAGAGCGTAATTGCCTTGGCAACCGATGAAAGGTCTCCACCGATTAACGTCACCGGAGCGGCAGATATGGCAATATCAGTGCCAGTTCCGATGGCGATTCCCAAGTCTGCCTGGGCAAGTGCAGGAGCATCGTTGATCCCGTCACCCACCATGGTTACTGTTTTTCCGGATCCCTGGAGTTTAATGATTTCATCAGCTTTGCCTTCAGGGAGAACACCAGCTACGATACGGTCGATGCCCGCTTGTTTCGCAATGGTTTGTGCCGTTCTTTCATTGTCCCCTGTCAGCATAATTATCTGCAAACCCAGCTTTTTCAATGCGTCAATTGCCTTCCTTGCTCCGGGTTTGATCTCGTCAGCCACGGTGATGACCCCAACCAGAACGTCAGAAATACTGACCAGCATCACAGTCTTCCCCTGCTCTTGAAAACTATTTAATACCGATCCAATACTGCCTGGTAGTTTTCCTGGTTCACCCATGAATTCGATATTTCCCACCTTTACCAGGCGGCCATCCACAGAAGCCTGTACACCCTTGCCGGGTATTGCCAGGAAATTTTTAGCCTCTTTAAGAACCAAAGACCTTACATCTGCCATGTTGATTATCGCTTCCGCCACCGGATGTTCACTTCCCCTCTCCACGCTTGCTGCAGCGATCAATAATTCCTTCTCTGTCAATGACTCATCAAATGACAAAATATCCACTACCACTGGATGTCCCCGGGTAATTGTGCCTGTTTTGTCCAAAACCACCACGTCCGTTTTTCCAGCTCGCTCTAGCGCTTCCCCGGACTTGAATAGGATACCGTCTTCTGCGCCCCGGCCTGTGCCCACCATGATCGCCGTGGGCGTTGCAAGACCCATTGCACATGGGCAGGCAATTACCAGCACAGCCACCATGTGGATTAATCCCCGAGTCAGAGAATTAACCTCGCCTTGTGATGACGGAGGTACCAGAACCAACCAAATGAAAAACGTGACCAACGCTATTCCTATGACAATTGGTACAAAGATCCTTGAAACCTCGTCGGCAAGTTTTTGTATCGGAGCTTTGCTCTCCTGTGCCTTCTCTACCAGCCTGATGATTTGTGCCAATACCGTATCGTTTCCAACACGGGTGGCTTCAACCCTCACAGAACCGAACTTGTTGATCGTCGAACCGATCACTTCGTCTCCCGGTCCTTTTTCAACTGGCATTGCTTCGCCGGTCAACATCGATTCATCCACCGATGTGTTACCAACCAGTACTCGTCCATCAACCGGGAACTTTTCCCCGGGTCGAACAATGAGCAAGTCTGTAACAACCACTTCTTTAAGCGGGATATCAATCTCAACACCGCTTCTGATCACACGGGCTGTTTTCACCTGCAGTGACAACAACTTTTGAATGGATTCGCTTGTCCGCCCCTTGGCTTTGGCTTCAAGGTATTTACCCAGGCGCACAAGAGTGATGATCACCGCCGAAGTCTCCAGGTATGGGTGCCCGGGTAGAAGTCCAAAAATGATGGGGATCGAGTAAAAGTACGCTACAGATGACCCCATGGCGATCAAGACATCCATGTTTGCAGATTTATTGCGCAAAGCTTTATACGCACCCACGTAGTATTGCCACCCCACGTAGAATTGAACAGGAGTGACCAGCAACAGCAGCAGAAGGTTTAGCCACTGTGCGTCTGCAATCATGTGCGGTAATAATCCAAAATCCCTTGACATTGAAATAAGAAAAGCAGGAATGGTTAATACCAGTCCAACGGTCAAGAGGTGTTTTTGCTTTCGCGTTTCTGCGGCTCTCGCTCTCACCTCCACCTGTGAAGAATCTTCAGCCAGTGAAATCGCTTCAAATCCATTCTCAGTAATTGCGTTCTGAATTTGTTCAGTCAGTACAACGGTGGGAATATATCTGACATTAACCTTGGAAGTGGTCACATTCGCCGTCGCGGACGTAACTCCGTCAAGAATCCGGATGGCTTTTTCCAGTCGAAGCCCATCCTGATGATCTGTAAGTTGTGGAACGAAATACGAAATGTCACCCTGGGCTACCCCATAGCCAGCACGCTTGACCTTGGCAATGATCTGCGGAAGATCTACCATTTCTGGATTGTAATTTACAGTTGCCCGTTCGGTTACCAGGTTGACAACT
Organism: uncultured Anaerolinea sp.; assembly: GCA_964454565.1. Classification (GTDB taxonomy): domain Bacteria; phylum Chloroflexota; class Anaerolineae; order Anaerolineales; family Anaerolineaceae; genus UBA6107. The sequence continues at coordinate 195,753 of CAYVTF010000002.1, read as the reverse complement.
GTTTTATTGACCCCATCCAATTTATTGATATTTCGTTCCACTGTTGCCACACAGTTGGCACAGGTCATCCCGGTTACAGGAAGAACAACATCTTTTAATTTGTCCATTTTTTCTTTCGGATTACTTTTTAACTGGGTAATGAATCTCCGCCAAAAGATTTTCGATGGCTTCTGCCGTAGCCGGCGCAGCGTAAAAGACCGTAACTTCCTTGTTCTCAACGTTTGCAACTACCTGGTTTACTCCAGAGAGCTCAGATAATTCTTGCGTAATGGTGTGAATGCAATGATTACAGCTAATTCCTGGAACAATGTAAGTAATTGTGTTCATTTTCTACTCCTTATTATTATATATATTTATCATATCATTTCGGACAATATTTGTCCATAATTGGCTTGTTATACAACACTTGACTTTATTCCTCAATACCCATAACATTTAGGGAAAGGTAAAAATGTTTATGGAAATCAAAGGAAAGACCATTTTAATAACTGGGGCGGCCAGAAGACTTGGTCAAAGAGCAGCCTTCGCAGCAGCCTCCAGAGGTGCAAATCTCATCCTGCACTACAATACTTCTTCCGAAGAAGTGGAAGCGACGGCATCGGCTTTGAAAGTAACGGGGGTGAATGCCTGGACCATGCAAGCTGATCTGTCAAACCTTGAGGACATTCACTTTTTAATCTCCCGGGCAAACGAAATTTCAAATTTATACGCTCTGATCAACAATGCGTCGATTTTCAAGTCCATCAACTTATTGGACTCAACAGACTCAGATTGGGAGGAACACCTAAGGGTAAATCTGACAGCGCCCTTCATCCTCACGCGTGAATTTGCGCGTAACTATACACGATCTGAAACCGGGCGGATAATTAACCTGCTTGATTGGCGTGCTTTTCGACCTGGTAAAGATCACTTCCCCTACACCATCAGCAAAGCCGGACTCGCAGCGCTCACCAAAGCGAGCGCACTCAACCTGGCACCGGGAATCATCGTCAACGGGATCGCACTTGGGGCGATACTTCCTCCTGAAGGCGAGAGTGAAACCCAGGATATCCTGAAATCCGTTCCTGCAAAACGTTGGGCAGAGATGAGGGAGTTTGAGGAGACAATTCTGTTCCTCTTGGAGGGTCCAGAGTACATCACCGGCGAGATCATTCACCTGGATGGCGGAAGACATTTGGTCTAATGAGGAGAATAAAATGGATGAGATTTTTATTACAGATTTATTGATTCGAGGCGTGATTGGGATAACGGAACGGGAGCGCGAACAGCCCCAGGATATTTTGGTCAACATCACCATTTATACTGATATCCACAAAGCAGGCCGAACGGATGATGTGAATGACAGCGTCAATTACCGCACAGTGGCAAAAAAAGTGCTGGCGCACACTGAATCGATAAAACGCTTCACGGTTGAGGCACTTGCAACGGATATTTCTAAGTTATGCCTCGAAGAACCCGGCGCCCTTGGTGTTCGCGTCAAAGTCGAAAAGCCAGGCGCCGTACGGTTTTCACGTTCAGTAGGTGTTGAAATTATCCGCATGAAGGAATAATTAGGGATGAACCAGGTATATCTAATCCTGGGGTCCAACATTGATCCTGAGGTCAATATTCCATTGGCGGTCCAAAAACTTAAGGATCGTCCGGGAGTTAACCTGCGGGCGTACTCATCCATTTGGAAAACCAGGCCGGTTGGATCTTCCACCGAAGACTTTTTTAACCTGGCTGTTCACATTGAAACTTCACTTCTCCCTTCTGACCTGAAAGAAAGCGTTTTGCGAGTCATTGAAGAGGAGTTAGGACGCATCCGAGTTGCGGATAAGTATGCTGCCAGGACAATTGACCTGGATATCGTGATCTTTAATGACGAAATCCAGGATCCTCACCTGTTTCGATACGACTATCTGATCTTGCCGTTTTCTGAGTTATTGCCAGAATTAGTGGACCCAAAACGTGATCTGACATTGAAAAAACTGGCGTCAACAATCCGCCCATTTTCAACAGCAAAAAAGATCCTGCTTGAAAACTGATTGTAATTAGATAGACCTATAGCGAAGATTCTTCATCACAAAAAGAAGTATTTCATTATCAGGTTTCTTTGGAAACATCTCGTTCATTTCTTGTTCGATCACTCGATAGAAATGGCTTATTTCCCCCAGGATGGTGTCTTTCAAATTTCCTGAATTCAACAATTTCATAATAGTTGGATGGTCTCCCGGTTCAAATTGGGGGTTGTTTGTCCAATAATCCCGAAACGCGGGAATCAAAGCCAACCCTTTTAAGATAGGATATGTTTTCTTTCGCTCAATGAGATCACTGGAGATTGATTTCCCAGTTACTTCCTCATCTCCCCAAATACCCAGCCAATCATCTTGCACTTGAAAGGCTACCCCGATTTTTGATCCCAGGGATGAACATTTGGAAATGTATTCATCATTCTTATCTGCCAACAAGGCACCTAATCCAAAACACGCTGCCAATAACGATCCTGTCTTGCCCTCCACCATTTGCCAATAATCCTCTATTGAAATCTTTTCAGCTTGCTCGTACGCGATGTCCAGGTGTTGTCCCCTGGTCAAACCAAGACAGGCAGATTGTAACAGTGTGGCTGTCTTTAGAACGACTTCAGCATTGAACTCCCGAATTAATTTTTGCGATTCGAGGTTGGATAACGTCAGCATTGCATCCCCGGCGTTGATCGCTAATGGTATTCCCCACTTCACCCAAAGTGTTTCTTTTCCCCTTCGTAGAACGCTGCCATCCTGGATATCATCATGAATCAGAGAGAAATTGTGCATTAATTCCACAGCAGTCGCGGCTGGTACAGATTTTTCCCAATGCCCACCGAGGGCATGACAAACGCTGAGTAAAAGTAACGGCCGTAATCGTTTGCCGCCAGCTGCCCTACCCGCGCTTTTTGTATGCAGTCCCAGCGGATACAACATCATGGACTTGAAATCGAGGGGAAAACCCTTCAGGAAATCATCTACACAAAGACGCAACTCTTGCTCAATTGCGCCTTTCATCGTCTTGATCATAGCTTCGCTATCTGAAATCAGCATCACTTCGCCCGACCAGAACGATCTTCTGCAATTCCATCAAATTGGATGCTCCGGCGGCAAACATGGCAACCTTCATCTCGAGGATAATTTCATCGAGTAATTTCACAACCTCTTCACCAGACACTGTAGCCGCTTTCAACAATCGTCCAGCGTAGCCACCCAGAGAAGCGCCCAAAGCAATCGACTTTGCCAAATCCAATCCACTTCGAAGCCCTCCAGAAGCAATGACAGGCGTATCCGGAAGCGCTTGATGCACATCCTGAATCGCTTTCGCGGTAGGGATTCCCCAATCATTAAATCTCGATGCGATCCTGTATAACGACTCATCCGTATGACGGAATTTTTCTACCTCCGACCACGAAGTTCCACCGGCTCCGGCAACATCAATAGCTGCGACACCGCAATTGACAAGTTTTATTGCGACCTCCGCGGATATTCCCCATCCTACTTCTTTTACGATGACTGGTTGATTAATCTGCTGACAAATGTGTTCTATCTTGTTCAGTAATCCTTTAAAATTTGTCTGTCCCTCAGGCTGTAACACCTCCTGCAGCGGGTTTAAATGCAGGATCAACCCATCAGCCTCCAGAATGTCTATCGCTTTCTGGCATTCATCCAAACCGAACCCGTAATTCAATTGCACAGCGCCGAGGTTGGCAAATAGTAAAATGTCCGGGGCAATGGTTCGCAAATCGGTTTTCTGCGAAACAAGACCGAACTCCACCTGGTTTCTCTGCGAACCTACCCCCATGGCAATTCCCACTTTTTGTGCAGCACTTGCAAGATTTTGATTTATCTCATCGCCCTTACTCGTCCCGCCGGTCATGGATGAGATCAAAATTGGTGCGCGAAGTGGTTTTCCAAAAAATACGCAGTCAAAACCGAGATCCTGAAAATCAAATTCTGGGAGCGCCGTGTGCTTAAACCCTATCCTATCAAACCCCGGGGACAGACTGGATTTAACGTCCTGTTCGAGATTTATTCGAATATGGTCATCTTTTCTGGAGGAAATATCGGACATGGACATACCTTTCTTTGTTTGAGTATACTAACATTTTCTCAATACGATTGAGCGGTTTTTCCATCCTTGACAGTATAATTAGTATAGGTAAAAATAAGATTATTGATTATGAACCTATCCAGGAGGATCCAAAGATGAGTGATACTTTTGAAAAAGTAAGAGAAGTGATTGTTGAAGTTCTAAAGGTTGATGAAATTGAGGTCAAAGAAGATACCAGGTTTGTCGAAGATTTGAAGGCAGATTCGATGGACCAGTTCTTCCTCATTGACGGTTTTTGCGAGAAATTTGAGATCAATATCAACGACGAAGATGCCCGAACTATTAAAACTGTCGCCGACGCCGTTTCTTACATCGATACACATAAGAAGTAAATCAGTATTCTCAGCAAAAGGAGGCTCTTAAGTCGAGCCTCCTTTTTTTTAGAGCAGTTCAGGGAATTGTTCAGGATATTCAGCGATTCTCACCCCGATCGACCTTAACAGTTCGATCTTTCCGGACGCGGTTCCGGAAGTCCCCTCAATGATCGCGCCTGCATGCCCCATGCGTTTTCCTGGTGGTGCAGATCTGCCTGCAATAAATGCGTAGACAGGTTTGGTCATTTTCTTCGAAATAAATGCTGCTGCCGATTCTTCGTCATTCCCGCCAATCTCGCCAATTAATATTACAGAATCTGTTTTACCATCAGCTTCAAATAATTCCAGCACATCCACGAAGTTCATCCCTTTTACAGGATCTCCACCGATACCTACGCACGTTGAGACTCCTTTGTTAGCTTTTAATAACGCGTAGAGGACTTCATAGGTCAGAGTTCCTGATCTGGAAACGATGCCGATGTTGCCAGCTTTGGAAATGTTACCGGGAATGATTCCTACTTTTGATTCGCCCGGGGTTAATATTCCAGGACAGTTGGGCCCGATCAGCCTGGTATTCCTGGAACGCAGGAACTCCTTGACCCGCATCATATCCTGAACGGGAACACCTTCGGTGATGCAGACGACAAGTGGTAGTTCTGCATCAGAGGCTTCGAATATCGCGTCTGCTGCATACTTGGCAGGGACAAATATTACCGAGGCGTTTGCACCAGTCACTTCTTTGGCGTTCTTTACCGTGTCGAAGACAGGAACCTTGCCATCTAAAACCCAGTCACCGCCTTTACCAGGACTGACTCCTGCAACAATATTGGTGCCATAAAAAAGCATTTGCTGCGAATGGAAAAGCCCTTCATTACCGGTAATTCCTTGTACAATGAGTCGCGTGTTCTTATTGATGAGGATGCTCATTGGTTCGACTCCTTTATCATGGCGATGGCTTTTTGCGCCCCTTCCACCAGTGAGTCCACATAGATCATCGTTGAACCTTCCAATATTTTTCTGCCTTCCTCTTCATTGGTTCCCACTAGTCTGGTGATAATGGGAACGCGCGGTTTTACTTCCTCGCATGCTGCAACAAGTCCTTTTGCCACTTCATCACAACGGGTTATGCCACCAAACACGTTGATTAAAACCGCTTTGACGGATTTATCCATTAAGATCAACCTGAGGGCTGCAGCCACCTTTTCGGATGATGCTCCGCCACCGATGTCCAAAAAATTTGCAGGTTGCGCTCCAAATAATTTAATAATATCCATGGTTGCCATTGCCAGTCCAGCCCCGTTGACCAGGCAACCGATATTCCCATCCATTTTCACGAAGGAAACGCCAAATTTTCTACCCTCTAACTCAGCCGGATCTTCAGCATCCAGGTCCCGCATCTCCGCAAGGTCATGATGTCGATAAAGCGCATTATCGTCGATGATGATCTTGGCATCCAGCGCCACGAGCCGATTGTCTGAAGTTATTACCAATGGGTTGATTTCTACAAGAGTAGCGTCCGTTTCCAGGTAGACTCGCCAAAGTGAGTAGATGATCTCGCCAAAATTCCGCCAAAAGCCTCGTGGCAGATCAATATTTATAGCAATATCCCGTATCTGGTAATCTCGTAAACCAAAGAACGGGTTGATGACCATGCGGGTTATTTTGTCAGGTGATTTTCGCGCAACCTCTTCAATTTCAATGCCTCCCGAACCGGAGACGATCAGTACCGGCTTTTCTGAGGTCCTGTCGTTGGTAATTCCTACGTAAATTTCTCTAGCAATCGAAATGGCTTCATCAACCAGTACCTTTCTAACTGGTAATCCTTTGATCTTCAAATCCAGTACTTGTGTCGTTATCTCTTCTGCTTCCTCGGGTGTTTTCGCAAGCCGGATACCACCTGCTTTTCCCCTTCCGCCCACCAAAACCTGTGATTTTATGACAACTTTGCCGCCTAATTCTTCACTAATTTGCCTTGCTTCTCCCGGTGACCCCGCTATTCTACCTTTTGGTATGGGAATGTTCTGTTTAGCAAATAAATATTTGGATTGATACTCATGAAGTTTCATCCATCCACCTTGTACAAAGAATGCCAACCTCTTAAATTATACACTCGTCATAAAAAAGCCCGAAGCAAGTAACTTCGGGCTTGTTGTTGATCATCCTTTTGACTAGCTCTTTAGGAAGTTTTCCAGCGATTCCTTGCTGATGCGATAGGACTCACCTATCTTCTTGGCTTTTAGATCTCCGGATGTGATGGCAGCCAGGACATCAGCCTCAGCCACCTTTAACACAGCTGCAGCTTCTGCGGTCGTCATCACCGCGGGAATAGCCGCTGCAGCACCAGCCGCAGACATTCCTGCTGCCTGGTTTGTACCAATTCCCTGGAGTGATTGTCCAAGTACATTTCCAATCCCAAGTCCTGCACCAATACCAGCGGTCAATCCAGCTCCGCCGTTTGGATTCTGGGCGGCATCACGCATTGCATCTGCTGCCTGCAGCTGAGCATATGTGGCCATGTCAAGCATGCCCATGGCGCGCAATTCTTCCGCGGATTTATCGGATGGCTTCAAGCTACCGATATAGAACGTCTTGAGCACCAACCCCAGGGCAGCAAAATCATCAGCTGATTTCACCCGCACACCTGTCCCTAACTCATCCGTCAGGGCAACCATTTCCAGAACGTTCTTGGTTCCGCCGGTTGTCGCCAGCAAATCCTGCAATCTTGACAGCAGCATGGTGCGCAACCGGTTTTCGATATCGGTCATGCGGAATGTACCCTGTGCGCCAACCACCTGGGTGACAAATTGCTGCGCATCTGAGATCTGGAAACTGTAGGAACCATATCCTTGTAACAGGGCGATTCCCAACCCCACGCCCGTGTTCTTGACAATGATCGGTTGGGCTGTTCCCCACTTGCGGTCTACAAACTCTTTCATCGAAACGTAATAGACTTCTGCAGTAAACGGGGTGCGGTTATTGAATGCCTTTCCCACAAAGTCTATCAGCAACGGTATGTTGGCAGTGGCGATTGTATGCCGGCCAGGACCAAAGGTGTCCAGCGCATGCCCATCGCGCATGAACACAACCTGCTGAGATTCCCGAACGATCACCTGTGAACCCAACCGGAGATCAGCTACTCCGGTTTCTGGAAACCGGTGAACCAGCTCATCGGTCATCTCGCTTGGATATTCAACTACATCAAAAATTCGTGCCATTTTTTCTCTCCCTGAGTATCTAATATATGAATTAACTACTTTACTGTCCCAGCTTCATGACTTCAGCTCGTTGATTGAACGCATCAAGACAATCCTGCGCTTTCTGATTCAAATTACGGATTGAAGCAGGAAACCCATCTGTATCAATTGAAGCTTCAAGATTATCGATCGCATTGGTTACCTCATCAGCGAGAGTTACAAGTGTGAGGTCGTATTGATACACTTTTTCCAATTCCGGCTCGTTGACCTTAACCGTGTCAAAAAAGCCCGAATAGCCATAGGCTGCCGTTTTGATTCGGTCAATGAACTGGCGAAGCTTGCTTGAAGCAATGTCAATTTCATCCATTACTTCCAGGTTTCCGGCAATTACCAAATCTCGCTGCACAGCGGATAACCGCTGCCACAAGCCCTGGAATTTTTCAGCAATGGATTCGCGCAGCAGTTTATCTGCATACCGGCGGTCTGCTCTTTCAGCATAGCCTTTGAACCCAGGGATTTTCGCAATGAGTTTCGTCAATGCGTCCCGTTGTGAAATTACACGATCAAACAGGTCACTCATCCTTTTCCTCCGTTTTATTGTTTATGTTATTCATTAACCAAGTTTTCATTTTTATTCTCTCCTACTATTATACGAAGAATTCTGGTAAAAAGAAGCAGAAATTGGGCCCAGCCTTGGGCAATCCCAGCAGTTTCACTTGAGACTATTTGAATGCTAGTTATAATTAACTTGATAATCGGTTCAAAATGGGATTCCTTGATAACAGTCAATGCCAGCGAAAGGAAATTGAATTCATGAAGAACTCAGGAAGTAACGGTTTGGGTTTGATAGAGTATTTCTTGGTTCTTGTTTTGATTGTCATTGTTGGCATCATCCTCTATACTCTCCTTGAACCCCAAGCCAGCAAAATTCTCTCAGAATTGTTGGGAACTCCTACAGGTAATTGACATCACAAAACTTGCCTGAACTAAATCAACCAGAATGACCGATTTATGAGACTTACTTACAAGTTGAACAGGCTTCTCTGGATCGCCCTGGATTGGATCTATCCCCCTGTATGTGCCGGTTGCGGAAAACAGAACTCGCGTTTGTGCCAGGAGTGTCTTGATCAGATCAACAAGATTACCGCGATACAATGCGTCGTTTGCGGAAACCTTATCAGTGACACCCAAACAGTCTGTCATCAATGTATGGAGGATACCGTGTACCTTTCCTCCATCAGTTCCTGGGCTGAATACCATGGTCCAACCAGGTTGGCCGTTCTGTCCTTAAAGTACAAACAAAACATCGGACTTGCAGATACTCTATCTGAGTTCCTCATCTCCCTGGTTTCGCGAAAACAAATGCAAATTGATCTAATTATTCCCATCCCATTAGGTCGAGTCCGACAAAAGAGCCGCGGTTTTAATCAATCCGCACTATTAGCCAGTCCCTTGTCTCAATATTTTGATATTCCGATGTCGAACAATGCAGTCCAGCGCATCAAGGAAACCGGATCTCAGGTGGACCTCACTGCGCTGGAGCGCAATATCAACATGGAAGGTGCATTTTTAGGAAATTCTGCTAAACTTAGAGGTAGAAGCGTTTTACTGGTAGACGATATCATCACAACTGGAGCAACGATGAATCATTGCGCGAAAGCAATACTTGAATCCGGTGCCAGGTGTGTGCATGCCATTTCCGTCGCAAAGACAATTCGAACTGATACTCACCCCTAAAAGGTTTCCAATCCATAGATTCCCATTCAATTTTTGGAGGTAAAAATGGACGAAAAAGTTGTAATCAATGTCAAGAACATGGAATTGACAGACCGCATCAAGGAATACGTTGACAAAAAAATTCCCCGTATTGAAAGATTACTGCCCGACCTTGAAAATATAAAATTTGACCTGTCGTATGCCAAGAATGCCCGGAATAGAGCTGATCGGGAGATTTCCCAGGTCACAATAACAGGCAAGAATTATGTTTTGCGCACTGAGGAACGTGACGACGACATGTTGACAGCCATCGACCGCTCGGTCGATAAAATGCAGCGCCAAATAGAAAGATTCAAGGGAAAGCGAAACCGCGGACGCGGAGATGGGACCTCTGCGGCGGGAATTACTAACATCCCTGAGGATAACGCTGAACAACCCACAATTATTGTGCGCCGAAAATCATTCACACTGGTTCCCATGGATGAAACAGAGGCGATTGAACAAATGGCATTACTGGCCCACGAAGACTTTTTCATCTTCTACAACGTGAACACCAATGCCGTCAACGTCCTTTATCGCAGACGTGACGGGGATTATGGACTGATCGAACCCAGTCTCGGGTAACTCCACTCCCTTGTTTGCCACTTACAACTGGACAAATTGATGTCCAGTTGTTTTTTTGTGACTCTCAATGTGACCTTTTTCACATACATTCCATTGGTAGCCGTCTTAGAATGATGTAGGGAGATTTTTTAACAAAAACATTTAACCTTATGAGTGTATCGATCAGTTAGCAAAGGTTACTCGATAGCTGATTTTTGAATTAATCATTAACCTGGCAAAATGGAGAAGAAAATGAATCTTGTCACGGGGGCTACAGGTCACATTGGCAATGTATTAGTTCGAGAACTCATTGAGAGAGGAGAAAGCGTTCGTGCTTTTGTCCTTCCTGGTGAAGACCTTGGTCCTATAAAAGAAATGGGCGTTGAGGTTGTGTATGGTAACGTCCTTGACAAAGAGTCGCTTCTGAGAGCGTTTGAAGGGATTAATAACGTGTTTCACCTGGCAGGGATCATATCGATCTCTGCGGGAAATGAAGACCTGGTCCATCAGGTGAACGTAGAAGGCACCCGTAACGTCATCGAGGCTGCCATGCATTCCGGCGTGAAGCGTTTTATCTACACCAGTTCCATTCACGCCTTCAAACGCATTCCCCATGGCACAACAATCAATGAAAACACCCCTATTGATCCCGCGGAGAACCTTGCCGCGTATGACAAATCAAAAGCAGAAGCAACCATTTTAGTACTCAATAAAGTAAAAGAAGGTCTTCCAGCGGTTATCGCCTGCCCAACTGGCGTCATTGGTCCGTATGATTTCCAAAAATCCGAACTTGGCGAATTGATGATCGATTGGATGCGTAACAAGGTAAACCTGGGAACCACCGGCAGTTATGATTTCGTTGACGTTCGTGATGTTGCTGAAGGGTTGATCCTCGCCAGGGACCACGGAAAGGTTGGGCAGCTTTACATCCTCTCAGGTCACCTTATGAGAATTTCCGATTTATGGAAGCTTACCAAGGAGTTGCTATCCTTCAAATCTACATACATCAATATCCCTACCGGTTTGGCGAAGGTAGCTGCATTTTTTGCCAAATACTATTATTCAATTTCAAAATCCAAACCGAAATTGACAAAATACAGCATTGAGACACTCAATAGCAATGCTGTAATCAGCAACTCTAAAGCAAAAAGCGAACTCGGTTACAGTTCCAGAGGATTAAAAGATACCCTTTCGGATACTTTTGCCTGGTGGAAAACACGAACCCTGGTCTTGATCAAAAAAACCAAGCCTGGAAAAAATCAACGCAACTGATGAAAAGGCCAAACTGGCACGAAGTGACTGCTTTGGTGACCGGTGCCTCCAGCGGTATCGGCGAATCTGTAGCCAGGTTGCTGGCACACCAGGGTATTCACGTCATTGCAGTTGCGCGCCGCCACGAAAAACTCATTACCCTACAGGATCAGGTGCAGTCTGCCGGAGGGAATCTCTCGGTCTATCAGTGTGATCTAACTTTGTCAGCTAAAAGGGAAGAACTATTTCGATCCCTGACCAATGACGCCATTTTTCCAGAAGTATTGATCAATAACGCGGGGTTGGCCTGGTATGGTTACTTTCACCAGATGCCGACGACGATCATAAACGACATCATCTCGTTGAACATTCACGCAACATCACACCTGATGAGACTCTTCCTCCCGAAAATGATTGAAAATAGATTTGGTAGAGTGATCAACATCGGATCGATCGCTGGAAAACTTCCTGAACAAGGGATTGCCGTTTACTCGGCTTCCAAGGCATATCTCGATGCAATCACGACATCCACATATCGTGAGCTGCGCAATACCGGAGTGACTGCCTCTGTCTTGCGGGCAGGGCCTGTAAAAACCGAGTTCTTTGACCGTGCCAGGCAGCTGGAAAACGGCAGATCGGTTCCAGCTGAAGCATTTGCTATCAGTTCTCAAAGGGTTTCACGAGCAGTTTGGAGTTTAGTCCAGCGCCCCCGCCGATTTGCATACGTTCCTTTCTATTTGATGTTTTCACCCCTACTGGAAACACTCTTTTCAGGGTTTATAGACCTGGCAGGTCCCCTTCTGTTACGGAAAAAGAAATAAACTCCGGATATTTTTTCATCGCTATTTTCTTCCTTGTCAGACAGGGCTGGAAGTACTATAATTCCGAAGTTAAATTTAAGGTCTTTGAAAGGTAAGCAAATGATAGATGTAAATGATCTTCGTAAAGGTGTCATTTTTGAAGTGGATAACAGCCTCTTCAGGGTAATCGAGTATTCTTTCAGCAAACCAGGCAGAGGGAATGCCACAATTCGAATCAAAGCTCGTGACCTCCGCCGTGGTAACACGCTTGAGAAGACTTTCACCTCGGGTGAGCGTATTAAAGATGTTCGCCTGGATTTTCACAACGTGCAATATCTTTATAGTGATGGCGAGTTGTTCCATTTCATGGATCTCGAAACATATGAACAGTCTGCAATATCATCCCGCATCATCGGTGATTATGCCGGCTACCTGATCCCCGAAATGGAAGCCAAGCTGACCTATTACGAAAATGAGCCGATCGACATTGAGCTCCCCACAACAGTGGATTTGAATGTCACCTATGCAGAACCTGCCGTTAGGGGAGACACCGCAACAGGGGTTACGAAAAAGGTCCAAACAGAAACCGGACTTGAAGTCTCAGTACCTTATTTCGTTCAAACAGGTGACAAAATCAGGGTTGACACACGCACTGGCGATTACGTAACCCGGGTTTAAATTTTTCAAAATATGCAGCAATCCCCAATCAGGGGATTGCTGTTTTGAGAGACAAAATGAGAACACCATCTGGAATAGAATGCCCGTTCTTTTATGGAGATTACTACCGGGGTAGGAATTTTGAGGAATGCCGCTTGATCGGTGTCAGCCCCCTGGCAAAAAAATGGATCTCCACGCTTTGCGCAGACTGCCCGGTTCCAGGAATAAAGCGGGCGAATAATTGTGAATTTATGAAATTGAACCCATCAATAAAGGGTAAATTTTTGGTTTTTGGAAAGAAAATGAAAGTTGCTGCATTTTGTACCAAATCTAATTCCACGGTTGCAACTCCGCACGTTGGCTGTGGATTATGTCATCCTTTGAGTGAATCACTAACAAAAATCAAAATCAAGTAATCTCAAGCGATAAGTCGTCGCTTTTTGAGTTACAAGTACGCCCAGGGTGGATTTTTTTATCACGCAAGAATACGATTATCAGAGTTTTGTTAATCTTTCTGCAAACTCACCCTTTTACTGGTAAACCACAAATTGGATTGGTATAATCTTGAATATTGTGTAAGTGCTGTTAATATACAGTTGGAGGAACATTTGAAACCAAGAAGTCCATCGTATGTCGTCTATTTTTTGCTTTTCATTTCGATCATTATTCTGGTTTTTTTTGGCATGGACAAGACCAAAGGACAGGATTCTGTTCTGTCAATCAACCAGGTCGCAGATGAGATCAAAAAAGGAACGATTGCAAAAATTACTGAAGAAGAAAACGACTTAACCATTATCTTCAAAGATAGTCCGGATGAGAAGACGGCAACCAAGGAATCAGAAACCACACTGATCGAACAATTGATAGCCCTCGGTGTCAGTCCTGATGACCTTTCACCAGAAAAAGGAATCAGCCTGCTGGTAAAACCACCCAGCGCTCTTTCTGGAGTTCTGAACGCCCTCTTCTATATTCTGCCTTTTCTTCTACTTGGTGGCGCTTTCTTTTTCATTTTCCGACAGGCACAAGGCAGCAACAGCGCAGCGATGTCTTTCGGCAAATCCAAAGCCCGGATGTTCTCCGGTGATCATCCCACCGTCACCTTCGCGGACGTAGCTGGCGTTGATGAATCCAAAGAAGAACTACAGGAAGTGGTTGAATTTCTTCGTGAGCCTCAAAAGTTTGTAGCGCTCGGTGCACGCATACCCAAGGGCGTGTTGTTGGTTGGCCCTCCCGGAACTGGTAAGACACTGCTGGCAAAAGCCGTATCTGGCGAAGCAGGCGTACCTTTCTTTTCGATTTCAGGTTCTGAATTTGTTGAAATGTTTGTGGGTGTTGGAGCCAGCCGCGTTCGTGATCTTTTTGAACAGGCCAAACGCAATTCTCCCTGTATCGTTTTCGTGGATGAAATTGATGCCGTTGGCCGACAGCGCGGCGCAGGTCTCGGCGGCAGCCACGATGAGCGCGAACAAACTCTTAACCAGATGCTGGTTGAAATGGATGGTTTTGACACCGACACAAACGTGATCATCATGGCAGCCACCAACCGTCCTGACATCCTCGACCCTGCCCTGCTGCGCCCCGGCCGCTTTGACCGCCGTGTTGTGCTGGATCGACCAGACGTTCGCGGAAGAGAAGCCATTCTAAAAGTTCACATCAAAGGCAAACCTGTTGATCCTAATGTTGACCTTGGTGTTGTAGCAAAATCAACTCCGGGCTTCGTAGGCGCAGACATCGAAAACCTGGTAAACGAAGCTGCCATCCTGGCTGCACGACGAAACCAAAAAAGCATCACCCAAAGTGAATTCGAGGAATCCATTGAACGGGTCATCGCCGGTCCTGAACGCAAGAGCCGCCTGATCAGCCCCGAAGAAAAGAAAATCGTGGCTTATCACGAAGCCGGTCACGCAGTGGTAATGAACGCACTGCCTGAGTCTGATCCTGTGCAAAAAGTTTCCATCATCGCTCGTGGAATGGCAGCCGGTTACACGATCTCACTTCCCATGGATGATAGAACATTAATGCCCCGCAAGAAATTACTTGCAGAAATGGCTGGTCTCTTGGGTGGACGCGCTGCTGAAGAACTGGTCTTTGATGACATCACCTCTGGCGCTTCCAACGACATTGAGCGGGTCACAAAATTAGCCCGCAATATGGTCACCCGGCTTGGTATGAGTTCCGAACTCGGACCGATGGTCTACGGACAAAAAGAAGAACTGGTCTTCCTTGGACGGGAAATCTCTGAGCAACGGGATTACTCGGAATCTGTTGCCATTCAAATTGACAAGGAAGTCAAAATTCTGGTTTCTGAGGCATACAAAACAGCAAAGGAAATCCTTTCAAAATACCGCAAAGAGCTGGATGATGTTGCCAACCGGTTACTTGAGACCGAAACGCTTTCGAAAGATGAATTTGAAAAGATATTCCCTCCCCCTGTCCCCCACAGGAGCGGAACTCCTTCTTACATGAATTAGCAAAGAAAGCGGAGGCTTCAGCCTCCGTTTTGTTTTCCAGGTTTATTAACGGTAATCTTTTAAAATTCGGTCCACCACATCCACTCCCATCTCATACCACCGGATGTTTTTATCGTTGGGTTTGAACCAGTTTGCCTGACGTCGGATGAATTGCCTGGTTTTTCGTTTCATTTCTACAATGACACCATCCAACGTGGTTTTCCCTTCTAGAAACTGCAGCACTTCGTTGTAACCAATGGCTGACATGGATGGACAATTAGCTCCAAAGCCCTTATCTACCAACCCTTTAACCTCTTCAACAAAACCCTGTTCAAACATTTTTTGAATCCGCTCATCAACCCGGAGATAAAGGTTTTCGCGGTTCATCGTCAGTCCAACTATGTGAAAATCGAATTCCGGGATGGTTTTCTGCCGCAAATCGGAGAATTTTTGTCCGCTCGTGAAAATCACTTCCAATGCACGGATCGTTCTACGCATATTTTCAGACTGAATAAACGCAGCGGCTTCTGGATCAATCATCGCCAGTTTCCTATGGAGCTCATGATATCCAATTTCATTACCCCATTTTTCTAAGAGTTCCCTTAGTTCATACTCTGGTCCTGCACCTGGCAATGTCCAACCCTGGGTAAATGCGCGGAAATACTGACCAGTACCTCCAACGACAATTGGTGTTTTTCCCCTCGAAAGTATGTTTTTTATCACTTCCTTCGACCTGGAATAGTATTGTCCAAGTGACCAGGTCTCATCAGGGTCTGCAATGTCGATCATGTGGTGGGTAACTTGGTTCATCTCCTCTTCTGTGGGTTTTGCAGTACCAATATTCATTCCCTTATACAGGTAGCGTGAATCTGCTGATACGATCTCTCCTCCAATTTGAGAAGCCAACCGGATGGCAACGCCTGTTTTCCCGACTGCAGTGGGTCCAACGATCCACAATACCTTGTTACCAGGCAGATCAATTGGCATTTTGAAACCATTCTATTTGGGGTGATAAGGAACCCGGGCTGCCGATTACAGCAACCACATCGATGCGCCAGTCAGTCGAAGATTCCGAATGCGCCTGCAGGTACCAGGTGGCAGAATCCTCCATGTGCTCGATCTTTTCATCAGTTACGGCTTCCTCAGGATAGCTGAAATTGGAATTCCTCCTTGTCTTGACCTCAACAAACACCAACATCTCGTTCTGTTTCATGACGATATCAATTTCACCATCCGGTGTGCGGACGTTTTTATCGATATATTGACAACCTTGCTCCTCCAGGTAAGCACGCGCTATTTCTTCACCCCACCTGCCCAGTCTTTGTTTACTGGAGTTACGGACTTTTTTACACTCCACCAAAGTACCTTCCTTTTCCGATAAAATTCTACACCAAGTTATTGATTTTCTATGAAAGTACAAACCTTATATACATTAGCTCCTGATAAAACCTGATAAAATGAGACCAAATAATGGAGCAGGTATGGTTTCAGCAGAAATTATCGCCATTGGCACAGAACTTTTGCTGGGTGAGATCCTTGATACGAATACTCGATTTCTTGCCAGGCAGCTGCAGAAAATTGGTGTGAATGTATATCGCGCCTCCATTGTTGGGGATAACTCGATCCGCATTGCAGAAGCTATCCGCGAATCTCTAAACCGGGCTGACGTCGTCATCACGAGCGGCGGACTTGGCCCAACTGTTGACGACCCGACCAGAGACGCCGTTGCAATTGCGTTTGAAGTTGAAAATGAATTCCAACACGAGCTGTGGCTACAAATCGAAGATCGTTTTTCAAGGCGTGGACTTAAACCAACAGAAAACAACCGTAGGCAGGCTTACCTGCCAATTGGCGCTGTTGGCATTCCCAACATTGTGGGAACTGCCCCAGCTTTCTATTTCAAAAAAGAAAACAAAATTCTATTTTCTCTTCCCGGAGTTCCATCTGAACTGGAATACTTGTATGAAAATGCGGTCAAACCCATCTTAAAAGACAATTTTCGCCTGGATGGGGTAATCAAAACCAGGATCATTCATACTGCTGGCGTCGGGGAATCGGTGATTGATTCTATGATCGGCGACCTAGAGCTGCTTCAAAATCCAACAGTCGGTCTCGCAGCCCATCCCGGAAATGTGGATATACGCATCACTGCCAGGGCAGAATCCGCAGAAGCAGCAGATGAGATGATCAACAAAATTGCTGAAATTGTTGAGCATCGGCTATCCCCTGCAATTTTTGGATTTGATGGCGAGACGCTACCGCAACAAATTTCGAACAAGCTAATTCAGGAATATTCTTCTCTTTCTTGTATCCTATCTGGAATTTCCAGGGAACTCGTTACCAAGAATATCCCCGAAAACAGCGACCAATTCAGAGTACTATTCCTTGAGGATTCATCATTTGATACAAATCCGACTGAAATAATTCCTCAAAATTTGCTCTTGAATGCAACATTAGAAAAAGGCAGCCAACCCTCCAGACTCCTTCTCTCTTACCAGGCTGCTGATGAAGTGAAAGAGGCTTGCAGGGTGTATTCCGGACCACCAGACCAGGTAGATCTTTGGGCCTGGAATACTTGCCTTGCGTTCATATGGGAACAAATAAATAGTGGAACACGGAGAGCGAATGATAAAAGTTGACCTAATCCTAAAAAATGCAGAAATATTAACCATGGACCAGGACTTTAAAATCTTCAACCCTGGAGCAGTGGCTATCAAAGGCTCTGGGATCGTGGCAGTAGGCCTCGAGTCTGAAATAAATACCATCTACCAGTCTGAAAAGGTCATCGATTGTGAAGGAAAAGTTCTCATGCCCGGACTGGTTAACGCCCACACCCACGTTCCCATGACCCTCCTGCGGGGACTCTCAGATGACCTGCGCCTCGACGTGTGGCTGATGGGTTACATGATGCCTGTCGAGCGGGAATTCGTGTCTCCCGATTTTGTCGAGTTGGGCACCAAGCTGGCCTGCGCTGAGATGATCCGCTCTGGAATCACCTCATTTGCTGACATGTACTATTTTGAAGAGCACGTCGCCCGGGCAACATCCCAGGTGGGAATGCGTGCAGTATGCTCACAAACCGTGATGAAATTCCCCACTCCTGACTCGCAGTATTTTGAAGAGTCACTGGAAATGTCGCGGGATTTTATAAAACGCTGGAAAGACCACGATCTGATCGTTCCGTCTGTCGCCCCCCATGCACCATACACCTGCACACCTGAGATCCTCAAGGCCACGGCTGCGTTGGCGGTTGAGTTTGACGTCCCGCTGCACACTCATCTCGCTGAAACCGCCGGAGAAGTGGAAAATATGCGCCGGGAACAGGGAATGCCGGTGATCCCTTATGTCAAGAAGCAAAACCTGTTCAACGCCAAGGTGCTGGCTGCACATTGTGTGCACGTCGATGATGGTGAAATCCGCACGTTATTACATTCCGGTGCTGGAATTGCCCACAACCCGTCATCAAATTTGAAACTGGCATCAGGAGTTGCCCCAGTCAAGCGCATGCTCGAACTGGGTCTCAATGTTGGAATTGGAACAGATGGACCTGCCTCCAATAATGATCTTGACATGTTTGAAGAAATGCGCCTGACCTCATTTCTCCAAAAAGGGTTCAGCGGAGATCCCACTACCCTGCCTGCCCGTGATACTCTCCTCATGGCTACCCGCCTGGGTGCGCAAGCCATGCACATTGGACATTTGACCGGCTCAATCGAAAAAGGCAAGCGGGCTGACCTCGTGTTGCTGGACCTTTCTCCACTTCACAACAGTCCTCGTTTCAGGCACGATGCCCATGGGACCTACGGACAGATCATTTACGCCGCGAAAGCTTCTGACGTAACTGACGTTATGGTCAACGGCACCTGGCTTTTGAGGAACCGGGAACTGACCAGCCTGAACCAGGAGGAACTGCTCGAGCAAAGCAACGAATACGCCCGTAAGATTGACAATTTCCTGATCAAACGCGAATCTTCTGTTCTCTCCAAACTTGTCGCCATCGGCGGAACGTCGGAAGAGGAAAGTTTTGAAATCCAATCGAAAGTCAGGATCAAGAATCCTGAGCAGATCATGCAACGGCTGTTGAATTCGGATATCGAAATCATCCGCAAACGCCACTACCGGGAATACGACATCTATTTCTTCTTCACTGATGTGGACCAGGGCATGCTGCGCTATCGCGAGGATGAATTCCTCGACGAACAGGGCAAGATCGAACAGGTGAGATCACGATTAACCCTTATCGGACCCACAAGCGAGGATAAATTCGAACAGGATGTGCTAC
This sequence comes from uncultured Anaerolinea sp., assembly GCA_964454565.1. Lineage (GTDB taxonomy): Bacteria > Chloroflexota > Anaerolineae > Anaerolineales > Anaerolineaceae > UBA6107. Next base: position 176,367 of record CAYVTF010000002.1, on the reverse strand, counting down.
TCTCACGCAGCCGGTACCTGGCTCCAGCCACTCAAAGCCCGCGTTTTTATCGCGAGTACTTCAAACCTCAATTTGAAAAAGAGATCGACAAGAATCGGGTTCGTTACCTGGTGAGGTACAAGGATGTGGAATTCTTCATCAACTTCGACGAAATCCGTAACCCGCAAATCGGGCACTTTCTTGAAGTGAAAAGCCGCACCTGGAGCCGAGACGACGCGGAAATGAAATCCAAGTTGATCTCTCAGCTCCTGGACTTCCTCGGAGCTGACCTGGAAGAAACTACCACAGATGATTACATTGAAATGTTGAGATGAGCAGGATGATCACACAAAAACAGAAACCGTTGAATGTTCTTTTTCTTGCCTCCGAAGCTGATCCATTGATCAAAGTGGGAGGTCTGGGTGACGTTGCTGGTTCTCTTCCGTTGGCGATTCAGAAACTGGGAAACACATCAAAAAATTCAGGCCAGGTTGACATCCGCCTGGCAATCCCTTTTTACCCGAAGTTGAAAGAGAAACTGCAAAATGTACAATTGATTACCTCATTCTTTGTTGAATCTGCTGATGGACCTGTCAAAGCCGACCTATTCTCCACCCAACTCTCTAATGTGATTGTTTACCTTGTGGCGGGAGAGCCTTTCGATAAAAACCCGGCTGTTTACGGCCCTGATTACTTGGCTGACGCTGAAAAGTTCGTTTTTTTCTCGCTCGCCTGCCTTGAAATTCCCCGTGCCATCAAATGGAAAATCGATATACTACACGCAAATGACTGGCATACTGCGTTATCTGTTTACGCGCTTGAGCATCAAAAAATCATGGATAACTACCTTTCTTCAGCTTGCTCAGTGCTCTCCATTCATAATCTGCCCTTCATGGGCAGCGGTTCTGAAGAAGCTTTGTATAAATACCTTGTTCCGCCAACCTCCGCCGAGGGACTTCCGTTTTGGGCCAGGTTGCTTCCTTTGCCAATGGGTATTGCGTCCGCGGATAAGATCCTGGCTGTCTCCCCCACTTACGCAAATGAGATGTTGACTTCTGAGTATGGTTGCGGTCTGGAAACGTACCTGGGTAACCACAAGGCCAGATTATCTGGAATTCTTAACGGTCTTGATCTGGATTCTTGGGATCCCTCCATCGACAAGGACATCTTGTTCCAGTTCACCTCAACCAGCTTGGATGAACGGTTGAAAAACAAATTGGCACTCCAGAAGGAATTCGGGCTGGAACAGTTACCAGATATTCCATTGCTCATCCTGATCAGCCGCATGGACCATCAGAAAGGCGTGGATATTGCTATTGAGGGCTTGCGCAAGGTTGCAGACTTACCTTGGCAGGCTATCTTGCTTGGTTCAGGTCACTCCAATTTGGAGGATGCCTGCAGGATGTTACAGAAAGATCTTCCAAAAAAGGTGAGAGCTGCAATTCAGTTTGACGTTAAACTATCACGCCGCATGTATGCTGGTGGTGACATGTTGATCATGCCTTCCCGCTACGAACCCTGTGGACTGGCACAAATGATTGCCATGCGTTATGGGTGTATTCCGGTCGCCCGCGCCACCGGTGGACTGGTAGACACGATCAAGAATACCAATATGCGTAAAACTGGAACCGGGTTTTTGTTTCCCCACCCAGATCCTGAAGAATTGGCTGCTACACTTTCCGTTGCCACACAAATCTTCAAAGACAAACCACGTTGGACGAAGATGCAAATAACATCCATGAGCCAGGATTTCTCCTGGCCCAAATCAGCCATGGCGTATTTCCAGGTTTATCAGTCCCTTATCAATCCTTCCGAGGAGGGTATCAAATGAATTTATCAAGAAAATCAGGAGTCTTGCTTCATCCAACCAGCTTCCCTGGACCAGATGGGATAGGCGACCTCGGACCGGAATGCTACAGGTGGATCGATTTTCTTTCTGAAAGCGGCTGTTCTTTGTGGCAGATCCTCCCCTTGGGACCCACCGGGTTTGGAGACTCTCCATACCAGTGCTTCAGCGCTTTCGCCGGAAACCCGTTACTGGTAAGCCCGACGTTCCTGATGGAAAAGAACCTGCTCACCCGTGATGACTTCCTGGATAGGCCGGACCTTCCTGCAGAGTACGTTGACTTTGGACCAGCGATTGAGTGGAAAAGAACATTACTTGACCGTGCATATCTTAAGTTCCGTAAATCACGTTCGGCAAAATTAAAAGAAGCTTACCAATCTTTCAAGGAAGCTGAAAAGAATTGGCTGCCTGATTATTCTTTGTTCATGGCGATAAAAGAAAAATTAGGCGGTGGTTCCTGGGATTCATGGCCGGTTGAATTACGCAGAAGAGATCCTGATTCTCTATCTGGCTTTTGCGACAAGTACTCTACTGACGTAGAAAAGCATTCTTTTAAACAATTCCTTTTCTTTGATCAGTGGAGTAATGTCAGGTCATACGCAAACCAAAAAGGGATTGAAATCATCGGTGACATCCCGATTTTCGTTGCCTACGACAGCGCTGATGCCTGGTCGAACCCTGAGCTGTTTTACCTCGACAAAAAAAGCAAACCCACTGTAGTAGCAGGAGTTCCCCCTGATTACTTCTCTCCGACCGGACAATTGTGGGGCAACCCTCTTTACAAATGGTCTGCTCATAAAAAACAAGGATACCAGTGGTGGATCGACCGTTTCCGGGCTGTCCTGAAACAGGTTGATGTGGTGCGTCTCGATCACTTCCGCGGATTCTGCGGATATTGGGAAGTTCCGGCAAACATGCCCACAGCTGAGATAGGCCGCTGGGCAAAAGGCCCGGGGTCAGGTTTCATGTCGGCCATCCAAAAGGAATTTCCGGATTTGCCCATTATCGCAGAAGACCTCGGAGTCATTACTGAGGATGTGGTTAAACTGCGAGACTCGTTCAATCTACCTGGGATGAAGATATTCCAGTTTGCGTTTTCATCCACTCCTGATGACCCCTTCCTTCCCCATAATTACCCCGTGAATTGCGTGGCATATACCGGAACACATGATAACGACACTGCCCAGGGCTGGTATCAATCTGCTCCAGAAAAGGAAAGAGATTTTTACCGGCGCTACCTGGCCAGGTCGGGTGATGATTTTTCGTGGGATTTGATCCGCGGTATATGGAGTTCAGTAGCAGGATTTGCGGTTACTACGCTTCAAGATCTACTCAGCCTCGGAACTGAAGCAAGGATGAATTTCCCAGGTAAGCCAGCGGGAAATTGGAGTTGGCGCTATAAACCTTCCGATCTTAACCGCGGTTTGAGTGACAGGATCAGAGAGATCAACTACTTGTACAGCCGCTAAAAGCTCAGAAAACCCTCTTTATAGAGGGTTTTCTTCAAGAATTTGAGGACTTTTCCGTGTTGAAACAAAAATTCCGGCCAGGATTAGAACACCGCCAATAATTTCCAATCCAACCGGCTTCTCTCTGAGAAATATGTAAGCCAGGACCACTGACCCCACCGGCTCTCCCAGCAGCGCAATCGACACAAAAGCCGCTGAAAGATACTTGAGTGCCCAATTGAAAGACGTGTGCCCGATCAATTGGGGGATGATTGCGAGTGCAATGAGCCAGATGTAATTCTTTGCAGCGTATCCGATGAGTTTTTCCCCGGACAATAACACCAGTAAAAGCAATACCAGCGAGGCAATAGAATAAACCAGAAAGGCATATGTCGTCAGGTTAACCTGGTGACGAACTTTTCTGCCCACTATCAGGTAGCCGCAAGATAGGAAAGCTCCCGCCAAGGCCAGCAAGTTCCCGAGGAAATGTTCTCCTGCAAAAAATCCGTTCAATCCGTTGCATTGAAGCCGCAATCCAGCGATCGCACAATGACCACTAAGCGCCACCATTACACTCCCCGCAAGGGAGATTACCAGACCTGCAACTATGTAGCGTGTTAATTTCTCCTTCAAAAAAATGGGGGAAAACAAAGCCACCCACAAAGGCGCTGTTGTCACCAGTACCACCGAGCTGGCAATGGTCGTGTATTCCAGAGAGGTGATCCAGGTGGCAAAATGAAATCCCAGGAACATGCCCGCCAGTAGCATGAAAACCCAGGTTCGCCTGTCAATTCTACGAATATCCTGCCAGTTCCGGGTAATTACAAAAGGACATAATATCAGCGCGGCAATCGTCATCCTGCCTGCAGCAATGACAATAGAGGGAACGTCCTTTTGCGCAAAACGGATGAAAAGAGAGGCAGTGGAAACCGCCAAAATGCCGATCAAGAGGACTGCTACCGGTGAAAATTGTGATTTTGAGCCTGTTGATAAGTGAGTCATTTTATATTACCGGTCATTTTTCTTGACAAAGAAGGATGGGATGTATAGAATTTTATTGTAATCGAGTTTCTAACAACAAAAAATATACCAAGAGATGAGGAGACTGCCATGCCTTTCGTGATCCCTGAATTGCGTTATGAATTTGATGCATTGGAACCTGTCATCGATGCCAGGACTGTAGAAATTCATTACACCAAGCATCATGCCACCTACTTGAAGAACCTTAATACAGCCCTGGAAAAGTATCCCGAATTTTTCGATTGGGAACTGAAGAACATCCTTGCCGATCTTTCTGCAATCCCGGAAGAGATCCGGACGACCGTGAGGAACAACGGCGGTGGAGTCTATAACCACAATGTGTACTGGACTTCGCTGGCACCGGGCCAGTCTGGTCAACCCAAAGGTAAATTGGCACAAGCAATCGATCAAAATTACGGTGGCTTTGCCGCATTCAAATCCGAGTTTGAAAAAGCTGGGCTTGGTCGGTTTGGCAGTGGATATGCCTGGTTAAGCATGAAACCAGATAAGAAACTTGTCATCCACTCCACCGGCAACCAGGATTCTCCCGTGATGGAAGGTTTAGAGCCCATTTTTGTAGTGGATGTATGGGAACACGCATACTATCTTAATTACCAAAACCGTCGGGCTGAGTATCTTGAAAAGATCTGGCAAATCATCAATTGGGACGAAGCCGAAAAACGGTATATTGCGTTACAATAAAACTATAAATCAAATTGGAGGATAAAAATGCCACGTGTAATTACTAGTTTATGTTTGCGCGACGGAGGTTGTGCCAGTGTGTGTCCGGTAGAGTGCATCACTCCTGGAAAACCGGAGGATCTGTACCCGAATTACTACATAGATGCCGAAACCTGCATTGATTGCGGCGCTTGCGAAGCGGAATGCCCCTACAATGCCATTTTCCCCATTGAGGATGTTCCTGCAGCCTTCACCGCCAAAGGTGGAGAACGGCAATCCATGCCTGCAGGTACCGATGGGTTCGCCGAGGTCTATGATGGCACGAATCGTGATGGCGAACCAGTCCACCTGGTTGCCACCAAAGTCCTTGCTGCGGGTGAAGTGGTTGACCTCACCCCATCAATTGCAGCAAACGAGGAGTTCTATAAATCCGGTCCGGGTTACAACGCCAAGTAACCAAAAAACTGGCAAGATGAAAGAGGAGACCCCACGGTCTCCTTTTTTATTCACAAGCCTTATTCAAGTGTTCGTCGAAAGTGATAGAAAAATCGTGGTAGCCGGAATTGTCGCACATCGCCCGAAAAAAGAAATAGGGGGTTTCTGCTGGAAATGCGACCGCTTGAAGCGAAGGAAGATCCGGATTTGAGATGGGTGCGGGTGGAAGTCCGGGATATCGGTAGGTATTAAATAACGAATTCACATCCAGGTCGCCCTGCATGAGTGGAGTTTTCCACCACCCTCCCCATTTCTCTGAGAATCCAAGAGCGTATTGCACCGTGGGATCTGTTTCCAGGTAGATCCCGTTTGCCAGTCGATTGAAAAACACAGAGGCAATCTGGGCCCTCTCATCATCCATAAAGGTCTCTTTCTGGATGATTGAAGCCAGATTCACTCCCTCGCACAGGGACAGTCCTTGTTCTGTCACGCCATTCATCACAGATACAGGAACGTTTTCAACGAATCTCTGAATAAATGTGCTCACCAGGTTCGACGCTGTCGTTTTCCGCGGGATCATGTATTCACCAGGGAAAAGGAAACCCTCCGCTGATGGACACTCGAAAATTATCCCGGGCAAATCGTATTTGGATGGTTCTTTGACCACCATTAGGAAATCTTCTGCAGTTACCTCAATCCCACTTGTAGAAAGCGATTCTGCAATTTCCTCTGCCCGCCAACCCGGGTAAATGAAAAACGGGACTTCCGCTGTATAAATGGATTCCAGTTCACCAGCAATCTCAACCGCCGACTTTGCGGTCGACAGCAGGTAATCTCCCGCCCTGATTGATGAATCCTTACCTTTGTATATGAGATAATTTCGGAAAGCATCACCATCCTCGACCACGCCCGCTGATTGCAGTTTTTGAGAAATACTGTTGACTGACTCTCCCTGTTCAATAGTCAAAGGAACTTCCTGGATTGGATTGGACGCACCATTGACCAGCTGATCGCGATCAATTAATAACTGCAAACTGTATGTCCAACGTTGCAAGTCGGTAAGTCCATCATCAGCAGCTCCAAAAATGGATCCTGCCCAAAACGGTATCCCCAACCAAAGAATTACCCCACCTAGAAAGAAGAAGAAAAGTATCAGGATAAATGGGGCGATTCCCCTCGCCCTTGGTCTTGATTTCATGCCATATCCTTGAGTGCCACCGCGTCCAGGTAGTCCTGCAGTAAAACAGCAGCGGCATGGTCATCCAGGTGCCCTGATCGAGCATTACGGTTCGCAAGGTTGCGTCGTGCAATTTTCTGCGCGTCCCGGGTGCTGCCACTTTCATCCCAGAGAACCACAGGGATGTCCACTAAACGACGAATTACCTCTGCCATTTTTTGTGAGTGTCTTGATTGAGGCGTTGATTCGCCTTCGCCGCCCAAAGCCTGCCCAATGACGATCACAGTCACCTGATTCTGCTTTGCGATTTCCACAATCTTCTGGCAATCTTCAGCCATTGCAACATGCCGGATGACTGCGAAAGGCGCAGCCAGCGTCGCAGTCAAATCACTCAGCGAAATTCCAATCCTCTTTTCACCTGGATCAATGGCCATTACCCTTCCGTCCATTGTTTCTCCAACGATCGACAAAAATGAAATATCCACGAATTTGCTAATAGGTTTGTGCCAGTATTAATACCCGTTGCACAAATCGATTATACCTGAGAGTAAACGACCTACTTGCTCAGAGGAATTATTTAATCATTTTTTCCAGGTATAGCGTGGGCTATAATAAACTTAGACAAAGTGAGGAACGCATGAAAAAATTACTTCCTGTGATCACAGTATTGGTTTTCATTCTTGCATCCTGCAATCTGCCAATATCCAATGCTACACCTGACGCAAATGACGTCGCCACCAGGGTTGCTCAAACCATGGCCTCTTTACCCACCACCGCTGCCACAGAACCGGTTCCTCCTGTGGAACCATCCTTGCCGCCTGTTGAACAGCCCACACCAACCAACACCGAGTCGCCTACGCCCACTGCCAGTGCAACCCCAACGACTGCACCAACCGATCCAAAACTGACATTGGGAGATCCGACGTACTACAACGACCTCAGCAACTACTCGGCCTTTTTCAGACCGGAAGATTATCCTTTTGAAGATTCTGCCTTGATTATCACCGTTGAAAATGGAGCGATGGTCTTCAAGAGTCTCAAAACAGGCAGAGGGTTACGTTGGCGCTTGACTTCCAGAGACCCCAAGAATCTTTATCTTGAAGCTACTTTCAAGACAATTTCCTGTTCTGGAGCTGACAAATACGGCATCGTGTTCCGCGCGCCAACATATGGAGATGGGTATGGTTATTACTTTGGGATCACTTGTAGCGGTAGCTACTACCTCCTGGCACAAAACGGCTCCAAATCAACCATGATTGTTGATTCGACCCCGGATACCCACATCCTACCCGGTCCAAATCAACAGAATCGCATCGGCGTCATGGCCGTAAATGAATCTATAAAATTGTACATAAACGGCGTTTTAGTAAAAGAACTCACTGACAATTCGCTTAAGGAAAAAGGGTACATCGGAGCTTTCATTTCTGCGGTTGATGACCCCGGTTTTACAGTGCACATGCAAGAAATTTCCTCCTGGTCGCTTCCTTAACCTCTCGCGAAGGATTACTTTTGAATTCAATATACCAATCTCAACAGGAACAAGTCATTCGCTATGCTAAAGAGGTGATCGAACAAAAACCGGTTTACCTGGATACCGAAACAACGGGGTTGTCCAGCAATGATGAGGTGATTGAGCTGACAATAGTTGATCATGATGGCAGCCTCATCTTTTCAAGGTTGTTCAGACCGTTACAACCGATACCAAGGCAGGCGCAATTAATCCACCACATCACCGACCAGATGGTCGCTGCTGAAAAGCCCTGGCCATGGTACTGGACCGAAATCCGAAATGTGCTTTATGGTCGCGTAATAGCCGCCTACAATGCACCCTTTGACTTGCAAATGTTGCAACAGACTCATCGAAAACATGGATTTGCCTGGCGGGATAAATTTAACTTTCTTGATGTCATGCAGTTGTATTCTCAGTTTCGCGGGTTGAGAGACCCCATCAGGGGAGGACTGCAGCTTTTCAAACTGGAAGAGGCCGCCAGGTCACTTGAAATCCCCATCCACGAAACCCACCGTGCCGAATCAGACGCGATGCTCACCCGTGCCATTCTCCTCAAGATGGCTGGAATTCCCGGGTAATCTATTCATGACGAATCTGACAGAGGAACAGGGAATCATTGTTCGTGCCCCCCTGCAAGGAAGCATTTTTTTGCAGGGCAAAGCCGGCACCGGCAAGACTACTGCCGGTGTCAACCGCATGCTACACCTTGTTCAATCCGGGTGTGCCGCTGACTCCATACTGGTTATGGTCCCCCAACGCAGTCTCGCCCATGATTATTACACTGCCGTACATCATCCTGATTATCCTGCTGCTGGTCATCCTTCAATCCTTACCTTTGGCGGTCTTGCACAACGCATGGTTTCGTTGTTTTGGCCAGTCATCGCAAAAGCTGCAGGCTTTAAAAAACCTGCCAAACCTCCCAAATTCCTGACACTGGAAACCGCGCAGTACTACCTTGCTGGCATTGTAGAGCCGCTTGTGGAAAAAGGGTACTTCGATAGTGTCACGATAGATCCGAATCGTTTGTACAGCCAAATCCTTGACAATCTCAACAAATCAGCCGTAGTTGGGTTCCCTCCCACTGAAATCACCGGCCGTTTGACAGAAGCCTGGGTCGGAAAACCGACTCAAGTGACGATTTACGAGCAAGCCCAGGAATGCGCGCTCCTGTTTCGGAATTTTTGCTTCCAACACAATTTACTTGATTTCTCTCTTCAGTTGAGTGTTTTCCAAAATTTTCTGTGGCCATCCCTCATCTGCAGAAAGTACTTACAGAACACCTTTAAACACCTGATCTACGACAACATTGAGGAAGACATCCCCATAGCCCATGATATGGTTGCTGATTTTCTTCCAGGTTTGGAATCAGCGCTTTTGATCATGGATTCGGATGCTGGTTTTCGTACTTTTCTCGGTGCCGATCCCATTTCGGCATTCCAGCTCTCAAAGTTATGTTCCGGATCAATGAATTTTACCGATTCGTTCACGTCATCTGCTGACCTCCAGGTTCTTGAATCCAACCTCGCTGCCAGCATTGTCAATCGTACCGGATCTAACAAGAAAATCCAACTTAACTCCACTTTTGACGTAGAATCCTTCCGTTTTTATCCTGAAGCGATTGATTGGGCGTGTCGGGTAATCCGTCAACTGATGGATCAGGATTCCGTTGAACCAGCCGATATTGCGGTCCTTACCCCGTTTTTGAGTGATTCCCTGCGATTTACCTTTGCTACCGGATTCAATGATTCGGGAATTCCCTTTTTAACTTACCGTCCATCGCGAAGTCTTCGCGACGAGCCTATTATCCAGGCAATCATGACGTTAGTGAAAATTTCCAACCCTTCCTGGGGGTTGAAACCCTCCAAACAGGATGTGCGCAACGCATTCATGTGCTCCATCGAAGGTTGTGACATGGTTCGGGCTGAGTTGTTGACCCAAATGTTGTATTCCCCCGCCTTATCACCTGTATTCCTAAAACCTTTTGGTCCTGTCAAGCCGGAAATGCAAACCCGCATCACCTACGTGGTGGGAGAAAGATACGAACAACTCAGGGAATGGATCTCTTCCAACCAGGAATCAGGGAACGAGGAACTGGCTCATTGGATCAGCCGTCTTTTTGGTGAAGTCCTTTCACAGCCGGGTTTTGGTATTCACTCAGATTTTGACGCTGCTGCTCTCGTTTCGAGGTTGATCGAGTCCTGCAAGGGATTCCGTAACGGCACAATTGCACCAGGTGGAAAACCCCAGCAATTTGGAAAAGAGTATGCGCGGGTGCTTTCCAGCGGAATTCTCGCGGCTCAATCCTTGTCAACCTGGGTGCAACAATCCCAAACCAATTCCGTGTTCCTTTCTCCTGCTTTTTCTTTCTTAATGAGCAATCGGCCTGTGAGATTCCAGTTCTGGATTGACATTGGCTCTCATGGCTGGTGGAGCCGGCTCGACCAACCTCTAACCCAACCATATGTATTGAACCGTAATTGGCAGCGTGGACAAAAGTGGACCGATGAAGACGAATTCCACAACAACCAGCGTTCTCTGCTCAACGTCACTTCCGGTCTTCTGCGCCGCTGCCGTGAACACGTCTATTTATGCACCATCGGGCTTAACGAACAGGGAGTGGAGGAAAGAGGTGCGCTCGTGATGGCAGTGCAGGACTTGCTCCGCCGTCAAAAAATTGCACGGGGAGAGAGAGATGTTTAAACCCCGTCAAAGCCAGGTGGAAATACTCAAATATGACCATGGGAAAATGGGTATTTCGGCAGTACCTGGCAGTGGAAAAACACATACCCTTTCGTACCTGGCTGCTCAACTAATCCTGGATGGAAAAATCCGTAACGACCAGGAGATTTTGATCGTTACGTTGGTGAACTCGGCAGTGGACAATTTTTCTACCCGCATAGGGGATTTTATCCACCAATCTAACCTGTTGGAAAACGTCGGGTACCGTGTACGTACCTTGCACGGTTTGGCACACGACATCGTTCGTGAGAGACCAGACCTGGCAGGAATTTCTGACCAATTCACGATCATCGATGAGTCCGAATCAAACCGAATGATCGAAATGATTTCCTCCGGATATTTGCGAGAACACTCGGAAATGGTGGACGCATTAGTAAAACCGGACATAAACCTATCCGAAGATTTCCGCGCGCGCTCGTCCTGGTCTGAATTGATCCCTTCAATGAATCAACAATTCATCTCTCTTGCCAAAGACCTTCAATTGGAACCAACTGATATCCTCGAAAAAGTGGAGAAATTTGGTTACTCAAACATGCTAGTGGATATGGGAGTAGATGTATATACGCAATATCAGCGTGGATTGAGATACCGGAATGCGCTGGATTTTTCAGATCTGGTCCGTTTGGCGCTGCGCGTACTTACTAATGATGCCGATTTTCTCGCACGGCTGCGCGACCGCTGGCCTTACATTTTGGAAGATGAAGCCCAGGACTCATCCGGCATTCAGGAAATGATTCTTCGCCTCTTATCTGGTGAAGATGGTAATTGGGTACGCGTTGGTGATCCAAATCAGGCCATCTACGAGACTTTCACTACGGCAAACCCCAAATATCTTCGGAATTTCCTAAAAGAAAAAGGTGTGACCGAGCGAAGTTTGCCAAATTCTGGCCGTTCAAGCAAAAAGATCATCGACCTTGCCAATTTCCTGATCAAATGGACGAAGGAAACTCCTCCCCATCCCGGTTTGCGCAATGCGCTAGACACCCCATTCATTCAGCCAACCCCTCCAGGTGACCCTCAACCTAATCCAGACAATCTCGCAAACGCCATTTACATTCAAGGGAAAAAACTTACCCCGGACCAGGAAATAAAAACCATTGTACGGAACATCAAACAATGGTTGCCTGCTAACTTGGATAAAACTATAGCGGTACTTTGTCCTATTGGGAATTATGCTGAACAGGTAATTGACGCTTTGATCACGGAAGATATAGAAGTTGTCGAACTTCTTCAAACCAATCTATCAACGCGGAAAACTGCAAGAGTACTGGAAAAGGTATTATCAGCACTGGCAGAACCTTCTGCAACCAAGAAGTATTCACAGGCTTTTCAAGAAATTTACTCACATGATGATGACTCAGCAGAAATAAAACAAGAGCTCAGCGACACTGCTAACGCGCTCTCCAGACTCCAAAATCTTGAAGATTTCTTCTACCCCAGGGCTGGTGGGGAATGGCGGAGAGTAAGTGGAATTGTGAGCCTTTCCGAGACAGCCCTGGCCAGATTGGATCAGTTCCGCATTTGGTTCATAAACTGGCACCAGGCAGCAGCATTGCCAATCGATCAGCTACTTTTGAGCATCTCCCAATCCCTCTTTTCCTCCCCAGCAGAGCTTGCCTTATGTCACAAGTTTGCCCTAATGCTTGAATTCAGCGCGCAATTACATCCGGATTATGGACTGGTTGATTATTCCAATGAACTCAAAGAAATTTCGAGCAGTGCGCGGAAGTTTTCGGGATTTAGTGATACTGAAACCCGCTTTGACCCTGATGCACACAAAGGCAAGGTCTTTGTTTCCACTTTTCACAAGGCGAAAGGGATGGAATGGGACAGGGTGTACCTGATGTCTGTCAATAATTATGATTTTCCCTCCGCTCAGGTATTTGATTCCTACAAAGGCGAAAAATGGTTCATCCGTGAGAACTACAATCCTCCTGCAGAATTGTTGAGCAAGATTGAAGCCCTAAAATCTGAAGATACGCGGGAATTGTTCTCTGAAGAGGGTAAAGCCACCCAGGATGCCCGTGTGGAGTATGCCAGGGAACGGCTAAGACTGCTATTTGTGGGGATTACTCGCGCACGGCGGTCATTGGTAATCACCTGGAACACCGGCAAGAAGGGAAACATGAACAAGGCTCTTCCTCTTGAGGCGCTACATGCCAGGTGGCAGGAGGAAAATGAAACTACCGATTGATTTTGCCTTTTCACAGGCCAACTTGCAGGATTTCATGGACTGCGAATATCGTTTCCTACTGAAACATATTCGCAAGCTGGAATGGCCGGCTGTGGAAAGTGAACCTGCCAGGTTGCATGAGGAAAAAATGGAACTGGGCTACCAGTTCCACCGCATGGTTCAACAATATTTTTCAGGTGTTGATCCCGAAATTTTACAGGGCACCATAGACAACACTGACCTATCATTTTGGTGGCAGTCGTTCGTTACCCTGCAAGCGAGCCAATTTTCTGGCACATCTCGACCTGAATTACTGATATCCGTTCCGTTTCACGGTTATCGTTTGCTGGCCAAGTTTGATCTTCTAGTATTGGATGACGCACCAACAGCAAAAATTTTCGATTGGAAAACCAGCCAGGTAAAACCCAACCGTAGCAATTTGCACAAAAAAATCCAAACAATGGTATATCCACTTGTCTTGTTTTTGGGTCACACTGGCTTTCAACCCGCGATTAATTTATCACCTGACAAAATTGAAATGACATACTGGTTTCCCCAGTTTCCATTTGACCCTATTACGTTCTCATATTCTCAAGGTCAATTTGACAGAGATGTGGATTTATTGACTGGCATGGTGGATTCCATCCTGGCAAAGAGCGAATCAGGTTTTAATAAGACCGACCAACCACAAAAATGTGCATTTTGCCGTTATCGCTCGTTGTGTAATAGGGGAAAATCAGCAGGGAGCAACACAACAGAAGAGTCCGTTCTTTCTGCCGATGATCTTGAAACTTTATCCTTTGATGCACTATAGGAGCCTGTCTTGACGCCCGTCCGCCTTGAGCAAAAGTGGATTTTACCTGATTCTGCCCCCATTCCACCCGACTTCAAAGCATCGCTCAATGTGCCTGACCTGGTACTGCAAACCTTGATCAAGCGTGGTTATGACACACCCGAAAATGCGCGGCGTTTTCTGAATTTTCGTAGTTATTCTCCATCCTCCGCCAACGATTTGCCCGACATGGAAAAAGGTGTCGACCGGATCGTTTCAGCTCTAAATAACCAGGAAGTGATTGGCGTTTGGGGAGATTTTGATGTTGATGGGCAAACCGCCACTGCCATCCTTGTCGACACTTTGAGAAAGCTTGGTGCCAATGTACACTACCACCTTCCTGTCCGAGCCAGGGAATCACATGGCATCAAGCTGGATGCTTTGAAGGATTTCATTGGCAAGGGTGTTCAGGTTATTCTTACCTGTGACACCGGCGTTTCTGAATTAGCATCAATTGCCTATGCGCAGTCCATCGGAATTGATGTGGTTGTCACGGATCATCACTTGCTTCCGGATGTTTTGCCTCCCGCCTTCGCGCTCATCAATCCCCGCAGGTTACGGGCAGCTCACCCCCTTTCCACTCTGCCCGGTGCTGGCGTAGCGCTCAAGTTCGCAGAAGCTCTCCTAACCCGATATAAGGAAACAGATAATTCAATTTCTCTTCATGACCTGGCTGCAATTGGCAGCATTGCTGACCTGGCTGAGCTGACGGGTGATACCCGCTTCATTGTTCAATCCGGCCTGGATCAACTCAATTCCACTCCGCGAAAAGCAATTGCTGAAATGTTAACAGCGTCTGGTGTTAGTTCTGGCAGAATCACCGAAGAGATTGTGTCTTTCAACCTCGCGCCCAGGTTAAATGCCATGGGCAGGCTTGACGACGCCAACCCGATGGTGGAATTTCTGCTCTCCACCGACCGGGGATTGATTAGCCAGGAGATCAATCGCCTGGAAGGGATAAACGAGCGCCGGAAAGTACTTTGCGACCAGGTGATACAAGGGGCATTAGCTCAGATAGAAAACGACCCCGCTCTTTTGAATCACCCGGCTTTGATTCTCAAGCATCCAGAATGGCCTGCTGGCGTTGTGGGCATTGTTGCCAGCCGCCTGGTTGAGCTTTTCCATCGGCCTGTTTTCCTGCTCGTTTCACCTCCTGGACAACCTATGAGAGGATCCGCCAGGTCAATTGAAGGTGTAGACATCACCTCGATCCTGTCTCAAAACCAGGAGCACCTCCTCACTTTCGGCGGTCATCCGATGGCCGCTGGTTTGAGTGTTCCCGAAAATGGTTTCACAGCTTTTTCACACGCCATTTACAGTACCATCCATGAGAAAACAGACAACCTGCAATTGGAAAAGGAATTGGTGATCGACCATTTCCTTCAACCTGACCAGTTACCGCTCGAGACGGTACTGGAATTCGAAAATTTAGCCCCCTTTGGACCCGGCAATCCCTCACTAATATTTGCCGCCGAACAAATGCACGTGGTTTCTGCTACACCGGTGGGAAAACAAAAAGAACACTTGCAGATGACGTTAGAAGACCGGAAAGGAAATAGCACCAGTTTCATCTGGTGGCATGGAGCCGGGTTACCCTCGCCGGAGGGAGAATTCGACCTTGCCTACAACGTGCGCTCGGCTGATTACCGCGGGCAACCCCAGGTTCAATTTGAATGGATCGCTTACAGGCAAAAAAAGGCCGACCTTATAGTAAAAACGAAGAAACCCGGGATCATTAACTTAGACTATCGTTTAACCCCTGACGTTGCCAAAGCCCTCAAGGATGTGCTCCAGAATCCAGGCGTGGAGATCTGGAAAGAAGGCACAGATGAATCCACCATTTCAGGCAGTCATCGCCTGGCTATTGAGGCTGCAGAAACTCTCGTCATATGGACTGCTCCTCCTGATTTGGAGACTCTTAGGGATTTAGTTAAGAAATCGCAGCCCAGGAAGATTTACTGGGTAATGCGTCATCCGGTTGAACACGATCCTGCCCGGTTCTTGCGTTCCCTTGGACAATCTGTAAAAAAAGAACTAAAAAATGGAAACAGCGAGTTTTCGTTGCAAGTCCTTGCCGCGTGCACCGGTATGACCCGTCGTTCAGTGGAACTGGGTTTATGGTGGCATGAATCCTACGGAAATTTTAGGATAAAAAAGAATTCAGAGGACACCTTAACCATCAGTGCTGGAAGTGTGAAAGATATTGAATCCCTAAGACTGGCTGAGGGGAAATTGTTTCAAGAATTGGCGGAGATTCAGGCATTTGTAAATCATCTCAAACTTGTCGACCTGGACGAATTCATCAAAGATCTCGGATAATATTTATCGTATTTTTTTGATTATAATTAGCGCACTATGATTAGAAGATTCTCACGCCGGGATTTCTTAAAACTATCCGGACTGGCACTCACCAGCTTGGCCTTCAGACCTGCCTACGATTTCGGCGAGCTCGAAGATTCTGATTCCATTGCCAGGGTGGCTACAACGTCTGTCAGCGTGCACAGCCGACCGGATGAAGATAGCACGATCAAATTCCAAAGATATCGTGATGAGATTGTAAACGTGTACTATGAAGTGGTTTCTGACAAAAAGCCTTTGTTCAACCCTAACTGGTACCGGGTATGGGGCGGATACATACACACCGCCCATATGCAGCGTGTCCATGTAAGCTTAAATCCAGTTCCATCCGCATTACCCCAAGGGCTTCACGCCATCGAAATAACAGTTCCATTCACCTTGAGCTTCCTCCAACAAAAACCCGGGATTTGGACCCCTCTTTACAGGCTTTACTACAGCACTGTCCACTGGGCGACCAGCATCGTTGTAGGTCCAGACGGAGAACCCTGGTATCGAATCAAAGATGAACTGATCGGTTTCAGTGATACACTCGATTATTTCATCCCTGCAAAACATGCCAGGATAATCCCGATTGAAGAAACGACGCCCATATCGCCAGATGTGCCTTCCGATGACAAACATATTGAGGTTTCGCTGGACGCCCAGGAACTCATTGCTTATGAACAAGGAAGGGTTGTGCTGAAGACGAAAATCTCCTCCGGTTTGGATTATTCGCCTCCAAACGAAATACCATGGAAAACACCCACAGGCTGGTTTACTGTTCAATCAAAAATGCCTTCCAAGCACATGGGCGGCGGGCAATTAACCGATGATTTGGAAGCCTACATTCTGCCTGGTGTTTCCTGGGTCTCTTTCTTTGAACCGAAGACTGGTGTTGCGTTTCACGGCACGCATTGGCATCAAAATTTCGGCATGCCCATGAGCCACGGCTGTATCAACATGAAAACAGAAGAAGCTCGCTGGTTATACCGTTGGGTAACCCCTGTTGCAGACATGAGCAAATTGAATACAATTGGATACGGAACCCAGGTTCACGTGTATTGAGAATCCAGGTACTCATATCCTGCTGGCGGCACATTCCCCACAAATTCTGAAAAAACCCGGTTACCAAGCAGACAGCCTTTCCATGTCAGCCTGATGGCGTTTCCGTTATTGTAACTTTCAATTAACCCCATGCGAGTTAATTTTTCCAAAGGCTGGGGAAAAAGTTCTTTGATCTCCACTCCATAACGGCTTTTGAAATCAATAGAGGAAATCCCCTCTTCCGTTAGCCGAAGACTCATCATCAGGTTTTCCTGCAACCTTTCCCATTTCGACAATGATATCGTTCCCAGGTTCGCAGGACCGGTTGGGAAAATTTTAACATCGGAAACAATGGTCTTACTTATGTAATCCTGGATTCCTCTGGTGTTTTCGGTGCGCGTGTTATGCCAGAATCCATGAGCGCCTGCTCCAAAACCGAGGTAAGGCAGAAACCGCCAGTATTGCAGGTTGTGTTGACATTGCGAGCCTTCGTTCTGGCTCCAATTTGAGATTTCATATTGGGAAAATCCCTGTCCTTCCAGGAATTGCATCGTTCTGATGTACATTTCTGCCGCATTATCTTCTTCTGGCGCAAGAACCAACCCTCTATCGATCCAGCTTTTCAAGGGGGTTCCATCTTCTATGATCAATGAATAAATGGATAGATGACTTACCTCAAACATCATAGCCAGATCGAGTGTGCGCATCCAGCTTTCAATTGTTTGCCCGGGAATACCAAAGATCAAGTCAAGGTTGATGTTTGTTAGGCCTGCCTGTTTGCTCCACTTGACGGCATTGACAACATCCTCATACTTGTGCTGGCGGTCCAACGTTTTCAGGTCAAACGGGGAACTCGACTGCATTCCAAAACTAATACGGTTGAACCCAACCTCGCGGAGTCCTTTCAGGTATTCTTTGTCAACCGTACCAGGATTCGCTTCTATAGAAATTTCTGCGTCTTCTGAAACCGGGATCAACTTTTGGATGGAATTGAAAACCTTGTCATATTGGTCTATTGTGATCAAAGATGGGGTACCGCCTCCAAAGTAGATCGTGTGCACCAGAAGGTCACCAGGTTGATTGCCCAGCACCGCTTGAAGCTCTTGACAGACCGCATTTATGTAACTCGGGATGAGCGAAGTCACCCCGGCAAATGTGTTAAAATCGCAGTAACCGCACCTGCGAAGACAAAACGGAATGTGAATATACAGGCTGAGTTTTTCCATTTAGAGGTTAGAATATCATAATCTTGCATCAACGCAAAGGAAAAATGATATTGGAGTCAGGTGATATAATCACCGGCCAATAAAATTGAGAGAGTAAAAATGAGTTCTGAAAACGATCTATCTCACCCCAAAAGCTGTCCAACCTGTGGGACCAGGCTAAGTGAAAATGCCACCCGCTGTCTTGTGTGCGGCCGGACGTTTACTGTGGTCGCTAAAAAGGATACGGCCACACCTGTGCAAACCCCCAGGTTACCCGAATTAAAGGTCAGCCTTCCTGCGGCTATCGCCCTGGCAGTGGTCATTCTTGGACTTGGCGCTGCCTTGATCTTTGTCATCCTGCAAACCACAGGTCGGGTCACTACACCAACCATCACTCCCACAGTCACCCTCACCCCAACATTAACGATTACCCCTTCTCCCACCATTGAACCCACGTCAGCCCCAACCGCTACTCCCCTGCCGCCAATAGAGTATGTGGTCAAGGAAGGTGACATTTGCAGCACGATTGCCCTGGCGTATGGTGTATCCATACAAAGCATTGGGAGCACAAATAACCTGCCTCCCGACTGTGGAACCCTGTTTGTAGGTCAAAAGTTGTTTATCCCAAGGCCAACCCCCACCGGCACTCCACTGCCTACTCCCACCTTAAGCGCTGCGGAAGCCACAGAACAATCCTGCGGCGTCCTGCCTTACCAGGTGAAATCGAGCGACACTTTGAGCTCGATCTCTGCGAATTACAATATCAGCATTGATTCGATCAAGCGGTTTAATGGGCTCACTTCTGATAATGTCTTTGAAGGACTTTATTTGAATTTGCCTCTTTGTGAACGACTGCCAACCGCAGGTCCTACTCCAACCGCAACCCTTCCGCCGCCCTACCCAAAGGCAAGTTTGTTGTTGCCGGTTGATGGCACAGTCTTTACCAGCGTGAATGACACCATCACCCTCCAATGGTCATCGGTGGGTACCCTTCGGGAGAACGAAGCCTACGCTGTGACTGTGGAGGACGTTACCTCAGGTGGTGAAAAGAAAGTGGTTGAGTACACGCTCGAGACCAAGTTTATCGTTCCCACCAGTCTGCGTCCGCTGGACAACACAAGCCACATTTTCAGATGGTGGGTAGTTGCCGTTAGGCAAACCGGAACAACAGATGACGGTCAGATCATTTACGCGGTCTATGGACAGATCAGCGACTACCGCGTATTCGGCTGGTCCAGTGCCACCGGGGCAACAACCCAAACTCCATAACAATTCAAACATAAGGAAGAACAAACCCCTTGCAGGCATGACCTGCAAGGGGTTTGTCATCGTTGAGAAAGAAGTTGTGGATTCTTATTGGCAATCCAATTTTGACCATTTATTCTTGTAAACTTTGTCGTTATCAACATCAATTATTCCGATCGTTCTAATTAAAACGCTTTTTGCCCCCCAAAAATTCTTTTCTTTGATCACACACCCAAGCAGGATTACTTTGGATCCATCTCTGAATGAGCCTTCATCTTTAAAGTTCAAGTAGTTGCTGATGTAGACTTTCTCCCTGGTAAGTACTGTCAACTCAAAAACCTGATTTCCCCTCAGCACCAGCGGACTGTAATACAAACGTGGGTGATAAGCATATCCCTCCACTACTACCGATTTTGGATCTTTCACAAATTCATTGACCGCTTTCCTGGTTGACAAATCTTCCTCAACGAGCGCTTTTTGGGCAACTTTTACAAGGTCAGCTTTTATGGTTTGCGGTAGTACATCCTTTAACAAGTAGGTCGCAGGGAGCAATGCGCCTAAGAATACTAGAATCAATATCGCCCTTAAATTATTCTTATTGTTGAAGAAACCACTTGCCTTTGGGATGATCATCTGTCCGGGCAGAAGTACTTGTCTACTCCCTTGATGTACGCCGGGGAAAAAGGCTATCGTCATCCAGAAAATTCCAAGAGAAAAATACAAGATACTGACCCATTCAACCGGTTCAAGGTACCTTTCACCTGAAGTGAGCGCAAACCCGTTCGCCAGGTGATATCCCAATTGGATCATAAGAGGAACTAAACCAGTTAATCCCCAACGGTGAAAGGCGAATGTCAAACCTGTCAGGATAAACAGGAAATTGAGTGAAAACGAAAAAAAGTTCTCTAAAGAAAGTGACAATTTCCAAAATGGTAAGCGGTGACTGTCCAGCCAGATGGACTGGTTTAGTACCTCTTCCATGGGGGTAATCTGGAAGTTTACAGGCAATCTGGCAACAGCCATATATTCATTGTTCAGAAAATGTTCAATAATTGAGGATAAGTTTAGTTTTTCTTCATCCACGCCTTCAACCACAGGATCTACCGAAGTAATCCCGTCAAATTCTGCATTTTTGTTGGGAGGTACGGCTAATTTTGAGACAACTGGAATTTGAGAATTTTCCTGCTTTGAAGCAGTGAAAATCCAATTTTGTGTATCGTTGGTTTGTTTCTTATAGCGGTAGAAGAGAACGCTCTCGATCTTTTGCAGGTAATAATTATTCCCTTGTCCATCGTTAGCAAAGAAGAGCCATGGCATAAATACAACGGAAAAACCAACGAACAGTACAAGTACGCTGGTAAGCCACATTTTCCATTTTTTCCAAAAGATAACCAACAAATAACCAATTATTAAGGGGAGTATGAATATGGGATTCATCCGCGTCAAACAAGCAAGTCCCAAAATTCCGCCCGCCAACAGGATCCATTTGATTTCACTTTGCCTTGTAAAGAATCTGACTAGTAACAGGCAGAAAGTAATTAACAACAAACTTGTCAATATCTCGGAGTTCTCGAGTTTAACGTTTACTCCCCCTGCAGTTGCGTAGTACCGGATGCTGTTGATTCCCTGAATGATTGATAAAAATGCGAGCAATACTCCTGACGCAAAACCAGATAACTTCTTCCCTAGAAAGTACAAAAGAACTGGAATTAGCGCCAATACACCAATCTGAAATATCAGGTAATGGTCGATTTGTGAACCTGCGATGAACTGACCTATTGCCAGGAATAACATATAAAAAGGCTTGTCAGTGAACCAGTGGTTGAATACTCCCCGGCCTAAAGTTATGTAGTGCGCCCCGATGCTATAAACCGAATCATCAACCTGGGGATAACAGACACCATTTGGCAGGTATGGTCCCGGTCTATCGTCTGCACACACAAACGGCGTGGTCGTCCAAAGGAAAAACGCGCCAGCGAACACCAGTATGGGGATAACCACACCCCAAAGCTTGTGTGAGAACAGTGAGTTGCTGTTATTTCCACTCATGAAGAACACAATAAGGAATAACAGCATTCCGCTCAACACCTGGAATGGTGAAATAGGAGGACCAGGAGGAAAAGACAACGCTTTTTCATCAGTATGCGGTCCCAAAAAACGCATCAGTGTATAGATCAAGGCGGTTACCAGGAAAACCCCACCAACAGCAAATAAGTACTTGCGGTTGTTCTTCACCTTTTTCCAATAATCACCGGGAGTTGTCCCTTCCATGGTGAAGTGGAAGAACAGTAATCCTTCAGCCAGTAATCCAGTTACCAGGACAAGCACTGGTTTTAGACGCTCGATTTCGAATTGATAATCCGGCAAAAAACTGGGGGAGATCCAAATGCTCATCCAGAAAAGGACCAGTGAAATGGATGTTATCAACTGAATAATACTATTCTGTGATTTGTTGTTGATTAATTTTGAGAAGAATTGAGTAACTTTTTCAACTTTAAATGACGCAATTGTTGTAAAGGTGGCAACAACGAGGACAAACAGGATTAAGATCCATCGATTTAGTGAAAACCCCAGAAAAATTGCGTTTTTTTGGTCCGCCGGCGTGAGCACGATCCATAAAACTGTTAAAATGCCTTCCAATGAAAAGAAGAGCAGCAAATATTTGATCAACTTGTTATGCAGGGAACCATTCATGTTTGATAAGAGTATCCCAATTAATTCTTCGACCTGTTCTGTGGATTATAATTCAATTTGATCATGATCATGATTCAGCGTCGTCAATAAGTGAATTGATAACTATAACCAATCCAGAAATGGGAAAGCCTGAAATGGGAAAGCCTGCAATCGATAAGATGATTTGGTTTATAATTCCGTCAGTATTTCCGTAGTTATATTTAGCTTCCTCAATTAATTAGGAGTCATGATGTCAATTGACACTCAACCAATTCATGTGGAAACCATTAGTCTAAGAGCCCTAATCAAGACGGTTATTAGTCGGTGGAAATTAATTCTAATTTTGATGGTTATTGGTGGATTGATAACTTCTGCTGTATATTTTTTGCGAAAACCTGTTTATACTGCGACCACCGTCGTATCAATCGACCCAAGTGTTCTGACAGGCAATACAACCCCCACCTTCATTATTTCAGGCGATGAGATCAAAGAAGAAGTTGCTGAAAATTTTAATCTTGATCTCCTCAGTTTACCTGCCGTTACCGTAATTACGGATAAGGCTGACAAGTCAATTTCGAGCATCTCCCTGGAGTCAAAAAATCAACAACTGGCGATCGAAATGGCTAACTTCTGGGGAAAAACTGCGGTTTCCTGGATTCTCGAAAACATGAACCAATCGACTGACCTTGATGCAGCGACAAAAGAAGTAAATGCCGTCACCTCTGAATTGAACAACTACCTGCAATCCCACAACCTGGGCGATCTATCCTGGTATGAATTGATCCTGATAACTGGCGTGTCCACACCAGAGTCCATTTCTTTGAGCAGCCTTACTAAAGATCTACCTCCCGTCACCGCAAAACAACGAATAGAACTCAGCGAAATACTGCGAAAAAAGGAAGCGGCGGAGTGGAATTACAGCATTATTAGCCAGGATATCCTATCAAATCAATATCAAGCCAATTTACGTGTGCGGGTGGTAAATAAAGCAATCGAAGCTGAGGATACTTCAATTTTAGGAAGTATCATCATGATCCCGTTAGGTCTTTTTATTGGTCTGCTAATTGCCCTGATCTGGATATTCATGGAAGACTGGTGGAAGCACGAAGAACAGATTAACGGAAAACTTTCAAGTTGAGGATTATCCCCGAAACCAGTTCCTTTCTTGCATAAAGCAGGAACTGTCGTTTCAATAGGCAGATGAATTCCACGATCAAGGAAACCTTTACAGGCAAGGGTCTACGATCCAGGCTGGCGCGCAGCAGCTCTGGTAATTTGGTTTTGAATGTAATTTCAACACTCCTAACCTTTGGCACTGGAGTATTGCTTGCGAGGTTCATGGGATCTGAGCAATATGGTGTGTACACATATTTTTTCGAAATATTTATGGTCCTTGCCATTCCCGCCCAATTTGGACTGCCTACACTAATTGTTCGTGAAACTGCAAAAGACCTTGAAACCCAGGCTTGGGGAAACATAAAAGGATTGTGGCGGTGGAGCAGCAATATCACTGCCTTGATCACATTGATCCTGGCTGTATTCACTTCAGTTTACATCCTTTTTATCGACCAATCTGTCAGGCAAAATCAGATTCTTACGCTTATCTGGGGATTTGCGCTTGTCCCTATTGCATCCTTTGCAGGGCTGCGGGGAGCAGCCCTGCGTGGTTTGCACAAGGTGATACAGGGACAATTCCCGGAAATGGTGATTCTCCCGGGTCTTTTCTTTGTCCTGATTCTTGTTTACAAGTACTTGTTCCATGGGGTGATTCAACCAGCATCTGCATTTTTCCTGCAAGTAATTGCTGCGATTGTCGCGTTTGGTGTAGGGGCAATACTGCTGGTAAGATCTGCGCCGGCAGAAATCAAACCTGCTTTGCCGCTTTACGAAACGCGGAAATGGCTGGGCAGTGTATTTTCTCTGGCGTTGCTTTCGGGAATGAACGTCCTCAACAAGAGATTAACCATTATCCTTTTGGGTTTGTTTGTCAGCTCGACGAGTCAAATTGGCATCTTCAAAGTCGCTTCCCAAATTTCAGCCCTGGCTGATTTTGGAATGAGGGTTATGAATCCAGTGATTGCGCCGGAAATCGCACAGTTGCATGCCAAGCAGGATACACCCAGGATGCAGAAACTGGCCACTTACAGCACCCGTTTAATAATCTTGTTTAACTTTGCGTTCACTGCCGGATTTGCATTAATTGGGAAGTGGTTCCTGAATTTCTTTTATGGTTCTGAATATGTCGCTGGTTATGCGGTTGTTTTAATTCTGTTAATCGGTCAACTGGTTAATTCTTCTACAGGAGCTGTCGCAAACTTTCTAAACATGACCGGCCATGAAAAAGACACCACGTTCGCCAGAGGTATCTCATTGGTGATCACCGTAATGCTGGTTGTAATTATGACCCCGCTATGGGGAATTAAAGGAACTGGAATCGCTGTTACAATTGCCATGATCATCTGGAACCTTCTTCTTTGGCGTCTGGTTAAGAAACGATTGAATGTCAATTGTTTCCCGATCGGCAAATAATCAGTAGCATTCCAGGCGATCAACAACTACTTACAGGAATATGCGATGTCTGATAACCAAATGCCTGATTTTATTATCATTGGTGCTGCAAAATCAGGAACAACTTCGCTCTATTATTATCTTTTACAACATCCACAAATCTATTTGCCGGAAAATAAAGAGCCTTTCTTCTTTTCCTTTGAGGGGAAGGATTTATCCAGTTATCATTATGAAGGGAGCATGCGGGCGGCCTCCAATGCCATCACCAACCTCTCCCAGTATCAGAGATTATTTTCTAGTGCACCTCCTGCTGTTAAAAAGGGTGAGGCTAGCACGATCTACCTGTATGAAAAAAGTACAGCGGAAAGAATACACCACCACACACCTGGTGTCAGATTAATTGCTATACTTCGAAACCCCGTTGAACGTGCATATTCTCATTTTCAAAATTTTCGCCGAGACGGATTGGAACCGCTCAAAGATTTCGCACAGGCTGTCAAACACGAGCCTACCAGAACTCAGGAGAATTGGTTTCCAACCTACTACTACATAGATACAGGCTTCTATGCCCGCCAATTGACCAATTACCTCAAATTCTTCAATAAATCGCAAATGAAGTTATTCCTTTATGAGGACCTGCAACAAATCGATGGTTTGTTACGTGAAACATGCTCATTCATTGGTGTGGATCCTACTTTTCACTTCAATACTAGTGCCAGGTTTAACATCTCAGGTAAGATACGTTTTCCCTGGTTGTACAAATCTCTGAAAAATGCAAGGGCTCTCAAAAATCTACTGAGAAAGAATCTGTCTCCGAGAATCTGGGGAGCATTCAAGAACACATATGATAAAGTCATCATGGCTGGGAATGAGCCGATCGGACTTGAAATTAAGAATCAGTTAATAGAGGTTTATCGGGAAGACATCCTGAACCTTCAATATCTGACAGGGCGGGATCTATCAACCTGGTTAAAATAAAACTCAAGGGACACTGGAGCAAGAACTGACGGTATGAAGCTTTCCCAAAAATTGGCTCCTGATCATCACGAAAAATGGACGGAATGATGCCTGACTATCAAAAGTTATCAATTTTCATACCCACAATTAACGAAACTACGCTGGAGGAGGTTGTTTCAGCGGCGTGTCATGAAGCCCCAGGTGCGGAAATCATCATCATCGGTTATGGAGATGCGGAACGGATTGCCACCAAGTACCAAACTGACTTTCTGGATACCAAAACAAAAACCCCAAAATCGATAGGTATTAATCTAGCCATGAAAAGGACGAGTCGGGATTGGATTATCATCCTGGATGCTGATGCGATACCTGAATTCGGTTGGGGAAAAGCAATGCTTGAAGAGTTCGAAAAAGATACTCAATTGTTTTCTGGCGCGGTAAATATTGACTACGGAAATTATTGGATGAAGGTGTACAACCTGTCCCTGTTGCATGAATTTGCCAAGGACAGCAAACCCTCTTACCGCAGGCATTTGCCGGCCATTTCTTTGGGGTACACCAGAGAAATCTACAATGCAATTGGTCCATACAGCGAAGAAATCGTCAGAAGTGAAGACTATGAATGGACCCTCAGAGCCTACGAAAAAGGTCTTCGCTCCTTTTTCACAAACACCCCCTTAATTATCCACAAACCAGTTAACAAGCATTCTTTTCTTACCGTGATGCAGTATTGGGTGAATTCGGGTGACGATAATCGCAGGGTCCGCATCAGGTATGCCAACCTCTTGAAGACCCCGACATTTATGCGCTGGCCTGCTTTTGTCCTCCTCGCATCCCCGGTATTGGCAATTGTGCCGACCTTCAGGATTTTTTTGAACAATCCTGAAAGGTTGTTCAAGTATTTTGCTCTAATACCAGGTATTTACTTGACCAAGATTGCCTGGTGCATCGGCGTTTACAAACATCGTCATGTCAAAGGATTGACAACTTGAAACCCCAATTACCTCATTTTCTCGTAGTCGGTACAGGAAAATCGGGCACTTCATCTTTGCATGAATACCTGAGGCAACATCCCAGGGTTTCACTTCCCGTCCGCAAAGAAACTCACTTTTTTGTTTGCGATAAGAATTCTCCCCATCCCATGACGGAATATATGGGTCGAACCTTGGAAGGTACTATCGATAACCTCGATGAATATCTGGATGATTTTGAAAAGAAGGCAGGTGCTGACTATTTTGGAGAAGTTTGCCCCACTTACCTGTTTTATCCATTTGCCGCTGAGAATATCAAGCGATATATTCCGGATGCAAAGATAATATGCATATTGAGAAATCCGGCGGACAGGCTGTATTCAAATTACAATTTCAATGAAGAAAATAATTCGCTAGCGGAATTCCTTACCCTAATCAACTTACTTCCCACAATTCCCCCCGATGAAACAATTTTCAATCGCTGGGTACAGGAAGGTTTTTATTACTCCCAAGTTAAGAAATACTACGACTTGTTTCCCGTGGAAAACATCAAGGTTTATTTATTTGACGAGTTGATGAATGATCCTGATGCATTGATGAAAGACCTAATCCTCTTCTTAGGCCTGCCTGAATACCAATTCAATACAACCCTCAAATTTAATATTTCCGGCAATATCCGTTTTAAATGGTTGAAAAAGCAAATAAAACAGCTCAAATTGGCCGCTAAAGCAAGGAGGATTTTGCCAATTCCAGTCTATCAGTTCTTGAGAGACTCGGCAGAAAAGATCTTTTTCAAACGCTCAGCAACACTCCCTCAACAAGCCCGGGTAAAGCTCCAGGATTTTTATGATGATGATGTAAGAAAATTGGAGGTTTTAATCCAAAGAGACCTTACATCTTGGCGAAATAATCTCTCTTAGAAAGTGAAACGGCATGCGTAAACTGTTACGGTGCATCAAGAAATCTTTCCATCGGGCATTGTCCATACTGGTTAAGGACGATCAAAAGTTTCGCAACCTTGTCTTCTGGTTCCGGACGAAGAGAAAAATCAACATCTCGAACCCAATAACATTTACAGACAAGATTAATTGGATGATGAGCCACTTGGATTATCGCCAATACGCCCCGCTGGCAGATAAATATGAGGTTCGGAAATTCATCAAGGCTAAAGGGTATGGCCACTACCTCAATCAAGTTTACGGCGTCTATTCAAATGAGGCTGAAATTGACTTCGAAAAGCTTCCATCGAGTTTTGTTCTAAAACCGACTCATGGCTCCAGTATGGTATTGTTTTGCCATGACAAATCAAAAATGAACTTGGACCGAGTTCGAAAAACCTGCAAACACTGGCTTAAGACTGATTATTCAAAGTTAGAACATGAAATGAATTACGCTGACATCCCGCATAGGATCGTGTGTGAAAAATTGCTCCAGGATGAAAGTGGTAAAGTCCCACTTGATTTCAAGATA
Organism: uncultured Anaerolinea sp.; assembly: GCA_964454565.1. Lineage (GTDB taxonomy): Bacteria > Chloroflexota > Anaerolineae > Anaerolineales > Anaerolineaceae > UBA6107. The sequence continues at coordinate 148,117 of CAYVTF010000002.1, read as the reverse complement.
TATTGTTTTCACGGTCAGCCGAAGTACATTGCGGTCGACTTTGACCGATTCGGGAATCATACCCGGGGAATATACGACACGAATTGGAACCTGACCCGCTTTGCCTGGGGAGCGCCGTTCGATCCCAAGCCACTGGCAATTCCTGCCAGGCTTGAAGATATGATTTCCTTTGCCAAAGATATCTCAAATGAGCATGATTTTGTGCGCGTTGATCTATATCAGGTTGATGAAAAAATTATCTTCGGGGAATTAACATTTACCCCGAGTGCCGGAACCCCAAGAAACAGTTACGATTGCGATTTAGCATTTGGCTCTTGCCTGGATTTATCGAAAGTACAATTAGACAGGAAGCAATAAGTAGCGCACATCACCTTAATGACACAGAAATTGGAAAGAATCTTTCGCCGGATTATAATGAACAATCAGGTATTGCTATGGAAATGAAGCAGTCTCCTAATTTATTTGTTCTTGATAAAAATGATTCCCGGGTAAAACTTAAAGTTTTCTACCAAAGCATTTTGCTATTCCTGCTCATTGGTTTGGCTCTGACTCGCTGGATGCCGGGCGGGAACCCTTTAAATCCGGAAAGTGGTTCCAGAGCCTGGGTCGAAATTTCCATTTTGTTGTTCGTTTTTATGTTGATGATCTTCTTCTGGGGACCAAAATCGGTTTTTCTTGGTTTGAAATCTCCATCGCTTCTAATACTGTTGACGTTTGGTCTCTGGGCGTTATTCACAGCGTTTTGGAGCCCAAATCCCGTTCTGAGCATCGGGAAGGCAGCTGAACTTATATTGGTTTCAATTATCATCGCAGCTATCACGTACCAATCCGCCCAGACAGGAAGCTCTTTCATCAAATCCATCCTGGTAGCCATGTTGCTCCTCATTGCTTTTTTGTTTTTCATAAACCTGATCAATTATCAAACTCCATTTCCAATCAAATTATTTGGGACCCGGGCGCGATTTATTCTTGGCTTGAACCACCCCAATGCCACGACGATCTACTTCTCAACGATCGTTCTATTCTCAACCCATCTTTTCTTCAAAGAAAAAAAGATATTACTTAAACTTGTTTATATTCTCTTGGTACTAACAAATCTATATTTCATCGAATTGACTGACTCCAGAACCACCATTCTGAGTGTCTTGGTCGGCATTCTCTTACTTGTTTATTTTCAGTTTCGTTCAAAACGGCTAATGTACACCATTATTATGGCAGTCCTAATTGCTCTCGTTTTAGCTGGAATTATTCTTGGTTCAGGTTTGGTTGACCGTCCGATCCATGTTTATTTGAGCCAGCATCCAGATTTCTTTACACTTAATGGCCGCACTGACTTGTGGAAAACTGCCTTTCAAAACGTTTCGGATATGAACTTTGGTGGACTGGGTTACTATAATTCGCGTTTTTTGTTCTTAAATGAGTTGGGAGAAGGATGGGGATTTAACCTGCACAATTCATACCTGGAAGTATTCTTTACTACTGGTTTCGTAGGGATTACTCTCGCAGCATTCTTTTACTTTTCAACAATTCCCCAAATGAAATATCTGCGCAAGTTTTCATTGCCGATTGTATTCTTGCTCTACATGTCGATGGAGGGTTTGATGGAAAACCGGTTATTCACACCCACCATACCTTTTACCATCGCCTTGGGATTAATTTACTATCAACAATTCTTGATTAAAAAACAGGAATCCACACAGACCATTCTTCAAACAAAGGATTTGAAATTAAGTGAAACTGCGACCAGCCTGGCTTCCACTTGAAAGTGTTTGAGTCAATTGGTTTTTCTAAACCTGGCATGAGTCAGAGGTGGGTTTGTTTGGGTATGAACACGTTGAAAATATAACCGGAGCATCAAATTGCCACAATTACCTAGTTTTCTTGTGATCGGTGCTGCAAAATCAGGGACTTCGTCAATCCATGAGTATTTGCGTCAACATCCGCTTGTATCCCTCCCGAAGCGCAAAGAATCCCATTTCTTTGTGTGTGACGAAGCCACAAATCCCGGATCAATTGCGTACGAAGGCCGGGTTCCGAAAAATCCAGTTCACAATTTGCATGAGTACATGGCAGAATTCGAAGAGAAAGAGACTGCAACCATTTTTGGCGAGGTCTGCCCCTCATATCTATTCTTCCCCAACGCCCCGTCCAGTATCAAGCATTACGTTCCGGGTGTGAGAATTATTTGCATACTCAGAAATCCAGTCGACAGGCTATTTTCAAATTTCAATTTCATTCGTGAAGAAAACACAATTGAAAAGTTTTCTAAACTGGTTGATAGCTTGCCTTCCCGTTCAAATGAAAATGCGGATTTCTATCGCTGGTATTTGGAGGGGCTTTACTTCGAACAATTGAGCCGTTATTATTCAACCTTCCCATCAGGAAATATCAAGATTTTTCTATACGAAGAATTAAAAAATAACCCTGATGGATTGATGGATGATCTGTCTGATTTCATCGGACTTCCACCTTTCAACTTTAATACATCTTTGCGATTCAACACTTCCGGAAAAGCAAGGTTTAAGTGGCTGAAACGCCAGATCAAGAAATCCAAAGTTGTCCCTTTTCTGCGGAATGTTCTGCCGGTTGGCATGTACCAAAACCTACGTAACTTAGGAGAGAAAGTTTTGTTTGAAAAGAATGAGGGAATCCCAATTACAATACGGCACAAATTGCAAGAGATCTATCGCCCTGACCTGGAAAAATTACAACAATTGATCAATAAAAATGTATCTGCCTGGCTATCGTAACAGATTCAATCGAGCACAACACGAAATTTCCGCATTTCTTGGAGATCAGGAATAATAATGGATACTTTGACTAATCGCGTGGAATTATTTGACCTTGGTTTTCAAAAGGCCACACTATCTGAAGCGGTCAAGATCATCATAGATGCAGCTGGAAAGGACACTAAGTCTTTAGTAGTGACCCCCAACGTTGACCAGATTGTGCAATTGGAAAAAAATCCTGAGGTCAGGGAAATTTACACAAAAGCGGAATTCGTGTTTGTCGATGGCATGCCGCTCGTTTGGTTTTCAAGGCTATTGCCTGAAGAATATCACCTTCCTGAACGGGTCAACGGTACCAACCTGATGCTCAATACCTGCGAAGCCGCGGCTAAAGAAGGTTTTTCCATCGCTATGGTCGGTGGAAAAGAAGGCGCGGCTGAAGAAGCAGCCAAAAAGCTTCAGGAGAAGTTCCCTGGGATCAAGATCGCTGGAACTTACTGCCCTCCCTTTGGCTTTGAAAAAGATGAGGTCGAAAACGAAAAGATCCTAAAAATGGTTGACTCCTGGAACCCGACATTTCTTTTCGTGGGGGTTGGTAACCCTAAACAGGAAAAGTGGATTTACAAAAACTGGGATCAACTTAATTTTACGGTTGCAATGGGAATAGGTTCTGCTATCGAACTGATCGCCGGTCAGGTGAAACGAGCTCCCCTGTGGATGCAGGAAAACGGTCTCGAGTGGCTTTATCGTCTGTTGCAGGAACCGGGAAGGCTTTGGAAACGGTACCTGGTTCAGGACATGAAGTTTATTCCCATTGCCTGGCGGGAATATAAAAGAATCAAGAAAATTTCCAGGTAAAAAGAGTTGGTAAACCACGAAATCCTAAATTGCCCGATCAACACGAATCAGGTGTCCGTTTTTCATTTATAATCTAGGCAGTAATACAATAGTTTTCTTTAGGATTTCAATGATTCAACGTTTCTCAACAAATTTCGCGGTCCTCTCCATTTTCTTTGACCTTGCCATTACCCTGGGGTCCCTTCTTGTTTCCAGGTACGTCAGGCCGCTATTTGGAGACGGGAGCATATTTCAATCCTTGTGGAAAGTACCCCAACTTCCGCTGGTAATATATTTCATCTTCCCCCTATTGTGGGTGGTTTTTTTGTTCATCTTCTCTTTATACGATGGGAAAAAAAATTTTCGCGTTGTTGATGAGCTTGCCAACCTAACTCTGGCTTCCCTGTTTTCCGCAATTTCACTTGCTGGAATTCTTTACCTTTCTTACCGGGACATTTCCCGTGGTCTTTTCCTGCTTTACATTGCCCTTGCGTTCGTATTGTTAGTGGTCTGGCGCTTGATTGCCCGTGTATTGTATCGGAAACGGGTAACCAGCAAGGGTTACAAGGACCGTATCCTGATCATTGGAGCTGGTCCTAACGGGCTCGAGATGCGGGAAAAACTGGAATATTACCATGAGGATTCCTATGATTTTATTGGCTACCTGGATGATGCCCAAAAAGACGACATCCCCGAAGTGCTTGGAACCATTGACTTGTTACAGGAAGTGGTCAAGGTACAACGTGTCAATCATGTGATCATCGCCCTTCCCCGCAGCGCGCACGAACGTCTCGCTTACGTCATCCACCAGTTGGAAAAATTGCCCGTCCGTATCTCCGTGATCCCGGATTATTTCCACCTCACTGTCCACCAGGCGGCTGTCTCGGACTTTGCCGGCATACCCATTCTTGATTTACGGGCGCCTTCTCTCAGCGAGTACCAACGCATAACGAAACGGATTTTTGATCTCCTCATTACCTCCCTTCTCATGATTCCAGCATTGCCACTGATGGGCATTGCAGCACTGTTAATTCTTATTTTTGACGGCAGACCAATTTTCTTCATTCAAAACCGGGTAGGTGAAAACGGTAAGATCATCAAAATTTATAAATTCCGCACCATGGTCAACAACGCAGATAAAATGCTTGCTCAGGTTGCCATGACTAATGAAAATGGTGAGGTGATTTATAAAACCAAATCCGACCCTCGCATCACCAGGGTGGGCAGATTCCTGCGCAGGTTCAGCATCGATGAACTTCCCCAGTTGTTCAACGTAATCCGGGGTACCTTGAGCCTGGTGGGTCCTCGTCCGGAACTGCCATCGCTGGTTGAAAAATACGAACCCTGGCAGCGAGCCAGGTTCACAGTACCCCAGGGGATTACCGGCTGGTGGCAGATACACGGCCGCAGCGATAAGCCAATGCATCTGCACACTGAAGAAGACCTTTACTACGTCAGCAATTACTCAATCTGGCTGGATATCACCATTCTGATGAAAACCGGCTGGATCGTGCTGCGGGGTAAGGGAGCTTATTAAGCTACTTGCCTTCCAGTTTTTCCAGATATTTAATCGCTTGCATCGCAGCTGCTGCACCCATTCCGGCTGAAGTAACCACCTGCCTGTATTCCGGGTCGGCTGCCTCACCGCAGGCAAAAACACCCTCAACAGAAGTTCGCATTTTCACATTTGTTTTTATATAACCGCGCTCATCCAAATCCAATTGGTGTAAGTACAGTTGATTATTGGGCGTGTGCCCGATGAAGACGAAGAACCCATCTACATTGAGTATGCTTGTCTGCCCGCTTTTCACGTTTTCCACCAGGAGAGACTCCACTTTATCGCTACCCCTGATTTCTTTGACAACAGAATCCATGAGTAAGTGGATTTTTTCATTCTGCCGTACGCGTTCCTGCAACAGCGCGCCCGCCCTAAAAGCATCACGCCTATGGATGATTGTCACTTTTGAAGCATAGCGTGTGAGAAACAACGCTTCTTCCAGCGCTGAGTCTCCGCCACCAACGACCGCGACTTCCTTTTCTCGAAAAAACCACCCATCGCACGTAGCACAATAGGATACCCCTTTTCCAGTTAGTTCAATCTCTCCTGGTACATTTAGTAAAACGGAACTTGCACCAGTTGAGATGATCAACGTTTTAGTAAGATATTCTTTACTGAAAGTTTTCACTCTGAAAGGATGGGATTTCAGATCCAGTTCGGTGACGGTGTCAAATTCAACCCGGGCACCAAAGCGCTCAGCCTGTTTCTGGAATAGATCGCTTAATTCGGTCCCCCCAACGCCTTCGGGGAATCCGGGATAGTTTTCGATGGTGTGTGTCAAAGCCGCCTGTCCACCCAGCTGCATCCCTGTAAAGACCAATGGTTTCAACTCACCCCGGGCTGCATATAATGCCGCAGAAAGTCCAGCTGGACCTGAACCCACGATTATCACGTTTTCGATATCCTGATTTACCATGTTCCATTACCTCTATTCTTTTGTAATGTTATCTGTTATAGCTAAAGCTCTATCGATAACGCTAAAGCCTTCAACAAGCTGTTCTTCGGTGATGATCAGCGGTGGGATGAGTAAAAGGAGGTTCCAATGCGTATAAAGATACACCCCGTTATCCAGAAGAAACTTTTTCACTGCCACCATTTCGGGGATAGTGGTACCAAAAGGAGACACAGGTTCCCTTGTTTTTCGGTTCTTTACCAACTCAATGGCACCGAATAACCCAATCGAACGAACTTCCCCCACTGACGGATGCCTTTCCACTAATTCGCACATCATTTCAGACATGACTTTGCCCATTTGCTGAGCATGTTCCACCAACCGGTCCTCCTGCATCACCTCTATGGTGGCTATCGCGGCTGCAAGAGATATCGGATGTCCATTATAGGTTAAACCGCCCTGAAATACCCGATCATTGAAGGTTGCGGCGATTTCCGCTTTCATCGCAACAGCGCCTAAAGGAGCGTAACCAGAGGTTAGCCCTTTTGCCATTGTCATCATGTCAGGGATAGTATCCCAATGGTCTACAGCGAACCACTTCCCAGTCCTACCAAACCCGGACATCACTTCATCAACGATCATTACGATCCCGTATTTATCGCACAAGGCACGTACACCCTCGATGTAACCTTTGGGCGGAATGATGATCCCATTCGTTCCGGTCACTGTTTCGATGAGAATGGCAGCAATCGTTTGTGCACCTTCGTACAGGATGACTTCTTCGAGATGGTTCAGGTAATCGATAGCCAATTCGGTTTCTGGAATATCAGGATTCAACCGGTGAAACGTGGATCGGTACTGATAGGGATCTAGAAAATGAACCACTCCCGGCATAACTGTTGGCTCCCATGCCACTCTACGCGGATCGCCAGTTAAAGCGATTGATCCGTACGTAGCGCCATGATAGGAACGGTATCGGGTTAGCACTTTGTGTTTACCAGTGTACGCTCTGGCCAGTTTGATCGCGTTTTCGTTCGCATCAGACCCACCCAGTGTATATAGAAATTTCGTCAATCCTTTGGGAACGATCTCTGCCAGTTTCTTTCCAAGTAATGCTCGCGGCTCGGTTGCAAACTGAGGTCCGGCAAAAGGTAACGTCTGGGCCTGGTCCGTGATCGCCTTGATCACCCGCTCATCACCATGTCCAATGTTCACACACATCACCATGGAATTCAAGTCAAGATACCTCTTTCCGCTCGTATCCCAAAAATAGACACCTTTGGCAGACCGGATTGGAATAGGCGAAACTTTGGACTGTGCAGACCACGTCCAAAAGTTATGTTCCAGGCTCAGGGAGAGTATCTCATCATCAGTTAGTTTGGTCATTGAAACCTCGGTTTCAGAGTTGAACTTGTTTCTTTCGAGCCAGGTTTAATTCGAGCGGATCACTGTTATTTCCACGATAGGTAATTATGGTTTCATTTCCGTTCAATCAGAACCGCTCTGGCTGGAGCCCCGTCAGTATTGAACAACTTCAATGGCAAACAATACAACTCGTATTGTCCTGCATCAACTTTTGAAAGGTCCAATCCTTCGATTACGACCATCATCGCCTTTAATAATACTTCATGGGTTGGTCTGCTCATCTTATACGGTGAAATCGAAAGGTAATCAATACCTACCAGTTTGATTCCCTTTTCCACCAGGTACCTCGCCCCATCTTCTGTGATACCAACGAAACCAGTTTGAAACTCATTTATATCCATCATCCAATACCGGGAATTCCTGGTCTTGAATAAAACCCGGATGGTTCCAGGGTTGATTTCAGTTTTTAGTAAAATTTTCTCATCAATAAAGTCCACTGATTCAGGTAATTCAACAACTTGAACCGGTCCGATAAGGACTTCCAAGGGTAACTGGTCCACCGGACCACCCTCCGGCAGGAAGTGATAGGGTGCATCTACATGAGTTCCAGTATGAACGCTGATGGACAGGTTTGAAACATTGGCATTTGCACCATCTTCAATTTTTTCGTCTCTATAGAGCTCAACCTCGTGATCACCAGGCCAAACCGGCATGCCCGGCTTTAGTGTTACAGTAACATCGTGAATTTTCATTTTTCTCACCTCTCGCTTGCGCTAAAAATATCAGATAGAAATCTTACCCGGTCTTCATCGTTCATCGGCTCCGGCCGGGAATAATCTTGCAACAATGCAGTTAATACTTCGGTATTCATGTATTTTCCATCATAGACAATGTGCCTGTCAATAAATTCCCGTCGGGTTCCTTTTACTGGTACATCCATTTGATCAAACAGAAAGTTACCCAATCCGTAATGGATAAAACCATTATCCATTAATTCAAAACCCATCGGGTAATGTGCTTGCGATCCCTGCACAATGTCCGCCCCGGCTTCGATTGCCCGCTGAAAATCCCTGCGATAAGAGCGCTCTGATGAAAACTCGTACATGTATTTGTAGACTTCCTGGTGTTGGAAAGAAACGATAACAACAAATCCTTTTGACTTGAGGTCACTGATCTGAGGGTAAAGTTGATCAAAATCACATTTTGCTGCCCCCGGATACCACTCTTCAACCCAAGCCTGTGTGGGACCGACCCTGTTGCATCCTAGAAACGCGATCTTGTTGCCATTGGACTCCACTAAACCCGGCTCGCTGGCAGAAGCGGGATCCAGTCCACCCCCGTACGTCACCCAATCACGATCCTGATACATTTCTACAGTAGCAGCGAAATTTTCTGGGCCATAATCATTGACGTGATTCCCGGTCAGTTCGACCACATTGACACCCAAATTCTCCAGGACAGCAATATTACTCGGGTCTGAACAGAACTGCAATGAAGTGGTAAACGGATCAGGTTCCGGGCAACCCTCTACAAATGGAGCTTCATTACTTACATGCCGTAAATCAGCATTTAAAAACCAGTCTTTTACCAATTCAACCGGATAATCCACACCCTTTAACTGGATCTTTGCGGCAACAGCCCGGGTAAGCGCAGTGGTTCCACTCATGATGATCACCGTCATCCTGGATTCATCCCTGTTGGTTTTCGGCAGCAATTTGGATAATTGATTGGCTTTTTCGATTACATAATCATCTGCACCATCCCGAACCGCGAGTGTGAAGTCCATAACCAGCGGGTATTTTTCCTCGTCTAGTGGTTTATCCAGTGGGCTCAAGCCTGACAACTTCAAAATCTTCATTCGAGGGGTTATGTGCTCAAAAGGAATGATCGCTATGGCTTGTGTTCTTTCCTCAAGCAACAGATCTAATTCATTATCCTGCCTTACCAACACCGAGGAAGATGCCTTTCCCCAGATCAGACTCAGAGCCGACGCGGTTTCATCACTGACGATGAGTGTTTTATTTGCCCCTTCGCCCGGTTGCCCCTCCCAAAGTCGGATCAGTTCATTGAATTCCAATTCATCCTGAACGGTGAAAAATGGGACAGCAACAGCGTAAATGATTCTCGTAAGTGAAATTGAAGAAAATCCTTCTTCTGCAAACCCAGGAAGGATCAGGAGGTCGGCGGTAGAAATGTTGTCAGTATATTTCATCCCCCCCAAGGTCTCGATTGAAGGGAGCCATTTTTGTTGAAGTCCAGGAGAGACAAAGAGTGAGATTTCAAGGTCGGGTTGAAAAGCTGTTGCAGAAGGCTGGGGAATTGGATTGTTTTGCTGCTGTACAACGCCTGCCTGTGAATCCAGGTAGCGCGAGCAGGACGTGATAAACAAAAGGAAGATGATGGATAAGGACGATCGGAATCTCATAGTCAACTTCATACGCCCCGTGATTGGAGTAATTCAATTATACCCTGCCAGATTTTTTTGCTCCAAATCCAACCTGATAGATTCTGATAGTGAAGCCAGCTATAATGACCATAATAATCAGTGAGGATGCCATGAGAGAAGTAGCAGTTATCGGAATCGGACAGGTTAGAGTTGATGAAAATTGGAGCAAGTCCTTGCGCGAAATCGCAGGTGATGCTGCACTCTCTGCCTTGATGGATTCGGGGCAGGAAAAAGTGGATGCTGTTTATGTTGGAAACATGATGTCTGGTTCCGCCAACAAACAACAACACCTCGGTGCCTACATCGCAGACTGGATTGGGATGCGCTACAGCGAAGCGTTTAAAATCGAAGCAGCTTGCAGCTCCGGTGCAGCCAGCTTTCGCACCGCCGTGATGGCAGTGGCATCAGGTGAAGTGGAAAGTGCCCTGGCAGTTGGGGTAGAGAAAATGACTGACTCTCCCGTTTCAGAAATCACTGCTGAGCTTGCTACTGCTGCTGACGCCGATTGGGAGGCCGGGCAAGGACTTTCATTTGTCGCACTAAACGCCCTCATCATGCAACGATATATGCACACCTTCGGTTGGACCAAGGAGCATTTTGCCCAATTCGCTGTGAATGCACACGCGAATGCGATGCACAACCCTTTTGCCCGGTTTCATGAACCCACAACTGTTGAGAGGTACTTAAAAGCTCCAATGGTTGCCGACCCCATCAACATCATGGATGCATCGGCAATCGGCGACGGGGCGGCCGCTGCCCTGCTGATTCCGCTGGAAATTGCGCGAAAGTATTCAGCACGCAAGCAGGTCCGCGTTGCTGCCTCTGCCGCTGCCACAGATACCATCGCCATAGACCATCGCAAGGAACCATTACGATTGAAAGCCGCGGAGATCTCCGGCAAAAAAGCCTACTCCCAGGCAGGTCTTACTCCAGATGATATCGATTTGTTTGAGCTGCATGATGCTTTTTCTATCATGGCCACGCTTTCACTTGAAGCCAACGGTTTTGCAGAGCTTGGTAAAGGACCGACTCTGGCCATTGAGGGTGAAATACTTCCGACTGGGCGCATTCCCATCGCCACCCGTGGAGGATTAAAGGCCAGGGGACATCCGGTGGGAGCCACCGGCATGTATCAATTGGTCGAGGTGGTACAACAGCTCAGGGGAGAAGCCTTTGGTACACAGGTGGAAGATGCCCGCTATGGGATGACACAAAACATCGGCGGCAGCGGGTCAAATATCATCACTCACATCCTTGAGAGAGTGGATTAACCGTACCAATTAATTGAAGTCCGTCCTTGATTGGTTTACAATTGTCAATCGGGACAAAAACCATGAGGACGATCTCAACCGAGACTTTAAACAAATATCAACATAAAACTTTTCGTCTTGATTTCGAAACGAGACTTAAAACTCCGCAAGAGGCAATTGATTTCGTCAACGAGCGGGGTCTTATCTTTTTCTGGCCAGTAAAAGGACTTCAATTCCCCAGCCTTTGGTCTGCTGTTGCAGGTGACCGCCCGGTGGCAGACGAACATGATGATCCCGGTCACATTACGTGGTCATGGAAGGACTCACTGCTTGATAAGCGAGTTTGGTATTACGCCAGGATTTTGAAAAAAAAGAATACCTTTGTTTCACTGGAGACCATACCGTATTTTTATGCACTCTCTCCCAACTATGGAGAACCTGAAGCAGACCTGCAGGAACAATACGAACAAGGGCAACTACCAATGGAGGTAAAGCTGGTATTTGAAGCATTGGTGCGATGCGGTCCGCTGGATACACTCTCCTTGCGGAAAGAGTCCCGTCTTTCCGGGGTAAGCTCGCAAGCGCCTTTCAACCATGCCCTTGAAATCCTTCAGCGCGAACTCAAAGTTCTCCCTGTAGCCGTCAGTGAAGCCGGGGCGTGGAAGTATGCTTTTGTGTACGACCTGACGCATCGTTTTTTCCCTGACCTGGTTGAAAAATCCCGCTTCATTTCTGAACCTTATGCAATGCAATTTATACTTAATCAATATGCCCATACCTTGGGGGCTATTCAGTTGAAACAGGCAGTCTTATTGTTCGGGTGGGATGCAGAGCAGACAGAACGCGCACTGCAAAAACTGGTCAAATCCGGCGAGGTGATTGACGAAGTAACCAAACCCGGATCAGATGGTGCATTTTACTGTCTCCCGGAATTGCTTGATTAATCTGGTTAGACTTACACCAGTTTTTTCTCATCAAGCTATAATTCATTTATCTACTATTTCAGCCAGGAGCGGAGAACAACATGGAATTTCACATTTCAAGAAGAGCCCGTGAAAAATACCGGTTTGAAGAGTCATTGTTCTCCTACGATGGCAATGTAATATTTGCTAATTTTCACGCCGCCCGCATTTTCGCTCAAAAAATGAATGCTCAACGCGACCTGGTCTCTTTTCCAGAAAACACCATCAAAGCCAGTCACCTGAATGCCCTGGGTTTGATTGATGAGATTTTCCATCATGTATTTAGTCTATATCAAGATCAAAAGTCGCCTGACTTACTGAAAAACACGATTCAACACATGGAAAATGCTCTTTCGTCCGAAGATGTGGATGCCCTTTTGGAAATCTTCATCCACGAGTACCCCCCTCAGGCTGTGTTTGGCAGGAAGCTCAAGGCTTCTGATTACTTGGCAGGAGTGACGAAAGGTGTATCCAATCGGGAACTTGTACTGGAAGAACTCTTAATGCTATGGCTAACACTCCAAAACCCGGCTCTCAATAATTACGCAGAACTATTCATCGAAAATAATCTTCTTGAAGACCCGCGTTTTTCAAGATTGATGAAAAGCGCTGAATATTATCTGGCAACCCAACCTACGTTCGGACCTGAAGATCTTACAATCTTGGAATTGCTGAAAACTCCAGCGCGTAAGGTGCCGGATTCCATCACAGGACAACTTGAGTACATTCGGGAACATTGGATATCCCTGATCGGAGATTATCTCTTCAGGCTTCTCACCAGCCTTGACATGATCAAGGAGGAAAATAAGCTCAGTTTTATGGGTCCGGGGAAAATTCCAATCCCTGTTTACGACGCAGCCGAGTTCACCCGGGCTGGTGGTGCCGGTATTGAACCAGAAGCATTTAGCGCGGACCGGGAATGGATGCCCAGGCTCGTATTGATGGCAAAGAATTCCTACGTTTGGCTGGACCAGCTTTCGCGAAAATATGAGCAACCAATCACCAGGCTGGACCAGATTCCACTCTCGGAATTGGAGACACTTTCAAAGTGGGGGGTAACCGGTCTCTGGCTCATTGGTTTGTGGGAACGGAGTCCAGCTTCGGCGCAAATAAAGAAACTTTGCGGAAATCCCGATGCCATTTCTTCCGCGTACTCCCTTTATTCATATCGGATTGCTGAGGATTTGGGCGGTGAAAGTGCTTATGAGGTCCTGCGAGATAACGCCGCCAAATTCGGCATCCGGCTTGCCAGTGATATGGTCCCCAATCACATGGGCATTGATTCCGAATGGGTCATCAACAATCCTGACCGATTCCTTTCCCTGGACCACTGTCCATACCCCGCTTACAGTTTTTCAGGGCAAAACCTTTCTAGTGATCCAAACATCACCATCCAGATCGAAGACCACTACTTCGATAAAACAGACGCCGCTGTTGTTTTCCGTAGAACCGATAACCGCAGTGGAGAAACACGCTACATTTATCACGGCAACGATGGAACCAGCATGCCCTGGAACGACACCGCTCAATTAAATTATCTCAATCCAGAAGTCCGTGAGGCTGTCATCCAAACCATTCTTGAAGTGGCTAAGAAATTTCCCATCATCCGCTTCGATGCAGCCATGACCCTCGCAAAAAAGCATTACCAGCGTTTGTGGTTTCCCCAGCCCGGATTAGGCGGTGCCATCCCCTCACGGTCGGAATACGGACTAACCATGAGTGCTTTCAATAAGGCCATGCCGGTTGAATTCTGGCGAGAAGTGGTAGACCGTGCAGCCGTAGAAGCACCTGACACCCTTTTACTTGCAGAAGCCTTCTGGCTCATGGAAGGCTACTTCGTGCGCACGCTGGGGATGCACCGGGTGTATAACAGCGCATTCATGCACATGTTGCGCAACGAAGATGATGCCGGTTACCGGAAGATAATCAAAAACACACTTGAATTTGAACCTGAGATTCTGAAGCGCTTCGTCAACTTCATGAACAACCCGGATGAAAAGACAGCTGTTGAACAATTCGGCAAAGGGGATAAGTATTTTGGCATTTGCATGATGATGGTTACCATGCCAGGACTCCCAATGCTTGGTCATGGACAAATTGAGGGGTACGCTGAGAAATATGGCATGGAATTCAGAAAAGCCTATTGGGATGAACACACTGATCCCAACCTCGTAGCAAGACATGAATGGGAGATCTTTCCTCTGCTTCACCAGCGGCGTTTGTTCGCCGGAGTTGAAAATTTTGCATTTTATGATTTTTCAACCCCGGGTGGGATAACCAACGAACACGTTTATGCCTATTCCAACTACTATTCAGGGAAAGCAGCCCTGGTCATCTACAACAACAATTACCAGCAAACTGAAGGCTGGATCCATTACTCTTCTCATCAACCGAGAAAATCCGGAATTAACCGGGGGATGAACCAGGTCGCGTTAAATTCTGCGCTTCAGTTGACACCGGATCATAACGCGTACATAGTATTCCGTGACCAGATCACAGGGCTTAGTTACCTCAGACCAGCCGGGGAATTCCTCAACAAGGGAATGCATTTTGACCTACGGGGGTATGAACACCATACTTTCCTCGATTTTCAAGTCGTCACCTCGGATCCCGCCCATGATTACTCGCGCCTGTACTCCTTCATCGGAGACCAGGGTGTACCGGACATAGACCGTGCGCTGAACGAATTGGTTCTGAAACCGGTGCACGAACCACTGAAGCAACTCCTGAATTATGGACACATGCATTACCTGGTACAGAAATACACCAAACCCGGCATTTACCTTGAGGAATTGGATGAAAGGGAGATCAAGGAAAAGGTCACAAATTTCCTGCAAGGGATCAAAGCAGCCAAGCCTGAAGTGAATAACATGGATGCAGTTAGAGAGGAGATCTGTAATCTCTTTAAAGCGGTACTTGAGATGCACAACCTGGGTTCAAAATTGCACATGCCATCCGGTAAAAAGATACTGGATATTGAATCCAAACTCCTCTCACCCTTAGCAGCGTCGGAAGAAAAATGGTTTACCCTGTTAGCCCTGGCGCTCTTAAGTCCCATTGGCAAGCTTGTCAGTCAGACCGGGTACGAGGATATTTCACTTTCTTGGAATGATGAATTGCAATTGATCAGGCAATTCCACGAATCATTGGTGGAATTGGGATGTGAAGAAGATAAAATCCAACAACTTACCCTGTTACTAAGAATTGGAGTAGCCAAACAGGACTGGTATGAAGATTTGAAGAAAGAAAACCTGACCACGATTCTTCAGAACTGGTTCTCTACGCCTGAAATCCAGTACATGCTGAATGTCAATCGTCATAAAGATATCCTCTGGTATAACCGAGAGGCATTCAATGAATTACTCTGGTGGTTGTGGATTGTTCCAGTTTTGAAGGTGAGCGGCGACAGCGGTGTAGATTCAACCTCCCGGGCTGAATTAACCCTGAGCATTTACGAAATGATCAACTCGGTCAAAAAAGTTGAAGTTAAATCGGAATACCAGGTTGAAAAACTGCTTGAGCTGGCAGGGAAAGCCGGTAAGAATTCCTGACCAATTTTGGTACGTTTCAAAACTGCATACAGGACATCTGAAACACGCCTATTGCTCAGAGCCCATTTCGTCCGCTTCTGGATTGTTCCAGGAGCGGATTTTTTGAAACCAGGACCTCACAATTGTTGTAAAAGTCCAATTTACACTTGTTACTGTTTCAATTTTGGAGTTAGATAATCCAACTGATTCTTGAACCGTGTGGGCATAAGACTGAACTCCCGCGGGATGGTATTGAGTGCAGTGATCCGGTCTTCGGCAAGTTGGTCAAGCCAAAATATTGAAATCGGGAATCTGGGGAAAATCTGGTCGATCCACAATGTTGTCGTTTTCAAGAATTGAGGAGTAACACTGAGCGGAATGCGTTTGATCCCGGTTTTTTCCATGATCAGGTTGACGATCTCCAAATAAGATAGGGTTTCCAAACCACCAATCTGGAGCATTCTATTCTTCATCTTGTCATCTTCGAGCGACAACATCAGGCACGTGATCAAATCTTCAATCCACAAGGGCTGAAGCAGGTTGCTGCCATCACCAGGGTACAAAAAGAAAAACGGGGAGATCCTGAGAAGGTCACGGATGGGGATGGTGAACTGATCACCCGGTCCAAAAACAGCTCCAGTCCTGAAGATCGTGTAAGGAATGCCACTGTTAATGATCCAGTTTTCAGCAATCCCCTTGGCTTTCAACACCGGGTATGCTGACCCTCGATCTGCTCCCAGGTGGCTGATGTAGAAGACGCGTTGGACTGAAGAATTGCTGGCTGCCTTGAGCAGATTGGAAGTTCCCTCGATATCGATTTGGTTAAGGTTACCCTTTAACCCTGCTCTTTCAGCACCTGCTAGGTGAAAGATCGTATCTACATCCTTTAACGCCGCTTTCAAACTTCGTTCGTCAGAAAAACTACTGACTGCAGCTTCAACTGAAATGCCTTTTGGAAAGTTGGGAGAAACCTTAGAAGGCCGCAGCAAAACCCGGACCTTCTTTTCTGCTTTTACCAGGGACCGGATAAGGTTTCGACCAATAAAGCCAGTTCCACCAGTGATGAGAATCATACGAAATCCAATTATAGCAGAGTAATTCGCCTTGCTTTTCGCATTGGTACAAATCTTGCTACATTCTCTCCATGCATACACCCCACAGGATAATCTCATGAGTGAACAAACGACATCAAAAAGCAGGATCGGATTCCACTATTTCCAGGACACAATTCATTACACCTCAAAAGACCTGGGAACCTGGCTCCCCAGGTTGAAAGACCTATCAGCAGGTTGGGTCATTCTGCAAGCAGATTCCTCAAGGGCGATCCCCGAAACATTCATTTCTAGCCTGATTGGTTCCGGAATTACTCCCATTATCCACATGGCACTTCCTCTCCCCAACACTCCGGATGCACGCGACCTGAAGACTATCCTCGAAGCATATTCCCGGTGGGGAGTCAAACATGTCATTCTTTTCGACAAGCCAAACCTTGTGCAATCGTGGTCGCTGTCCAGCTGGTCACAAGAAGAACTGGTGGAAAGGTTTGTCGACAGGTTTTTGCCCGTAGCGCTGCAGGTCTCTCAGTTGAAAATGATCCCTGTCTTCCCTCCCCTGCATCCAGGAGGAGACTATTGGGATTTGATTTTCCTAAAACAGGCCCTGGCTTCCATCGTTCGCAGAGGGCGTGAAAACCTGATCAACCATATGGCATTTTGCGCTTATGCCTACACCTTTGAACATGAACTCACGTGGGGCTCTGGAGCACAATCCAGGTGGACTGAAGCCAAACCCTATGAAGTTTCTGAAAACACACAAGATCAACGCGGTTTCAATCAATATGAATGGATGAATACCATCGTACGCTCATTTACCAGGATAGATGCCGCGTTTTTCCTGCTTGGGGCAGGCGCAATCGACAACAAACGATACTACACACCTGAGGAACATGCCGAAGTAATACAGAGAATTCTTGACCGTTTGACAAGGGCTGATCACGCTCATTCCATACCTGGATACGTCAAGAGTTGTGCCTTCTACTCCCTTTGTGCTGATGAAAATGATCCTGCGTTTGATTTTGCCTGGTACAGACCTGACGGAAGCACCTTACCGATTGTTGCATCCTTATTAAATCAATCTGAGGAGGATGCCATCAAAGACGTTGAAGAAGTGCTCAATCCTGAACCTATAATTCAGCCGGGCAAGTTTTTCATTTTCGATCATTACCTGTTGATTCCCGATAACGAAGAAAGCCTCAGCAAGTTCAACCTAAAGGCCATACAGCCATTTATCCAGCAATACCACCCCACTATCGGTTTTTCCACCGAAGATGCCGCAAAAGCCCGCAGAGTGACGCTCATTGGAGACTCCAGCAGCATTCCACCGGAATTTATCGAAAAAATGCAGGAAAACGGCTGTATCGTAGACCTGATTTCAGAAGATGGAACCAATATTGCAACTACTCCCGTAGAGAGGTAAAAATGAATATTTCATTGCCAACTACACCTGTATCCCACACACCACTGACCGCCAAATCTCCAGTTTTGAAAGTAATTGGACTGGGCGGGGGTGGTCAAAACGCTGTCGACCGCATGATCGAACTCGGCATGGAGGGAGTCGAGTTTATTGCTGCCAATAGCGACGCCCAGGTACTCTGCAAGAGCCTTGCTCCAGTCAAGGTGCAGCTTGGTCCAAAGCTCACCCGTGGTCTCGGTGCTGGTGGTGACCCTTCAATTGGCGAAGCTGCTGCGGAAGAAAGCTATGCCGAACTGAATAAAGCGCTTGCCGGCGCAGATATGGTTTTCCTCACCGCGGGTATGGGCGGTGGAACCGGCACTGGCGCAATTTCAATCGCGGCCAGGGTGGCAAAATCCTTAGGGGCTGTGGTTGTCGCCATCGTCAGCCTTCCGTTTGCTTTTGAGATTGGCCGCCGGCAGAAAAACGCCCGCGAAGGTTTGGCCAGGTTGCGCCAGTATACTGACACCTTGATCGGTGTCCCAAACGACCGCTTGCTGCAAATTGCCCCTCGTGACCTTACACTTGAAATGGCATTCCGGTTGGCTGATGACGTGCTCCGCCAGGGAATTCAGGGGATTTCAGAACTTATTACTCAATCCGGGTTGATCAACGTGGATTTTTCACACGTTCGCAGCTTGATGAAAAATGGCGGTGGTTCACTCCTGGCGATCGGGAACGGACAGGGAGACAACAAAGCGTTGGAAGCCCTTGAACACGCACTACATCACCCCATGCTCGAATCCATCAACCTTGAAGATGCCACTGGAATTATTGCCAACTTCACAGGCGGCATGGACCTCTCATTCACCGAGGTAATGGAAGCGTTGGAATGCCTGCATAAGAAAACCAACGGCAATGCTGAGATCATCCCCGGGGTCATCTGCGATGAGCGTATGGAAGACCGCGCTCAGGTTATTCTTGTTCTCACCGGCATTGGCGGCACTTCAGTTGAAACCAGGAAAGTAGTGCAGGAACCGCAAAAAACTCCAGAAAAATACTCTGAGAGTACCGTATCCCAACCAATTGAATTCTCCCACTCACCTGCATCGGAAATTGCCCAATATGAGATGATCGGTGCAGATTGTGAACTGGATATCCCCTCGTTTATGAGACGGCGTGTGAACTGAAAGGGACGCTAATGGACGCTACCATCAAATCAAGCATATGTAATTCAGTGTATCGACAATTTCCCGAGATGAGGAATGTGGACCCATCTGTGAAGGTTCTCCCCGGAGAAAAATACCAGTTGATCTTCCACGGCAAAGCCCAAACCGCAGATGGCAAGACTATTGCACGTACTGTGAGGGTTGTGGCTGATGATAAAGGCCGGATTACGAAACTTTCAACATCCAGATAAAGAGGTGCCTCATGAAGCAATTTATCAAGAATATGATCGTACAGATTGAGTTAACCTTTTGGCAAACGATCATTCCTTTGCTATCACGATCAAATTTTATCCAAGCTGTGATCTCCAAGTGTGCTGCAGTGTACAACAACGAGGTGCTCAGACGGCAAATTGCGGTCGTGGTAATGTGTTCATTCGCCGGTTTTGGCACAGGAATGCTGGCTTATTCACTTTCCGTTATCCTTTCCTGAAATCATTTCTCCCGCACTAACACAGATTTCTTTTTACCATCTTGCATAGATGGTAAAATGTTTTAACGCTTCATTCCGCGTAAACTATCTATGAAAAACCTACTAATAATCCTGGGTATCCTCCTTTTCATCAGTTTTGCCTTCCTGGGTTTCAGGGCTGCCGCCAACATTGGGAATAATGATTCTTCTCTGTATCAGGAGGTTACTGACCTGGATCTAACTGGTATGCAAAGGAACTACCTGTTATTACACACAAACGAACTAAGCTCAGGAGATTCGCAGCTCATTGCTGCCTGGGGATTGTTCATCGTTTACTCTTCCCCTCCCCAGGTGATCTTCATGCCGCTCTATCCGGTAACAGATGAGAAGCTGGCAAAATCTCTGGTTTCAACTTTCGAAATTACCGAAGGAAACAACATTGATTTTCGCTTTATCAGGGAAGTTGAAGAACACTACAATCTGACCTTCACTGGCTACTTCATGGTCGATAACACTGGGCTTGGATTTTTCCAAAAGTGGGTAACAGGTGAATCACCTCAGGTTGATACCGTGACTCCCGCAACAGATGATAGCGCTCATTTAATAATTTACAATGGACAAGAATTTTTCAAGAAAGTTTGCATAGAAACCGGGAAAAGCGGTTTTAAGCCTGTTTTTAATAAAATCAGATGGAGCGAGCTGCTTCCTTCACATTTTTCCACCAACTTGTCATTTGAATCCATCGCTTTGTCTGAGGATTTGTTGAAAAATGCTGGAAAAATCGAGCAGTGCAGCGTGCTCTCGAACGAGTAAACTCTTATTGGTTGGGTTGAGGAGGTTGTTTTGAAAAGATTATCAAGAAGAGAATTCCTGCGTGCAATGGGGATTAGCCTTACAGCAATTTCAACCCCCGCCATCCTGGCAGGATGTCAAACAAAAAGTAACAATCAACCAAATGCGCTAGATCCGGGCAAAACGCCAACCCTTTTTCAACCGGAACCAACACCCACGATAGATCCCGCTATCGGGGACCTTCCAGACCTGGTTGTGGCGCATGGAGAAAGTCCCGAAGAACTTGTCAACCGTGGGCTAAAAGCTTTTGGAGGAATAGAACGATTCCTCAAACCCGGTGCAGACGTGATCATCAAACCCAACATTTCTGTCCCATACTACACCTACGAATACGGAGCCACCACAAACCCCTGGGTAGTGGGAGCATTGGTCAAAACGTGCCTGGACGCCGGAGCAAAAAAAGTGCGTGTTATGGATGGTCCATACGGCGGATCAGCAGAAGACTGCTACCGTTCCAGCGGCATCCAGGAACAGGTTGAACTGAACGGCGGTGTGATGGAGGTTATGCTTCCCCTCAAGTATTTGGAATTCGACATTCCAGAAGGGAAAACCCTTAAAAGTGTCATCGCTTATCCTGACTTTTTTGAAACCGACCTGTTCATCAACCTGCCCATTGCAAAACAACACGGATTATCGTCCCTTTCCATGGGATTGAAAAACCTGATGGGCATCATTCAGAAACGGGAGAGGATGCACGCTGAAATCCAGACAAAGCTTGTGGATCTTGGATTTGCTGTCAAACCGCATCTGACCATTATCGATGCCACCCGCACGATAATGGAGAACGGTCCTGCCGGTGGCAACCTGGATGATGTGAAGGTTCAGAATACGATGATTTTCGGCACAGATTTGATCGCTGCAGATAGTTACGCCACCAGGCTATTCAGAAAGAAGCCAGAGCACCTTCCCTACCTGGTGGAAGCCGCTCAACGCGGACTGGGGCGGATAGACGTAGACAATTTTAAAATCGAAGAGTTCAGCATCGATGCGTGACATCAAAAAAAACATTGTTCGCCGCAATAAGCCGCAAAATGCCTGGATCGTCGCACGTAAAGTGGTCCAGGGACTTGCCTTTCTCGTTTTTCTGGTCACCCTGTTTCTCACCCGCAACAACAGCCTGCCCTACTCCACACTGAGTTTTCCACAACGATTGAGTCCATTAACGATGCTGGCTGGACTGATAAGCAGCCGTACCTTCCTGGCTGGCATGAGCCTTTCACTCAGCATTGTAGTCCTGAGCCTTTTGTTTGGCCGTGCCTGGTGCGGCTGGCTGTGTCCACTGGGGACAATTTTCGACGTTTTTAAGTTTAACAAGCGTAAGGCATTAATGGTTCCAGAAAAATTGCGCTCGCTCAAATACGCGATCCTGATTTTCATCCTAATTGCGGCTATTTTTTCGAACCTAACCCTGCTTTTCTTAGATCCACTGACCATTTTCACCAGGTCCTTCACCCTGGTCATCCTTCCCCTCCTCGATTCGGTTATCACAGCAGCGGAACGGTTCCTGGTTACTATAGGCCCGTTGCGCAACCTGGTGGTTGGATTTGACCAGTTACTTCGGCCGGAGATTTTTCCTGCTGAACCTGTTGTGTTTCAGTATTCGATACTCTTCGGGTTGTTCTTTATTGCCATCATTCTGCTCAACCTCATCACAGAAAGATTCTGGTGCCGATACCTATGCCCGCTTGGCGGATTATTGGGGTTGATTTCCAAGTTCTCTCTCATCAAGCGGACCGTTGGTGAAAACTGTGCCAGCTGTGGATTATGTGAGACAGGTTGTCCAACTGATACCATCAACCCGCAGGATGGGTTCAGGAGCGACCCTTCAGAATGTACCATGTGCATGAAATGCCTGGATAGCTGCCAGAAGGATGCTATCCGTTTTTCACCAGGTTTTTCCGTTGCGAAATTTCGACCATACGATCCCAACCGTCGTTCAATCATGAACACGGTTCTGGTTTCAATAACTGCAGTTGCCCTGCTCTCGATCGATTGGATCAGGAATTTTCCCAAAAATCACCGTCTTCGCCCCCCCGGTGTGGATGAAGAGAATTTTTCTGCCAAGTGCATCAGGTGTGGATTGTGCATGAAAGTATGCCCCACCCATGGTCTGCAGCCTGATCTACTGGAAACTGGAGCTGAGAATATTTCCACACCCGTTCTGGTTCCTCGGCTCGGGTTCTGCCAGTATTCCTGCAATGCTTGCGGGCAGATCTGCCCGGTGGGTGCCATCCCATTACTGCCCCTGGAAGAAAAGAAAAATGCAGTGATTGGCAAAGCCTACATTGATCACAATCGTTGCATTGCCTGGTCTGATCATCGCTCCTGCATTGTTTGTGAAGAAATGTGCCCGCTGCCTGACAAAGCCATCACTCTTGAAATGGGAGAATTCACCACTCCGGAAGGCGAAAAGTTCACCCTTCAGCTGCCGGTTGTCAACCGCTTGACCTGCATCGGTTGTGGAACCTGTGAATTTAAGTGCCCGGTTGTTGGCGAATCAGCCATCAGGGTCTACACAGCCTGAAGAGAATAAACCTGCGTGGTATAATGCCACTTCAAATTTAAATAAATAGAGAGAAGGTTGTTGTGAGCGATAATCCCGGTTTAAACAAAGTACGCAAAGACCTGGTCATCAGCATGGATTATGAGCTGAAGGTTGAAGGCAAAGTGATCGATTTTTCCGAGGAAGGCGATCCACTTGAATTTATTCAAGGTCATGAACACATCATCCCCGGGTTGGAAAAAGCCATCGAAGGAATGTTGGTGGGAGAATCCAAAGAGGTTTTCGTGAAAGCTGACGAGGCCTACGGAGCATTTGATCCGGAGGATTTCACCGAGGTACCTAGGGCAGAATTTCCGGAAGAGATTCCACTGGAAATTGGCACTGAAATTGGAATTGAGGACGAAAACGGCGACGAGCTTTCAGCATTCATAGAAGAAGTAACGTTAGATTCTGTCACACTTAATTTCAACCATCCGTTGGCAGGGAAAGACCTGAGTTTCAAGGTAAAAATTGTAGGCGTCCGCGAAGCCACAACCGAGGAATTGGAACATGACCACGTTCATGGTCATGACCACGGTCACGAGTAACATAAACCGCACGGATTTGCGCAGCCGAAATGCTGCGCTTTTTTTTTATAGATGGACGAATTGTCCATCACTCCCCAGGTCAACTGGTTCGTGATGCTTCAAAGAGGTTTTCCTCGATTCCGGAACTTTTATCTGCCTGAGGTAACAGGTAAAAGTCCTCGAAATCTCAGGTTTACATCAAGGAAACTGATTGTAATAGTGCTGGAACTCAAATGAGCTCCTCAGGAACTTATACAGAAGCTCTATTCTTGTTGATTTTCAGGCAATCTCGTTATAAAATAAGGTAATTTCATACGAGCGAGGGAAAATGAACATCAAAATTGTGACTGATAGCACCTGTGACTTGCCCAAAGAAGTTGTGGAAAATTTGGATATCACCGTCGTTCCGTTGTATATCAATTTTTCTGACAAATCCTACGTTGATGGCGTGGATATTACCCGCAAGGAGTTTTATGAAAAAATCCCCGATTACGACCATCCTCCTACAACGTCAGTTCCCTCAATAAATGCATTTGTTGAGGAATACAAGAAGTTGATCAAAAGAGGGGCAGACGCAATCATATCCATCCACATCTCCAGTTTATTAAGTGGATCTTTTAACGTAGCATCTCTGGCTGCTGATGCGGTAGGCAAATCAATCGTCAAAACGTTTGATGCCAACCAGTTAACTTTGGGAACTGGTCTTGTCGTGGAGCTGGCAGCCAAACTTACGCGCACGGGTGCCTCCTTTGATGAGATCATGACAAAAATTCGGGACCTGGCAGACCGCACAGGAACTTTTGCGGCGTTGGACACAATGAAGTTTCTTCGTAGAAGCGGCCGAGTTTCCATGATCAAAGCCAGCCTGGGAAGTGTGCTGCAAATCAAGCCAATCATGAAAATGATGCATGCCAAGGTCGGCATGGACGCAGCCCGCACTACCCGTGGTGCTTATCAAAGGTTGATCGATATCATTCGCTCGCTTGGTCCACTCCAGGAACTTCACCTGGTTCACACCAACGCCCCGCGGGAAGCGGAACTCCTCAGGCAGCAGGCAATCGACCTGTTTCCGCAAGAGACTGTACCGTACTCAGTTGATGTAACCCCGGTTATCGGCTCTCACATTGGACCAGGTGCAGTGGGATTTGTGGCTGTAACTGCACCCAACACATAATGTTCATGAAGCATAGGATCAATTGAATGACACAATTTTCAGCATTTCTTCTTGGCGGATTGATCATCCTGGCATTCATGATCGTCCTTTGGCTGGTGAGCCTTGCCCTCAAAAACTCGAGCATCGTGGATATTTTCTGGGGCGCGGGCTTTGTCATCACAGGTTGGACATATTTTCTCCTCACTCCTGATGGGTTCATGGCTCGAAAACTCATCCTGATGATTTTGGCAACAGTTTGGGGTCTCAGGTTGACACTCCACATTCTCATCCGCAATTGGGGAAAACCTGAAGATTTCCGCTATCAAAAGTGGCGCAATGAAAGCGGTAATATCTGGTGGATAAAGAGCCTGTTCCAGGTTTTTTTACTTCAGGGTTTATTGATGTGGGTCATCTCCTGGCCATTGCTTTCTGGCCAGTTCCAGTCACTACCAGCCCGGTTAACCTTCCTGGATTTTCTTGGAATCATCCTATGGGTTGTAGGATTCTTCTTTGAGGCTGCGGGAGACATCCAGCTCGCGCGCTTCAAAGCGAATTCCGCCAACCGTGGCAAACTGTTATCCACCGGGGTCTGGCGTTATACCCGCCATCCGAATTATTTTGGCGATGCCGCGCAATGGTGGGGGTATTATTTGATGGCTGCAGCAGCCGGTGGTTGGTGGACCATTTTTAGTCCCATTCTAATGACCCTCCTGCTTATAAAAGTGTCCGGTGTGGCTCTGCTGGAAAAAACATTGTCCAACACAAAACCAGGATACAAAAAATACGTGGAATCAACCAGTGCCTTCATCCCCTGGTTCCCGCGTAAACCAAAGAATCAATAAAAACATGAAAATAGCAACAGTAATTTCATTTTTAGGGATTCTGGCTATGAGCGGTGTGCTTGTCTTTGCGTTTACCAAAGGCAACTTCGCAGAAGAAGGGTCCAAACTACTCAGTATGCCATGGGGCATTGTATCGCTCGTTGACTTATACGTGGGTTTTACATTGTTTTCAGCCTGGATCGTTTTTCGGGAACGCGCATTCCTCCCTTCCCTCGTGTGGGTCGTCCTTATGATGACCCTGGGGTTCTTCACTGCCATCTTATATATTTTTCTTGCCCTGCAAAAGAGCCAGGGTAGTTGGAAACGTTTCTTTTTCGGAAACAGATATTCGAAATAGTAAAATCACTTTTACACAAGGCATCCGGCGACTTGCCGGATGCCTTGTCATATCTGCATGGTATACTCATTTTTTAGAAAGAATTGAAGGACAATTTTATTGTTTTTACCAACCACACGCGAAGAAATGCAAATACTAGGCTGGGAGAAGTTGGATATTCTCCTCGTTACAGGCGATTCTTACATTGATGCACCCTACTCCGGTATTGCACTGATCGGCAAAGTGTTATTAAATGCTGGATACAAAGTTGGGGTGATTGCCCAACCTGACACGACAACCGATGTCGACATCAGCCGGCTGGGTGAACCGGATCTGTTTTGGGGAGTAAGCAGCGGGACGGTGGATTCAATGGTAGCGAACTACACCGCCACCCTGCGCAAACGCCGCAGCGACGATTTCACTCCAGGGGGCCTAAATAACCGCAGACCAGACAGAGCGGTAATTGCCTATGCGAATTTGATAAAAAAATTCTACAAATCCAGCAAGCCGATCGTTCTCGGCGGGATTGAAGCCAGTCTCCGGCGCATCACCCATTACGATTATTGGAGTGATCGCCTGCGTGCGCCAATCCTTTTCGATTCCAAAGCCGATTATTTGCTTTACGGAATGGCAGAAGCTTCCATAGTGGAGCTTGCCGCCGAAATCAAACACGGAGAGTCACCTCTCAAGATTCGTGGATTATGTTACTTATCCAAAACCATTCCGGATGGTTACCTGGAATTGCCATCATTTGAAAAGACACTCGAAAACCACGATACATTCATCCAGATGTATCACCAGTTCTATCAGAACAATGACCCCATCACCGCCAGAGGTCTGGCTCAAAGAAAGGGCGACAGATTCCTTGTACAGAACCCTCCCGCGCCAAGTCCAACTGAAGAACAGATGGATGTTGTTTACGCTCTTGATTTTGAAAGAGAACAACATCCCTTCTATGAAAAAATCGGACCTGTAAAAGCGCTCGAAACGATCCGCTTTTCCATTCCCACCCATCGCGGCTGTTATGGCGAGTGTAATTTTTGTGCCATTGCCGTTCACGAAGGGCGCACAATTTCCTCGCGCAGTGAAGATTCCATCGTCAACGAAGCCCAAAAATTGACGCAACATCCAAAATTCAGAGGGACAATCACCGATTTAGGCGGTCCAACAGCAAACATGTACCAGATCGAGTGCAAAAAAAAGTTGACCAGTGGAGCCTGTGCCGACAAACGGTGCGTTTTCCCTGACCTTTGCCCGGTTTTAAAGATTGACCACTCAAGCCAGGTGGATCTGCTGAAAAAGGTTTCCAGGGTCCCGGGAGTAAAGCATGTTTTCGTCGGATCAGGCATCCGCTACGACATGGTGCTGGCAGATAAGCAACATGGCATGCAATACTTGCGGCAGGTTGCCGCCCATCACACGTCCGGCCAGTTGAAGATCGCGCCCGAACACACTGAACCGGCCGTGTTGAAATTGATGGGTAAACCTCCTGTGCGTTCAGTGATTGAGTTCCGAGAGCAATTCGAAACGCTTTCCAAGCAGGCAGGGAAAGAACAATACCTCACCTATTACCTCATTGCTGCTTATCCTGGCAGCAGCGATCGAGAAATGCGCAAACTGAGCGAATTTGTCTCTCAGAAGTTGAAAATTCAACCTGAACAGGTACAGGTATTCACTCCTACCCCTTCCACTTACGCCAGTGTTATGTATTACACAGAGAAAGACCCATTTACAGGTGAAAAACTATTCGTTGAAAAGGATCTTCACAAGAAAAACAGGCAGAAGGAACTGGTAACCAAACCCTACCAACCTGCAAGATACACAGCCTACGATAGAACCTCAAAACCATCCAAACCCGGGGCAGGAAACACTCTGAGAAAGAAGAAAACGTATGCCAAATGACCGTGTAAATTTCTTTGTTTCCTGCGCTCCCGGCTTGGAGGATGTGCTGGCAGACGAGTGCCGGCGCAACCACCTGATCCCGATCCGCAAGGAGTCCAGGCGAAAAGAAACACCTGGTGAAGAGACAGGAGGAATTTTATTCGAGGGAACTTACGCGCATGTGATGCGGTGCAACCTGCACTTGCGCACTGCCAGCCGCGTAGTCGTCCGTTTAGGAGAATTTTACGCCACTGCCTTCGCTGAATTACGGAAAAAAGCGGCCAGGTTGGAATGGGAAAAGTATGTATTCCCCGGTCAGAGGGTCAACATTCAAGCTGTAAGTCACAAGTCCAAGCTTTATCATTCTGATGGTGTCGCCGAAAGAGTGCTGGGGGCTATCGCGGACCATTTTGCCATGACTAACCAGAAACCCTGTGTCCAGGACACTACAGGGCAATTGGTTCTGGTACGGATTGTCAACGATGCGTGCACGATCAGTATTGACTCCTCCGGAGAACTCCTCCACAAGCGTGGGTACCGTTTGGCGGTGGCGAAAGCACCTTTGAGAGAAACCCACGCAGCTGCGATGATCCTGGCATCGGGTTGGGACGGCGTTGCTGACTTCATTGATCCTTTTTGTGGGTCCGGCACGATACCGATAGAAGCCTCTTTAATTTCCCGAAACATTCCTCCCGGCATCGCCCGTTCCTTTGCATTCATAAAATGGCCGGTAACAGAATCAGCGGTCTGGGAAGATCTTTTAGCAAAGGCCAAAGAGAATATCCTCCCACCCCGGGCGAGCATCAGCGGGTACGACCGGGACGATGGTGCCATCGATATGGCCACCGCGAATTCTTCTCGGGCAGGGCAAAAGGATTCCGTCACGTTCAAAAAGCAGGCGATCTCCTTTCTCAAACCAACATCTGAAAATGGCTGGATCATCTCTAATCCGCCTTACGGAGTGCGCGTCAGCGGTAATAAAGACTTGCGCGACCTTTATGCTCGATTTGGAGAGATCCTGAAAGCCAATTTTCCAGGTTGGACCAAAGGCATCCTGACCAACGACAGGATACTCGCCGGCAACCTGGGAATGGACAACCCCAGCGAGGTATTAAGGTTTACGAATGGCGGTATCCCGGTGCAGTTTGCGATCCATAAACCAGCGGAAACCGGGTGACATTTCTTCGCAAATAATGATCACATTTGACTTTGAAGAAATCCAATAATGTTTTAAAATCAAACCATGCAAATTCAATCCGCAACCGCCCTGGCACACCCGAATATCGCCTTCATCAAGTATTGGGGAAACACCAACGACAACCTCAGGCTTCCCCAAAATGGTTCGGTTTCAATGAACCTGCACGAACTGACCACCCGCACCACCGTTACATTTGACCAGTCCCTGCCAAAAGACATTTTTGACCTGAACGGCGTGCGCCAAACAGGTGACGCACTGCAACGGGTAACCAACCACCTAAACGTCATCCGCGGTCTGCGGGGTATTTCCACCAGGGCTCACATCCTGAGTGAGAACAATTTCCCTGCCAATGCGGGAATTGCCTCGTCCTCATCAGCGTTTGCCGCGCTCACTGTGGCAGGGGTAAGAGCTGTTGGCATAGAAATGAGCTCAAAAGACCTGTCAAGGCTTGCCAGGCGGGGTTCGGGTTCTGCCTGCCGCTCCATCCCGGGAGGCTTTGTCGAGTGGTACCGTGGAAATTCCGACATAGATTCCTTTGCCATTACATTTGCTGCGCAGGAATATTGGGGGCTTGCGGATTGCATCACCCTGGTGGATAGCAGCAACAAAAAAGTGAGCTCCTCGGATGGACATGCATCTTCCAGGACCAGCCCGATCCAACAGGGACGTGTCCTGGATGCAGAACGCAGGATCGACATATGCAAGCAAGCCATTATTGCCAGGGACATGAGTGCCTTGTCCGAGATAATCGAACAGGATAGTAACCTGCTACACGCGGTCACAATGACATCCACACCAGCCATTTATTACTGGCAACCTGTAACGCTTGAAATCATGATGTCTGTTCAGACCTGGCGAAAAACCGGGATTCCTGTCGCCTTCACCATCGATGCCGGACCGAACGTTCACGTTATTTGTGAAGCTCAACAGGCAGAGAGGGTGAAAAGCAAATTGCTCGCGATAAGCGGAGTTAAGGACGTGATCGTTGCACAGCCAGGCGGACCCGCCAGGCTGGTGTAGCTCTCCCCGCCATCTTCGATTGGGGAAGATAATTATCTTGAAGAGGCTGCCTGTTTAGGCTATGCACTATGTATTTTGATTTTTCCGCATTTTTTCGCTACAACTTCCTCTCTTTTTTTAAGAGCAAGGGAAAACACTATCGGCTCACTCCCAAACGGTTTCTCGTTCTCGTTATCTGGTTGACTTTATACATCCCCGCTCAGATCATCAACCGGATCTTTTTCCTTTTGGATGACATTTTCTACCCTAAATACCGCCAGCAACAGGTGGTCAGTCCGGTCTTCATCATCGGGAATCCACGCAGCGGAACCACTTTTCTCCATCGATTGATGTATAAGGATTCTGATACCTTTACCGCGTTGACTGTGTGGGAAATGCTGGTTGCTCCCTCCATTACACAACGCAAACTGATTTGGGGATTGATCAAACTGGGAAAACTTGTTGGGTATCCCGTCAACCAGGGTTTAAATCGGATAAATAAAAGAATTAATCGAAACAGCACAGCCCATAGTGTCCGCTTGGACGAAGCAGAAGAAGATGAATTCCTGCTGATGCACTCGTGGACCAGCATGACCTTATGGCCGCTCTACCCCATCAAAGAGGAATTATTCGCTTACTTTTTCTATGACAGAGATATACCGGTAGAAAAGAAAAACAAGATTAACAAGTTTTACAAACAAATGATCCAACGGCATCTTTATGCCCACGGCGGGAACAGAACATTCCTCTCAAAAAATCCATCTCACACCGCAAAAATCGATTCGCTATTACAACTTTTCCCGGATGCCAGGTTTATCGATCTCGTCCGAAACCCTTACGAGGCCATGCCGTCCATGTTGGACTACATGTCCATTGGTTGGAAGTTCTTCTGCGATCCACTGGAACCATATCCTCACAGGGATGAGTTTTACGAGGTGATGAATTTCTACTATCTGTACCCGGTCAATTATTTCCAGGATAAGAGCGATAAATGCCGGTTCATCCGATATGAAGAGCTGGTAGCAAACCCTCTTGAGATCATTGAAGACATTTATCCCTGGCTGGGGCTGGATCTCTCTGAGAAATTTAACCAAATTGTGATAACCGAGATGATCAAAGCCTCCCAATACCAGAGTAAACACGAGTATTCAATAGAGACAATGGAGTTGAGCGAACACATTATTTACCGCGAGTTCGATGAGGTTTTCAGCTACTTTGAATTTGATGATCACAACCAAGAATTACCTGATCACCTCATGTTGTGGAAGATGACAGACTGGGCACAAAACTGGAAGGTCCAGCGCCTTGAGCGAAAACGGCTCAGACATCAGCGGCGCATCGAGAAGAAATCAGCGGGCAGGTCAAGGAAAAAAATCGAGACATCACATAGTTGACCTGGGGTTGAGATATGCTACCGACCTGTGCGACCCAGGTTAACCCCGCTGTGAATAACTGGATCCCTAAAAGAAGATTTCAAACCGATTATAATTAGAAAAACAGGAAATCCCTGTTAGGAGTTCTTAACGCATGGAAAATATTGGTAGCACAGTTTTGTCAATTTTAGAATTTGTTCTCGCCTTTGGTGTTTTGATTTTTCTGCACGAATTTGGTCACTTCATTTTCGCCCGAATCAACAAGATTGAAGTCGAGGAATTTGGTTTAGGGTTTCCACTCGGAGATAAGAAACTGAAATTGTTTACAGCCGGTGGCACGGACTTCACGCTTAATTGGATCCCCTTTGGCGGATTCTGCCGTATGAAAGGTGAATCAGGCGATACAACTGAACCGGGAAGCTTTTTGGCAGCGCCTCCATTGCGGCGACTAACCACCCTATTGGGGGGACCAGTGACCAATCTGCTGCTGGGTATGTTCATCATCGCTTACCTTTTCACGCGAACTGGAGCCCCGGATTTCTCGAAGGTCCAGGTGGCTGCCATCGAGCCGGGAACCCCGGCAGCACAAAGCCTTATGCAGGTGGGTGACACCATCTTAAAAGTAAATGATTCCGAAATTGGCAGCATGACTGCGTTATCCACCGAAATAACCAAAAACCTTGGGAGTCCCGTTGAGATTGTCCTTCTTCGGGACGGCGAAGAGATCAAAACAACTGTCACCCCTAGGAAAGACTACCCCGAGGGGCAAGGTCCGTTAGGTATCACCATTGCCAATCCAACAGTCAAACTCGGATTTATCCAGGCACTCCCTATGGCGCTATCCTCCACGGTCGACCAGGGAGTTCAATTGGTGATGCTGCCAGTCAGGTTGATCAGCGGGCAAATCGCCCCATCTGACGCACGCATGGTGAGCGTAAAAGGCATATATGATATGTATGCCCAGGTTCAGACCATTGACAAGGAAGAAGCATCCCAAAACCCGGAAATGGCAGGGTTAAATACCCTGTATTTTCTGGCCATCATCTCCATTGCGCTCGGTTACACCAATTTGCTGCCCATTCCCGCGCTGGATGGCGGAAGGATCCTTTTCCTCATCCCTGAATTCCTGTTCAAAAAGAGAGTCCGCCCTGAACTGGAGGGCAGGATCCACATAATCGCTTTTGCCGTTTTGATGGCTCTAATGGTGGTACTCATCATCAACGATATCCTTAATCCAATTGTTCTCGCCAAGTAAGGTAGACGATGGAAGATTCACCTGTCATTACCCATTTTTCAGATGCACTCACAGCGCTGAGTGACGTTGAAGTTCCATTTCCGGCGCGTTATTTACACAGTTTTACTGACCTGTCGCGCAAGCAACTGCGCGATTTTAAAACTGTTTGGGAGATTCTCCCGCCCTCTCGAAAAGTAAGCCTTCTGGAAGACCTTGAAGATATAGCCGAAAAAGATACCTTGGTCAATTTTGACGACCTCGCAAAAGCGGTGATCACTGATTTTGATCCGAAGGTGCGGGTCATGGCTATCCGCCTACTCTGGGAATGTGAAGATTCCAGGCTCGTACCCACGCTGATCGATATATTCCGCGGAGACGAAGACGAATCGGTACGGGCAGCTGCGGCCTCCCTCCTTGGCAGATTCGTCCTCCTGGGGGAATGGGAAAGCATCAGCGAGAGCGTCCGCATTTCAGTGATCAATAACCTGATCGATGCCGTGGATGGTGTGGAGCTACCCCAGGTAAAACAACGCGCTTTGGAATCGCTTGGCTACTCCAGCCACCCATTGGTTCCCATCATGATCAAAAGAGCCTTTGCCTCTGAGGAAATCACATGGGTCACTGCTGCCCTTTGCGCGATGGGCCGCTCAGCCGACGATAACTGGGCATCCCTGGTGGAGAGCAAACTGGACTCCCCAGACGTAGAAGTTCAATTCGAAGCCATTCGAGCAGCTGGTGAACTGGAACTGGCATCTTCCCGGGAGAAGCTCCTGGCATTGCTCGAGGAGGATGTGGTTAGCGCCGATAATCGCCTGGCAGCCATTTGGGCGTTATCCCAAATTGGAGGCGATGAGGTAAAGGAAAAACTAAACTCTCTCCTCGTAGATGCCATCGATGACGACGAAATCGAATGGATCGAAAGAGCCATCGAAAACCTCGAACTATCCTCTCCAGCAGGATTGGATTTACTTGCCATCCAGGACAAGGATGCTGAAGATCTTGATCCAGACGAAAACGAAGACAAAGATGAAGATGATGAATACGATGATGATGTAGACGAGTATGATGAAAACTGATTCGGTTGAGAGATGATTATCCGATTTATCCTACGCTCTCTCACTGGTTTACTTTTGGTTGTCCTGGTACTGCTACCCACCTCAAGTTACCACGCCCAGACTACCTCATTCATCACGGAAGTTGCAGCCTCCTACCAGTTCGGTTCAGAATTGTCGATCAACGGGCGCGTTGATTCTGGCTCACAAAACAACACCATTTATCTCGTCCTGCAACCTGAACGGCAAACTTCAAGGCAAGTGGCAATTGATACCCGGGATGACCTCACCTTCGCAGTGTCCTACAACCTCAAATCCGACCCTCTTAAGCCTTTCTCGCGAATCTATTACTGGTTTCAATCTGAAGGGGCAGATGGAACAGTACTGACCACACCTTCCTATTGGTTTGATTACTTCGATAACCGCTTTGATTGGAACTTGCTTGAGTCCAGGCTGTTCAAGGTTTATTGGACAGGTGATGACACTACAGCCGGCCAGATAATCCTTGATATTGCCAAGGACGGACTGGAAAAAGCCACCAAGATACTTCCAGTTGCCCCTCAATTGCCCATTTCCATTTACGCCTTCCCGGATCAAAAATCCCTGCAGGATAGCCTTTCATCGTCAAACCAGGAATGGGTGTCGGGGCATGCTGATCCTGCTTTGGGAGTGGTACTCGTTTCGCGCTCTGCTGACGAATCCTCAAATTTCGGACTTGAACGACAGGTTCCACACGAATTAATGCACATACTTCAATACCAGGTTACCGGTGAATCCTACGGGAACGCCCCCGCCTGGTTGTTGGAAGGCCTTGCCACATACTCGGAAACCTACCCAAATCCTGACCTGGATCGCACATTGAGCCAGGCATTGCAAACAAAAACAATTATTGATTTTGATGGGTTGTGTGAAACCTTTCCGTTACAAGCTAATGAGGCAAATATTGCCTACGCGCAATCAAGATCTTTTGTTCAATATCTTGAATCCACGTACGGCTCCAACCTTTTTATTGACATTCTAAGTCTTTCTGGAACCGGTTTGTCTTGCGAACAGACGATGAAACAGACAACAGGGATTGGATTGGCAAAATTGACAAAGAATTGGCTAGGCTTCATTTCTCCTACTACTGCCGAGCAGCAGATACCCACTTCCAAGTTCGTGTTATATTTTTCCATTTCATTATTAGTTATCGCGGTTATCATCCTGTTGATCCGTGAAGCATCAAAAAAGACAATAAATTATGAATGATGTTTTTTACCGGGTCCATATCAAAGTCAGTGGACGGGTTCAGGGGGTTGGTTACAGGTACTTCATTCAGCAGCAAGCTGACCCATTGGACCTTACTGGATGGGTTCGCAATTTGCACGACGATCGGGTGGAGATTCTGGCAGAAGGAAGGCAAGCCGACCTGTTGACCTTCATCAACCTGGTACGCCAGGGATCAAAAATGAGCCAGGTCAGCGAACTTGAAATTGAATGGCTTCCGTCAATCGGGAATTACCGGTACTTTATGATCGCTCCAAATGAGTAATCGCTTTAATCCTGATCAATATCTCCGGCCATCAACCTTGCTTTTTGCCACGGTGGAAGGTTGGATTGATCAGCCAACATGATTTTTAATTCTATGATCTGGTCCCTAAAAGCAGCAGCCTGTTCGAACGCCAGGTCACTTGCAGCTTGTTTCATCTGTTTTTCCAGTTCCACAATCAACCGTTTGATTTCTTTCGTCGGAATCGCACCCTGTCCTGCTTTGTACTCGCCTCTGCCTTCAGCGGCCATGCTCGATTCCCCTGTGAGATGTTCAGTCAAATCGTGAACCGCCTTGATGATTGTGTAAGGCTCAATGCCGTGGGCTTTGTTGTAATCCGCCTGCTTTTTCCTTCTACGGTTGGTCTCATCGATAGCCATCTTCATGGCATCTGTCATCTGGTCAGCGTACATGATCACTTTCCCGTTGAGGTTTCTGGCAGCACGGCCGATGGTCTGGATAAGCGCCGTGGCTGAACGCAGGAAACCCTGTTTGTCTGCGTCCAAAATCGCAATCAAGGATACTTCCGGCAAGTCGAGACCTTCACGAAGCAGGTTGATGCCAACAATTACGTCAAATACGCCTTTGCGCAGATCACGCAGGATCCCCACCCTTTCCAGCGTTTCAACCTCTGAATGAAGGTAGTTAACCTTCAGACCAAGTTCCAAAAGGTAATCTGAGAGATCCTCAGCCATTCTTTTCGTCAGTGTGGTTACCAGCACTCGTTCTCCCACCTCGATCCGTTTTTTGATCTCCGCATACAGGTCGTCCACCTGCCCTTTAGTGGGACGAACCTCAACCTGTGGATCCACCAAACCGGTGGGGCGGATGATCTGTTCTACCACCTGTTTTGCACGTTTCATTTCAAACTCCGAGGGGGTCGCCGAAGTGTAAATGGTGTACCCCATCGTCTTTTCAAATTCCTCAAACGTTAACGGCCTGTTATCCATCGCAGAAGGAAGCCTGAAGCCGTATTCCACCAGCGTGGATTTCCTGGATTGGTCTCCGTGGTACATGCCTTTGATCTGCGGCACGGTCATGTGTGATTCGTCCAACACCAATAGATACTCACTGGGAAGGTAATCTAATAACACCCAGGGGGCAGAACCCTTGGGTCGTTGATCCAGGTGACGAGAGTAATTCTCGATTCCCGAGCAGTATCCCACTTCCTTCAACATTTCCAGGTCGTATCTGCAGCGCTGTTCAATGCGTTGGGCTTCGAGCAAACGCCCGTTGTTCTTAAAGTAACGGATCTGGTCATCCAGTTCCTGCTCAATATCGGTAATCGCCTGCTTCAACCTGACATCACTGGCAATGTAATGCTTCGCGGGGTAGATTTCCACATGCACCGGATCAGCGTGGATTTCACCAGTGAGCGGGTTGAAAACCGTGATCTTCTCCACCTCGTCACCAAAGAATATCAGGCGGTAAGCGTTTTTCTCTTCGTAAGCAGGAAAAATCTCGATCGTATCTCCCCGCACCCGGAATACACCCGGCCGCAATTCCAGGTCGTTGCGCTGGTATTGGCTTTCAATCAGCTGACGAAGGAGGGCATTACGCCGATAGATACCACCCACATCCAGCTTGATGACAACATTGCCGTATTCTTCGGGATTTCCCAAACCATAAATACAGGAAACTGACGCCACAATGATCACGTCTTTTCGTGACATCAATGCGGTCGTGGCAGCCAGCCGCATACGTTCAATTTCTTCGTTGATTTCAGTTTCTTTTTCAATGTAAAGGTCGTGGCGGGGAACATAGGCTTCAGGCTGGTAGTAGTCATAATAAGATACGAAATACTCGACAGCATTATCTGGGAAGAATTCCCTGAATTCCGAGTATAGCTGGGCTGCCAGGGTTTTATTGTGAGCCATTACCAAAGCCGGCATTTGCAGCTGTTGAATCACGTTTGCGATCGTAAAGGTCTTGCCGGTGCCAGTTGCACCAAGCAACACCTGGTCGCGGTACCCTTTTTTTACACCTTCCACAAGCTCAATAATTGCCTGCGGTTGGTCTCCGGTTGCCTGGTATGGTGCTTTTAAGTTGAATTCCATCTCTCACCTGCTAACTTCGATGTGCTTTTATTGTAGCACATTTGTTCTTACTTAATTAAATTACCTGTCAATAATAGCTTGCAATACTTCGAGAAGAGTTCCACGCCATTCAGGATCTAGAGAGTCGAATCGCATCCAATAAGCATTTTTTCCTGCCCGTGCCTGGTAACCAATAGGGGGTAAATCGCGTGAGGCAATGCCGTTTGGAAGTGGAGGAAACCGGAGCACGATCTGGTCAGATTCAGCACTTACAGACACCAGACCGGCTTGCGATGCAAGCAATTTGATCCTCAGTTGGAAAAACAGGTTTTCCACCTGTTCGACCGGTTTGCCGAACCGGTCAGTGAACTCCTCCAACAGGTCCTCCAGTTCAGGGATCGACTCCAGATGTGCCATTCTACGGTAAAGTTGAAGCCGGAGTGACTGATCGGGTATGTAATCAGATGGAATAACCACAGTAATGGGCAGGTCAACACTCACGGGTATGTACCCCCCTCCTAATCCCAATACCTGTTCCACGGCTTTCCGATCTTCTGTGGTCTTCCGCAATTGCTGCACCGCTTGTGCCAGCAGCCTTGTGTATAAATGAAAACCAACAGCAGCGATGTAACCGGATTGCCGGGTTCCGAGCATTTCACCCGCACCTCTCATTTCAAGATCCCGCATGGCGATTGAATAACCGGATCCCAATTGAATATTTTCAGCGATAGTTTCCAACCTTTCCTGCCCTTCCAAGGTGGGAGGTTTCTTGCGGTGTTTGAAGAAGTACGCGTACGCCCTTTGTCCGCCTCTGCCAACCCGCCCCCGCAACTGGTAGAGTTGCGCCAAACCAAAAGCATCGCCCCTATCGACGATCAAGGTGTTCGCATTCGGGATATCCAACCCGGATTCGATAATTGATGTGCACAATAGCACATCTATTTCGCCTTTTGTGAAGCGGGTCATCACTTTTGACAATTCATCCTCACGCAACTGTCCATGACCAATGCCAATTCGTGCTTCAGGAACCAGGTTATGCAAATGTTGTTGCATAGCCTCTATGGTCTGCACCCTGTTGTGAACGAAGAAGACCTGTCCGCCTCTATCCATTTCACGCAAAATAGCTTGCCTGACAATTTTTTGTGAATAGGGACCTATGTGTGTGATGATAGGCAACCGCTCCGCGGGAGGTGTGTTGATCACGGATATATCGCGTGCACCGGTTAGTGCCATGTAAAGAGTTCGTGGTATGGGTGTGGCTGTCAGCGTGAGCACATCCACTTCGGTACGTAGTTTCTTAAAATGTTCTTTATGTGTCACGCCAAAGCGCTGTTCCTCGTCAATGATCACCAGTCCAAGATCCTTGAATACCACATCTGAAGTCAATAGACGATGGGTGCCAATAACAATGTCCACCTCTCCCAGCATGATTTTGAGCACGATCTCATCCTGTTCTTTGGAACTTCGAAATCGGGAGAGCATTTCAACTGTCACCGGGAAAGACGCCAATCGTTGTCTGAAGGTCTCGTAGTGCTGTTGGGCTAAAACTGTGGTTGGAACTAAAATGGCAACCTGCTTGCCATCCATCACTGCTTTGAAAGCCGCCCGCAACGCGACCTCGGTCTTCCCGTAACCAACGTCTCCACATAAAAGCCGGTCCATCGGTCTTGCATTTTCCATATCTTGTTTAACATCAATGATGGACTTTATTTGGTCTTCGGTTTCCACATAAGGAAAACTGGCTTCCAGCTCCTGCTGCCAGGCTGTGTCTGATTTAAACGCGTACCCTTTGGCAGTCTGACGCAGGGCATAAAGGTCCAGCAGGTCCTGGGCAATCTTAATGACTTCCTCGCGCACGGTTTGCTTTGTTTGTGCCCATTCACCGCTTCCAAGTCGGGAAGATCGGGGTTGTTCTCCCTGCGTACCGATATACCGGCTCAGGCGGTCCACCTGGTGAATTGGAACATACAATTGGTCCCCTGCATCGTATTCGACCAGTAAATATTCCCGTTCGGTACCCTCCAATGTCCTCGTGACCAATCCACCAAAACGGCCAATGCCATGATCGACATGAACAACCCAATCGCCGATTCTCAGGTCAGCATAGTCAGATTCAGGCGCATGGTGGGCTACCTTGATACGGGACCGGGGAGCAGGTCTCTCCCAACCAAAAATCTCCCCATCTGTAATGAAGTGAAAACTTTTACCATCCTCAAGGTTGAGTTCCCACCCATCGCCCAGGGTGGCTTCTTTAAATTCAACCTTTGCCTCGTCACAATTGTGAGAATAATCAGCCCAGATTTCTTTGAGCCGTGAAAGTTGCCTTGTGACAACGTACGAGCTTTCGCCTACAGTACAAAGCGCATCCAGGTGCTCAATGAAGCTTTTCAATTGCCCCGCGAATCGCTTTCCAGGAACAAACCGCTCACCCAAGGGATCAACAGTTTCGGTGAAGGGCTTGCCCATTTCTGCCCAACGCCTTATTTGCACCGTTTCGAGTATCTCGGACCATGAAATGTAAGGGATGGGAAAATCCCGCGACAATACCCCTTCGTGAATCGAATCTGCCCTGTTCTTGATCGCCTGTTCTTCAATTTCCTCACCAAAAGATTGAATGTTCGCCAGGTCATCCACCAGGATAAGGGCGTTTTTGGGCAAATAGTCCAAAATTGTGGCGGGAACGGAGTTTAAAAGTGGTATTTCGAACTCGTCAATTTCATTGATCCCATCCCGGGAGTCAACGGTGCGTACTAGAAATTCCCGGGCAGGAGTGACTACCAACTGTTCTAGTCTTCTGACAGTACGTTGCGTGGTGGGGTCAAATTGCCGCAGGGTATCCACGTCATCGCCAAAAAACTCCAGTCGTGCCGGGAAATGCTCAACCGGTGTCCAGATATCCAGGATGCCTCCACGACGCGAGAACTGTCCGTGATCCACAACCACATCAACTTTTTCGTAACCCAGGGTTACCCAATCACGTTGCAATACTTCTGGATTGGCTTTTTGGTTGAGATAAATGGTCTTACTGGCAAGAAGAAACTCGCGTCTTGGGAGGGTACGGGCCATCACAGCCCGCAACGGTGCTACAATTACCACCGGGTTAACCTGTTTCTGCGCCCCCGGTAGATGATATTTGGAAAGAGAACCTAGAGCCAGCAACCTGTCACGTCTGGTGAGGCTACCCCACGCGGCTTTCTCGTAAAACATGGGGTTGGGTTCAGGAAAGTAAAAACGCTCAACATCCTGCAACCAAAAACCGAGCTCATCGAACATGAGCAATGCCCGATCTGCCCTATCCGTAAGGAACAGGATCGGCACTTGCATATCCTGGCAAAGGGCGGAGAGGACCGGAAGCCTGGCAGAGCGCAGCAAACCAAGCGGTCTCTCGAGCGTACCCAGCTTAATGGAATCCAGGCAAGCCTGGTACTCGCTTAATCGGCGAATATGTTCCAGCATTCTATTCCTGGTTTGAGGGGTTGAAACGGTTCATGGATGCTTCCAGCCCGGAATCGATGAAACAATCAAGCGCATCCACCGCCCGATCAATGAATTCACACAGGTATAGAGACTCGGACTTGGGGAAGTTTTCCAGCACGTAATCTGAGGACTGCATCTGTCCGGGAGGTCGGCCAATGCCCATGCGCAACCTGGGAAAATCCTGCGTACCAAGCAGTTGAATGATTGATGCCACTCCCTTTTGACCTGCGGAACCTCCACCAGGACGTAAACGGATGCTACCGAAAGGCAAGTCCACATCATCATGAGCTACGATCAAATCAGTGAATGCAACCTTGTAATAGCGTGCAAGTGCTGAAACTGCCTGCCCGGAGAGGTTCATGTAAGTTTGCGGTTTCGCCAGGATGATTTTGTGAGAATTGTAATGACCTGTTCCGATGATGGCCTTGTTTTGAACCCTCGTCATTTTGATTTCGTGCCTTAATGAGAAGGCGTCGATTACCATGAACCCTATGTTGTGCCTGGTCTCCCGGTATTCACGCCCAGGATTCCCCAAACCGACCAATATGAAAGGGTTTAGAGAGGAATCACTATCAGCCTGCTCTTTCTTGCGCCATGGAAATTGAAAATTCACCTTCACCTCTGCAGTCGATTAGCTTGTTTTGTCTGAGACTTGGTCGCCAGCTATCCGCAACCGTTAATATTAACACGAACGAGACAATCAAGCAAACAATTCTTGACGAAGCCCGCATAACAACGATCCACTTTGCAGAATAATCAAATAATTGTGTAACCTTCTACACGGGTCTTGGATCACCTTTCATGAACTTGTCATTGACAAGGTTGACTATGCTATAATATTTTTACTATGAGCGACGAAGAAACCATTCACGTTGAGTTGGAAAGCGAATTGCCGCCTGATGCGCCAGAAGTAACCCACCAGAATGAAAAGAAGAAGACCTGGTTTTTCATTCTCATCGCCGCCCTTGTCCTGGGATTGATCATCACGGGGATCGTTTTT
Source organism: uncultured Anaerolinea sp. (assembly GCA_964454565.1). Lineage (GTDB taxonomy): Bacteria > Chloroflexota > Anaerolineae > Anaerolineales > Anaerolineaceae > UBA6107. The sequence continues at coordinate 106,449 of CAYVTF010000002.1, read as the reverse complement.
CTCTCAAAATCAGGCGCAGACACCACTGCCCAGGTTCGGGATATCTTCATCATTCTGATCGCCCTGGAGTCCATTGTCATCGGGGCGGCACTAGTGGTGTTGGTCATTCAGATCGCGGCGCTGATCAACCTGCTGCAGAACGAGATAAAACCGATCCTGGAATCCACCAGCGAAACCGTGAACACGCTCAAAGGAACAACAGCTTTTCTGAGTGACAATCTTGCCACTCCAGTAATCAAATTAAACAGCTCGATGGCCGGAGTGAGAAAAGTATTGGAACTCATCGGTCTATTCAGAAAATAACATTTAGAAAAGGAGATATAAAAATGTCAGACAGCGATAACTTTGGTGCTTTTCTTGTTGGTTTTCTCGTCGGTGGCTTAACTGGTGCCGTTGTTGCTCTTCTCTATGCCCCAACCAAGGGAGAAGAAACACGGGCGATCATTAAGGACAAGGCCATTGAACTCAAGGATAAAACGGTAGAGACAGCAGGTGACGTCTACTCCAAAGCAGAGGTCTTCACAAAAGACCAGGCTGCCAAGGTGCAAACAGTTGTGCAGGAGACAAAAACAAAGGCGACTGAAGCACTGAAAAAAGGACAGGTGATCCTGGAAGGCGAAAAACCTGCCAAGAAAGCCGCAGCCGAGTAATTTCGCAATAAAGTTTGTAGCCCTCCTTGGACGTTTAGGAGGGCTACTTCTATATCAAATGTTGATAGGCTGCAGGAATGGCAGCAATCACATCAGAAGCCAGTACGACTTCTGGAGCCCCTAATCTCCCGGCCGCCACGACCCCTGCCTGCGCATGCAGCCAGCATGCGCACATTGCTGCGTCAAACCCTGTAAGCCCCTGTGCCAGCAACCCGCCGATCATCCCTGCCAACACGTCCCCGGTTCCACCCTTCGCCAACGCGGAAGTTGCCATTGGGAGAATGGCTACTCTTCCGTCTCCATCCGCGATAACAGTCCCCGGACCCTTCAGTACAATAGTCTGGTTCCACTTCGAGGCGAAGTTGTTGGTTACCTCCACCCTCTTTTCTTGAATTTCCTGGATAGATAGCCCAGTTAACCGGCTCATCTCACCTGGATGAGGAGTGAGTACCATTTTTGTTTTAATCCTGGTTGTCCAATCCTTTTCACCTGCCAGCATGGTCAACGCATCTGCATCCAGAACGGCAGGAGGTAGTTTCGCTTCCTTTTTGCCTTGGTCTTTGGCGACCATTCCGGCAAAACCCATACTTTTCGTCATTCCCGCTGCATTGCCTTCAAAAAGGAGACGTTGGATGAACCTCCTGGTAGTATCCTCTCGCCCAATTCCTGGTCCAATGACCAGGGCGGACGCCCCTTCAAGATGAGAGAAAATGGTGTCTGCTGCAGGCTCGGAGATGACACCGTCCACGTCATCCAAAATCAACCAGGTCATTTCCAGGTTTCCCCCGGCACAGCACCGCTGAATGATCTCCGGCGCTGCTACCTGCACCAGTCCAGTCCCCATGGCGTAAGCCCCCCTGCCTGCTAGAACCGGTGCGCCGGTAAAGTTGGTACACCCCCCAACAACGATCACTTTTCCAAAAGTTCCCTTGTGAGCAATATCTGACCTGATTGGAAGCGTTTTATTGACTGCCTGTTTATCGATGACCAGCATACTTTTCGAACCTATTTCAGGTGAAAACCTGGCCAGATCAAGGTCTACCACCTCAAATTCCCCGCAGATCCCTATCGCCGGTTCCTTCAACATTCCCAGCTTTATGGAATCCAGGCAGATGGTCAGACCAGCCTTGAGCGTCCCGGAGCTTACTTCACCCGTCTGGCAGTCAACCCCGGAAGGACAATCCACCGCAACAATCCGCGATTCTTCCCAAAAATCAGCAACCAATCTCAAAGCACCTTGCACCTCCTCCGGCAGCGGAGGGCGAAACCCGGTTCCATAGATTCCATCCAATAACACAGTTACAGAGACCAACTTCTGCCCTTCAGACATCACATCAGAAATGCTGGTGATTGTTCCGCCAGCAGAAAGGAAGTCGGCCAATTGAGGGTCATCCTTCTTACGGGTACCAAGCAATACAGCCCCGCAATTCCACCCCTTTTTGGACAATTCAGTCAGGGCGATGAGCGCATCACCGCCGTTGTTGCCACCCCCGACTAATCCAATGGCTGACTCTATCCCGATTTCGCGAAATCTGGCAAGAACCAGGTTAGCAATCCCTTTGCCTGCCCGCAGCATCATTTCCTGGTAGGAGTAACCAACCGCGTTGGCAGCAACTTCCATTTTCTTCATATCCTGCACCGAAATGGCTCTCATCAATGCTCCTTCAGGATGATTATACAACTCTGATGAAAGGATGGTTGAAAATTAGTTTCAAGTATAATGATTGCCATGCGGAAATACATTTACATCGTTGTCTTTGTTTCCGGCATGGCCTCCCTCGCGGTTGAGTTTGCTGCTTCCCGTTTATTAGGCAACTACTTTGGTACGAGCAACCTGGTTTGGGCAAGCATCATCGGGTTGATCCTCATTTACCTGACAGTGGGGTATTTCATCGGCGGTGCATGGGCAGACCGTTCGCCAAAGTACGAAACCCTTTTTAAGATCCTTTCCTGGGCCGCGCTTTCAATAAGTTTGATTCCGCTCATATCCAGGCCAATCCTCAGGCTGGCTGCCAACGCTTTCGATGCGTTGGAACTCGGTGTACTAGTTGGTTCCTTCACCTCCGTGATGATCCTGTTCATCATTCCAGTGTCCCTGCTGGGAATGGCGTCGCCTTTTGCCATCCGGCTCTGTATCCAGGATGCCCAGCATGCAGGAAAAATCTCAGGCAGAATTTACGCGATATCCACCCTGGGTTCATTTGCCGGGTCATTCCTTCCGGTGCTGGTTTTAATCCCGATGGTGGGCACCTACCGCACATTCCTGGTCATTGGCAGCATCCTTTTGTTCTTTTCCCTGTTGGGCTTGTACCTGATAGGAAAGTTCAAAGCTCTCCTGCCTTATATTTGGATGCCTTTTGTAATTCTCCTGCTTTTCATCATCGGAACCAGGGGGACAGATAAGAACACGACCGGTTTGATCTACGAAACTGACTCCAGCTACAATTACATCCAGGTCATCCAGGATGGAGATTTCCGCTACCTGAGGTTGAACGAAGGTCAGGGAATTCACTCAATCTATCACCCTACTGTATTGAATACCAACGGTCCCTGGGAACAAGTGCTGGCAGCCCCATTCTTCAACCCCGCCCCCAAAAAACCCGGTGACATCAAACGGATTGCAATCGTCGGGTTGGCTGCGGGTACCACCGCTCGCACAGCCTTCGCAGTGTTTCCTGAAGTGGTGATCGACGGTATTGAAATTGACCCGGAAATTGTGACCGTAGGACAACGGTACTTTGAAATGAACGACCAGAATTTGAACGTAATCATTCAGGATGGCCGATGGGCTCTCGAGAAAAGCGACCAGAATTATGACATCATCAGCGTGGATGCCTATCGCCCGCCCTACATCCCCTGGCACATGACCACGCGCGAGTTCTTTCAGACGGTTTATGACCACCTCAACGAGGATGGCGTGATGGTGATCAATGTCGGTCGGGGACCCACCGACCGGCGCCTGATCAATGCCCTGGCGAGCACCATTAAAACCGTGTTTCCCACCATCTACGTCACCGATATTTCCGGATCGTTCAATTCCATCCTCTTCGCCACCAGGCAGGCGACAACCCTGGAGAATCTTCTTCAGAATTACATGCAGTTGGACAATGACGATCAATCTCCGGAGATGCTTCTGGAAGTGATGGCAGCCACATATGCTGGTCTGCAACCTGATCCCCCTGAAGGGGTCGTGTTCACAGATGACCTCGCCCCTGTGGAAGGTTTGACGAACTCAATAATTTTAAATTTTATTCTATCTGACGGGATGGACTCACTAAAATGAAGATTCTACAAAAAATGTTATTGGTGTTGCTCTCGCTACTGATACCGCTATTGTTGCTCCTAACCTCCATCAGACTCCTGTTCAATCCGCTTTTCCTGGACCTTGAATATGGGCTGGCGAATTTTCCACCAGATGAGTTCGGGTTTACAACCGCCGACAGGCTTAAATGGGGAAAAATCTCCCTGGATTATCTGACTAACACTGAAGGAAGCGAATTCCTGGGTAATTTGCGGTTTAAAAACGGCGAACCTTTGTACAACGAACGGGAATTAAGCCACATGGTGGATGTGAAGAACCTGGTGCAGGCCGGGCTAAAAGTTTGGTACGGACTACTTGTTTTGTTTGGATTGATGACCTTACTTTCATGGCGCACAAAACAGATCCCTCAGTTTTGGAGAGCGATGTCAACTGGTGGTTGGTTGACCATTGGTCTCATCGTAGCAATTTTGGCAGCTGTGGTAATCGACTTTGATGCGCTTTTTGCGGGGTTTCACGCGATTTTCTTCCAGGGTGATTCCTGGTTGTTTTACACATCCGACACTTTGATCCGTCTCTTCCCGGAAAAACTATGGTCAGATGCTTTCATCTTCATGGGTGTTTTCACCCTCGTCATGGCTGTGATTTTCGCACTCGGTGGCAACCGGTTAGCCGCTCGAAAACAAAAAATCGGCTGAATCTTATCAATTCAACCGATTTCTCACAATCTAATTTCGTTGGTTACTTTTGTTTTGCCTGGTTGGCAACCGCTTCTGCTTTTTTTCGGGCTTCTTCAGGATCCCCCAGGTAGTAACTCTTGACTGGTTTCAAATCATCATCCAACTCATAAACCAGGGGAACTCCGGTCGGGATATTCAGGTCAACGATCTCTTTTTCGGATACGTTATCCAGGTATTTAACCAGTGCCCGCAGGCTGTTGCCATGAGCTACGATCAACACCCGCTTACCGGACTTGATCACTGGGACGATGGTGTCGTGCCAATATGGCAGGAACCTGGCAACAGTGTCTTTCAAACATTCGGTCAGTGGAAGCTCATCTGCCGTCAAATCAGTGTACCGTCTGTCTTTGCCCGGGTAACGCTCATCGTCCGTCGTCAACGAAGGTGGCTGGGTATCATAACTCCGGCGCCAGATCAACACCTGCTCATCACCAAATTTCTGGGCTGTTTCTGCCTTATTTAATCCCTGCAAAGCACCGTAATGCCGCTCATTCAGGCGCCAGGAATTGATGACGGGAATCCAGACCAGGTCCATTTTTTCCAACGCCAGCCACAAAGTGCGGACTGCACGGGTCAGCACAGAAGTAAACGCGACATCAAAATCAAATCCAGCTTCCTTCATCAGCTTTCCAGCAGACCGGGCTTCTTCCTCACCTTTTTCGGTCAGGTCCACATCTGTCCAACCGGTGAAACGGTTTTCCTTGTTCCAATGGCTTTCGCCATGCCTGAGTAAAACGATTTTATGCATTTCTTTTTTCCTTTCCATCCTGTTTCACGTTTTAAATATGTAGCGCAAGAATTAACCTTGCGCTACAGAAAAGCGAATATTTACGAATTTTACCGTACAGCAACCGGATTATCCGGGTCGAGCGACGGATCGAAGATGTGGCAATTGTCCATGTTCACAATCACATCCACAATTTCACCGATGGTGTACTGAGAACGGGGATCCACACGCCCAACGAAAGTGCTACCCTTACCGCCTACCAGGTAGACAAGGATCTCGTTGCCCATCAACTCCACCACATCAACTTTGGCCTGAATGTGCTCGCCGTGGATGTTGGCTGGAGAGAATAACGGGTTGTGGATATCATCCGGCCTAATTCCAAAAACGATATCCTTTCCCTCAAGGTGTTTATAAGTGGCTTTCTTTTCTGTTGGGATTCTGATCTTGAACTCGCCATTGTCAACAAAAAGGTCATCTCCATCTTTTACCACCTTCATGTTGAAGAAGTTCATGGCTGGTGTTCCAATGAAGCCAGCAACAAAAAGGTTCGCGGGTTTGTCGTATAACACCTGTGGGGTGTCCAATTGCTGCAGTAGACCCTTGTTCATCACGGCGATGCGGCTCGCCATGGTCATGGCTTCTGTCTGATCGTGCGTTACATAAACAAATGTGGTTCCGAGCTGGTGGTGGATCTTGCTGATCTCAGCCCGGGTTTGAACCCTCAGCTTGGCATCGAGGTTTGAAAGCGGCTCATCCAGGAGGAAGACTTTCGGCTCGCGCACAATTGCACGCCCAAGAGCAACACGCTGTCGCTGACCACCAGATAATTCGCGTGGTTTCCGCTTCAACAGCGCTTCGATTCCAAGAATTTTGGCGGATTTCTCCACCCGTTTCTGGATCTCTTCCTTGGGAAGTTTGCGCAACTTGAGACCAAATGCCATGTTATCGTAGACGGTCATGTGGGGGTACAGCGCGTACGACTGAAAAACCATGGCGATATCGCGGTCTTTCGGCGCGATATCATTTACGATCTTGTCATCGATGGAAATCTTTCCCGCGGTTACCTCTTCCAACCCGGCCAGGCAGCGCAGGGCCGTGGTCTTTCCGCAACCCGAGGGACCAACCAGCACCAAAAATTCCTTGTCGTAGATCTCGAGATTAAAATCTTGAATTGCTGTGAAATCACCGAATTTCTTTTTTACATGGTCAAACTTGACACTAGCCATTGTTTCCTCCTCCCGGAACGAATATAGTGACTATATTATATGTCAATCTTTCTAAAAATGATACATTTTTCTATAGATGTGATATTACAACATCAGATGTCAAATGGGCATGTTAAAATACTGCTGATGCGAGGAAAAATGCCCGAAACCCCTGAAATTGCCAGCCGTGCCAAAGAAATGAACGCTGCCCTCACCGGAAAAATGATCGAATCAATCATGATTTTGCAGCCCAAATCACTCAACCTTCCAGTGGATGAATTTTGCTCTTTTTTGTCCGGAGCAACGATCGAAGAAGTGAGCCATCATGGCAAATGGATCAAGGTCAAGACGACCAAGGGTTGGTTGTTGATCAACCTGGGAATGGGAGGCGAGATACTACTCATTGATGGAAATCATCTACCTGCAAAACACCGGGCAACATTCCGTTTTTCAGATGCCACCTGCCTGTCCATTAATTTCTGGTGGTTTGGTTACCTGCATTTTGTGAAACTTGGTGACCTGGATAATCACAATATGACCTCCCGGCTGGGACCGGATGTGTTATCGCTGTCGCTTGATCAATTTCGCTTCATCTTTTCCACCCAAAAGGGGCGTGCACGCGTTAAACAAACCCTTCTTCACCAAAGCTTCATAGCAGGAATTGGGAATGCCTACATTCACGATATTCTCTTTCTGGCTGGTTTGCATCCAAACCGGACTCTGAGTTCATTATCCCCACAAGAGATTGACGACCTATTTCACTCGATAAATGCCAACCTGATTAAAAGTCTTGAAAAAGGCGGCGCATTCTATGAGTTGAACCTCTTTGGCCAAAAAGGGAATTTTTTGATGGACGATATCCTGGTTGGCTACCGGGAGACCCAGCCTTGCCCACGCTGCGCAACACCTATTCAGAAGATCAAAACAGGCAGCACCAGCTCTTTCATCTGCCCTAAATGTCAGCCAGATCCAGAAGAGTAGTAGAATAAAGGTTTGTTGCTGTTCATGACTTTTTCGAAATAGAAATGGGTCTATATGTCTGAAGTGTTGTACGATCTCGACCTCAAGTCAACAATATCAAAAAACCGCCTGGTAGGATTGTGGCGCCTTATGAAGGGGTTCCGGTTACGATTTTTTGGTGCTGTTTCCAGCCTGGGTGTATCCGCCATCGCCAAGACATCCACATTTCTGTTGCTCAGGTACTTTGTAGATACTTATTTGATCGATGAAAACGAGTCAATCGCATTGGTGTGGATTGCTCTTGGTTTTGTGGGGCTTGCCATCGTGGAAGGCGGGTTTACTTTTCTCAGTGGTGTGCTTTCCTCTCAAACCGCAGAAGGCATCGCCAGGCGCTTACGCAACTACCTTTACGACCACATTCAACACCTGTCTTTCACGTTTCACTCAAAGACCAAAACCGGTGAACTGATCGAGCGCTCCACTTCTGATGTGGATGCACTTCGCCGGTTCTTCTCAGATCAGGCGATCAACATTGGCAGGATCCTGTTGCTATTCATCGTCAACTTCGTCGCTTTGCTGAACTTGAACAGCCGGCTAGCCCTGTACTCCATCATCGTCATCCCGTTGATCCTGTTGGTCTCCGTGGTGTTGTTCAAGAAGGTCTCAAAAGCATATGAAGCCTACCAGGAACAGGAAGCTATCCTTTCCACAACCCTGCAAGAAAACCTCGCCGGAGTACGGGTAGTGAAGGCTTTTTCCCGTCAGTCTTACGAAATGGAAAAATTCGAGAAAGACAATTGGGAAAAGTTTACGCGTGGCAAGAAACTGCTCATCACCCAGTCCCTTTTCTGGCCGCTATCTGATATTCTCTGCGGAGCCCAACTGCTTGCAGGTTATGTCATCGGTGCCATCATGGCGATCAACGGCGAAATCACACTGGGAACCTACTTGGCATACGCCGGCATGGTGATTTACATCATTTGGCCGTTACGCAACCTGGGCAGGATCATCGTCCAGACGTCGACCGGTCTCGTCTCTTATGACCGGGTAATGAACATCATCAAAGAATCCAGGGAACCACTGGATGCCGGTGATTATATTCCTGAGGGAAACCTCGTTGGAAATTTTGAATTCAGGGATGTCAGGTTTGAGTACGAACCCGGTGACCATACACTTGAGGACATCAACTTCAAAGTCGGTGCTGGCCAGGCAATTGCCCTTTTAGGTTCCACCGGCTCCGGCAAATCAACCCTGGTCAACCTGATTCCCAGGTTTTATGAGTACACCGGCGGTCAAGTCCTGCTGGATGGTGTGGAACTGAATCATTATCCGCGCAAGTACCTGCGACAGCAGGTGGGAATCGTAGAACAGGAACCATTCCTCTTCTCGCGCACGATTCGCGAAAACATCACCTATGGTGTCGGCAGGGAGGTTTCTGACGAAGAAGTCGAAAAGGCTGCCAGGGCAGCGGCTGTTCACGACGTGATTTTGTCCTTCCAGGATGGATACCAGACCCTGGTGGGAGAACGCGGGGTGACGCTTTCGGGAGGTCAAAAACAGAGGATTACCATTGCCCGAACGATTCTCAAGAATCCGCGCATCCTCATCCTGGATGATTCCACTTCATCCGTCGATACTGAAACCGAGGCCGAGATCAGGGAAGCGCTTGAAAACCTGATGAAGAACCGAACCACTTTCATCATCGCCCATCGTATTCAAAATATCACCAACGCCGATGAGATATTGGTCATGGACAAGGGCAGGATCGTGGAAAAGGGCGACCACCAATCGTTGATTGCCAGTGACGGGATATACAGACAGGTCTTCAACATCCAGACGCGAATTGAGGACGAACTGGAAAAGGAGATTTCAAGTGTCGGATAATTACTTCGATGAGGAGGAATTTGACGCCAAGTTTGACGGCAAAACGCTTCGCCGCATCCTGGGTCTCACCCGTCCACATCTAAAATGGCTCATCGGTTTTGTGATCACCATCGCCGTCGTGGCAGCTTTTGACGCGGTGACGACCTGGCTTAATAAAATGATTATCGATGACAGCATCGCCAGAGGTGATATCAAAGCCCTGGTGAATATCATACTGATGTACGCTGCTGTAACACTCATCCAGGCCGGGAGTGTGTTCCTGTTCATCTATCTCGCGGGGATACTTGGCGAGCGCATCCGCTATGACCTGCGAAAAAAGATGTTCAATCACTTGCAGGCGCTATCTCTGAATTACTACAGTAAAACTCCTGTTGGTTGGATCATGGCCAGGGTCACATCGGACTCGGAGCGCGTTTCCGATCTGGTTACCTGGGGTTTGGTGGATTCCACCTGGGGTCTCATGAGCATCATTTCCTCCATGGTTTTCATGGTCATCATTAACTGGAAGCTGAGCCTCATTGTTCTCGCGATGCTGCCGATCCTATTCTTCGTTGCCCTGGAATTTCGCAAACGCATCATTTCGCAATACCGAAACGTGCGCAAAACGAACTCCAAGATCGTTGGCGCATTCAACGAGAACATCACCGGTGTGCGTGTGATCAAAGCCCTGGGACGAGAGAAGGAAAATCTTCAGGAATTTGGAAACCTCACGACCACCATGTATAAATCCTCCTTCCACGCTGCCTGGCTGAGCGCGCTATTTCTGCCCACGGTGCAGATCATCTCCGCTCTGGCCGTTGGCGCAGTGGTCTGGTTTGGCGGTTACCAGGCAAAAATCGGAAGTCTCACCATTGGCGGTATCCAGGCTTTTGTATCGTACATCACCTTCATGATGTGGCCAATTCAGGATATTGCCCGCGTTTTTGCCGAAATGCAGCAGGCAATCGCCTCTGCCGAGCGCATGTTCTCGCTCATCGACTCCCAACCCCAGGTGAAGGACCGCCCGGACGCTTTGGACCCGGGTACGATCAAGGGCGACATCATTTTCGATCACGTGACCTTCCGGTATGAAGAAAATGATCAACCGGTATTGTCGGATTTCAGTTTGCACGTCAAACGGGGCGAGACTCTTGCTTTGGTCGGACCCACTGGAGGTGGGAAATCCACCATCGTCAACCTGCTTTGCCGCTTTTATGAACCTTCAAGCGGCAAAATCTATATCGGTGGACGTGATTACACCAAGCTCTCACTGCAATCCATACAATCGCGTATTGGAGTGGTGCTTCAGACCCCTCACCTCTTTTCAGGTTCCATTCGCGAAAACCTTCGTTATGGCCGATTAGGTGCCACGGATAATGAGATCGAAGAGTCGACTATGGTAGTGGGTGCTTACGATTTCATCATGCATTTTGAGAAAGGGTTCGACACCGAGGTGGGTGAAGGGGGGAACCTGCTTTCAGTCGGTCAGAAGCAGTTAATCAGCCTCGCCCGGGCTGTACTGGCTGACCCGGAGATCTTCATCATGGATGAAGCCACCAGCTCAGTGGATACCCTCACCGAAGCCCTCATTCAAAGCGGAATGCAGAAGTTGATGGACACAAGCACAAGCTTCATCATCGCGCACCGGTTGTCCACCATCAAGAAAGCCGACCGAATCCTGGTCATCGAAGACGGGAAAATCGCCGAGATGGGAACCCATTCCGAGCTGTTGCGTTTGCGCGGTAAATACCACCAACTTTACACCAGGCAGTTCCGGCATCAGCTTGAAACGGCTTATGACCCATTCCAGGAAGCGCAAGGGGCAGTATCCGCATGAGTAACCATTGGCATCCCTAAGCCCTGACAATTTGAAGAATTAGTTTATGGCAACTGTTTCTCCACCCAGCCGAAATTTTCGTAGACTTTTCCGCGATATTATTGAGAAGGTTTACCTGATCAGTCGCGAAGCATTGCTTACTTTCTCTACCGCGAGGGGTACCGAAGCCGCTGCGAGCATCGCCTACTACACTCTGTTTGCCATTTTCCCAATGATATTTGGATTTGCTGCCATTGGATCCTTTTTTGTTGAAAAACAAGTCGTGGAAACTCAGTTATTGGAACTCCTGCCCAGGTTGATCCCGGTTTCACAGGAATTCATTATCAGCAATGTGCAGCAGGTTTTTGATTCCAGGGGAACCGTCTCTGTTCTTGCTCTCATCGGCTTGTTTTTGTCTGCCAGCGCGGTTTTTACCACCATCATCCGCAATATCAATGCTGCCTGGCGTGAGGCTGCTCCCCGAAGTTACCTACGCATGAAACTTTGGTCTCTTGCCATCATTGGTGTGATGGCCGTGTTGCTGATTGCGTCCTCGTTTTCCATCCCCGTCAAGAATCTTATAATCAACCTGGGGCTGCCGATCGATTTTTCTCCCATCAGCCGTTTCCTGGCCTCCGGATTCTACAACAACGTCCTGCCGATCCTTTTCCGGTTATTCCTTTTCTTTGGGCTGTACTACTGGGTTCCTCAGATCAAGGTAAATAAAAAGGCTGCCATAACTGGCGCAGTGGTTTCAACGCTATTGTGGCAACTAATCACACTCCTGTTTACAACGTATCTCACCAGCGGGCTGGCGAGATATGAGATCATTTATGGTTCCTTGGGAAAAATAATCGCTCTACTGGTTTGGGTCTACCTCAGCGGGTGGATCATTCTATTTGGAGCTCACTTAACCTCGTCCATAGACGGGCATTTGCAATCAGCCAACTAATGTGAATCCAATTCCTTCAGCTCGCCAGTGACTGTGAAGATCGTTCTTTCGCAAATATTGGTCAACCGGTCCGCGAAGTCGGCGAAGATGTTTCCGGCGTCTGAAACTTCAATGGCTTGATGCGCCGCGTGCAGATCCTTGACAATGGCTCTCTCGTCCTTGGCGTGCCACACCAGGTCCCCGTACCAACTCTCTTGATTGAGTGCTTTGGTCATGTGATCCAAATGCGCCGCGCATTCTTGGCAGACTTCGGGACACAGGTTGACCATGGAGAGGGGTTCGCAGTAATATTTGCCGATGAGGTAAGCGGCGTGAAAAACGCCGCGTTCTCCTGTGATGCCCCGCTCTGCCAAGTCCGGGACGATCCGTTGCAGGTCCCGCCATTTGATCTTCATTGCGCCTCCGTTTCAAGCATTGTAGCACCGCTCCGTATGGATGTCAACTGTTACGCTCCATAATCAATATATCTGTTTCGCTCCAATCTCTTGACATCTGTTACAGTTGGTGTACAATAGGGGTAAGAATTGATAATCCAAAAGGAGTTGGTATGCTGGATAAAATATTGAAAGATGAGTTGGCCAAGAGGGGATTGTCGATCAGGGAAGCCGCTAAGGAGATAGGCGTGGCTCACACCACCGTGGCCCGCATGGTGCAGGGGATCACAGTGGACATTGGAACGCTGCAGAAAACCTGCGACTGGTTGGGGATCCAGTTATCCACGGTGCTTAATGTAGAGGACAAGTCGGAACTGGGACTGACCAGTAAGCTTGCGATGATCCTGGAAAAACAGCCTGAGCTCGCGGGAGTGTTTGCTGAAGCCCTCGACGAGCTGGAAGCGGGGCATCTATCGACTGCCGACCTGGCGGATATCATGGGGTACGCGGCGTACAGGATCAACCTGAGGAAGCAGCGGAAATCGAGCTGAGCATAGCGCGTAGGGTGCGTTGAAGACGCACCATCAACTATAATTGTTGTACCCCGAATATCCTGAGGGAGGATACATGCGTCAATTCCTGGCTCTGCTGCTCACCACACTCTTTTTGCTCAGTTCCTCCGGCTGCGGAGCGGGGCAGGTACTGGGTCCAACGCTCACCCCCACCCTGACCAGCACAGCAACACCGACCCTGACGCCCACAGCCACTGCCACACCCACCCCTACGCCGATCCCCACACCCTCCGTGGATGCCGGGCTACGGCCGGAAAACGCGGCCACGCAAACCTACGAAAACGGTATTTGGGTGGTCAAAAACGCTGACGGACAGGTAACGGCAACATGGAGCGAAGACACTGGCGAGTGGAGTTATGTCACTGAAAACATCGTAACAAAGCAGATCATTATCGGATATGATGTTGACCCCGCGGTCATAGAACCGTACTTAGGACCCCTTCCTCCTGATGATCCGTCAACCCATTTTATTGACCCTGACACCGGCAAACGCATCGGGTACGGCATTGGACCGGAGAAGCCGTTTACCGCTTTTGGATCAGCAGTGGGAACTTATTCAGGTTCAGATACTCTAGTTTTTGCCCGTTTCAGGGGGGTTACCGTTGTGCCTTTGCCGTATGGGTGGGACGGATTTGAGGCTGTTCAAATAATTGAAATACCGCAAACGGTCGACACGTCAATAATATGGGTTATGAGTACTGGGAGGGAGTACTTTTTTTCTTTTATTGGTGTACCCGACGACAGTATGTATATAGACAACTGGAATTTGATTTCATATAAACAATGGGGAGGGGTTTCCGGGATTACGCTTGCCAACGAAAATTTAATCGGTAAAATGGTTGCTGTCTCAATAGGACACGATACAGCACATTTTTTTAAGGAAGAGAAAGAAATATATTATGAATTTGCTTTAATTGTAGAGAACATGAGAGAGGCGATTCTTAATTATCTTGCAGGAAAATCAACACAAATTCCCAGTCGCGAAGAGTATAAATACAGTAGCGGATCTTCAATATATGTCCCTGAAAGCCAGCTGCCCAATCAGTGATTTGAGTTTTTCTGTGTAGGGTGCGTTGAAAACGCACCAAAACCAATCATGGTGCGTCGGGGACCCATCCTAGTCCTTCATACTTCTCGAGAACAAGCAACATTACGGGTTGGTACCTACGTGGAGACACTACAAACCGCCCTCTCGGCGTTTTTTGGTTTTACGTAATGGCGACTACCTTTTGTGATTTTTTAATTGCGAAATTTTTTACATTAAGATATAACATAGGTACAAATCCTCGCAATTTGCAGAGGACAAATCTAACGAAACTGAGGATCTAGCCTCCCCAAAAAATGCGTAGGGCTAATACCGGAGTTTGGCCTTTTGAAGCTGTTTTCAAATTCGACCCTTTCAAGGCTAAAACCGGAGTTTCACATTTCATGACAATTCCACGGGGAACAAACAAATCCGCCCTCTCGGCGGATTTGTTTGTTGTGGAAGAGGATACGTAGCGGATATAGAATTATCTAACCATCGCTAAGCAATTAATTCTTGTTGATTTCCTCTTACTTTGATAAAACATTAAGGTCTATTTAGGTTCCTTTTCATAGAACCTATGTCGGGCACACATTAGTACACACCAATAATGACCACGCTGTTTAGTGTGAAATGATATAATTAGTAAGTTCTTTAATAACCAATGGCCTATCAAGATTTTCATTTAATAGGCCACCAATCAACCACCATATATGGCGGTGCCAACAAGAGATACCCCCCATATATACTGTGTGGCGAGGGTGGGATTTGAACCCACATCCAATGGCTTATGAGTCCACTGCTCCACCGTTGAGCTACCTCGCCAACGCCTGCTATCTTACCATCAGCAGTATGTTTTGTCAACAATTGATTGATCTTGAATTATGGCTACGCGAAGCCTAGCCCCTTTTCCTTCATCGACACAAAGCCCCCTCTGCCGATCACCAGGTGATCCAGCACTTCAATATCCATCAGCTTGCCCGCCTGCACCGCCGCGCGCGTGAGCGCCACGTCCTCAGGGCTGGGGGCCGGGTCTCCGCTGGGGTGATTGTGCGCCAGGATGACCGACGCCGCGTTAAGCTGAATCGCCGTCCGGAACAATTCCCCCACACGCACCATCGAGGAATTCAGCGATCCGGAATAAAGTTTATCGACCTTGATCTTGCGGTTGCGGGTGTCCAACAGGATGACCCACAGGTGCTCCTGCACCAACCCCTGCATCTCGTACCGCACCAGCTCCGCGGCATCCCCCGGACTGCTGATTGCTCCGGTCAGTTCAGGCGTTTCCAGGATCAGCCGCCTGCCCAACTCGATGGCCGCTTTCAACTGGGCTGCCTTTGCCGGTCCCAATCCCTTCACCTCACACACCTGGCTGAAAGTGGCTCTCTGGATGCCTCCCAGGCCCCCCAAATCAGTCAATATCTCGTTCGCCAGCTGGACGGCGCTCACCCCTTTCCTGCCCACACGCAGCAGGATGGCCAGCAATTCCGCCTTGCTCAACGCCTCCGGTCCAAATTCCGCCAGCCGTTCACGCGGCCGTTCATCCTCAGCCATGTCCTTGATGCGGTAAGATGCCTTCGTCTCTTCTACCATCGCCTGTCTCCAGTATCCTATGCGGATAAGAACAATTAAATATCAGCCTGCCAATTCCTGCAAGTGAAACGGGTGCAAAAAGCAACGTCGAGTCTTCCATGCTATAATTCTGCTCACGGAGTATAGATTCAATGTTCCTGGATACTGATCTTTTAAAACAGCTATCATATTTCGCTTTTTACCTTGGTGCAGGGATCATTGCAGCGCTTTGGTTGAGCCTGGTCTTTTGGACAGGACGGGACATCCGTACACGGACAAAGAATATCTTTGCGCAGATCCTCTCTGTGCTGCTAGTTCTTGCGCTCTTTCTGCCCGGTTTGCTGATCTATGTCATCCTACGGCCAACACGCACGCTTGAATGGAAATATCAACGCGCGTTGGAAGAGGAAGCCCTGCTGCAGGCGATCGAAGAAGCCTACACCTGCCCCGGCTGCAAACAGCCGGTGGATAAGGAATGGCTCATCTGCCCCGCCTGCCACGCGAAACTAAAAATCAGCTGTGCCCATTGCGGGCATTCTATAAAACCTTCATGGGATATCTGTCCAGTGTGTGAAACTCCCACTGGCGTTGCGCCTGTCAAACCTGTTTCACCCTCTATCAGCAGCATTGATGGGGAAAAATCCAACGAATAGGTGACAATAACCCTTCAATGCATATACAACATCCCTTTGAACCTGTAGATTACCTCATCATCGGACACGTCACCCAGGATATTACGCCAAACGGACTCATCCTTGGCGGCACAGCCTCGTATGCATCTTTAACGATTCAGGCATACGGCGTTCGAGTCGGCATCGTCACCGCCTGCGCGCCTGAACTCAACCTGGCACAACTTGACGGAATCTCCATTGCCCGCAAGCTTAGCCCGGTCACCTCCACGTTTGAAAACACCCCCACCCCAACAGGCAGGGTTCAGCACGTCCATCACGTGGCCAGTACGCTGACGATCGAGGATGTACCCCAGGTCTGGAGGGATACTCCCATCGTCCACCTTGGACCCTTGACGAATGAGATCTGTCCAGAATTGGCAGGGTCATTCCCTAACTCGCTGGTCTGCACCACTCCACAGGGCTGGATGCGCAGTTGGAACGGCGATGGGCTGGTATCTTATCGAGACTGGCCGGATGCCCACCAGGTGTTACCTCACCTGGATGCACTGGTCATGAGCATCGAAGACATCCGTGGAAACGAAGATATTGTGGCAGATTACGTGTCGCGCATCCCGGTCATGGTAGTCACCGAAGGGGCTGCCGGCGCCCGGGTGTACTGGAATGGAGATGTGCGCTACTTCAGACCGCCTCTGGAAATTGAGGTGGACGCAGTTGGCGCGGGGGATGTATTTGCTGCATCATTCTTCATTAAATTAAAACAGCTGCGTGATCCCTGGGAAGCCGCGAGGTTCGCCACACTGGTGGCAGCCAATTCAGTCACCCGCCCGGGAATCGCCGGCGTGCCAACACGGGCGGAGATATTGCGTTTTTCTACAGAGGTCCTGGAGAGCCAGCCAAGATGACAAAAGTGTACACGCTCGTCAACCAGAAAGGCGGGGTTGGCAAAACAACCACTGCCATCAACCTGAGCGCGTACCTGGGTTTGAATGGTCAAAGAGTCCTTCTTGTGGATCTTGACCCGCAGGCGAATGCCACATCCTCCCTGGGGATAGACAAGTACACCGTGAAAACCAGCACCTACGAAATACTCATTGGGTCGGAGCCCATCGCCCCCAACATCCTCCACCACCCGAAATTGAAGATCTCCCTGTTGCCCTCCTCACCCTCCCTGGCTGGGGCTGAAATTGAGTTGATCGATTCTCCCGAGCGCGAATTCCACCTACGGGATGCCTTGAAACAAGTGATCGACCGCTATGATTACGTTCTCATCGATTGTCCCCCGTCCTTAAGCCTGCTGACAGTGAACGGGTTGTGCGCAGCGCGCGACGGGGTTCTCATCCCGGTGCAGTGCGAATACCTCGCGCTGGAAGGGATAGGACAATTGACCCAAACCCTCAACAAGATCCGCTCATCGCTGTATCCCGAGCTGCGCATTCGGGGCGTCCTCTTGACCATGTTCGACAGCCGTACCAACCTCTCGACAGATGTCGCCAGGGAGGTGCGCAAGTTCTTCCCCAACCTGGTTTTTGAAAGCATCATCCCGCGTTCCGTCCGTCTGGCTGAAGCACCTTCTTACGGGTTGCCGGTCGCGTATTATTCTCCTGAATCGGCTTCAGCAAAAGCTTACTCTTCCCTGGCCAGCGAGATCCTCAACCAGGATGGCGTGAATTATCCCCCATTAGAAACATAGGCAGGAAATTATGGCACACAAAAGTGGACTTGGAAAAGGTCTGGAAGCTCTCATCCCGGGAGGATTTTCAAATTCCAACCCTACTGCAGATTCCTATGCACCCATATCGATGATCAATCCCAATCCCCGCCAACCGCGGGTGAACATGACCGATGAGAACCTGGAGGAGCTGGCGGCATCCATCCGCGAACATGGCATCCTGCAACCATTGATCGTCACGCACGATCACATTACGGGCATGTACACTCTCATTGCCGGTGAGCGCCGCCTGAGGGCAGCCAGGATCGCCGGACTGGACAAAGTTCCCATCATCATCCGCACCGTCAACGACCAGGAACGCCTGGAACTGGCTCTGATCGAGAACATCCAGCGCGCCGACCTGTCGCCGTTGGAAACCGCGGAGGCTTACCATCACCTGGACACTGAGTTCAATCTTTCACACGATGAGATCGCCGTCCGTGTGGGCAAGAGCCGGGTCGCGGTCACAAACACACTACGGCTGCTGAAATTGCCGTTCAAGGTAAAAGACGCCCTCTCCTCAGGCAAGATCTCCGAAGGTCACGCCAGGGCGCTGCTCGGATTACCCACTGAACAGTCCCAACTTTCTGCGCTATATGCCATTCTGACAAAAGAGTTAAACGTGAGGCAGGCTGAAGAGCTGGTGAGGAAACTGAATGGCGAAAAACCACCAGCCATTCCCCCTACTCCAGTGGATTCTATCGCAAAAGACATGGAAGACAGGCTTCAGGAAAAACTGGGCACGCGCGTGCACCTGAAGCATGGAAAGAATGGCGGCACCATTACCATTCATTACTATTCAGATGAAGAATTAAACGCATTACTTAAGGTATTATTGGATTAATCGAACCATCTTTGAAAACTGCAGTCTGACAGGAGGACACATGAACGGAAATGATTCCCTCAACCGGGCGCAAAGATTGGGAATGGTGCTGGCTGCATGCCGGGAGAACAGTGAAAAAACCATCGTAAAGACCGCTTCTTACCTGGGGATCACCCCCGATGAACTCTTAAGGTACGAGCAGGGTGAAACCTCTCCCGGTCTCCCTCAATTGGAACTTCTGTCCGACTTTTACAGAGTCCCGCTTAAGGAAATGCTCTCTGATACGGACACACCTGTTCAGAACCGAAAACTGGACCCGGCAAAAGTGCCAGCCCTGGTTGGTGTTCGCAACCGTATCATTGCCATGCTCCTGAAGACCGCCAGGTTGGACCAGGGTGTGGAGGAAATTGCCCTTGCCGGTAAACTTGGATTAGACCTTGAGCAATTACAGCAATACGAAAGCGGACTGACCCAGGTGCCATTGCCGGCTTTGGAGCTGATCAGCAAAGAGCTGAATATCCCCATGGAAAGCTTCTTTTCAGAGACAGAACAAATCCCTGAGAATCCTCCAGCCCCAGAACCGGAGCCAGAAATTATTGAACCGGCGCTCCCGGATGAATTACGATTATTCGTAAAAGAGCCCGCCAACATCCCCTTTCTTAAGGTTGCCCAGTCGATCAGCAAAATTGACCCTTCTGCGCTCAAAGCGCTTGCAGTGAGTCTGATGTTCGCCGATGAACAACCCGGTTCAATGAGTGATTAAATTGGCTTATCGATAACCAAAGCGGAATAACTTCACAATCATGAGCGACATCACGATCCGCCAGGCAACAAAAAACGACATTTCCTTGGTAGCATCTTTTTTAAGCAAAGCTGCCCTGGTTCACCGGCACCTGGATTGGCGCCCTATGCTGGATTGGATTGAGTTTGAGCCGTTTTTGCTGCTATTCTCACAAGAACAGCTTTGTTCAGTCCTCTCCTGCGCCCCAGACCCCGAGGGAATCGCCTGGATTCACATTTTCGCAGCTGACCACTATTCCACCTCCGCAGAATATTTTTCCGCTCTCTTCACAACAGCCACAAACCATGGCGCTTTATCAAACCATATTTTTTGCACCGTGGGTTTGTATGAATGGTTTAATGAGTTGGTTGGCAAGTTTGGATTTGTCAAAACCCAGGACATTGTGGTTCTGACACGGGAAAGTAAAACAAGGTTGGAGTTTCAAAGTGAAGAACAGGTATTGACCCGCCCTCTGGAACTCGAAGACCTGGACGAAGTGGCGCGTGTTGACACGCATGCATTTGAACCCATTTGGGTCCTTTCGCGGGAAATGCTCGAGTTAGCTTTTCGGCAATCTGAACACGCGGCAGTCGCAGAACTGGATGGCAAAATAGTTGGTTACGAAATCTCAACAGCCAACCACTTCGCAGCACACCTGGCCCGGTTGGCAGTTGACCCTACCATAGCGCGCAAACACATCGGATTGGAACTCGTCAGATACATGTTGGACTACTACGCCAGGCGGGGTATCCAGAACATTACTGTGAATACCCAGAGCAACAATGTTGCTTCATTATCACTTTATAAGAAACTTGGATTTATTGTGACCGATGAGACCTTCCCTGTTTTCACGTTCCGCAATCGTTGATCGTGAATACTGGACAAATCTTGTCTAATATGAGAAAATCACTGATATTATTTGGAGGAATGAATGGGAAAAAGAGAAGAAGCAAAGCGTAGAAAAAGCAATCAGAAAAAATCCAGCAACCTGACAGTAATCTTGATCATTGCCGCGTTCGCCTTAGTGGCTGTGGGAATGATCATTCTGACCACGAGCAAACAAAATAAGCCTGAAGCCACACCTTCGAATGCAACTCCAATTGAAGTTGTGGTTCCAAATAAACCTATGGCTAAGCAGCGTGATGGATTAAGCATGGGCGATCCCAACGCCAAGGTTAAAGTCATCGAATTTGCTGATTTTCAATGTCCCGCCTGTGCTTCGTATTGGTCTCAGCTCGAACCAACGCTAATTGAGCAGTACATTGACACTGGTAAAGTGTATTTCACCTACAATTCATTCTCTTTTCTTGGACAGGGTCAGGCGTGGGATGAATCCAGTAAAGCCGCTGAAGCTGCTTATTGCGCAAACGAACAAACCAAATTCTGGGAATATCGCGACGTCATATTTGCCAATCACAACGGCGAAAACCTGGGTGTTTATGCCCGGGAAAACCTGATCAAATTCGCGGAAAAATTAGCTATGGACGTTAATGCCTTTACCTCGTGCCTCGATTCCGAGAAATACGCCCAACAGGTGGTTGACGATTCCCAATTCGCAGCCAATTCTGGTTCCACCTTCACACCGTCCTTCCTGGTTGACGGAAAGGTGTTAAACGCAAACGAACTTCTCCCGGCAATTGAAGCTGCACTTGGTGAGTAAATAGAAACCTGACAATGCTCCGGTGAAAAACCGGAGCATTTTATTTTAATAAACCAAGCAGAAAAACAAGCAATGGTGCGATCAGTAAGGCTGGCAGAAAACTGCCCGTCCGTATCTTCTTTATTTCCAGGATGTTGCTGATCGCCAGTCCGGCCAAAATGACCCCGCCAGTCGCGCTCAACTCGTTCATCATTGAGGTCGTCGCCACCTTCTGCACCTGTTCTGCAAGCAGGGTAATTCCACCCTGGTACAGGAACACGGGAATCGCAGAAAACAGCACGCCCACTCCCAGGCTTGATGCAAATGCCAGGGCGGCAAACCCATCCAAAACTGATTTGATCAGCAGCGTGTTGTAGTCCCCGGTCAGTCCATCCTGGATTGAACCGAGTATTGCCATCGGACCAATGCAAAAGAGGAGGGTTGAGGTGAGGAACCCTTTTATGAAACGAGTTGTGTCCTCGCTACCATCGCCCCGGTTAAATTTCGCCTCAAGTTTCACTCCGATTTGGGTCAACCCGTCCTCAATTCGCCACCACTCCCCAAGTAGCATTCCAATTAACAAGCTGCCAAGCACGATCAAAGCATTTTCAGTTTTCAGAAAAAGTGAAATCGCGTATGCAAAGGTGAACAATCCCAACCCGTTGATCACGGTTTGATTGAATTGCTTCTTGATCTTAGACCCCAACAACAACCCGAGAAATCCTCCAACATGGATCGCAGCAACATTTACCAGGGTTCCTATCATTGCTTATCTTCCCTGGCAAAGGTGAGAGAAACCCCTGGTGCTTCCTGGACCAATTTGATCTCCAAAACGAAAAGAAATGAAGATAACCGGTTCAAATACCTGAGAATGGCAGCATTGCGAATGTCACCGCGATTGAATAATTCTGTCACCCGCCGTTCTGCCCGGCGTGTAATGGCGCGTGATACCGAAATCGCAGCACTTGCCGGTAGATCCCCCGGGATAATAAAACCGCCGGGTGTATCCATGCCCATTGCCAGATGATCAATAAGCCCCTCGAGTTCCGCAACCGAATCATCCGAAATCTTTGAGAATTTCTCCACGTTTTCCCCGGTGGCAGCCACCTCTGCCATTAGTGTGTACAAGGCTCGCTGGAGTTTTACAATTGTTCCGGTATGCTGCGAGTCAGACATAAGGCTGCGGGCAAGTCCGAGTGATGCAGAAAGCTCATCCAGCGTTCCCAAACACTCCATGCGCAGGTCATATTTCTCCACCCGCCCCTCGCCAAGCAGCCCGGTGGTTCCATCGTCACCCTTACCAGTGTAAAACTTCATCGGATTTCCTCATTTCGCCACGCTCAAATAGAGATAGGGGTAGCTTTCCTGTGGGAATATCTCCATCAGATCTGAGTCCCACAAGAAATCCCCGCCTGTAGACATTTCCCCAAGAACATCGTCAAGAACTTGTACCTTTGTCAATTGTTCGGCGTTGACATAATCCACACCTTGTAACAATAGCGAAAGGATCACCCGCACCCTGACGTTGTAGGCATAAGACCCATCAAACCGTCCCTGGTCCTTGTAATCCTCCATTAGCATTTGCCATTGGTTGACTCTCATGGGGATTTCTTTCTGGATCTTCTTACCCCATGCTACTCTGCGCTTGTAGAGGGTGGAGAGAATCAATTCCCTGGATTGAACAATTTGCTCGTCCATTGTACGCTGTGTTCGGGCGAGGGCAAGCAACAGGCTACCAGGCGTCAGCATCGATCGCGTATTTGAGAGACGCCAGAGAAGCACCTCTGAATCAAGATACTCGTTCAGCTCTGAAGCCGAAGAACGAACAATCTCCTGATCTTCATTGTGCCCGGTTGCAACCATGTTTATTCACTCGAGGGGGTTGCGGTGGTTTCCTGTGAAGCCCTGGCTGTGATGAACCACTTGGTGATCGAAGCAAACCGACCACTGGAATCGAACAACGGTCCCATCGTGACACCCTGGATCTGTTTATCCACAGCATAGTTGTAGACCGGGTAATACAACGGCAGCGCCGGGAGTTCCTCAGCGAAGATCGCCTGGAAATTGTGGTAAAGCCGGGTCCGTTCAGTAATATCTGAGGTTACCCTCGCCTGTTCCAGGGAATCACTGGCAAAACGATTGCTCCATTGGGTGTAGTTTTGCCCGTTGATTGCCTGTCCGAGGTCCCAGAATGGATAGGGATCCGGGTCCGGTGTCTGGCTGAGGTTGATATCCACCAGGGCAGCCTGGAATCCACGCGAATCCAATTTCTCGCTCAGGAACAGGTCAGACGGCACTGGTTCCAGTACAACCTCGACCTGGAGTTTTTTCCAATCGCTGGCAATGTACTTGGCAATCTTCTCATGCAATTCGTCCTCCGGATAGGAAAGGACGAATCTTAATTCGACATCCTCTTTTTTCCGGATTGGGTTGGTCTCACCCGTGACCACGTAACCAGCCTGCTTGAGCAGCAATTTTGCCTGTTCCAGGTCGTAAGGCACAGCCGGAAGGGTTTCATTGTATGCCCAGGTTTCTGGCAGGATCACGCTGTTGGCAACAATTGCCTGTCCGTTGAAGATTTCGTTCACCAGACCAGTGCGATTTAATCCCATGTACAGAGCTTGCCTTACTTTTACATCCTGCAGAAAAGCAACTCCCTGGTCATTTTGATTGAACATCACCAGGCTAATGGCGGGTAATCTGCCAGTGTAAATGGAGAGTTCGTTACTTTTCAGCGCTTCAGCAAGCAACTCTGAGCTAACTTCGCTGATACCCTGAACGTATCCGTCCTTGTAGGCCTGGAAAGCAGATGCCTGGTCCTGGAAAAAGCGGAAGACGATTTCCTGCAAGTAAGGCTTCTCGCCGTAATAATTCTCGTATGCTTTTAGACTGATTCCAGTGATTGTGCCATTGTCTATCAACAGCTCAGAAAACTTGTATGGACCGCTGCCGATGGGTTGCATATTCATGGTTGAATTGACAACTTGCTCGATGGTCATCTCCCCAAAAATGTGTTCAGGAAGGATCCCAAATGCCAGGTAATCCATGAATGGAGCAAATGCCTCTGGCAGTTTGAATTGCATATTCAGGTCATCAAAGGCTTTGACATCAATGGTATCCCAAAGTGATTGGACGTCCTCAGGAACGTATTCTTTTCCTTCGATCATCAATTCAATAGTGAAAAGGATATCAGCAGTGGTTAATGGCTGACCGTCATGCCATGTTAACCCTTCCTTGAGTAGGATGTTGTACAAAATACCATCCTGGGATACCCCAACAGATTCTGCCAGGTCAGGTTGAGCCAGTCCATGCGAATCGAATTTTACGATGCCTGAATAAACAAGGCTGTTAATATCCCGATCTACATTGTTCGTATCATCCAAAAGCGGATTGAGGCGTTGAATATTCCCCACCAGCGCTTCGGTATAAACACCGCCTTGTACGGGTTGCGGAGCGCTTACTTCCCCCAGTCCGCCGCGCCTTTCCAAAAACAACAGCAAGCCGACCACCAGGCCGGTGATAAACAGGATTAGTAATTGCCATCGGTATTTTTTCATTTGCTAATTATAAAGGCGACTTTCCCTTGTTTCAAGGAAAGCCGCCCTCGAATTATTGGGGCTAAGAAAGGCTTTTTCTAACCCAAATCTTGCAGGAGAACAGAAGTGATCGTTAGGATGAAGAACACTGCACTCAACACAATGGTGACCCAAAACAGGGTCTTTTCAATCCCACGACGTGCAGAAAGAAAACCTCCATTATCTACTCCGGTCAGCCCGCCCATGCCGATACCCTTGTTTTGCAAAATTACACTCGCTATCAAAGCTATTGAAGTTATAATAAGCGCAATGTCAATATATTGTTTCACGTTTGGCCTCCTGAATTTTCAGCAACGGAAAATTATACCTTCCATCCTCATAAATCGTCAACCTCATGACCGAACTCATTTGTAATCTGCACATACATTCCACTTACTCTGATGGCTCAGGCAATTACACCAGCATTCTCCAGGAGGCATCAGCGAGCGGAGTTGATGTAGTTATCATCACCGACCACAACATTCTCGTCAAGAATGTCGAACGATATTCCATGAATGGGGATAGAAAAACGCTCCTCCTGGCGGGTGAGGAAGTACACCACCAGGACCGGGAACCGCAGAAAAATCATTTACTGGTCATCGGCGGTGAGCACGAAGTCTCTCAGTATGCACCTGATCCTCAGGTTTTAATTGATCAAGCAGCCAAAGCCCACGGGCTGACCTTCATTGCCCATCCATATGAGTATCCGTTGCCGCTGTTCGGTGAAACCGCGATCTCCTGGGTAGATTGGCAGGTGCAGGGGTTCACTGGTCTGGAATTATGGAACGGATTTAGTGAGTTTAAGACCGTTACCCAGTCACTTCCAAAGGTGCTCTTCTACGCTTTTTTCCCAACTCTCATCCCGCACGGTCCTTTACCCCAGGCTTTCAATAAATGGGACGAGTTACTGAAAACAGGAAAAAAAGTTGTGGCAGTAACCGGGTCAGATGCCCATGCGTTGCAGTATCGAAAGGGTTTCTTCAAGAAAACCATCTTCCCATACGGATACCATTTTTCCAGCATTAACAATCATCTTCTCGTCGAAAACCCGTTGACCGGAGAGATCGACGAGGATAAACGAATGATCTACCATGCACTTTCGAGGGGAAATAGCTTCATCGGGTTCGATCGCGCCGCTCCCACCAGAGGTTTCACCTTCACCGCTGAAAACGAAGATGCGACTGTCAGCATGGGAGAAACTTTATCAATCGAGCGAGGAGCCACAATTCGCGTTCACCTGCCACGCAAGGCGAATATTCGCCTTATCCACAACGGAATCAGCTTCTTGAGTCACACAAAGATAGATCGCCTGGTGCACACCGTTACGGAGCCAGGGTATTATCGTTTGGAGGCGTACATTCCCTATTACGGGAAAAATCGTGGTTGGGTATTTAGCAATCCAATTTATATCGTTAAAGACGGGAAGGTTTCCTCCCAATGACGGGTAATAATGTGACCAGGTTGTTGGAGGCTCACAAAGCGCGGTTTTCCGTCTTTGAACTTCCCGCGGAGAAATTGGGGGCAATTGAAACTGCCGACTATCTCTCGGTAAATGTGCAAATTGTGTACAAATCGATTATTTTGACTTCCACAAAAGGGAAACCGGTATTATGCCTCATCCCCGGTGACAGGGTTGTGGACTTGAAAAAAGTAGCAGCCCTTGTAGGTGAGAAAAAAGTGGCAGTTACCAGTCTGCAGGAGGCTGAAAAACTGACTGGATTACAGGTGGGAGGAATCAGCCCCCTGGCGTTGATCCACAAGGGGTTCAAATTTCTCATTGATAGTTCCATCAAAGACCACCAGGATATTCACATTTCCGGAGGACAACGCGGACTAAACCTCCGCATCAATACCTCGGATCTTATTGAGATCCTTCATCCCCAAATTGCTGATTTATCAAAACCGGCACTCACCGAATCTGATCCGGATTGACCTGATTTTTCCCTCTTCCTTGGTTATAATTTCAACAATGAATACTTTTGACGAGATCGAAAAACGTATCCGTTCGCTTCTTGAGGCGAGCAACTCTCTTTTCCCCTGGTCGGATCAAAACGCCTGCCTGGTTCACCAGTTGTGTGATGCTTTGCATGGCTATTTTTCTGAGCAGGATTTTCAGGGTGAAATGAACGCACCTGAATTCAAGATATTTATGAACCCCGGTGTTGCGGCTGATTGGCAGAAAAAAACAGGCTGGGAAAAATTGCTGACCGAAGCGATGACAACCAGTTCTGCGGAATTCGGTGTTATCTTTAATGCCCCTCCGCGGCTTCAAATCATCATGAAAAACTCGCTTGCGGAGAACGAAATCCAGGTTGAATTGGTTGAATCCACCCTGGTTCCAGGTCAAACTGGTGCCATTCCCATGGCACAATTGACCAACCGCAAAACCGAACCAAAAGAGGAGAGCGGTGCTTTGTTGCTCGACCAACAAGGCAACAGCATCTCCTTGCGGAAATCAGTCATCAACCTCGGCCGGCGGTCCAGTAATACTGTAGTGATCAACGACTTGAGGGTCTCCCGGACACATGCCCAGATCAGGAAGATCCAGGAAGAATACGTGATTTTTGACGTTGGATCCACTGGTGGCACATTCGTGAACGGGGAGAGGGTGGGTACGCGGGTGTTGTGCCCGGGTGATGTGATCTCCCTGGCAGGGTACACGTTCATCTTCCACCTGGAAAAATTTAACGATACAGGTATTACCATGGACAAGACTTCAGAGATAAAACCTGCTTCAAGACAGGAGATTGAAAAATGATCGCGGTGGTTGTAATGATCCTGCGCATCTTGATGGTTGCCGCCTTATTTTCCTTTCTCGGTTGGGTGGTTTATACCCTGTGGCGTGACCTCAATTTCCAGAGCCAAACCCTTTCCTCACGGAAAATCCCTTATATCGCGCTATTGCGTGAAGGAAACGAAGCAGATGCCAAACAAATCTACACCCAGCCGGAGCTAAGAATTGGCAGAGACCCTGCAAGTGACTTTGCTATTAGCGATGAGACCATTTCCAACCATCATGCCCGGCTCTGGTACCGCAATAAACAATGGTGGATTGAAGACCTGCTTTCTACAAACGGGACTTACCTGAACGACGAAAAGGTGGAAACACCCACCATTTTGATCAACGGTGATGAATTGCGGGTTGGTAAGGTGGTCCTTACAATCGAAATCCAACCCTTGTCGTGAAAATGGAGAGCACAATGAATTCTCAACCAGTTTTGGCAGTTATTGGCGGTTCAGGCCTGTACGACTTTCCCGCTCTGGAATCAATAGAACAAGTTAATCCCACTACTCCTTTTGGCTGCCCAAGCGCACCCATCCTGGTCGGAACGCTTTCAGGTAAGCGTGTCGCATTCCTGGCCAGGCACGGGATTGGGCACACACTACCCCCATCAGAGGTCAACTACCGCGCCAACATCTATGCATTGAAAAGCATCGGGGTCAATCGAATCATCAGCGTCAGCGCTTGTGGCTCATTGCGTGAGGATTTCGCGCCGGGAAACATCGTTGTACCTATACAGCTTTTCGATCACACTCACGCGCGAATTCGATCCTTTTTTGAGAGCGGACTGGTAGTGCATGTTAGCAGCGCTGATCCATTTTGCCCGGAACTTTCGACGCTTGCTTACCAGGCGATCTCAAAAACAGGTGTAGTGACTCACCTGGGTGGTTCGATGATCACAATAGAAGGACCACGTTTTTCCACGAAAGCAGAATCAAATGTCTACCGCTCCTGGGGGATGTCGCTGATCGGCATGACCACTTCCCCTGAGGCGTTCCTTGCCCGTGAAGCGGAAATGTGTTACAGCGTTATGGCACACGTTACTGATTTTGATGTTTGGCACCTCAGCGAAGAAGCGGTGAGTGTGGAAATGGTGATCCAGACATTGAAGAAAAATACCGAGATCCTTCAGCAAAGCATTCTTACACTTGTTGAGAACTTGCCGCTCGAATCGCAATGTTCCTGTCATCATGCCTTAAGAGACGCAATCATTACCAACCGGGCAAATATTTCACCTGAATCTATTCAAAAATTAGAACTTTTGGTGCAGAAATACTTAAAGTAAACCCTTTATTTCCTAGGTCCATGTCCCCAAAATACCAGGGTCAAGTTAGGCTGGTCATCCTGGTGGTTGCATTTGTGTTCCTGGGATGCCTGGCACTCACGTTTGCACCAGCAATCCGAGCCCACTCTTTCGCCGTTAGCCTGAAATGGCAGCAATGGATCGGTTTTTCTGTCTGGATTGCGGGTTTTGCAGTCCTTTATCAGCAAATGAACCATTACCTTCCGGATAGAGACCTTTTTTTGCTGCCAATTGTTTCGTTCCTCACAGGCTGGGGATTATTGATGATCTACAGGCTCGACCCGGCTTTTGGGTTTCGGCAGACCGCCTGGCTGGCTGTGGTTGTCGCCGGTGTTTTGATCACCTTAAGAGTAAAAAACCTCCTACAGCTATTACGCAGATACAAGTACATCTGGCTGTTGACCGGGTTGTTACTGACCCTGCTGACATTTTTCTTTGGCGTTTATCCCGGGGGAGGTGGACCGGGTCTCTGGCTTGGTTTTGGAAATATTTATTTACAGCCATCCGAGATACTGAAAGTTCTGCTTATCGTGTACCTCGCAGCTTATCTTTCTGATAGCCTGCCAGCCAGGTTTAGACTGATGCAGTTATTGACTCCCACTTTGATTATCATCGCTGCCGCCGTTCTTATTCTTGTTGCCCAACGGGACCTGGGGACGGCCTCCATCTTCATTATTATCTACACTATCATCATCTACCTGGCATCAGGGAAACGACGCATACTCTTGTTCAGTTTTCTCTTCATAATTGCCAGTCTCATTGCCGGATACCTGGTATTTGATGTCATCCAGCTTAGGGTGGAAGCATGGTTGAATCCATGGGTTGATGCGCGCGGAAGATCCTACCAGATTGTCCAATCACTCATTTCCATCGCCAACGGTGGATTGCTGGGACGAGGGATCGGGTTGGGAAGCCCGGGTGTTGTCCCCGTGGCAAATTCAGATTTCATTTACCCCGCGATTGTGGAAGAATTTGGGCTTGCCGGGGGTATTGGCATTGTGTGTCTTTATGCACTTTTCTGTGTCCGGGGTATAACCATCTCATTTCACGCCCCCAACCAGTTTCAACGCTTCCTTGCTGCCGGCTTGACAGCCTACCTTTGCAGCCAGGCAATCCTGATCATGGGAGGGACGATTCGCCTGTTGCCGCTCACCGGCGTGACCCTGCCTTTTGTCTCCTACGGCGGCACTTCGCTTGTCACATCATTCTTTGCGCTACTACTACTTTTACTGATCAGCAACCAATCCGAAGACCATCCGGCTCCAATCGAAAGAGCAAAGCCTTACGTTTTGATCGGTTCTGTCTTGATTGCAGGTTTTGTTGCCATCAGCCTGTTGACCGCGTGGTGGAGCGTTTTTCGTTCAGAGACCCTCCTTTCAAGGGGAGATAATCCCCGTCGGGCGATCTCAGACCTCTACGTCTATCGTGGCACGATTTTCGACAGGAATAACACTCCCCTCACTTCCGCTTCAGGTGAACCAGGTGCACTCACCCGCACGCTGGAATACCCTCTCCTCAGTTCTGTAATCGGGTACAGCAATCCCAATTACGGACAAACCGGAATCGAATACTTTCTTGATGATTACTTGAGAGGTGTGGAAGGAAATATGGAAGGCAATGTCTTTGCATCGCGCTTCCTATATAGTCAATATCCCCCGGGGTTTGACATCCGGTTGAGCCTTGATCTGCCCTTACAGCGCATTGCAGATGAGAGCCTGGTCAATTTTACTGGCTCCATCCTTTTACTAAATTCCGATTCGGGTGAAATACTTGCCATGGCAACCTCACCAACTTTTGACTCAAACCAACTTGAGAGCGAATGGGAAGCATGGATGGGGGATGATTCAGCACCCTTGCTCAACCGGGCAACCCAGGCTCTCTATCCTCCCGGGACCACGCTTAGTGGTGTGATCTTCTCAAGATACCTGGCAGAGAATAACCTATCCACATTAATCCCTGATGAGGTATGGAGTACTGATCCTGAAAATCCTCATTTTTGTGCTTTGTTGCCAGAATCGACCGTTACCTGGGGAAAACTGGTCAGTTCAGGCTGTGTCGAACCAATCCTCACGCTCAGCCAGGCAATCCCGCTGGATGAGGTCACCGACCTGCTGCAACAAACCGGAATAACCGCTGAACCAGCAATTCCACTGGAAACCAGTCAACCGGTAATCCCGCAGGTAATTGCCAGTTACTCCGATCTTTTCACCGGAGAACTTAACCTGCTTGTCTCCCCATTGCAAGTGGCAGTCATGGCAGCCAGCTTATCAAATGGCGGGGAAGTGCCATCACCCGAAATCGCTTTATCCTTTAGAAATTTTGAAGAATCCTGGCAACTTATTGAACAGGAATCAATTAGCAAAAGCATCCTAAATTTCAACGCGGCAGATGCTACCACCCGTCTTACCCAGGGTAATTTCTCGGGCTGGGAAATCTCATCCCTTGCAAAACACAAAGATGCCAAAATCTCTTGGTACGTTACCGGAACTCCATCCAGTTGGCAGGGAACCCCGCTAACTCTGGTGGTAGCCCTCGAGAATTCCACCCCTGCCTTGGCTCGCGAAATCGGACAGAATTTATTCCTGGCTGCTATTTCCTCTATTACCAAATAAAGACAGGCTACAGTAAATGTAGCCTGTCAGATTGATCATTCTGTTCAAACCAGTTTGAGGAAGTGTCTTTTCCCTACCTGGAGCACACCTGGCGGTGTCAGCTCCAATGCAGGATCCACGATCACCTTGCCCTCATAACGCACTCCATTTTGCTCAATCAGGCGACGAGCTTCACTCCTGCTTTTGGCAATTGTTGATTCCAGGAGGATATCAATGATCGTGGCCCCCGGGTTGACCTTTAGCTCGGCGATATCGTCAGGAATACTACCCTTCTGGAAGGTCTCCACGAAAACCTGTTGTGCTTTTTCTGCCTCAGATTCTCCATAGAAAGCGGAAACAATCTCCTTTGCCAGCCGCATCTTGGCATCGCGGGGATGAAGGCTATTGTTCTTCACACCTTCTTCAATCGCGCTGATCTCAGGCGGTGTCAACCTCGTAACCAGGCGGAAATACTTCCCCATCGCAGTATCAGGTATGCTCATCACCTTGCCGTACATGTCATTGGCATCTGTATTTATCGGAATGTGGTTGCCCAAAGATTTGCTCATTTTCACGACCCCATCAGTTCCGGGCAAGATGCCAAGAATAATGGCGATGTTGGGCTGTTCCCCCATGCTGGTCATGATCTTTCGCGCCGCGGTCATGATGTTGAATAACTGGTCCGTGCCACCAACCTGCACATCCGTCCGCAGCGCAAAGGCATCATACCCCTGCATCAAGGAGTAAAAGGTTTCATGCAGGTAAATTGCGTCGCCTTTCTCCCACCTGAGTTTGAAGTTCTCCCGGGTCAGGAACTGTTGAAGGGTAAAATTGGAAGCAACCTTGATCAACTCCGCAAAACTGATTTCGGACAACCAATCTGCGTTGAAACGAATGCTAGTTTTTTGGGGATCTAGAATGCGAAATGCCTGTTCAGCGTAAGTGCGGGCATTCTCAGCCACTTCGTCAGTTGAAAGTTGGGGGCGAAGCACGTCCTTGTCTGAAGGATCACCTATCAGCGATGTAAAGTTGCCAATCACAAAGGTCACCTCGTGGCCTAATTCCTGAAACTGGCGCAATTTTCGCATCGGGACGGTATGTCCCAGGTGTAAATCAGCTTTTCGGGGATCGAAGCCACAATAAACGCGCAGAGGTCTTCCTTCCTTTTGGCAGGAAAGCAAACGGGTTTTAAGCTCTTCCGCCATATTTTGTTTTAGCTGCTCGTCGCCGTATTCAGTACCCTGCATCAAATATTCGACTTGTTCATTGATGTTCATCGCGGCCTCCTTTTTTAGGTTTTATGAACCTAGATTATACCAGCAGGATTGATGAGTGCTATTTCTTCATCAAGTCTTTTAGCGCAAGGTCGATTTCAGTGAAATTGAACTTGTAACCGGACTCCAACAATCGCGCCGGCAACACTTTTTGACCATCCAGAACAAGAGTGCTCATTTCACCCAGAGCCAGTTTCATGGCAAATTCAGGAACGGGGAACCAGTAGGGCAGATGCGTGACCCTTGAAATGGCTTTGCCCATTTCAGCGTTTGTTACCGGTTCGGGCGCGGTGATATTGTAGACACCCGAAGATCCTACTTTCTCGATGAGATACATGATCGCGCCAACTTCATCCGATACGTGAACCCAGGACAGCACCTGTTTCCCGCTTCCAATTGGGCCGCCACCCATCAACTTGAAAGGCAGCATCAATTGCGGTAAAACCCCCTGTTCAGCGTCCAGGACAACCCCGGTTCGCAGCGTCACCCGCCTGCAGCCGAGAGATTCCAGCTCATCGGAAGCGGCTTCCCATTTCACAGCCAGGTTGGCAAGATAATCGTTGCCGGGACCGGAGGTTTCAACCTTTTGCTCCTCTCCCGTTCCGTAATATCCGATTGCACTAGCCTGAACCAGCAAAGAGGGTTTTTCCTTTGCGTCTTTCCATGCCCTCGTCACAGCCAGGGCTGGAGTAACCCTGCTGGAAAGATGAATCGCTTTTCTCTCGCTCGTCCATTTCCCCTTGCCGATACTCTGACCGGCCAAATTGACGATGACGTCCGCTCCATCGATCAGCGGAACCAGATCCGCTGCTGTTTCACCGTCCCACTTTGAATATTGGATGCCGGCTGTATTCCGGGTGGAAATATCACCGCGGCGTGACAACGCCACTACATGATGACCTCTTTCTACAGCCAGAGCCTTCAGTTTACTGCCAATTAACCCCGTGCTCCCAATAATGACTATACGCATATTTTGTCCTTCCCTTTCTGATGCTATAATTTTGTCATATTATCCAATGGAAAACCCTGTACTTGTACTTAATTCTAACTTCGAACCGATCAACGTATGCGACTTCCGTCGCGCTATCGGGCTAATGCTGTCTGAGAAAGCCACACTCATCCTAAACGGCCGTGGTTGGATCAAGACCACCAACAATTCCTTCCAGCTTCCCTCAGTCATCCGCCTCTCACGAATGGTGCATGCACCAAGAAAGTCCGTTCCTCTTTCACGCCGCGAGATTTTCCGCAGAGACCATTACACCTGTCAATATTGTGGAAAATCTGCTGCGGTTCTCACGATTGACCACATCCATCCCAAACACCTTGGTGGCTCACACGACTGGACCAACCTGGTGACGGCGTGTTCCAGCTGCAATCATCATAAAGGGGGACGCATGCTGGATGAAGCTGGTATGTCGCTCATCCATCATCCCAAAGAACCGCCCCGTTCAGCTTTGTACACCTTTGCCCGGTACCTGCAGGAAAACCGGGAATGGACAAATTTTCTTGAGGGGTGGTAAGGAGTTTTATACCTCCAACAGGTCTCTGGCGAGCAGTATTTCACCACTAAAAGTCCTGCAAGCTTCCAGCAGCAACTGCTCCTCTCCCTGTCTGCGCTCGTAATGGATAAGGATCAGTTTCTTGTTGCCTGTCCGGGATGCGATCTCCCCTGCCTGGGCGGCAGAAGTGTGCCCTTTCGAATCCCCGGCAGATTCCTGCAGGAGCACATCCGCACCTTTTGCCAGCGTCATCAACGCCTCGCAAGGTTCAGTATCACATGAATAAGTAACCACCCGGCCTGAACCAAACTCAAAACGCAGTCCAATGGTCGGGATAAGATGCTGTACTAATCCAGCGACAACCCTTATGTCCGTGCCATTGATCACTTCCTCGACTTTCTCATCGGCTACCTCGTGAAAAACAACAGGGTACATGTTTTTCCACTCCTGCCAGCCAAAAAGATCAAGCAGTTGTTTCGCTTTGGTCAGGGTAACCCTGAGCCCGTGTATGGTTAAGGGTGCCTGGCGTTTTTCCAGCCACATGTCCATGATCAACAACGGCAGGCTGCCAATATGGTCCGCGTGAAAATGGGTCAAAACGAGGTCTGTGATTTCTGTAGCGGACACGCCAGCGTCCGCCAGTTTTGCCATGGGATTATTGCCACAATC
Organism: uncultured Anaerolinea sp.; assembly: GCA_964454565.1. GTDB lineage: Bacteria > Chloroflexota > Anaerolineae > Anaerolineales > Anaerolineaceae > UBA6107. The sequence continues at coordinate 71,459 of CAYVTF010000002.1, read as the reverse complement.
CACCAGGATCTTTTTATTTCCAGATTGAACAAATAAATGTGTATTATCCTGGCCAGACTTTGCAACCGCATTTGATGAGCCGAGAATCACAAATCTATCCATGTATCCTCTCCATTACTCAACTTAATGAGGAAAAAATCCTTATTCAGGTTGCGCTTTAGTGTCTTGCGGCGATTTCTTCCGATGGCGAATGATCAAAGCAATTGCTGCCCCAATCGAGATCACAGCCATGAGCGTTTGATTGATGTTTAGCCCGGCAATGGGTGAGTACTCAATGCGGATAAATTCCAGCAGGAAACGTCCAACCGGGTAGATGATGAGGTAGACCAGAAAAACATCACCAGACTTCAATTTGCCGTCGTACTTTCGCAGTAACCACAAAAGGACGAGTGTGTTGAGGATGTTCCAAATGAACTCATAAAGGAAAGTCGGATGGTATCTTTCGACATTTGCGAATTCGGGCAGCCGGTGTGCCGCATCGATTTTAATCGCCCACGGGAGGTTGGAAGGCAAACCGTAGACCTCCTGGTTGAAGTAATTACCCCAGCGCCCAATCGCCTGAGCCAGTGCCAACCCTGGAGAGATCATGTCCAGCCAGTGTGTAAAGCTGACCTTGTTTTTCCTGCAGTAAAGCCAAAGAGCCAGCACTCCGCCCATCACGGCACCGGGAATCCCCAAACCACCATTGCGAATGTTCAGCATTTCAAGCGGTCTGATGAAATATGGATTCATTCCATCCACCAGCATTGACTCAGGTGGGGTGAAAATATGCCATATCCTGGCGCCGATGATTCCCGCGATCAACACCCATGGCAGTATGTCCCAGATCGTATCCGGATCTGCACCCTTACGTTTGGCCACCCTGGATACCAGGAAGGCACCCAACAAAGCTCCGGTGATGATGATGAGCGCATAAAAGTAAATCTTGATACCAAAAATCGTAATACCATTAACCATGATTCTTACCTCACACGAATTTTGATTACTTGTTGATTAATAATGCCTGCTTGCGCACAAACAAAAACCTTTGGATTGCAGTTATGTTCGACAAAATCGCGATGATCCACAAAGCCACCAGCGGGATGTTGAAAATCAACCCGATGATCATGATCATCAACCGCTCTACCCTGGTGAGGATTCCCACCTTGGCATTAAATCCCAGGGATTCAGCCCTGGCTTTTACATAGCTAACCAGCAAGCTTCCACCAAGCGCAACAATTACCAGGATGCACCCAATGATATACGGGTTCTGCAGGAAATAGATCAACAAACCGATGAATACAATAAACTCAGAATATCGGTCAACGACTGAATCAAATAAGGCGCCAAGCTTACTCGGCTCTCCCAGCTTTCTGGCCATCGAACCATCCACCACATCCAAAGGACCACCGATCAACAGGATCAATCCGCCAATGGTGATCTTTCCAGTGGCAATAAAGTACGCTGAAAGAGAGCTCAACAAAAAGCCCAGGATGGTAATGTGGTCGGGTTTCAAACCTATCCGCAGAAAAAATGCTGCAACGGGGTCAATAATGCCTTTGAAGAATTTTCGCAGGAACATCTCAAATGACCACGGCTGCCGGACTTTTGGTGAAGATTCGTTTTCGCTCATAGATTCAGCCAACTCTCTCTTAAAATTCTTCTTATCCTAACTTGCAGGAGAACCCTTGTCAAGCGATCAATCATCCTCTTGGTCAACTTCTTCCTCGCCATCATCAGGGTCAACCAGCACCTCCCGGTCTTTGCCGCTTCCCACGGCAGGTCCCACAATGCCCCTCGCTTCCAACTCATCAATCAGGCGAGCCGCGCGCGGGAATCCCACCTTTAATCTCCTTTGAAGAAGTGAGGTGGATGCCTTGCCGGAAGCTTTGACCACCGCAATTGCCTGTTGGATCAACCTGTCTGAATCCTCATTCATTTCCTCCTGAACCATGCCTTCCCAGGGGGCTTCCGTTGCAGCAGCAGGTTCGCTCACTTTCTGCCAGTGCGTGAGGATCTTCTCAATTTCAACATCACTCATGATAATTCCTTGCAGCCGCTGGAGACCTGACCTTGAAGGGTCAAGGAAGAGCATGTCCCCTTTTCCCAAAAGGCTCTCAGCGCCGTTCGAATCCAGGATGACCCTGGAATCCACAGAGGAGGGCACAGCAAATGCAATCCGGGCGGGAAAATTAGCCTTGATCACGCCCGTAACAACATCAGTGCTTGGCCGTTGCGTTGCCACAACCAGGTGCATTCCGGTAGCCCTTGCCATTTGCGCCAACCGAGTCAGGCAATGTTCCGTCTGATCTGGAGCGCTCATCATCATATCCGCCATCTCATCTATAAAGATCACAATTCTTGGCAGAGTTGGTTTCTTTCGGGCAAGTTGTCTCTGATTGTAGGTTTCCAGGTTCCTCGCGTGAGCTTCAGCCAGCAATCGATAACGGGAGTCCATTTCCGCCTGTGCCCATTGCAGCACCGCCAGCATACGCTCCAGCTCAGTTTCCACCCGACCGATCAGGTGGGGTAGTCCATTAAACCTGACCAACTCCACCATTTTCGGATCGATCATCACCAACTTGAGATCCTCCGGGGAATTATTGAGCACCAGGCTCGAAATTATGGAGGTGATGCAGACCGATTTGCCGGAGTTGGTGGTTCCAGCAACCAAAAGATGAGGGAGTTTTTCCAGGTCAGCTGCCACCACATCGCCGGAAACGTTTCTGCCCAATCCTACTGCCAGGGGAGAACTCAGCTTGCGGAACTCATTGGATTCCAACACTGGACGCATGCGCACAAAGGCGCTGTCGTCGTTAGGAACTTCGATACCCACGTAAGATCTTCCAGGAACTGGCGTTTCAATGCGCAGCCTGGAAGCAGAGAGCGCCAGAGCAAGGTCGCGGGAAAGTGAAGCAATCTGGGCAACCTTCACTTTCTGATGGATCGTATCTCCATCAGGTCCAATCCTTTCCACATAACCTGGCTCAAGAGCAAATTGGGTTACGGTTGGTCCGACCCGGAAACCAATTACCTTAACGGGTAATCCGAATTCAGCCAATTTGCTTTCGATCAACCGGGCTTTCCCCTTGATGATGTTCTGATCTGGCTCAGTGACATTTTCACCGAATAATAGGTTCAGGGGCGGAAGCCGTGAATCACGCCCTCGTGTTTTTTCTGAAGAAGGAAATTCTTGAGCGTTTTGATTGCGGTTTGTTGTGACAACCGCAGATAGGTCAGTCGTTGTGATATTCGACTTTCGGTTGGTTTTTTCCGGGGATTCTGACCATGATCTTGCCAGGTTAGCCAGTTTGCCCGCAAGTCCGCTCCCTGCAGCAAGACACAAAATCAAAATGAGACTATAAAACGCCAGCGCCACCGGGATGGATAATCCTTCAGCGATTGCTTGTGCCAAACCCCAACCCAGCGTTCCGCCATCCAATCCCTGGATCGCACGGTCCAACGAAAGGCCATTTGTGAGCGAAAGCACTGGAAGCAAAGAAAAAAATGCTCCTTCCAAAGCAACAACTCGGGCTATCGATATTGGAGATTTTCTCCCGGAGATGTGCACAAATACCGCGATGCCCAGGTAGATCAGGATTAACGCAAAGAGGTAACTCCCCCATCCAAGGTTCCTCGACAGGAAATCGATCCATGAATTTATCAGAGTACCGCGGCTGAGACCCAGTTTCCCTAACAGGGAAAGCACACCGGCCAACAGGAGAAAGGTTCCAAACAAATCCCAACCGAATTTTTTTAAGTGTGAGAAGAACGCACCAGTCCTTCCGATAAGGTAAGGATCTCGAGCCCCATTTTCGGGTTTCGAGTCGCTTCCATTTCTCTTTTGCCTGGGGTTGAGCGTCATTCTTTGACCAGTCCCAAACCCAACCGGCGTCGTTCCGCATCCAAGTGAAGTATTCTGACCAATACCTGTTGCCCAGGTTGGTAATATTGAGAAATTTCGCCTTTTCGCTGGTCATTCGGGAGAGTGGAAATGTGGATCAGTCCTTCAATCCCCTCTGGTAACCGTGCAAAAACCCCAAAATTCATGATGGAGGTGAGTTCCGCTTTTACCACATCCCCCGGTTTGTAGGTATTCAACAACTGATCCCAGGGATTTGGAGTCAGCCGCTTCAAACTGAGCGCAATGCGCGAATTGGATTCGTTCACCTGCAGGACGATCACTTTGATTCCCTGGCCCACGCGCAATAAGTTAGCAGGGTTTTCCACCCTCCCCCATGATAATTCTGAAACATGGATCAAACCTTCCACACCACCCAGGTCTACAAAGGCTCCAAATTCCGTCAGGTTGGTCACGACTCCGCACGCAACCACTCCGGGTTTGAGTGACTCGAACAATTCCTTGCGTTTACCTTCTCCCGCCTGCGCAGCCCTTTCCGAAAGGACAACCCGATCATTGTCCGGCTCGCACTCGATTACCTTCAAATATAAAGAGCGTCCAACGTAATCTGCCAGGTTAATCTGCCGCGCTTCCTCGTCAGTATCCAAAGACAGATCAACCAGGTGAGAAACAGGCACAAAACCCTCGATGCCTGCCCGCTGGACAAGCAAGCCACCGCGGTTAAAGCCCACCACCTCCAACAAAACCACTTCATCATTCTCAAATACGCGCTTAATGCACTCCCAGTCCACTTCATTGGTAACTTTATTTTGGCATGGCCGACAGTTAATCTCCCTTTGTTCAGCAACCAGAGACTCCTCATCAGCCAGAACTGAATTCCACCATCCCTCATCCAGTTCCGGAATCACAGAATCCTGTTCACTCTTCTGATCAATTTCTCCCATTACAAATCCTCCCCAGCCAATAAAGCCAATAAACCTGGTTAATCCACGTTTTCGTGATTATTTTTGAGTTCCATTTGAGCAATGATGTCCGCAATCAATTCTATAGCTACACGCTGTTTACGATATAGATCAGCCTCTGAAACTGCAAGCCGGTGTGCTATTTCCCTGACCTTTTTTCCCTCCATGAACTTGAGGTCTAGAATATTATACAGTATCCACTCCCCGGTGTATTTACGGTCACCTTCAGGTCTTGCCTGTTCAATCGCAGTTCGCAGAACATTACGCAGCGCATTCACCGGATTATCATCGTGTTCAGCAATCCCGTTTTTGACAATCGCAAGGTTCATCAACGGGCTCTCAGTTAGTTTTGGACCTCCCCAGTAGTGAGTGAGCGCATCTTTTACCCATTGTGCCATTTCTTTCTTCCTGAGCCATTCCTCATCTGCCAGAATGCCCTGGCGGTTAAAACGACCGGCGGCTCGCAATTGCTGGATCAATTCTTCCTGGGGTTCCATTTTTTCCAGCATTTCAAAGACTTTGCCTAACATTTCCCGATCTCGCAATGCCAGTCCAGCCCGTTTGGCGAGAGTGTTTAGTGAATCCATCTCTTCCTGTTCGAGCGGAAACTTCTCACTGATTCCAGCAATTCCCAGATATCCCAGGTAATTGTGCCCGTTTCCATTCCCATTGTGACCATTTTTCAGAGGTATCAAAACATCCCTATCAATTGAGATGACCATTTCTTCTGAGGCAGCATTCCTTACTGTTTCCTCGATCTGTTCCAGCCGGTCGGGAGTGAGGGTAACCTGGTCGGTTTTATCGACCATTTCCAGCTCATCTGCAGAAGAAGCAAGCAGGAATGCCCCGCTGGCTTGAAGTCGGTCCGTTACAGCCGCCAGGATCATTTCAATGAATTGTCGCAGGTCGTTGCGGGTAATGATGCGGGATTCAAGAGAACGCATCAAATCAAGATCCGTCTCCCCTTTGTCAAATATCAGCCACTTTTCCAGGGCAGGAAAAAACAATGTGATGGCGTACTCCGATATGAGTATGGTTACAACCATAACAATCGGTATGAAGGCAGAGTACGGATTTCCAAGTACTTCTCCCCCCCGCTTTACCACGGTGGTAATGGCCAGGGCAAGAACTGCAGTTATGGGACCTCTCAAGGTCCATTTTATCAGCCGGCTTTTCACCACCCTGTCAGGCCAGGGAACCCCAAAAAACGCCACCGCGTAGGCACTGATGAAAATGGAAGTCGCGAGTCCAATATTTACCAGGATTGCCAGTATCCAAAAAATAAAGGTCTGGTTGCTGGCAAAACTGGAGCCGTACAAAAGGAATGGAAATGATCCAAGCGCAGGCGCAATTCCGCTTATCGTCAAGTAGAGCATCCTGCGCTTGCTGGTCTTTGTCAGGGTTCGTCTGTAAGCCCGGATAAAGTTGATCCATGCCAGGATGAGGATTCCGATATAGTAGAGAGAAAAGAGCTCGGTCAGTATGGTGGGTTGATGATGTGGTGCCGGTGGTTCAGATACGACCAACTCGCCAAGAAAATAGGGGGAAAAAAGCAGGACCATCAGCAAGATCGAAAAGGTGAAGGTAAGCCTTACTGCCCACTTGCGGCGCCACCTGGAAGGGAGACCCGTTGTTGCCAGAAGTGCGTCGGAAAAATGCAGGTATGAGGGAGGAAGTAAAATGATGCCCACCCACTGCACCCGCAGCCAGAAATCGATCATATTGACATTTTCGCTGGTGCTGCTAAAGGATTCTGCCGAGAAAACAATCACCAGGCACAGCATAATCGCCGAAAAGGCTTGGGCAACCCTGTCTTTCAGGTTAAATGACAGGCTATAAAGTAAGAGCGCAAAAGCCGTGATGGCAATGCCAGCCGTCAGGATCTGACTGACCGTGCGCAAAATGGAGATGACGCCATCAACCCAATTCACGAAACGTCCTTATTTTAGCTCACTGACAAAATAGAGGGCTGTTTCCCGGTTGGAGTAAAAACTTTCATTGAAGCCACTGAACTCAAAACGCAGGTGATTGGCCAGTTGAATGGCTGGATGGTTCTTGGCTGGTATTTCCAGCAGAAAGCGTGTATTTCCCCGTTTCTTCAACCAGCCTTGGCAAGCAATTAATAAAGCCGAGGCAATGCCTTGGCGGCGCAAGGGTGTATCCACAACCAAATCTTTGACGGTTGCCAGTTTGAGGTCAGATTGTTCGTCAATTGTCAAGTAGCCGGCAATTTTATCCTCACTTCGAGCTACGAGACAAAGTGTGTGGTCTGACCAGGTTTCCGTCAACGCTGTAATTGATCTGGGGTAGGCAATTTTTAGAGATCGGGGCAGTTTGATCTCCTTGAAGTGTACCTCCAGTTGGCCATTGCCAAAGGCTTTCTCCAATTGCCAAACGCGGGTGGTTTCGCACCAATGGTCAAGTTTTACCAATTCGGTGATATCTCCAGATTGTGCAGGGCTGATCTTGACTTCTGCCATTTTTTACTCCATAGCTTCAACAGTGATTTGAATCATGCACGCCGGAAGTTGGTTATTCTGGTTGTCGAAGACCACCAGCCGTAATTCATAGTCAGCAGGGACCAATGATCCTGTGTCCCAGGCACCGCCCAGGGCATCATTGACCACTTTTTTATTTCCGGCTGCAATTGTTGTCCAGAGTTGGCTTCCAAGCGGGGCAAACTCGTACTTATAGTAACCGAGGTTAGGGATGTTTACAGTTCCTTTTAGTTCCACTTTATCCGAAACCGTTCCACCGTTCACCGGGTCAGTCCAATCGATCTGCCCGGGAATGCACCCGCGGCTCAGGTATGAAGTAATGGTTGGGATCAACCCTTGCGCGGTGATTTCTGTCGTCGGTCCGGCTGTGGGTGTCTCAGGTTGCAATGTAAAGTTTATTGTAGGCGTGGAGATTTGTTGCACTCCAGGCACAGAGGGAGTGACGAACGTGTTGACAATAAAAAGTCCCACTCCCAGTATAGCTGAGAAGGCAAGTATGGATACTCCCTGGTTGAATTTTTGCTGAGAGTTTTCCTTTTCAATCCCAAATAGAGCAGTCTTCCATTCATTCCATGAAAGGTAAGTCTTCCTTACAAAAATGAGGAAAACAGCCCCAAGTAATATGTAAAATAGATACTCATATTGGGACAGAAAACGAAGTAAATTATTCACGGTTAATAATGATCCAGCTGTCAGTAAAAAGAGGATCCTGTCTAAGGAGCTGTTGATAACTGGTCAATTACTCCTCGGATCAGGGTAGTGAGTTTTGGGACGATGGACTTGCCGGCAGCAAGTACCTCTTCGTGCGTGGTGATCGTGCTTCCATCGAGGTTGGCCTTATTACTGATCCCCGAAAAACCAAGCACTTTTGTGTGACCATGTCTCGCAACTATGTTTTCCGGGACTGTAGACATTCCTACTGCATCCGCACCGATTCGTTGCAGAAAGCGTAAATCTGCAGGAGACTCAAAGGATGGGCCTGACAGGCAAACATACACCCCTTCGTGCAAGGTCAAACCATTAGCCTTGGCCACGTTACGCGCAAGGGAAAGCAGTTCCGGGTCATATGGATGGCTCATATCAGGAAAGCGTTCGCCGAACTCAGTGAGGTTTGGCCCGCGCAGAGGGTTCAATCCAGCCATGCCAATCAGGTTGATTTGATCCACAATCAGCATCACATCTCCCGGAGTATATTCCGGGTTGATAGCCCCAGCCGCGTTGGTGAGAATAATCGTGCTGATCCCCATGCGCTGCATCACCCGGATGGGAAATGTGACACGGTCCATTGAGTACCCCTCATAATAATGAACCCTTCCCTGCATTACCATGGCCGGGATTCCGTACAGATCCCCCACGACGAGTCGCCCAACATGCCCCTGAATGGTGGAAACAGGCCAGCCAGGAATTTCATTGAAAGAAATACTCACAGGATCTTTAACATCCTCTGCCAGCCCTCCCAATCCCGAACCTAAAACCAAACCGATGCGTGGTGAGACGCTCAATTTTTGTTTGATGAAATTGGAGGCAGCATCAATTTCGGCCATCGTCACAAAGGATTCCATGTTTTCCTCAACCTTTCGGGTTGTTTAACCTAGCTTAATTATATCAGAGTGATTTTTTTTGACGTCCGGAACTCAGGTGGACAGCACCTCTCGCATTTGTGCAAGGGCGAAATCAACTGCCTCATCATCGATCCAGTAATGTGTAACGATGCGGAACTTACGTTCTCCAGTCACACCAATCTTGATGCCTTTGCCAGCAAGTATTTGAATAAACTCAGTCGTGCTCAAACCGATGGTTTCATCAAGGCTGATAAAGACCATGTTCGTTTGTGGAAATCCCAGGTCAAATTTCACACCTGGAATGGTGGAAAGTCCTTCAGCTATCCTTGTTGCCCTTACATGATCCTCTCCCAACCGTTCGCTCATCTTTTCAATAGCAATGATTCCCGCGGCTGCCAACACCCCCGCCTGTCGCATCCCCCCGCCCAGCATTTTACGCACGCGCCGTGCCCTGGCAATAAAATCACGTGAGCCGCACAACACGGAACCGACCGGGGCGCATAAACCTTTACTCAAACAAAAGGTAACGCTGTCCACGGTTGAGACCAGCTCTACGGCAGCAACTCCCGATTTCACAGCCGCATTGAAGATGCGTGCTCCATCCATGTGCACATGGAGACCGTGTTTGTGTCCCACCTCTGCGGCTTCTTCTGTATACGCTTTTGAGAGAACCACTCCCCCACAGCGATTGTGGGTGTTCTCCACGATCAGTATCCGCGACCTTGGATAGTGAACGTCATCCGGACGGATTGCTGTTTCTATATCTTTGATCAACATTGACCCATCCGGCTGATTTCGCAATGTGTGGGCAAATACCCCTCCCAAAGCCGATATACCACCCCCTTCGAAGAGGAAAGTATGACCAAGGTCGCCCATGAGCACTTCATCCCCGCGTTCACAAATGGACAATGTAGCCAGCAGGTTTCCCATCGTTCCGGAGGCAACGAACAGCCCCTCTTCTTTCCCCATTCGTTCGGCTGCAATTTCCTGCAACCGGTTGACAGTGGGATCCTCTCTGAAAACATCATCACCCACTTCGGCAGATGCCATCGCTGCCAGCATTTCGGGCGTGGGTTTAGTTACGGTATCTGAGCGCATATCGATGAGTTTCATGGATTCTCCTGGTTCAAATCAAAGAATTGAGGATGTTCTGTAGTTCGTCGGGAAGTGGAGCCTGAAATTCCCTGGCCTTTTCCTCGCCAGGTAAAAGGATCTTCAACCGGGTAGCATGGAGAAAATGACGGTTGATTTCCAAGGTCGGTGATTTTTTGCCGTACACCAAGTCACCCACAACCGGGCAATTGAGGAAAGCCATGTGAAGCCTGATCTGGTGTGTGCGTCCGGTGAGTAGCCGAGCCTCAACCAACGTGTGGGACTTGAATTCTTTGAGTGTCTTGTACTCTGTCACAGACGCCCTGCCGCGACCATCGGATACCACGGCCATTTTTTTGCGGTGTGCCGGGTCACGAGCAATGGCAGCCTCGATCCTGCCTGCTGGAGACGGTGGTCTGCCATCCACCAATGCCAGGTATATCTTTTCCACCTTGCGCATCCTAAATTGATCCTGGAGCCAATTGAGAGTTTGATCATTCTTTGCCACCATGATCAACCCGGAAGTCTCCTTATCCAGGCGATGGACAATCCCCGGCCGGATCTCTCCGCCAATTCCCGAAAAGTCATCAAAATTCCCGAGCGCCGCGTGTACCAGTGTTCCGCTCGAATGCCCGGGGGCAGGATGCACCACCATGCCGGCGGGTTTGTTTATGACCACAAGGTCAGCATTTTCAAAGACGATATCCAAGGGAATGTTTTCAGCGATCAAATCAACAGGTTGCGCTTCTGGAATCTGAATGTCAACCGCATCTGCTTCAACAAGTAGAAAGCCGGTTTTAACCACCGGCAGCTGATTCACCATTACCTTGCCGTCCCGAATCAGGCTTTGAAGCCTCGAGCGCGACATCTCCGGCAGCATCGCTGCCAGAAACTTGTCCAACCGCCCATCCTGTCCTAGCCTGACCTGGAAGTTTTTTTCCATATTTCAATCCATTCCTTTGCCCGGGTTTACAGGAGCATTATCTTCCACCAACCTGGCTTCTCTTTTGTCCCGCCTGTCCTGGAAGTAAATTCCAAGCAATAAAATGAAAACCCCGACAGTGATGCAGGCATCTGCCACATTCCATACAGGGAAGTTCCCAATGGAAATGAAATCGATTACGTGTCCAAACTGGATTCGATCGAGTAAATTTCCCACTGCCCCGCCTAATTCCATGGAAAGAGCTAATCGGATTAACCAGTCTCGCCTGGGAACACTTGGGAAGTATATGATGAGTGCAATCGACACGATTGCGGCCAGGATGATGAAGACAAAATTCATTCCTTGAAGCATTCCAAATGCAACACCGGTGTTCTTCCAATAAACCAGTCGGGCATAGGGCATCAGCCAGTCCCAGGGAGCCCAGGATTCACCAAAAGCCAGGTTGCTGCGGATTAACCACTTGGTGAGTTGGTCAAACGCAACAATAACAGCAGCGATAAGGAACATCCATTTTGTTTCGGAAAAAAACTGTTTCAATCTTGTCTCCAGCACTATGGTGTGTAAATTTTACTCTGTTTTAAAGGCAGAGAAATTAGAAAGGGCTCCTTGGGGAGCCTCTTCTGGTTATGCTTTATGGATGCTGACCTTCACCTTTTCCTGGTCAAATTCATCTTCAATGGAATTTGTGCCTTCGGGCGGATCTCCCGCGCTCATATTGACAGCCAAAGTCTCCATCATGATGTAGTCACGGTAACTTTCAATCGCGTTTTGCAGTGCGGGGGATGCGCTGTAGAAAAGTTCAATGCGATCAGCAATGTTCAGGTCCTCACTTTTGCGCAGATCCTGTACACGCCGCACGAATTCTCGCGCCAGGCCTTCATTGACCAGTTCAGGAGTAAGTTCTGTCACCAATGCAGCCAGGTACGCACCTTCTGAAGCCACTGCATAACCTTCTCGAGCCTGAACGCGCACCTCAATTTCCTCCGGAAGTATCTGGTACCACTCTCCCTTTATCTCCACCGGGATGGATTCTCCTGCCAGTAACTTCAAAGCAGCTGGTTCCACGTCCATACTCAATACCTGTTTCCGGATTTCCGGGAAGAGGCTGCCATACCGCTGCCCTAACTGTTTGGGAAGCGGGTTTAAGGAGTAACTGACCGCTTCGCCAGCCGCATTGAGCAGGCGTACATGCTTCACGTTCAATTCTTCCATCAATAAATCGTTGTATTGCTTCACCGTGACTGCTTCCTCTGCTCCACTAACTGTGAAAGCAACTTCAGCCAGGGGTTGCCGAACCTTGCGGTTCGCCTTGTTGCGGGCAGCATGACCCAACGAGGTCAGGCGCATCACCAGTTCCATTTCGCGGTTCAAGTTTTCATTGATGACACTCTCATCAACAGCAGGCCATGAAGCCAGGTGAACCGATTCCAACACGTTGGGATCCACAGAGCCAACGAGATTTAAGTACAGCTCATCAGCTATGAATGGCATTGTAGGAGCCAGCAATTTACTGATGGTAACCAAACTTTCGTACAAGGTGGCGTAGGCGGCTTTCTTGTCTGCATCGGATTCTGATTTCCAAAAGCGCCGGCGTGATCGCCGCAGGTACCAGTTGGAAAGTACCTCGACAAAGGTCTGGATTGGCCGCGTCGCCCCGAGCACATCATAATTCTCAAGGGCATTGGTCACATCCCTTACCAAAGTGTGCAGGGTGGACCGCAGCCACTTGTCAAGCGGGCTGTATTGCACTTCAACTCCTGGCTCTGGTTTCCATCCATCCAGGTTGGCGTAAGTGACAAAAAACGAATAGGTATTCCACAGGGTTAGAGTGAAGTTACGTAATACCTCACCTACCAGGTCACTGGAGAAACGCCTTTCCTGCCCTGGAGGACTGGCGGTATACAGGTACCAGCGCATAGCATCTGCACCGTTCTTCTCAATCACGGTCCATGGAGCTTCCACGTTGCCGCGTGACTTCGACATCTTCTGTCCCTGTCCATCCAGGATCAATCCCAGGCAAATCACATTCTTGAACGCCGGGGAATCAAATAGCAGTGTACTGATGGCATGCAGCGAGTAAAACCAACCCCGAGTCTGGTCAACTGCTTCGCTGATAAAATCTGCGGGGTAATGGCTCTTGAATTCGCTCTCGTTTTCAAACGGATAATGCCATTGAGCAACGGGCATGGAGCCGGAGTCAAACCATACATCGATCAATTCCGGCACTCGCTGCATCCTGCCGCCGCACTCACTACACCGCAGGACAACTTCATCCACATATGGCCGGTGCAAGTCCAATTTCGAGAGGTCTCGACCTGCTTTTTCTGACAACTCTCTAACTGATCCGACACAGTGTTGTGTATGACAGGTTTCGCATTCCCAAACCGGCAGCGGAGTTCCCCAATATCTTTCGCGTCCCAAAGCCCAATCAATGTTGTTCTCCAGCCAATTGCCGAACCTGCCTTTTTTGATGTGGTCAGGGTACCAATTGATCGTGTCGTTGAGCGCAACCATGCGGTCTTTGAACTGGCTGGTGCGGATGTACCAGGTCGGACGGGCATAATAAAGGAGAGGAGTCGAGCAGCGCCAGCAGAAGGGGTAAGTGTGCACATACTGGCCTTCCCGGAACAACAACTCCCGCTCTTTCAGGTTACGCGTAATTTCGGGATCTGCATCCTTGACAAAAACTCCCGCCCAGGGCGATACCGCGGAGATGAACGTCCCATCCTCTGCAACGGTCGTCAGGATCGGCAGGTCGTAGTCCAGGGCAACTTGCATGTCATCCGCTCCAAAAGCCGGGGCGATGTGTACCAGCCCTGTTCCGTCCTCTGTGGTGACAAAATCTCCAAGCACCACGTAGTGAGCAGGTTTTTCGGTGGGCATGAAGGTGAACAGCGGGGAATATTTCTTTCCCTTAAGCTGTTTCCCTTTGAATCGGTCCACCACCTTTACGGGTTCTTCGCCAAAGACCTTTTCCAGCAACGAATTGGCCAGGATCAACCGTTCCTGTGAACCATCGGCGAGAGCTCGCTCAACAGTCACGTATTCCACATCCGCGCCAGCCGCCACAGCCACGTTTGCCGGAAGCGTCCAGGGGGTGGTAGTCCATACCAGCAGTGAAGTGCCTGGGTTGTCCACTAGTGGCATGCGCACGAAAACGGATGGATCCGTGGCATCCCGGTATCCCTGGGCGACTTCATGGTCTGATAGAGGGGTTCCACAACGGGGGCAATAGGGAACAACCTTGTACCCCTGGTAGAGAAGATCTTTATCCCAGAAATTCTTCAGAATCCACCAGACCGACTCGATGTATTCATTGGTAAAAGTTACATAAGCCGAATTCAAATCCACCCAATACCCGATCCGGTCTGTCAGTTTTTCCCATTCCTGGATATATGTGAAAGCAGATTCTTTGCAAAGCTTGTTGAACTTATCGATCCCATAAGCTTCAATCTGCTGCTTATTATTGAATCCCAGCTTCTTTTCAACTTCAATTTCTACAGGCAGTCCATGTGTGTCCCATCCGCCTCTACGCGTGACGTGGAACCCTTGCATGGTCTTGTATCGGGGAAAAATATCCTTGAAGGCGCGTGCAAGTACGTGGTGCACACCCGGTTTTCCATTTGCCGTTGGCGGACCTTCATAGAAAATGTAATCAGGTTTCCATTCCCGTTGCGTAAGGCTTTTTTGGAAAACATCGTGATACTGCCAATGATGCAATATCTTCAATTCCATTCTGGTAATATCCAGTTTTGGGGTTACAGGTTTGAACATTCTTCCTCCAAATAAAAATCCCATCCCAGTTCAGGGACGGGAAATAAACCCGCGGTACCACCCTGCTTCTCTTTACAGAGCACTCAGGCAGGCACATCCAATGGGAGATGCCCGCTCCGTCAATAACGGTCGAAGATCCGGCTCACTTACTCGTTTTCACTTTCAGATCGCAGCTCCGGAAGGATTTTCAGCCATTTTCACTTATCCGCTTTCACCATCTCCGGATTCGCTGTGAGTGAGAGCATGGCTTACTCGTTTCCATCTCAGCTTTTAGACTCTCAAATTATCTCATTAATCCACTTTAAACGCAATTCTCAACCACCAATCACTTCATAGAAGAGTGGCAGTGGTTCCACAGGCTGGTCCTGCCAATTGCAGGCTGCGAGGCACTCCCCCGCCGCCATCTTTGATGCACCCTGGCTCGCAGCATGGATGGTGAAGAGCACGTCGCCTTCCTTAACCAGGTCACCCACCTTGTGATGCACAATGATCCCCACTGAGTGGTCGATTGGATCTTCTTTGCGCGCACGACCTGCCCCCAATTCCACCGATGTCTCGCCAATGATTTGAGCATCCACTTCCAGCAAGTAACCGCTTCTGGGTGAAAAAACTTGCTCAATAACAGGTGCATGGGGCAGTTTCTCAGGATGGTCAACGTAAGTGACATCCCCGCCCTGGTTGATCACCAGTTTACGGAACTGCTGGAAACCCCTTCCGCTTATCAAGGCGTTCTCTGCAAGCATCCGTGCTTTTTCCAGGTCAGACGCCTTCTCACCAATCACTAGCATGTGAGAAGCCACTACCAGGCAGTGTTCAGTGAAATCTGCAGGACCAAAACCCTGAAGGGTATCAATGGCTTCTTTCACTTCAAGCGCGTTACCAACGGCCATCCCCAGGGGTTGGTTCATGTCTGACAATAAAGCCACCACCTTCCGGCCACTCAGTTCGCCGATCGCGACCATCAGCCGCGAAAGCTGCCTAGCTTCGTCCAGGTTCTTCATAAAAGCCCCGCTGCCTACCTTGACGTCAAGCACGATCGCCTGCGCTCCCCCGGCGATCTTTTTGCTCATCACAGAAGACGCTATCAAGGGGATGGATTGCACCGTTCCGGTTACATCCCTCAATGCGTACATTTTTCCATCTGCAGGAGCCAGATCCCCGCTTTGGCCTGAAAGAACAAGCCCCTCATCGCGTAACAGCCGGATGAATTCGTCCTGCGAGAGGTGAGTCCTGAATCCGGGGATCGACTCGATCTTGTCCAGCGTTCCTCCGCTAAATCCCAACCCTCTGCCTGACATTTTCGCTACGGGCAATCCGCAAGCGGAAACAATCGGTTCCACCACAAGTGTGGTCTTGTCACCCACCCCGCCGGTGGAGTGTTTATCCACCTCGATTGGGACAATATCGGAAAGGTCGAGGAGTTCTCCTGAATTTGCCATGGCGAGGGTGAGGTCAGTCGTTTCCTGGTCGGTCATCCCGTTCAATAGCACCGCCATCGCCCAGGAAGATACCTGGTAATCGGGAATTTCCCCGCTCGTCATCCCCTGAATGAAGAAATCGATTTCTTCTTTCGTCAACTCAAAATGATCCCGCTTTTTAATGATGATGTCGACCGCTCTCATATCTTCTCCGTTTCCACTTTACTAACCCAAAGATAATTCTACTATACCTAATGGTGAGAAAAAAAGACCAGGTGGGTTTCACCTGGTCTTGATCATGTCTTTTGGTTAATTTTTGAGAGAAATGGTTACCTTGCGGTAGGGTTCCTCACCCACACTCTCAGTGAACACTTGCGGGTGATCACGGAGTTCAAGATGGATCACACGCCTCTCATTGGGCGGCATGGGCTCCAGCGTCTGTTTGCGACCTGATTGAATGGCCTGTTCCGCCATTTTTCGGCCGAGCTGACGCAACTGCCGTTCGCGACGGTTGCGGTAACCCTGAACATCGATCATCATCGGAACCCATCGACCAGTCTCTTTACTAACGATGAGGCTGGTGATGTACTGCAAAGCGTTTAATGTTTCAGACCGTCTGCCGATGAGAATACTGAGGTCTTTCCCTTCAACATCCACCAACACCAGCCGCTCATCCTTTTCATCGTGAGGTTCGATGTACTTGGCAGACACCTCGGCTTTTACCCGCATGCGACCAAGCAACTCAACCACAACGGATTTGATGACGCGCAGTACCTGCAATTCATCACTCGAAAGCGTGGATTCGTCCACAGCTTCGACTTTACTCAATTCCAATTCCTGGCGGCTCTCATCGAGAATTTCCTGCTCTTGTTCGCTTTCCGCCATCACTGTTTCAAACGATTTGACTGTTAGCCGAACCCTGGATTGCCTGCCTCCGATACCCAAAAGTCCGCGCGAACCGGCGTCTAGCACTTCAACCTCAACCATATCCTCGGTCAACCCCAGTTGTTCCAGACCTTTTTCAATCGCCTCTTCAGTTGTGGGCGCGATGATCTCCAACATTGTTTTTTCCTGACTCATGCTTTACCTCGTCCCGAGTGTCTTATTTTTTCTTAATTTCTGGTTTCTTCTTCCAGAATTTAACGTTGTCCCAGTGCAGGTTGCCCGAAACCGCGTATTGCGCGATCTGTGCGATGTTGGTCACTACAAAATAAAGTGCCAGACCGGATGAAAGTGACCAGGCAAGCCAGCCCATGAGTACCGGCATGTAAATGTTCATCATCTTCCCCATCATCGCTCCCTGGTCATTTGCACCAGGCTGAGGCGGGGGAGTGATGAGTTTTGAAGAAAAATAAGTGGTGATGACAACGATGATCGCCAAAGTGGGAATACCAAAATTTAATCCGGGGATGTATAAACGCTCCGGTTGACCCATGTCCATCCACAAGAAACGACTGTTGAGAGGCAGAAGTTTTGCAATGTTGAGCAATTTTGGATAGATGTGGCGGCTAAGATTGAGCAGGTCAATCGGGGCAGATGCCAGGGATTGAATCAAAGCCTGGTAGAGACCAATTATGATCGGGAACTGGATAAGGGTTGGGAGACAGGATGAAAGAGGATTGATTTTCATTTCCTGGTAAAGCTTCATCTGTTCCTGGGCAAGTTTTTCCTTGTCGCCCTTGTATTTCTCCTGGATCTCGATGTAGCGTTTGTTCTTTTGCAGTTCCTGCATCGCCTGTGTGCTTTTCAACTGCTTGGCCGTCAACGGGTAAAGCACCAGCTTGGTCAACAACGTGAACAGAATGATGGCAACGCCAAAATTCCCGACCAGGCTGTAAATCCAAAGCATCAGGTTGATAAATGGTTCAATAATTATTGTATTCCACATGTCTTATACCATCCTTGTTATTTCGCGGAGAAATACCAGTTTTCATTCCCATTGGAATCCAGCGCAACCAGGGATTTTTCACCTTGAGTGGCAGAAACTAAGACGCGGTTTCCACTTACCTGAATATTGCTGTAAAGCTTACCATCAACAGTGCGTGTCCAAAGTTTCTCGCCGTTGAATCCGATCAGGATCAATTCCCCGTTTTCATTGCCGAAGACGATTCCCTGTTCAAGTAACCCGCCGCTCCCCAGAATGGCCGCATCAGTTTGTACAGATTGCTCAACTTTGCCATCTACGGTGTTAAGAATGCTAATCCTGCCCGATTGATCACCAAAGTACAATTTTCCATCCTTGATCAATGGTGCAGCCCAAAGACCGCCTCCAACGCGTTGTTCCCAAACCTTGCTGCCATCTGCAGCAGAGACGGCAAAAAAGTCACCGTCTATGTTGCCCAGGTAAATGGTCCCGGATTCATCCAGTACTGGCCGGCTCACCAGGGAAGCACCAAGATCAGTCTTCCAAACCAGGTTGCCCGTTTGCACATCCAGAGCGTATAAATAGTGATCCATGCAGGAAAGATAAACAAGCTTTCCGTCGCTAACCGGTTTTGTCCAAAATGAATGCCCACCAGTGAACGTCCATTGCAGGATCCCGTTCAGGTTCAGGGCGTACACGTTGTAATCCGCGTTCGGGGCGATGATGAGATCACCAACCACGAGCGGGCTGTCGATATAGCGGGCCTTTGCCCCGGTGAATTGCCAGTTCTCTTTTCCGTTACCTGTATTTAAACTGGTAATAAGTTTGCCGTAATCTACAACGATCAGCTGCTCACCTGCTAAGATGGGTTCAGCAGAAAAAATTCGCGTGGCAGATGCTTTTTCCGGGTATTCCCAGATGATGTTGCCGTTTTCTTCCTTTAGGGCGTAAACCTTCGAAGAATTTGAGTAGTAGACCGTTGTACCATCAAGCAAAACCCCCGACCAGTTGTTTGAGAGAGTACTGCTGCCAGTGCACGAGCTCAGAAATATCGCCAGCAAGGCAAAAACAGAGAGTAGGACAACACTTTTACTTTTCATACCAATTATCCCTTTTCTTTACGGGTTGAATATTATCTTAATCGTTCCAATTATGGCACCGGGTCAAAACCGCCCGGATTGAAAGGATTGCATCTCAATACGCGCCAGATCGCCATAATGGAACCTTTGATGGCACCATATTTGTAAATCGCAGAGTAACCGTAATGTGAACAGGACGGGTAAAATCGGCAGGTATTAGATGGCAATGCCGGGGAGATCACGGCCTGGTATCCTCTGATAAGCAGCAACAAAATGATACGCGGAATATTCCATAAAGTAACAGGAAGATCACGCAACCGCGGATCCTCATCATTTTGATGCTGGTGTTCCTGTGTCATGGTCATTTGAGACAATTAATTTCGCTCTTCTGAATAAATCAACGATTGCACTATACTTTTCATGGAATGGAGCACTTCCAGCCGGTTCCCGCGCAATCAACACAATATCCACTGCTGTTGATGGATCAGGGAAACCACTGCGAAGTATCTCCCTGAATTGCCGTTTCACCTTATTGCGCTGGACCGCATTCCCGACTGTTCTGGTGGCTACGATCCCTGCCCGAGTATGCTCCGATTCACCTTTTGCCACAATCAAGACTACAAGCGGGTGGGCATAAGATTTACCTGAACGCCTCACCCGCTTAAAGTCATTGGATTTCGTTAGCCGAAACTTGAGGTTCACCCATTAACCTGCCCGCAACCATTATTCTCATGCTGAAAGATCACCAGTTCCGGACATATAAACCATTAAACCAAATTACCAGAGTGCCTTCTTAACGTGGTTATTCTTGGTCACAGTCAATTTATGACGACCTCGCGCACGCCTGCGCTTTAAGACCTCACGGCCATCTGCTGTGGCCATACGGGCACGAAAACCGTGAACGCGTAAACGGCGGCGAATTCTTGGTTGATAAGTTCTCTTGGTCATTCCACTTCCTCTCAATCAGTTACTTTTTAATGAACATGCAAAGGTGGATTATACCTTAAGCTATTCTACCGGTCAAAGGTTTTTTCAATTTCGAAAGGCAAAAAGATCAGCCATTTGCCTCGCCCCTTCCGGGTCGGTGATGGCCAATACCTCGTCGTTCGCCTCAAAGGTCGTTACTCCCCTGGGCAGAACCAGTTCCCCGTTGCGGATAATTGCCGCGATGACACAATTAGTCGGAAGCTGTAAATCTTTTATCGCAATTCCTATTGCTTTGGCATTTTCCGGGATCTTCTCTTCAACCAACGAGTACTTACCGCGCCTCAATTTGAGCAAAGTCATCATGTCACCGAGTGACATTTCTTCCTCAATTAACCGCGAAAGTAATTCGGCTTGGTTGACTGCAACATCCACATGGAATTTTTTGTCGAACAACCAGGCATTCCGCGGATTGTTCACCCTGGCAATGGTACGCATTGTTCCATACTTCTCGCGAACGAGGTAACACAGAGCCAGGTTTTCTGTATCGGAGGGCGTGGTAGCCGCAAAAACATCCACTTTTTGGATTCCTGCCTGCTCCAGCACCCTGGCATCCAAAGGGTTTCCAATAATTATGGCTTCAGTGGGAAGCTCCTTGTGTATCCGGGAGAGTATCTCTTTGCGATTTTCCACCACATGAACCTTATATTTTAGACCGATCAGGTTCCTGGCCAGTTGTGCCCCGGTTCTTCCACCGCCTGCAATCAACACAAACATATCAGTTCTCCTTCTGGTTTTCCAGGTTCTTGCGGGTCATAACGATGCCGTCCATGGTCGCCGCCACAGCCAGCACGTCTCCAGTCTTCAACACCGTATCAGTTTCAGGCAACATAGCTCTTCCAGCCCTGGTAATGGCCAGCCACTTGCAGCCCGCGCAAGTGATCAGTTCACCTACAGTTTTTCCGTCCCAATCTGAAGGGATCAGCAACTCGTAGATTTCCACTTCCCCATTGCCCACCGAGTAGACCGTCCGGAATTCGGAACTGCTCAATAATTCTTCAATCCGCTGAGCCCCCCAACTGGTGGAACTCACAACCTGGATGTTGAAAACTTCAAACAGGCTTCGAATGTGCGGGTCATAATTCCTCGCCACGACGTTGGGCACGTGAAATTCAGTCTTCGCCATGTGGGCAACGACCACATTCAATGGGTCATTATTGGTCACAGCAGCCAGACCATCGCAGGTTTCAATCCCCGCCCTGATCAGAAGATCGTGATTAAGCGCATCCCCTTCGAGTTGCACACCTTTGAAATCAGCTGGAAGGTTATTGAATGACAACTTATTGTCATCAATGACCGACACCAGGTGTCCCCCTCGATATAGGCTATTGGCTAGTTCAGCCCCAATTCTTCCACACCCAACAACGATCACGTTCATTATTCCTCTTCTCTCCTAATCAACCAGGTAGGGGACTTCCATAATCACGATATCTTTCCGGGAAAGCAACACCTTCCGTAAGGTGTCAGCAGTGTGGGTGTGCAACCAGTTGGTCATCAAGTGACTCGGTAAGAATTGAGGTACTACAATACTGATCATTTCATTCGGTAACCGGTTGCGATCCAATTCTTCAATGTATTCCAATAAGGGTTCCACAAAGAGCCTGTAAGGCGATTCGATTACCACCAGGCGATAGCCATCCCCCCATTTTTCCCATTTTTCTCTCACCTTTACAGCCTCTTCAGGATCAATCGAAACATGGACAGCCGTAATGTCATCCGAGAGGGTCTTTGCATAGCGCAAGGCAGACAGCGTTCCCTGATGCACTCCGCCTATGGGCATGATAACCCTTTGGTGAACTATACGATTTGGCGGGGAGAACTTATCCAGTGAAAGTTCTTTGGCAACAGTCGAATAATGTTTGTGGATGGTTGAGAAAATCAACACCAGCACCGGCACAAGGATTACGACCGACCAAGCCCCATCCTTGAATTTGGTAATGGCAAAAACGAACATAACCAACAGGGTGACAAGTGCACCAAATCCATTAATCAGCATTTTATGCAACCAACCCCGGTCTTCGTGTAAATCTGATCCCTTTTCCTTAATGACCTCACCAGGTTTCAGGTGACCGGTCTTCCACCAGCGATGTGCCATGCCGGCCTGGGAAATGGTAAAGGAAAGGAAAACCCCGATCGCATACAACGGGATTAATCGGGTTACGCTGGCCTGGAACAAAACAATCAGCAAACTGGCAATAACTGCCAAAGCGACAATGCCCTTGGAGAAGACCAGGCGGCTTCCCCTATACGTCATTTGGCGCGGCAAGTAACCATCGTCCGCCGCCATGGCTCCCAGACGCGGAAATCCTGCAAAAGCCGTGTTGGCAGCCATCACCAGGATGATGGTGGTGGAGGCGAGAGAAAGAATGTACATGAAACCACGCGAGTCAAATACTGTGCGTGCAAGTTGGGATATGAATGTTTCTTCTTCCGACGGCATCACGCCAACCTGGTTACCCAGATATGTAATGGACAACATCATCGATCCCAGTATAAACGCCATGATGATCAACGTAATGCCGGCATTGCGGCTTCTGGGTTCTTTAAAAGCAGTGATTCCATTCGAAATAGCCTCAACACCTGTGACTGCGGTTGTACCCGATGCAAAAGCTTTGAGGATCAGGAACAGCGTCACCGGCTGCATTGAGGACTGGATTTCCATCATCTCCATTGGAGGTGTATCCACCACACCCAGGGTTCCAAGAATGAGCCTGATGAAACCAACGATGATGGTGATGTACATCATCAAGAGGAAGAAGTAGGTGGGAATGGCAAACGCCGCGCCTGCTTCTTTTACCCCGCGTAAATTGACCAACATAATGAAAAACACCAGGACGACCGCAATCGCTACTTTGTATGGCTCAAAAGTTGGAAAAGCTGAGATTAATTGGGCAACTCCTGATGAAATTGAAACCGAGACCGTGAGGATGTAATCCGTCAACAATGCAGCAGCAGCCGTCTGGGCAGCGAGGTTGCCAATGTTATCCCGGGCAACGATGTATGCACCACCGCCATCCGGGTACGCATGGATGGTCTGTTCGTATGAGAAAATCAAAATCGCGAGTAGCGCACAGATACCCAACGCGATTGGCACTGAAAGATGAAACGCCGTTGCACCTGCAACCGCCAGGATGACCAGAATCTCCTGCGGGGCGTAAGCCACTGACGACATCGCGTCCGAGGAAAAAATTGCCAACCCCAGGAACTTCCCAATCGTCTGCTCCGGGGCATCTGCGGTAGACAACGGTCTGCCTACCAGCAACCTCTGCCAACTTCTTCCGGGTTGGTACTCTGTTGCCCGCTGAAACACGGTGGTGTCGTCTTTTTCGTCAATATTCATCTTTTTTTGCCTGTTTGCGAGTCCAACAACTACTTCGTGAAACCGAATTCTGAAAAATTAAACAACCTATAAATCATATCATTTATTTATCAACCTGGAAAAATTGCTGAATTACTCAAAGCTAAAGATCAAACCCTGGTACTTGCCCAGTACCAGTGTTGAATTCTGCCGGGCAGGAATTCCATCATCATTACTGCAAATATGAGAAAGGTGACACAAATCAGGGAGATGCACGTTTTCCATGCCATCTCCCAAATTGAGAATCACCGCGATCTT
The DNA here is from genome assembly GCA_964454565.1 of uncultured Anaerolinea sp. GTDB lineage: Bacteria > Chloroflexota > Anaerolineae > Anaerolineales > Anaerolineaceae > UBA6107. The sequence goes on along the minus strand of CAYVTF010000002.1, from coordinate 47,826 downwards.
TTGATGTTCAGAGACACGCGTGAACCCGATCACGTTCTCGTTGGCAAGCACCAATTCCTCGTAATCACCTTCAATTAATGCGGGGTTTTCCTTCCGCAACCATAAAAGCCTCTTGTAGAAATTAAGCAAGGAGTCAGATTCTTTCTCCTGGGAAGCAACATTTACTCCGTATTGGTAATCAGGGTTCACTGGTAGCCAGGGTTCCGACTCGGAAGGGCAAAACCCCCCGTTTGCAGAGTCGTCCCATTGCAAGGGCGTCCGGTTTTTGTCCCTGCCCTGATTGGCTCCTACGATGAGAGCCACATCTTCACTGGAACCCATCACCCGCTTTTCGAGGTCGTAATACAGAAAACACAGCGGGTCTCTGAACTTCGCTTTATCCGTGACCAAATAGTCGGTCATGCCAATTTCTTCACCGTTGTAAAGGAACGGGGTTCCCTGGAGTGACAATAGCATCATCAGGTACAACCTGGCACGTTTTAGCGCATGCTCACCTTTACAAAATTGTGAAATAACCCGTGAGCTATCATGGTTCCCCAGGGTGTTGCAAGGCCAGGCACCTTTGGGAATTGCGCTTAATCGCTCCCGCTGATTTTCTTTGACATGTCGGGCGGTCAGTGCTTCTGTACGCATAAGTGGAAAATTGAAATTCAGATGCAATTCATCATTGTTTCCGTAGAAAGAAACATCATCTGTCTCTCCGATCAACACCCGGTCATGATATTCATCAACCACCTGGCGCAGCTTGCGTGTCACCTGGTGTACTGCGGGCTGGTCCACCTGGTGCTTGAACATTTCTGTCCAGTATTTCATTACCATTTGTTGGTCCTGTGGGGTTTTTGCTTCCCTCAAATACTTGAACAACCGCTCCTGGCCAAAATCAAGGGTCATGGGCGGATAAGATTCGTCCTCAAAGATCGTCCCGATCGCATCCAACCTGAACCCGTCCACACCCATGTCCAACCAGAACCGGGCGGCATTGAACATGGCTTCCTGTACTTGCGGGTTTTTCCAATTCAGGTCCGGTTGCTCCTTGAAAAAGTAATGATAATAATATTCTCCTGTCAGCAGATCAAGCTGCCAGGCTGACCCTCCAAACGCGGAAAACCAGTTGGTGGGTGGATTGCCCTCCTTCCCCCGCTTCCATACATACCAATCACGCTTGGGATTATCCAGGCTTGATCGCGATTCCTGGAACCATGTATGCTGGTCGGATGTATGGTTGAGCACCAGGTCAAGCACCAGGCGCATCCCGCGTTCGTGCAGTCCATCCAGAAATTCCTTGAATTGCCCGAGTGTGCCGTATTCCGGGGCAACGTCACAGTAATCTGAAATGTCGTAACCGCAGTCCACGTAAGGAGATGGATAATGTGGTGAAAGCCAGATGGCATCAACACCCAGGTCTTTCAGGTAATCCAACCTGGAGATCATCCCCGCCAGGTCACCAATACCATCGCCGTTTCCATCGGCAAAACTTCGCGGGTAGACCTGGTAAAAAACGGCTTTCTGCCACCACTTGAGTTCTACTTTTTCTGTCATGTTAGCTCCAATGAATTCTCGATTATTTCCCCTTCTAAAACGCTCCCCTGCCCGGTAGAGGTTAGCAGCACACGGTCCAACATGTTGCTTCTGTTCGTGCTGCTCAAAGCCGTCACCTGCAGGTAATTGTCCGTTAATCCTCTTAAAAGCCACTGGTTCGCGCTGATTTTTCGGGAGGTCTCCCACAGAACTGTTAACGCACGGCCAGAAAACCGGGCTGCGTAAGTGCGAGCGCTTGCTGCCAGCGCCTCGCGCATTTGCCTGCTGCGCGATGAAGCCTTTCTGCCATCTACTTTTACCGGCATTTTTGCCGCTGCGGTTCCCTCACGGGAAGAAAAACGGAAGACATGCCCGTCCGAAAAGCCGATTTCCCGGACAAATTCCAGGCTTTCCGCAAACTCCTCATCAGTCTCTCCCGGAAAACCGACAATGATATCAGTGGTAACCGCCAGGTCAGGGATTACACCCCTTGCCTGCCGAACCAACTCCCTGTAATCGTGAGGGGAAATCTTGCGTGCCATGCGTCTTAAGACGCTTGAAGATCCGGATTGAAGGGGCAGATGCAGATGCCGGCAAACCCTTTCATCTTCCCATAACCTGAAGAATTCCTCATCCAGGTCCCAAGGCTCAAGAGAAGAAAACCGTATGCGCTCGACGCTGCTGTTCTCCAGCAAATACCTTACCAAAACGTATAATTTGTGACCATTCTCAAAATCCCTGCCCCACGCCCCCAGGTTTACCCCGGTGAGCACCGCTTCATGCGTTCCCCCTGCTTCTGCAGCGAGGATATCCTGGAGGATGGTCTCCCGGGGGACACTGACCGACTTACCCCTGGCCAGGCGGGTGACACAAAACGTGCACATGTTGTCACATCCATCCTGAGCTTTGATGAATGCACGCGTCCTCTTTCTGGCTCCGGGCAAGGGTTGGCGTGCCATCGGCTCAAGATCGAATAATTGTGTATTTCCCAGGATTAGGGAGGGAAAAGACATCTTCCTTGAATTGGGAATTGTTTTGGACACGCCTTCAATTTCCTCATTTTCAGGCTGCAGAGTAGCCAGGCAGCCAGTGAAAATGACCTCCCTGGCACCTGCCCGGCTGGCTTGCCTGGCTTTTTGGCGCGAATCTGAGGCAGCTGCGGCTGTGACCGCGCACGAGTTGACGATCACCAGGTCTGCGTCTTTTGGACTTTCAGCAACAACGTGTCCTGCAGCTCTGAATTGAGCAGCCATGTGTTCGATTTCCGCCTGGTTCAACCGGCAGCCGACGGTATCAAAAAAGACTTTCATGCTTTATGGTTGGGTCACCAACAAATTATCAAAAAGAACTTCCACGTCCGGATGTTCGTATGCCCCGGCAAACAACCCGATCTTCCCGGAGGTAAAGGTCTCGTCCTCTACTTCAGCCAAAACGGCTTCGTTGACACTCAATTTCAGGCGACTTCCATGGCAAACGGCAGAAATGTGATTCACATTTCCGCCCTGTCGGATGATTTCGCTGAATTGTAGATCACCTGATGCATTAGCCATGACGATGCTGCCAGCCTGTTTCTTGAAAATCCCGAAATATCCATCATGGCTCACCAGAAAACCATAAAAGTTCTCGTCATCCTGGTAACGGCAGATCACCCCAAAGTTATCGTTTGTAGGTCCATCCAGCAGAACTGCATCCACATCAATTCGGGTGTCAGCAAACTCGTCCCCGTTCACTGTCCAGAACATAAAATCGGTCAGGTCAACCCCAATCACCAACCCGCTGTACTCAAAGGTGATCCTCCCCCCTTCACGGTCCATGGTACCCCAACCGTTCGGAGAGACCGTGAAATCATCCGCGAAAAGGATATCCCCGGGATTTTTTTTCATGGTTGGTTGTTGCATGGTGGTGTTCGCAGCACATGATGAGACTGTTAATATCAGCAAAGAAAAGAGTAAAACACTTACGATCGTTTTCATTTTCAATAAGGGCATCCTTGAGCGATATTCTTTCCCAAATTATACCTTTTCCAGAAAATTCTGAATTTCCATGTGACTTAACACGGAAATGGAATTCTTGACATTGATTTCACTACATGGTAAAAATTACACATCGTAAGCGGTTAGGGGAAAATCCTTCCGCAATCAACATCTTAGATGGAGAAAAAAGAATGGCAGAACGTTTTGTTGGCACGGTAAAGTGGTTCAATCCCGTTAAGGGATACGGATTCATCGGGCGAGAAGGGGCAGAAGATGTATTCGTGCATTTTTCCGCTATTGAAATGGAGGGATATCGCGTGTTGAAAGAAGGACAACAGGTGGAGTTTTCAGTCGAAAAAGGCCCCAAGGGTCTTCAGGCTGCGGAAGTAAAACCTGCTGCCTAGAATACCCGGCTACAACTAACAATCGAATAGGAATCAAAAGCAGAGCCAAATTGACTCTGCTTTTTTTATCGTTTCTTAATTGACCGGCACATGCGGTCCAGAGCTTCCTCAAGGGTTGCTCTCGGACAGCCAAAATTCAAACGAACGTGGTTCCTCCCCGGTTCGCCAAAATCCAATCCCTGATTCAGGGCAACCCGGGCGTCCTTGAGGAAGAACTCAAACGGAGATTCCGGTAGTGCCAGCGCTGTGCAATCCAGCCAGGCAAGGTATGTGGCTTCAGGTTTGACTACACGAATTTCAGGAAATTCAGAGCCCAGGTAATCCATCAGGAAATTTCTATTGGACTCCAATATTGATAGTACTTCGGCGAGCCAGGATTCTCCATCACGGTAAGCCGCTGCAGCAGCGCTCATGCCCAGCAGGTTCACATGCCCCACCAGCCCCCTGCGAGCGTTCTTGATGCGTTCGCGCAAATCAGGGTTGGTGCAGATCAGCGCGGCACAATCCAATCCGGCGATGTTGAAGGTTTTACTGGGAGCGATCAACGTGATTGTGCTGGCAGCGATCTCATCTCCTAACGAGGCGATTGGGATATGACGGCTTTCAGAAAACACCAGGTCACTGTGAATCTCATCTGAGCAGATGATCACCCGGTGCGGCAGGCAAATCTCAGCCATCCTGCGCAATTCGGTTTCTCTGAAAGCACGTCCAACGGGGTTATGCGGGTTGCAAAGCAGAAAACAGCGCGTCCCAGATGCAACACGCCGTTCAAAATCAGCATAATCGACTTCATAATGACCTGAAGTGCCAGGGATCAGGTCATTACAAACCGTTTCGGCTCCGCAGTTGGCAGGCACAGTAAAAAATGGGGGATAAACCGGCGGCTGGACGAGGATGGACTCTCCCGGTTTAACAACAGCCTGGGAAACAAGGTTGAGTCCGGTGATCACCCCGGGAATGAGCAGCACATCCTCGCTGGTGATCTGCCAGTCATACCGCGCCTTCATGCGCTGCACGATAAGTGACTTTAGTTCACGGGATTCAAACGCGTAACCGAAAACGCCATGTTCCACGCGCTTGTGTAAAGCTTCGATTACCGCTGGAGGCGAAACAAAATCCATGTCCGCCACCCAGAGCGGGAGCACATCCTCTGCGTAGACTCCCCATTTGACACTGTCTGAATTGCGGCGGTTTGGCGATGAGATCATGTTTTCCTGTGAATTTAATGTGGTTTTTTGTAACAATTGAGATTATATCCCATCCCCAAACGCATAATTACGTTTTCGCTTTCTGTTATACTCATCCCATGACCAACGAGAGACCTGTTAAACTCCCATCGCTTGATTTACTGGCAGCCAGCGGCTGGGCGGATTACACCCTTCTTGATAGCGGCGGAGGATTTAAACTTGAAAAATTTGGTAATGCCTTGTTGGTCCGCCCGGAACCAGAAGCAGTATGGCAACCTGCCCTGCCCTCGAAAGAATGGGACCGAGCCGACGCACTCTACAAACCGGCTCCTGAAGAAAACGGCGGACATTGGGAATACCGCAGGAAACTGCCGGATCGCTGGCAGATGCGCTACAAGGATCTCACCTTCTGGGTTCAGACTTCCGCCTCGCGCCACCTGGGAGTGTTTCCCGAACAAGCCTGTCAATGGGATTGGACGGATACGGTTATCTCCCAATCAAAGAACAAGCCAAAAGTATTGAACCTCTTCGGCTACACCGGCATTGCTTCGCTGGCTGCTGCACGCGCCGGGGCCCAGGTGACCCACCTGGATGCCTCGCGCAAAGTGATTAACTGGGCAAACGACAATCAGAAACTTAGCGGGCTTGATGCGCTGCCCATCCGCTGGATCCTGGACGACGCGGTCAAATTTGTGCAACGGGAACAACGCCGCGGAAGCAAGTATGACGGCATCATCCTCGACCCGCCCAAGTTCGGCCGGGGTCCCAAGGGCGAGGTGTGGGAGTTCTACAAGCTGCTGCCTGACCTGCTGGCTGCATGCCGGCAGATCCTATCGCCAAAACCGTTGTTCCTGCAGCTCACCGCCTATGCGGTGAAAGCTTCGGCCGCCACACTTTATAACGCGGTGCAGGAAATGATGTCTGATCTTCACGGAACCACAACTGCCGGCGAGCTCGGACTGCTTGATCAATCTGCCAATCGTTACCTTTCCACTGCCATCTACGCCCGCTGGTGCAATTCCGAAGTCAAGGGTTCATAATCCGATCGATATGTAGATGTAGGAGGGTATCCATGCCACCTTTTACGAAACGATTTCCATTTGCGCATACTTTTTCCATAGTCGCCCGGGACCCGCACACTGGCCAGTTAGGGGTGGCAGTCCAATCCCACTGGTTTTCCACCGGTTCCATCGTCACCTGGGCGGAACCCGGGGTGGGCGCTATTGCCACTCAATCCATGGTGGAGGTCAGCTATGGTCCATTGGGACTGAGCGGGCTGCGGGAAGGGGAACATCCAAAGGAAGTGCTGGCGCGGCTGCTGGCTGCAGATGAAAATCCTGAGGTGCGCCAGGTGGCGATGATCGATGCCACCGGCAGCGTTGCCGTGCATACCGGCAACCGCTGCATCGCAGGGGCCGGTCACCAAACCGGGAACCAGTTCTCAGTTCAGGCAAACATGATGCTCAACAACACAGTTTGGCCTGCTATGGCCAGGGCATTTGAGACCGTGCAGGGTGACCTGGCAGACCGGTTGATGGCAGCCCTGGATGCGGCGCAGGACGAAGGCGGTGATATCCGCGGAAAACAATCCGCCGCCATGCTGATCGTGGATGGCAAGCGCTCTGCAGAACCCTGGAAACACATCCTGGTGGACTTGCGCGTTGAGGATGACCCGGAACCTTTAGCGGAGCTGCGCCGTCTGTTGAGCATTCAACGGGCATACGAAGCCATGAACCGCGGGGACGCGTTACTCAGCGAAGGAAACATCGAGGAGGCTTTCAAGGCTTATGATACAGGAGCCACTCTCGCGCCTCACATCAGCGAATTACCTTTCTGGCAGGCAGTCACCCTGGCCGAAAGCGGCAAGGTGGAAGATTCCCTGCCCATCTTCAAGCAGGTTTTTGCTGCAGACGCCAATTGGGCACTGCTCCTGCAGCGGCTGCCTGCCGCTGGATTATTCAAGGTGGACGCTGAAATACTGAAAAGGATACTGGAACTGGCAAAATAATTACAGGTAATATGCTGCAAATATTGCCAGATCGAACTAAATAGAATGACAATTATAGAGAACCCAAAAGTAGTCGAAGGACCTCGTCAAAGAAAAAATCGAGCCCTGCCCTTTTTGATCATCCTGGCCATCCTGTTGTGCGCGGGACTGGTTGGTTTCCCGGTGATCCTGCGAGGCATAGGCGCGGTTTTGATAATCGCCGATCCACTCAAGAAAGCGGATGCCGCCGTTGCCCTCAGTGGTGATAGCGGAGACCGCATCTCAGAAGCAGCCACTTTATTCGACCAGGAGTATGTGCGTTACCTGTTCCTGACCAATACTGATGAAACTTCTGTGCGCAACATGGAAAGCATGGCCAACAAACTCGGTCTTCCCTACAGGAAAATTCTGGTAACCGAGGCTGTGGTTTCCAACACAGTGGAAGAAGCCAAGGCGATCCGTCAACTGGCGGAAAAGGAGGGGGTAAGTTCGTTGATCATCATCACCGATCCATTCCACACCCTGCGCACACGCGTCATTTTCCGCGACCAGCTCAGGGGCAGCGGGATAGACCTGCAGGTTCGCCCGGTGCGTGACCACTGGTACCGGTCGGATAGCTGGTGGAAGACCGCGGAAGGACGGCAATACACCTGGGAGGAATACTTCAAGGTGTTCATGTACAATTTTGGTGTGTATTAATTGAGATCTGTCTTTAAGACAGCTGTGTTTTCTCCTTAAAATACCCGGAAATCCACGGTGAAGCATAACGGATCACCGCGGCGAGCGCGATGAAGAATCCCGCGTTTGCCAGCCGCACCAGCGTGCGCATGTCCACCCTGTTGGACCAACCGCCATAGTAGGCGATGTAAAGCTCAATATCCACAGTAGGATCCGGAATCAGGAACAGGATCTTGTTGAACATAAGCATGACAACAAAGGCAAACACCCATTCCGCCAGCCCCGGTCCTTCATTGATGAGCAGTGAAAGCACGATCACCTGCAGCGGCAGCATGTAGCTAATAAATATGGGAATGTTCGTCCCCCCATAAACCGTGAGGGTCAGGTCCAACACCAGAAAAGCCAGCAACCATAATAGCAATCCGCGCGCCTTGAGCTCGTTGAGCACCTTGATCCCACGCGCGCTGGTGAGCAGCAGCAGCACTGGCAGCCAGTAAGCAATGAGGGAGAAGAAAATATTGAACACCCGCATCTCATCGAAGGGAGCCGTCACCAGGTTGGTCAGTGTGGAAAGGTCATTCAACGGGTCTACGAACTGCTCGGTGGACTTGACCGGGATGAGCAGCCTGGGCAGCAGAATTGCGCTGAGACCAACCGCTACAGTGATGATGAACCGGTAGAGATCGCTCCGGTTTTTGCTCTTGAAGTAATTGATCCCCACTTGCACCATCAATAGCAGCATGGGAATTGCCAGGAACTCCTTAAAAAACACCCCAATGGTGGTGAGAATCAAGCACAGCGTGTAACGCCTGGTGATGAACGCCCAGGTGGAAAACAGGATGAGCGGATACGCTCCCACGTCCACCAGGCTGTAAAAGAATAGCGGAAACTTGATGTGATAGAAGGATAGTCCCAGCAGCAGCATGGGCAGCAGGGCTTTACGCCAGTCAGAAATAAAAACCCTGGACAGGGTGTAAATGCCCATCAGCATGGCCACCATGGAAAGCCAGCCGGCAATGCGGAACCCCATCTTGATATCCACCGAGAAGATGGCGCTCATTGCCGCGCCCAAGTACGGCATGCCGGGACGGTAGGCAAACGGCGCGATCAGGTTGGGGTTCGTGAAAACGCCATACTTTCCCATTTCGATGTATTCACGCCCGTCTGACTGGGGTTTCATCGTGTTCGTACGCAGGGCGATCAGGGTAACAAACGCGACAGCGATAATGAATGCCAGCAGGTACTGAAGGAAAACCGATGGTTGTTTTTTCAAGGGTGGCTCATAAGTGAAAGAATGATTACTTGTCTATTTTATTTTATAACTGCCGAATTTGCCACCTTTGACAATAAAAACCAATCACCGGAGCAAAAACCCCGGTGATTGAAAAAGGAAATATTCTGCTTATTTGTTAGTCGTGAAATTCCACCAGGTGCCGCCATTGGCAATCGTCGTTCCCACAGCGTTCTTTGCCCTCACCTGCCAGTAGTACTTCTGGTTCTTCAGTAACCCGCTGAGCGTGACCTTTTGGGTCAATCCTGTTGGTTTCCAGGTACAGGCAGCACTCAAGGATTTCTTGATGCAATACTCATATTTAATTGCGTTGGAGCTCTTTGCCCAGTACAGAGTCACCGTCGTTGGTTTGTTGATCGCATTGGTCACCGGGCTGGTCTTGCCGAATGCTCCAGGTTTGGGGGGAACGGTGAAGGTCCACATCGTATTGCCATTTGCGTTCACAGTTCCGTTGGCATTGATCGCTTTCACCTGCCAATACCATTTGGCTGAAACCAGATTGGATACAGCAACGCTGGTGCTCGGTCCGGTTGTTTTCCAGGTGCAGGTTTCGCCTGTCTTCCTCAGGCAGTATTTGTACTCAACCGCATTGCTGCTCGGGTTCCAGCGCAAGGTCAGGTTCCTGGGGCGATTCGTGGCACCATTGGCTGGTGCAGTTTTATTGAAAGTTCCCGGAGGAAACACTACATTAAAGGACCACCAAACCCCGCCATCACTATAGGTGTACCCTCCTCCATTTTTGGCTCGAACTGTCCAGAAGTATTCTCCCGGAGCCATCCCCTGCAATATTTCAAATAAGGATGTCGCTTTAGTAATCCACGATGAATCGCACGCATCGTCATCGGTTTGATCGACACACCATTGGTATTCGTCCGCTCCTGGGCTCGTCAACCAGGTTATGGTAACGTCCGCTGCCAGCCCGGTTGCGCCATCAGCAGGCTGGTCCTTCCCAAACGCGCCGGCTAACGGCTGGTATTCAAACGCACCGATATCACAGGTTCCGTTATACGGGCGCGTTTCACCCCGCTGGTCGGTCGCAGGGCATAGGGTATTCGTTCCAGCATCGATCGCAGGGCTCCCAACCAGCAGAGCAACAGTAGGTGTCAGCCCTCCATTATCCTGCAGCGGACCCAGTAACGCCAGTGCTGGTGAAGTCTGAAAAATGTCGGTTGCAACTGTCCCCCCGCAGTCTGTATCACTCTTCAAGTTGTACCCGTTGGACACAAAGGGAACGTTTGGAGCTCTACAATCATCGAAGTTGGTACCTCGATAATTAAAAGCAATGATGGAATTTTTAAAGGTAACCGTTCCACCGTTGGTTAATAACGCGGCGTCATTGATGCTGAGATTGCCGGTGATCGTGCTGTTGATTATGATGCCAGGCTGATTATTGAAATTGATCGCCCCTGCACAACTTGTAGTCCGGGTACAGGAGTTTGCGGTAATGGTGGAATTTGTAACTGTCACTCCGCCGGTGTTAATTACAGATAATGCACCAGCCTCAAGACCCTCGTTGCCGGTTACTGTTGTTCCGGTGATGGTTGAACTCCCTGAACCTGAAAGGTTGATGCCGCCGCCAGATCCGGTTGAGGAGTTATCAGAGACCAGGCAATCAGTCATATTTAGAGTACCATCTTTGAAATATACGCCCCCTCCAAAATGGCCACTGTTCCCGGTGATTTTCACCCGCGTCAGGGTAAGATTCACCCCACTGGATTTTATTCCTCCCGCGTAATCCTTGGAATCCCCATTCTTTATGGTCAGGTCATTAATGGTCACTGGACCGGCCGTGAGATCCAGGACTTCTGCAATCCCCCCGCCTTCCAATAAAGTCGCGTTCATCCCCGCGCCTTGAATGGTCAAAGATTTTGAGATGGTTACATTGACAGGGTACACACCTCCCGCAATATTGATCACATCCGCGGTAGCACTTTGTGCTACTGCGTACGCCAGTGTGAGACAGGGAGCGCTCAGATTTGAGCAATCCGAGGTATCCGCCCCGGTCGCCGCCACATAACGCGGTGTACCTATTATCGCGCTGGCTTCCCGATTCGTATATTGGAGGGAAAAAAATAAAAGGAAAATAACGGCGAGCAGAAAAACCTTATGCAGCCTTTTCGTGTTCATAGCATGCCTCCATACCTGATTGATGTTTATTTTGATTTGGGTTGTTATCAGTATAGCACTCTGGTTTAATAAATTTATCAGTGAGTTGCACTTTTTTCTATGATCAATTAAATTTTCCCCAAATTGCTCAGACTGGCGGTTGACATTTACTCTCTCCCCCCCTACACTTAACCCATGCTTGCAAAAGTGAACGCTTGCGCGGTCATCGGCCTGGACGGGGTCATTGTGGATGTGGAGGTGGATATCACCACAGGGATTCCCAAGCCGCCCATGATCATCGTCGGCCTGCCGGATGTCTCCGTGCAGGAGAGCCGTGAGCGCGTGCAATCCGCCATCCATAACACCGGGCTGGAGTACCCGCGCAAACGCGTGCGCGTCAACCTGGCTCCCGCCACGGTGCGCAAGGAAGGTTCTGCGTACGATCTGCCAATAGCGCTCGGTATTCTCATTGCCAACCGGCAGATCCCTTACAACGCCCTCGATGGCGGGCTGGTGATGGGTGAACTCTCGCTGGATGGCAGCGTACGCCACATCCGCGGAGTGCTGCCCATGGCAGCCGTTGCCCGCGAGCAGGGCTTCCAACGCGTTTTCGTCCCCGCTGAGGACGCTCCCGAGGCAGCCATTTTCCCCGACCTCGAGGTGATTCCGGTGCAATCGCTGGCGGAGCTTTACCAGCACCTGGTGGGATCCGCCATCATCGCTCCGCAGCCCCCATTACAGCCAGACCTGGTTGAGGTGCTGGTGCAGACCGACTTCCGCGAAATCAAAGGCCAGGAGCACGTCAAGCGCGCACTGGAGGTTGCCGCGGCGGGCGCGCACAACCTGCTGATGATCGGTCCGCCGGGCTCAGGCAAGACCCTCATGGCTCGTGCCCTGCCCTCCATATTGCCGCGCATGACCCTTGAGGAATCCCTGGATGTCACCCGAATATACTCCGTCGCGGATGCCCTTCCCGCCGGCATCCCGTTGCTGCTCACCCGGCCCTTCCGTGCCCCGCATTACACCATCTCCAACGCCGGCCTGGTCGGTGGCGGCAACTGGCCGCACCCGGGTGAGATCTCCCTTGCCCACCGCGGGGTGCTCTTCCTGGATGAGTTCCCCGAGTTCGGTGCGCGCGGAATTGAGGTACTGCGCCAACCGCTGGAGGACAAAATCGTCACCATTTCCCGCGCCCAGGGCACGCTCACCTTCCCGGCTAACTTCCAGCTGGTGGCGGCCATGAACCCATGCCCGTGCGGGTATTATGGCGACCCCACCCGCGCCTGCACTTGCGCCCCGGGAGTGGTGATGAAGTACCAGCGCCGCATCTCCGGTCCCATGCTGGACCGCATTGATATCCACGTGGAGGTGCCGCGCGTGGACTACGAGAAATTGAGCGATGCCCGACTGGGTGAACCCTCCAGCGTCATCGCCGCCCGCGTGGAAACCGCGCGCCAGGTACAGCGTGAACGATTTACGGGCACAACCCTCACCTCCAACGCGGACATGCACCCCGCTGAAGTGCGCAAGTTCTGCAGCCTGGATGAACCCTGTCGCAGCCTGATGCGCGCCGCCATGAACCAATTGCAGCTCTCCGCCCGCGCCTATCACCGCATCCTCAAGCTCGCCCGCACCATCGCCGACCTGGCCGGCAGCCCTGCCATCACCCCCACACACCTGGCGGAAGCGCTGCAGTACCGGCCAAGGGTAAGCGAAATCTGATCCACTATCCCCAGGAACAAACATGGAAACCATCCTGTTTGCTGTCAACGGAACGCTTATGCGTGGATTTTACCTGAATAAAAACCTTCTGGATGTTAACGCGATCTTCGTACGGACAGATTCAACTGCCCCAATCTACCGCTTGTGGTCGATAGGAGATTCCTACCCTGCCATGCTACAGGATGAAGATGGTGGAGCCTCAATTGAGGTTGAAATTTGGGAACTTTCGGCACAAGGACTGGTAGTCATCCTACAGCAAGAGCCCCCGGGCTTGACCATCGGCAAGATAGAATTACTTGATGGCAGCAAGGTGATGGGTGTGCTGGGTGAACCCTACATCTGCCAGGGACAACGCGAAATCACCTCATGGGGTGGATGGCGTAATTATCTCAAGAACTTCAAAGACTAAGTTTTTTTGTTTGAAACTCATTTACTTGATAGTCCTGAACAGAGTAAACCAAAACCATACCAAATATGGTCATTATTTCACTTTATAATTACCAGGGAAGTGAAACTATGAAAAATACAATACCATTACTTCTCTATTTCCTTGCAGTTATTCTGTCAGGTTGTTCCAGTACCGCCATCACCCCTGATGATTCAATAGTAGAACCTATCCCCAACCTGCAGGAGGGAAACGCACAAAACACGCTCTCCCCCATTGAAATCCCCACACAGGCTACTATGATTGACCCCAACCTCACCCCATCACCTCTTGTCCAGTCGCTCATCGAGCTGTCAAAAGCTGATCTGGCTTCCCGATTGTCTATCAATCCCGCTAATATAACCGTGGTTAAGGCAATTGCGGTTTCCTGGTCCGACTCAAGCCTGGGCTGTCCACAGGAAGGAATGTACTACATGCAAGTACTCACCCCCGGCTTTCAGATAATATTGAAAGCTGATGAAATGGAGTATAGCTACCATGCCGACCTGGAATCAGACCCGTTCTACTGCCAGAATCCCTCACTGCCAGTGCCAGGCGGACCTGTAAGCGAGTAGATATTCGCAAGGATAAAGTACAGGCTGGCAGAGGACTGCCAGCCTGTTTGTTACACAAGGTTCTGGGTATTATGGCCGATCAATGGCGATGACCGGTGAAGTCCAGGTCTCATAGTCAACAGGATTCTTTGGATCTCCAAGGGCTTTGAGCGCTTTGATAACAATGAAGTAATTCCCGTCAGGTACAGGGCGGAAGAGATCAGCGGTTTGCCCATGGTATCCATTCTTGTGGATGAGGGTTCCATCCCAGCCAAATGCATAAAAACCGGTGGTGGTAGAGTTACGGGGTACAAATTCCTCGTAAACAGCGGTATTGAAGGCCGGATTGACCGGTTTGGTTCGATCGCCTGGTTTGGTTACAGGCCTACCAACTACCGGCTTGCCAGTTTCTGCATTATAGACCAGGAATTGGATTGTGCGTACCTGGTGCTCAAAGTGCACGAGGAAGTACGGGATGTCTTCCCCTTCCATGGTGTACACCCAGTCGCCAGGTCCAGTTACAGGTCCATAGAATGAGCCGCCATATAGGATTGCCAGCCAGGGGAAACCGTAGTCTGTCGGTGTTAGCGCTGTGATGCTCTGGTAATCACCCACGAAACCAGCGTAAGGCACACGCAATACACTACCATCATCTCCAGTGAAGATGATATAGCCACCATATTGTCCCTGATCAGGTCCACTTGCCGGAGTGATCGTCAACTTTATCGTTACAGGCTTTCTTGGAGTAACAACAACGGTCCCTGAACTGAAGACAACCTCAGCATCAGAACCCCAATAATCCTCCACTTCCAACACTCCCTGTGAAGTTATAGCATTTTCATACGACAAAGTGTATGTAACAGGGATATTACCACTGTTGCGCAAGGTTAAAGTTTTCGTGACCGCACCAGCCTGGCTTTCACCAAGGGCAAGTTTGCTTGGTTCTACTGTTGTTTTTGCCAGGATGGCCTTGTCAATTTGCAGCATACCAGCGCCCTGGCGGTGAACCATATCGAGCAAGCCATAACTCGGAGCAAGGCTCCAGAGTTGAGGAACTGCATTGTTTTGCAAGTACGAACGCACATCTGCAGCTTTTGTCTTAGGGTGTGCCTGGAGGAACAGGGCTGCTGCACCGGCTACATGGGGTGAAGACATTGAAGTCCCGCTTAAAGTGGCGTATCCGCCTAATTCAAGCGGATAAGAGGAGTAAATATTGCCGCCCGGTGCCCCAATATCTGGCTTCAAAGCCAGGTCAGGAGACAAACCATACGAGCTGAATGTTGAGATCAGACCACCAGTTGGGCTGGGGAAGGAATCTTGTTGGTCGGTCCAGATCATCATGATCGGTACAGTCTGGGCACGGATGAACATCCCGTCTTCTCCAGAGATGCCCACAACCGGGACATCTGAGCCAAGAGGAGCACCAAGTGTTCCATTCAGCACACCGTAAGTGTTGTTCATGACCACAACTGCATTGGCACCTGCGTCAATAGCCCGGGACGCTTTTTCAGCAAAAGAGCAAGCACCCCGAATAATTAACGCTGTTTTTCCTGCCGGATCGGCAAGATAAGGATCTGTCTGAAGTCCATCAGTAGCAGTATCACTATCCACACAACCTCTTCCGATATAAACAATTTCCGCGTCACCAGTTACTGGTGGATCAGGCGAATATGTCATCGGAACGTACCCAATATGCGCTTCATTGACAGTGAAATATGGGAGAAAGACGTTGGTATTGTCATAGGAGGCTACGCCAATCACTTTTTCACCCAAACCAGGCGCACCAGCCGCATAAAGGCCATAATCTCCGCTATTGCCAATCGAAGCCACAACAACCATACCCTTATCCACCAGGCGGGAGGCTGCTTTTGCCGTGGGAGATTGCGGCCAGGCAAATGGCGAACCAATGGACATGTTCAGCACTTGCATACGGTCCCTATAGGCGCGTTCCATTGCCATTAGCATGATCTCGTCGGTTGTGGATCCATTACAGCCAAAGACACGGTAAGCTCCAAAGGTTACATCAGGAGCAACACCCTTCAAGTCATTTGTGGCGTCGTTGGCACCAATGATACCGGCCACGTGAGTACCGTGTCCGCCGCAATCATCCGGAATCGGATCTGGGCTTGGAACCGGGTTGTATGTCGGTGAAGAATCATCTGCATCATATGCGTCACCCACCAGATCGTATCCGTACTTTACGCGCGGGCTGCTGTAGAAGAATGAACTATTGAGTTCAGCAACACCATTTCCGCCGAAAGCCGGATGGTTGACATCAATTCCAGTGTCCATCACGGCAACCTTAACTCGTTTTCCGGTGAATCCAAGTTCGGATTGTGCAGCAGAAGCCCCTGTCATCTCCAATGCCGTCCAAAGTTCCGGATTAGCTACCGTCGTCTTCGGCATGGGAATTACCTGGACTGGGAAAATGCCAATCACGCCGGAAATTAAGTTCAGCTTGTTGACTTCACTGGGTTTAGCAGAAATGGTAAACCCATTCCACAGTGTCTCAAAAGTACGACGCTCTTCGTAAACCATACCAACTTTTTTGGCATTAGTCCGAAAAGCTGCCCGCTCTGTCTTTAGAGCTGCCTTTGTGCGCCCCATTATCGTTGGTGCACCGGCAAGTTCCACAAAGTACAATTTTGGTGTTTCATCGGTCATCTCACCGTTTTCGGCTGAAGGCGGTTCGGTCAATGGTTCAATGGGACCGGTTTGAGCTGACACGGGGGAAACTGCGGAACATATGAAGAACGAAATCACCAGCATTGTGAAAAGAACTTTCTTAGCCATAGATCCTCCTTTTGTGATAGGTATTTCAAATTGGGTAAATTTTACATGTGGGATTTGAAAGACTGGTCACCTCCTCTATTAAAAATAAAACAATCAAACCCAAGGAATGCTCCCCCCTTTCGCTTTTATGGAAGCTTAATTGATCATTAAAATTTTCTAACCAGATAATTTAATTATACGAGTTTTTTACAAAATTTTACAACATCGTAAGTTCTTTTAGATCCTGCTCATCAACAACAACCCGATTGAAAATAACCGCTACAATCCGACATGGAACCAACCTGAGTTATTTGTTGTCATGTATACTAGAAGAGATAAGGATAACAACATGCGTGTCCTTTGTTCAGTATTAATTGTCATTTTCCTCACCTCCTGCAGGGCCGCCCCTGCAACCCCAGTCCCTACTGAACCCCCTGCCGCCACTGTTGCCCCGACGACAACTCCAACCAATTCCTGGCTGCCCCAGCCTGGCGATGCCTGGTTGACGCGCGGTGAAGTCTATCCCGATGCTGCAGACATCCTCATTTCTGGCAGCAATCCTGTTGTCGTAAATCTCGTGGTCAAAGGCAGCCTGCCCAATCCCTGCCACCAGGTGCGGGTGCTGTTCGATCCACCGGATGGCGATAACCAGGTGCGTTTGCAGCTCTATTCAGTGGTGGACCCAACGCTCATCTGCATCCAGGTACTTCAGGACTTTGAATTGAGCATTCCCCTGGGCAGTTACCCTCCCGGCGCGTATTCAGTCTGGATCAACAACGTCCAGATCGGAGAATTTGAGGGTTAGCCTTATTCGTTAAAAAGAAAGAAAAGGGACTGATGGAGTAAATCCTCAGTCCTTTTATTATTTCAGTTGTTCAAAGATCAGGGGGTAAAAATGACCCCGCGTTTTTGTAACAGGTGCTTGATCTTCACCACACCCTCTTCGATCTTATCGCGGTTCTTGAGATGCACGTCGTAAGTGATGTCAGTGGTTA
Organism: uncultured Anaerolinea sp.; assembly: GCA_964454565.1. Classification (GTDB taxonomy): domain Bacteria; phylum Chloroflexota; class Anaerolineae; order Anaerolineales; family Anaerolineaceae; genus UBA6107. The sequence goes on along the minus strand of CAYVTF010000002.1, from coordinate 30,215 downwards.
CTTTCTCACCGATCCACACCACGTGTACCTTTTCTTCGCCGATGATGGTTTTCAGTACATCCAGGTCATCCTGGGTGAGGTCTATGGCAGTCATGATCATGATCAACCCTGCATCCATGAACAGGTGGGAGACCTCGGCAAAGCGGCGCACGTGCTCGCGCCAACCGCCGGGGGCATCGTGACGCTTGAGATCAGCATTGACGCCGTATAGCATGGATCCCATGCCCAGGTAATAAACCATTTTCCCATCTTCAAATAGCTGTAGTTCCAGGCGACGTGCAAGGGTCTTGCGCCCTACGCCTTTTGGCCCGGTAATCACCACCAGTGAAGAGCGCTGGTTGTACTGTTCGGCACGCAATTGCATAGTGACGTCAGAAGGGACCCATTTGGCATTGCGGGTGAACACATCCTGCCTGATCTGTACATCATCATCCGGCAGCGATTCCAATACGATGCCGCCGCCCCTGATCTCATATTCATCAACGATCACAAAACGGCTGGTCTCGGGGAATTTTTCAGAAGTGTCAAAAGCGATGGGATGCGCCAGTTTGAAGGTCACTTCCGCCACATCGTGATGCTGGATCTCTGTGCGGTCGTTCTGATTGGCGTAATCCGAGGCGTCGATCACTTTATGAATCGTTTCAACCTGCGCTTTCTCGTGCGAGGTACCCAGCTTGAGAATGTAATCCTTCTTGATTGCCAGGGGTTTTCTCCCCAACCAGAAAACGCTGACACGCATGCGTGAACTGACGAATGGAGGAAGATCCTGCGCGCGCGAAACGATCTGTCCACGGTTCACATAGATCTGCTCCGCCATGGTGATTCCCACAGCCTGCCCGGCAGAGGCAGATGTGACCTTGGGAGTATTGAACGATTCCAGTGTAGTGACCTTTGTCCGTTTACCTGAAGGATAGAACACCAGGTCGTCGCCAACTTTTACCTTGCCGCTGGAAATATTGCCGGCGATGATGCGGCGGTTGTCGCCATAATTGGAGAACTTGTAAACGTCCTGGATGGGCAAACGCAGCGGCAGATCAGTGATGGGTTTTTCTTTTTCAAAAGAATCCAACGCGTCCAAAACGGTCCCACCCTTGTACCAGCTCATGTTCTTGCCAGCCGTGGCAACTCCATCACCCTCTCGTCCGCTGACAGGGATGTAGGTCATGGCTTTTACGCCAATCCCGGAGAGATACTGGCTGTATTCATCAACGATCGCCTTGAAGATATCTTCCTGGAAATCCACCAGGTCCATTTTGTTGACCAGCACTACGATCTTTTTGATGCCCAGCATCCACAACAGGTAGCCATGCCGGCGCGAGTTTTCCTGAACGCCCTCGGCAGCATCGATCACCAGCACGGCCGCTTCCGCGTGCGAAGCACCAGTAACCATGTTCTTGATGAATTCGATGTGACCCGGGGCATCGATGATAATGTAATTGCGTTGTTTCGATTGGAAGAAAACCCGGGCCGAATCAATGGTGATGTTCTGCGCCTGTTCATCTTTGAGCGCGTCGATGAGAAACGCAAACTCAAATGGTTTGCCTGTTTTGCGGCATTTTTCCACCACTGCTTCCAGCTTTCCCTTGGGAAGCGAGTTTGTATCCGCCAGCAAACGTCCGATGATGGTGCTCTTTCCATGATCCACGTGGCCAACCACCACCACGTGCATTTGTTCCTTGTTGATATCCATTAATGCATCCTGCATCACATGTATCCTTCCCGGCGCAGGGTTTCCAAACCACCGCCGTCATCTTTATCCTGCGCGCGCCCGGAGCGCTCCGCGATATTTGCGAACTTGCCGACCCGCAACTCGTCGATGATCTCCTGAACTGTGCGGGCAGTGGATTCAACGGGGTACGTGCAGGGGTAACACCCGAGCGAACGGTAACGTTTGCCATCTCCATGGTTGTAATACAGGGATACCGTAGGAATGTTCTCTTCCTGGATGTATTCCCAAATGTTAAGCTCTGTCCAGTCCAATAACGGATGGATGCGCACGTTGATGCCTGGGGCAAAATCCGTCTTGTACTGGTTCCAGAATTCCGGCGGCTGGTCAGCGATGTCCCATTCATTTTGCCGGTCGCGGGGTGAGAAGTAACGTTCCTTTGAACGTGACCCTTCTTCATCGGCACGCGCTCCCACAATCACACCTGTGAAGGGTTCGGGGTTCTTTTCTTCCTCATACTGATCAGTTTCGTGGTTGAAAATATAACGCTTTCCTTCACCATTCAACGTGACGCGCAGTGCATCAGTTTTCAGCAGCTTGCAGCAGGTAAGGCGATCAGCGTTTCCATCAGGAAAAGTGCGCTTTTCTGCCAGCGCGGTTTCATTTGCGCCAATCACCATGGTCAACTTCATTTCACGCACCAGCGTGTCCCGGTAGGTGATCATCTCCGGAATCTTGTAATGGGTGTCAATGTGGATCAAAGGGAATGGCACATGCCCAAAAAAGGCTTTGCGTGCCAGCCAGAGCAGCACGGTGCTGTCCTTTCCCATCGACCAGAGCATCCCCAGGTTCTTGAAATTTGCGTAGGCTTCGCGCAGGATGTAAACACTGCGGCTTTCCAACTCAGCTAAATGTCCCATTTTTTAACCTTTACTTAACCTTTTAATGATCTTCTTCTCCATTAATAAATCAATGATCCGATCCACGCACTCGTTCACTTCCAATTCAGAGGTATTCACCACAAGTTCAGGCGAGACCGGTTCCTCATAGGGAGAGCTGATTCCGGTGAAATCAGGGATTTGTCCGGCTTCGGCTTTTTTGTACAATCCCTTCGGGTCCCGTTGTCTGCAGACCTCCAGGGGGCATTCCACGAACACTTCCCAGAACTCTCCGTCCGCAAACAGGTGACGCACCTGGTCGCGATCGGAGCGGAACGGGCTGATGAAAGCGGTGATCACCACCAGGCCGGCATCCACCATCAACTTTGCCACTTCGCCAATGCGGCGGATGTTTTCTTTGCGGTCGTCTTCGGAAAACCCAAGCCCGGCGTTCAGCCCGGTGCGGATGTTATCACCATCCAACAGGTATGCGTGCACCCGAAATTGCTCGACCAGCCTGGTTTCGAGGGCATTTGCTATGGTGCTTTTTCCACTGCCGGAGTAACCTGTCAGCCAGATGACTACAGGCCGATGACCCTTGATCGCGCTTCTTTCGCGACGGGTCACCTGGTGAGGATGCGGATACAAATTATCAACCATATATCAATATTGTAACCGGTGATTGATGAGCCTTCCTATGCGCCAAATCCGAGCTTTACAAAGAAAGCTGCCCAATCCAGGAGAACGAGGGTGCGGATTTGCAGGAAGATGATCAACACACCAACGATGATCATGATCGCTTTTGTGGGGAGTTTCTTGGTGATCATGGCACCAAACGGTGCTGCGATGACGCCACCAATGAGCAATCCGAGGATGATCTTCCAGTTATCTTTCAGACCCAGGGTAGCAACAAAGACAATGGATTCAGTTAAGGTAACAAAGAATTCCGAAAAATTGACCGAACCGATCGATTTTCGTGGTGAATGACCGGTGGAAATGAGTGTGGATGTGACCACTGGACCCCAACCCCCGCCGCCGATGGCATCAAAACCACCGCCGACCAAACCGAGCGCGACCAACAGGCTGGTCTTGGGTTCTTTCTCGTGTTCAGGGGTAGGACGAAAGGCTTTGTAAAGAATCCGGAGTCCCATAACGAGCAGGTAGATGGTGATGAACGGCTTGATCAGGTTACCATCGAGTTGGGTGAGCACGTAAGCACCAAGCCCGCCGCCGATGATGCCCGGGATTAGCAGGCGCAATACCATGCGCTTGTCCACGTTACCGAACTTGAGGTGAGATAACCCGGAGACAAGGGTGGTGCAAACTTCCGCCGCGTGCACGCTCGAACTGGCAAGTACAGGAGAAGCTCCCAATGTCAATAAAAAGCTGTTTGCCGACACGCCATAAGCCATGCCCAGGCTGCCGTCGATCATTTGGGCGATGAAACCCACAAGTATATAAAGGAAGATGCTGATGTTGACTTCCATGATAGCGTTTGCTCCTGTAGTGTCTTTAGTAATTGGTCAATAACCCGGCAATTATAATACGAAAATCCCTTTTCAGTTTTTTCACTCCCTGGCACTCTGGAACAACAAAACAGCCAGCTAAAAAGCCGACTGTTTATGTTGGGAAGTCAGGTTGATCACTTCGCAATTACACGAACCGAGGCTATCGCCATGGGTGAGCCATCAGCCATGCTCAATTCGCTGAGGACCAACAGTAGTTCTGTTCCGGATGTTACCCCGGGAATGTGTATTTCGTTATCAAAAGTCGCTGGCGCTCCCATATCTGGCGCTTGAACCATGAACCCCTCGTGCAAAAGCACACCGGATGCGGGATCTATCACTTGAAGAGAAAGGTTATTCTCAAAGGGTCCGATGGGCATGGAACCGGTCAGCCTGGCAGTGTTGCCGACTTCATCTCCCTCAATTGGATTGTTAATGAAGATGATGTGTTCACCACCGTTGGAGATGGCAGAACTCATGCGGGTGAGGAAGATCTTGCCTGCCAGCAGTGAATATTCCTGGGTAACACCCAGGGTGGGGTTGACCATGGGGTCATTTGGACCATGGAGAAAACCCGAGAAAACCACCACCCCATTCTGAATTTGCAGGGAATTTACGATCGGCCTGTCATTGATCAGGACTCCTGGCGCCTGGCGGAACTGACCTGCGTCGCTATAAATGACCACCAGTGAAACAAACGTACCCGATCCCCCTGTATCTTCATTCAGCAGCAATGCGGCATCATTCACTCCATCCCGGTTGAGGTCTCCAAACAACACCCCCGGCCGCAATGAAACGTTTAAAGGGCTGCCATTCGCCTCACCCGCGAATTTGCCATCCACCAACCTGACGGGAACACCCATCAAAGGCGAGAGGAATTCAGAATTGCGCAGCACTTCCTCGCTCAAACCTTGCGGAGGCTGTGTGGGAGCAGGCAATTCGGGCGTGGGAGGTAAATCAGTGGTTACAGGAGGAATAGTGGGCGCTTGGGGTGGCACGTTGATCGTCACGCAACCTACCAGGAAAATTGTCATAAGAAATATGGACATTCCGGTCTGTTTTTTCATCGTGAGTTCCTTATTGAGTTTATTGATTTGAACTTTGAGAATCATTTTCATTGTTTAAACGTTTTCGCACCTGGCTTTGTTCCCCCTTTTGGCAATCAAAATCGTTGAGAACACCATCAAAACAGGAATTGGTGGGAGCAATATCCCAAAAACGCTTGCATTTCACAAAAAAACCTTGTATAATGTGGTAGAAAGTGGTGATAAGTGGGAATCAGTGGGACGCCGGAGTCATTTCCGGCGTTCGGCATATAAAAGGAAGGTAGAACTAATGTTCAACGGCTTCACCGGGCGCTTCTCGCATAATATCGACGAAAAAGGGCGAATCACTTTCCCTGTCGCCTTCCGCGAGTCGCTGGGTGAGCATCCCTTCATCCTCAACGGTTTTGACCAGAACCTATTGATCATGGACGAAACCCGCTTTCAAGCCCTATATGACCGCGTGAACAGCATGAACATGGGTGATGAAAATACCCGCCGCCTGCGCCGTTTGATTTTTTCAACCGCCACGCAAATCGAGTTCGATAAAGCCGGCAGATTCATCATACCACAACCCCTGCGCGAAATTGCCCACTTGAATGGGTCGGCAATGATCGTAGGAATCGGAAAGGACATTGAGATCTGGAATCCAGATTACTACAAGGAAATGGAGACAGAAGGTGACGGGCCTGCTTCAGCAGCCGACCTTGTTTCGAACTTCGATCTAACGATCTAACCAAGAAGATTATGACATGACGCCTGACCAACTGCATGTCTCAGTTCTTTACCATCAAATAATATCTGCTTTACGTCCAAAAAGTGCGGGGTATTATGTGGACGCCACGCTTGGCGCGGGTGGGCATGCCTGGGGAATCCTGGATGCAAGTTCACCTGATGGATTGCTGCTTGGCCTGGATGTTGATCCGCTGGCACTGGAAATTGCTAAAGAGCGCCTCGCTTCATTTTCAGGCAGGACTCATTTGATCCTCTCCTCCTACACCGAACTCCGCTCTGAGTTACTGACTTTAGGCTGGGACCACGTTGACGGCATCGTCATTGACCTGGGTGTTTCCTCGATGCAAATTGATCTACCCGAACGCGGTTTCTCCTTCAACAAAGATGGGCCGTTGGATATGCGCTTTAACCCATCCCAGCCAGTCAGTGCGGAGGATCTTGTAAATCACTATGCCGAGCAGGAATTAGCTGACTTGATCTGGCGCTATGGAGAAGAACGGAATTCCCGCAGGATTGCCAGGGCGATCATAGACAACCGCCCGTTTCATTCAACCTTGCAGCTCGCCAGCGTGATCAAACAAGCCAGCAAAAACCATGGTGATAAGATTCACCCGGCCACAAGAACCTTCCAGGCGCTCCGCATCGCGGTAAACCAGGAACTTTCATCCCTTGAAGCATTCCTTCCCGAGGCAATTCGTTCTCTCGCTCCTGGCGGAAGACTGGCAGTGATTTCTTTCCACTCTTTGGAAGATCGCATCGTAAAGCAATATTTCAGACAGGAAAGCCGCGATTGCATCTGCCCTCCAGGGCAGCCGGTTTGTACCTGCGGGCATATAGCCACGGTCACTGAGGTCAATCGTCATCCGCTCATGGCAGACGACGATGAAGTAAGGCGAAATAACAGAGCACGAAGCGCCAGGTTGCGCGTTGTGGAGAAAAAACAGAAAAATGGCTGAACCAAGAACGCAACGCAACAGAAAGGACCCGCAGACCAGGCTTGCCATCCGGTTCTCGCAGGCATTTAAGCAGGCGCCGTGGAGAAACCAATTGCAGTACAGCGGAATTTTCCTGGTTTTACTGGTCATCGTCCTGCTGGTTGCCGCGGTTTACCTCAGCATCAGCGGACGAGCCGCCACGGCTGGGCTTGAAGCTTACCAGATGAACCGGGAACGGATCATGCTGGAACGCCAGATCGCCGACCGCAAGGCAAAGATCGCCATCTCCACCTCTTCAATTCAAATGGAAGAACGGGCGCACGACCTGGGATTCGAACGAATCGATCCCAACGATGCGATCTACATCCTTGTACCGGGGTACACAGGCAAGAAAACCCTGGTGCTTGCACCGCCCCCTGGTGTTACCGAAACTGACAGAATCGTCATCCGCACTTCATACAGGCAATCCCTTTGGGATTGGCTCTTTTCCGGTATCAACAACCTGAGCAATAGCGTTAGCGGAGGCAATAGCTAATGTTTAAAAACCTGACCCGCGCAAAATCTCTGGCGTTATTCCTGGCGGCTTTCATGGTGGTCGTCGCCATCCAGATGATCCGCATTCAAACCAGCACCGAAGCAGAGTACCTCGATAAGTGGGCTGAAAACTACGGCTACGAATTGCGCACCATCCAATCGGAACGTGGCTACATCTACGATCGCAATGGCAACCTGTTGGCGGGTAACCTGGAGGTCTACGAAGTCGGTGTTGATCTGCAATATGTCAGGAATCCTGATGCCATCGCAGCAGCTGTTTCCACCTTGCTCGGCAGCGACTACGGAGATGTTCTGGCAGTTGCCCGCACACCTTACGCCCCCGGCAAGAGCGTCTATGCCACCGTGGCTGATTTCGTTACCGCAGAGGAACTCGCAAACCTCATTAAACTAAAAGAGGATTACGAAGCTGCCAACCCTTATGGCGAAAACCCTGCCCTGCCCTCATTACGCGGAGTCACCTGGACCGCTCATTTGCAGCGTACCTATCCGGAAAAATCACTTGCCGCGAACATACTTGGTTTCTTTACCTTCAGAGACAAGGAAAATGGCGCGGGATACTTCGGCGTTGAAGAACAATACAACGAACTCCTTTCCGGCATCAAACAAAAAGTACTGATCTCGCTTGACCCATACGAAATGCAGGAAATCCCCACGGCGCCAGCGGGTGCCAGCCTGGTACTAACCATCGACCGGGAAATCCAGCGCACGGTGGAACGCGTCCTTGATAATGCAGTCGAAGCCAATGGCGCCGAGAACGGCACAATCATCGTCATGGACCCCAACAATGGAGAACTGCTGGCTATTGCCAGCACTCCCAGGATCGACCTCAATCGCTATTGGGAATATGGTGAGGTGTTCTCAGGCGGCATCCCTTATAACAAAGCAGTCAGCCAGGTCTATGAACCGGGCTCAGTGTTCAAGATCATCACCATGGCCTCCGCCCTGGATGCCGGCGTGGTGACACCCGATACCCCCTTCAATGATACCGGCCAGATTGAAGTTGGCGGCACCTACATCTTCAACTGGGATCGCGGCGCATGGGGGCAGCAGACGATGACTGGTTGCATGCAACACTCATTGAACGTGTGCCTCGCCTGGATTGCTACCCAGTTGGGACCAACCAACTTTTACACTTACCTCGACAGGTTTGGCATCGGACACCGAACCAACATCGACCTGGCAGGAGAGGAAGTTTATCCGCTTTCCATCCCCGGCGACCCCATGTGGTACATGGTCAACCTGGCCACGAATTCCTTCGGACAGGGTGTTGCGGTTACCCCCATGCAGATGATCATGGCGGCTTCAGCAATGGCCAACGAGGGAAAAATGGTTGCCCCGCACATATTACGTTCCTACATGCAAAATGGTCAACAATTCGACACCGCGAACCAGGTTGTCGGCATGCCGATCAGCGAAAAAACAGCCAAAACTTTGACAGAAATGCTTTCCATCTCGCTGGAAGAAGAAGCTTCGGATGCCCTGGTGGAAGGCTACCGCGTGGCTGGAAAGACCGGTACGGCAGAAATCGCAGTGAATGGTCAATACTCAAGCAACGCTACCAATGCCTCTTTCGTGGGTTGGGGTCCTGTGGATGACCCGCAATTCCTGGTTTATGTCTGGCTCGAAAAACCCACCAGTTCCATCTGGGGTTCAATTGTGGCAGCACCAGTGTTCTCTGAAGTTGTACAGGAAATTGTTGTGCTGATGAACATCCCTCCGGACGATGTCCGGCTAAGTATGAATGGCGAATAAAGAGGAAAAATGTTGACCCTGGCTGATTTGGTTGAAGCGATTCAAGGTGTCCGCCCCGGAAATGCCGGGCTGCAGATCACTGAAGCTGTCGCGGATTCACGCCAGGCCATCCCCGGCTCCCTGTTCATCGCCACCCCTGGTGAAAAATCAGATGGACATGCCTACGTAAACGCAGCCTTTAAAAATGGCGCTCACCTGGCGTTCGTGGATAAAGACGTCGATCCATCCATTCCTGTCGTCGACCTGCGCGAAAGCCTTTCACCGGATTACATTTTTCCCGCGCCGCCTTTTGCTTTACGGGTTGAAAATGCGACACTTGCCCTCCAAAAGGCCGCTGCCTTCTGGCGCAGTCAATTCGATGTGCGGGTGATCGGCATCACCGGCAGCGTAGGCAAGTCAACCACCAAAGAACTTGTTGCAGAACTGCTCGGCCAGCACTACCGCACCCTGAAGAACCAGGGTAACTACAATAACGAAATTGGGTTACCCCTCACCCTCCTCCGGCTAGGTCCAGGATACCAGCGCGTAGTACTGGAAATGGGCTTTTATGAACCGGGAGACATTAAACTCTTGTGTGACATTGCCAAGCCGCAAGTGGGTATCATGACCAACATAGGCACCGTCCACGCATCCCGGTCTCACACCCAGGAAGCCATCGCACAGGGAAAGAGTGAACTCATCCAAGCGCTGCCTGATTCACCAGTTGGAACCGCCATCCTCAACATCGACGATCCATTGATCGTTCCCATGGCACAGTTGACCTCTGCCAACGCCTTCTTTTATGGACTGAACAATCAGGCTGACCTGTGGGCTGATGAGATCGAGTCCCAGGGACTGAATGGTATCCGCTTCCGGATCCACTACATGGGAGAGTCCTTCAACCTCCAAGCTCCCCTGATTGGTCACCACTCTATTCACACCATCCTGCGTGCCGTGGCTGCGGCTCTGGTGGAAGGATTAACCTGGGGCGAGATCGTTTTTGGCCTGCAACACGCGTCCAGCCAATTGCGATTGGTCGCGGCTCACACCAGGCAAGGCGCTTTGATGCTGGATGATTCCTACAACGCCTCGCCTGAATCCATGCTGGCTGCCCTGAACTTGTTGCAGGAACTGCCGGGCCGAAAGATCGCCGTCCTGGGTGGGATGAACGAATTGGGTCAATATGAAGCCATCGGCCATCAGAAGGTAGGGGTTCGCGTTGCCCAGGTGGCGGATAGGTTGATCGCGTACCAGCAAAATGCCCGCATGATATCTTCCGCCGCTTTGAACGCCGGTTTTCCAGCCCGGGCGATTGAGAACCTGGATGACCCTGAATCGGTCATTTCCACCCTGGAGTCCACGTTAAAAAAAGGGGATGTTGTGCTTTTCAAAGGGGCACACAGCCTGCGCATGGATAAGATCGTGCAGGCCCTGGAGATTGAAGAATGAAAGAAACCTCGCTTGCATTGGCTTTGAGTGGGCTTGGGTTCGTCCTGGCTGTGATCTGGGGAGAGCCCCTCTTGCGCATCCTCAAACACCTGAAACTGGGCAAAATGATCCGTGTTGAGGGTCCTGACAGTCACATTACCAAGATGGGAACCCCTACCATGGGCGGCATCATCATTATTGGTGCCGTAGCACTGGTTACGATCATGCTGAACGCGGTGTCCATACTTGGTCTCAACCTCCTCGGCCGTTCCGTACTGCTTCCGTTGGCGGTGATGATCGCCTTTGGTTTCCTCGGCGCGATCGATGATTGGGAAGGGATTCGGGGGTTGCGTAAAGGGTTGGGCATGCGTGCCCGCACCAAATTCCTTATCCAGGTCATCCTCGCCATCGGAACCGCTTATGTCCTGAAAAACTTGCTTGATGTCCCGCAAATGTACTGGCCAGGATTAAATGAGGTTTTCGACCTGGGTAACTGGTACATCCCGCTGGCCACTTTCATTATCGTTGCCATGTCGAATGCGGTAAATCTGACCGATGGTTTGGATGGCCTGGCAGGGTTGATCAGCGCAACCGCTTTTGCAGCTTACGGCGCCATCGCTTTGATGCAAGGGAATATATTCGTCGCCCGCTTTTGCTTTACCATCGTGGGAGCTCTTTTCGGTTTTCTCTGGTTCAATGTCCACCCGGCAATGCTCTTCATGGGTGATACCGGAGCCCTTTCCCTTGGCGCAGTTCTGGGAGTGGTGGCTTTGATGACCGGGCAATGGATCCTCCTTCCCCTGATCGCCATCATCCCGGTTTCCAACGCGGCCAGCGACATACTCCAGGTAGGATATTTCAAACTGACCAAGGGGAAACGTTTATTCAAAATGGCTCCCCTGCACCATCACTTCGAACTTTCAGGTTGGAGTGAAACCCAGGTTGTACAGCGTTTCTGGTTGATCAGCCTGCTGACGGCGATTTTTGCGATTGCCATCGCCATGAGATAAGAGAGAACATGACTATTTTTGCAGGAAAACGAGTAGTAATTCTTGGAGCCGCCCGACAAGGCCAGGCTCTGGCTCGTTTCCTCTCCCGGCGTGGTGCAGAGGTAACTCTTTCTGACCGGCAAAATGCCGAACAACTTCAGGAAGTTATCACTTCATTTTCTGATACTAACGTTAATTGGGCACTGGGAGGTCATCCAATAGAATTGCTCGCCCGCACAGACCTGGTTGCAGTTTCGGGTGGAGTACCCCTTACCCTACCCTTTATTCAAGAAGCCTTCCGGCAGAACATCCCCGTGACCAATGACTCCGAGCTCTTTATGCAGGAATTACAAGCCCCGGTTGTGGGAATCACCGGTTCCGCTGGAAAGACAACCACCACCACCCTGGTGGGCAGAATGGCCAAAGCTGGAGTACAGCCTCCCCGGCGAGTTTGGATGGGAGGCAACATTGGCAATCCTCTCATCGAGCTTGTGGAGGAGATCAAAGCCGATGACGTGGTAATTCTCGAGCTTTCCAGTTTCCAGCTGGAGCTGATGCATACCAGCCCGCACATTGCCGCCGTATTAAACATCACCCCCAACCACCTTGACCGGCACGGAACCATGTCCGAATACATCCGGGCGAAATCTTCCATCCTGAAACATCAACAGCCAGGTGATATTGCCATCCTGAACAGGGAAGATCCGGAATCCTGGAACCTGCGACAACACGTCTGCGGGCATCTGATCAGCTTTGGCTTTGCTAGACCCGAAAACCACGATCCAGCCGTATATCTGGAAAATGGCAAGGTTGTGTTCCAGCAAAACGGGTTGCATTCTCCCCTGCTTGACTCATCGATGATCCAACTGCGCGGTAACCATAACCTGATGAATGTAATTGCTGCCTGCGCCATGGCAGCTGCCATGCAACTCTCTCCTTCCGCAATGCACACCGGAGTTGAGGGCTTCACCGGCGTCAGCCATCGGCTTGAACTGGTTCGCATTCACAATGGTGTCAAGTGGATCAACGATTCCATCGCCACGGCCCCGGAACGCACGCTGGCAGCCTTGACCTCTTTCACTGAACCGGTTGTGCTCCTCCTCGGTGGGCGTGATAAAAACCTGCCCTGGAGTGACCTCGCCCAGGTGATCCACCAGAGAGTGGACCGCGTCATCATTTTTGGGGAAGCCAGCAGCAAGATAGAAGATGCGATCGGTCAACCTCATGGGAATCTGAAAAGCGTGGCTACATTTGAAACTATGAAGGAAGCCCTCGTTGAGGCTTCTAATACTGCCAAAGCTGGCGATGTGGTTTTACTCTCGCCGGGATGCACCAGTTATGACGCCTACAAGGATTTTGAAGAACGCGGCGAAGAATTTCGAAAATGGGTGAATGAATTATGACCAGCACATCGACAAGCACACCAATCAAACGTGGCGGAATCAAAAAGTTCCGGCTGCACGAAAACTTTGACCTGCCCCTGGTGATCATCGTCTTCACCCTGTTTGCAATCGGGTTGTTGATGGTCTACTCGGCCAGTTGGCAATATGCCACCAGCCAGGGAAATTCAGAATATCGGACGGTTCTGCGTCAGTTTGGCATCGGGTTGGTTGGCATCGTTCTCGCTGCAGGGATCACATTCATCGATTATCACAGATTCCATAAGTTCATCGTCCCGGGGATGGTGGCAATCGTCGTCCTCTGCATCTCTGTGCTCTTCGTTGGGGAAGGAACCGAAGCCAAACGTGGTCTCTTCGCCGGCTCCATCCAGCCCTCCGAGTTCGCCAAGTTGGGCATCATCATTTATTTGAGTTTCTGGCTTTACAGCAAACACGATACGCTGGATCAGTGGACATTGGGCTTGATCCCATTGATGGGTATCGTGGGTATCATTGCCGGGTTGGTCCTTGCTCAACCAGACGTTTCAGCCGCGGCGACCATCGTCGTGTTGGGTGGTGTCATGTTCTTTATTGCAGGTGGCAAACTCCAACAGATTCTGTTAATTGTGGTTGTTACCGCCCTGCTCGGCATCCTGGTGGTGCAGATTAGCGATACCGCCTCCACCCGCCTCTCTGATTATTGGAACGGTCTGCAGGACCCGAAAAATGCCTCAGATCACGTCAAATGGTCGCTTGAAGCCATCATCAATGGCGGTGTTTTTGGAGTTGGCATTGGCCGATCAACCACAAAGTTCATTGGCCTGCCTGTGGCTGTCACCGACTCGATCTTCGCGGTTATCGCTGAAGAGACCGGCCTGGTGGGAGCATTTGTGGTGTTGGGGTTATACATTGCCCTTCTTTGGAGGGGCATGCACATTGCCATGCGGGCAAAAGATGACCTGGGCAAGTACCTGGCTTGGGGCATCACCTTGTGGATCTTCCTGGAAGCGGTCATCAATACCGGCGTGCTTGTCAACCTTTTACCTTTTGCCGGCAATGCGCTGCCCTTTATCAGCTCCGGCGGGTCCAGTCTCATCACCACACTGGCTGCCATTGGCATTTTGTTGGGAATTGCGCGTGATTCGAAACTGAACAAATCGGTTTCAGAAAGGAGCACACCTCATGCGGTTGTTGATCTGCGCCGGGGGGACCGGCGGCGGAGTGTACCCCGCCCTGTCCGCCCTGCAAGCTCTAGGTAACCAGGCCAGCCAGGTTCTCTGGGTTGGTGGTGAAGCTGGGATGGAAGCCGAGCTCGTTGCCCGCTATCACATTCCATACACGGCCATTCCCGCTGCCGGAGTTCACGGCGTAGGTATTACCAGACTTCCTGGTAACCTGATCAAACTTGCCCGTGGCGTTGCCAGGGCGCGAAATATCATCCGCGATTTTGAACCCGATGTGCTCTTGTTCACAGGCGGTTACCTTGCAGTTCCCATGGCCGTTGCCGGCAGGAAAGTTAAAAGCCTGCTTTATGTGCCAGACATTGAACCCGGTATGGCATTGAAAGCCCTGGCCCGATTTGCAGATGTGATTGCCTTGACCGCTGAAGACTCACGCAAGTTCTTTAAAACCGGTCAGAATATGCAGGTAACCGGGTATCCAACCCGGGCTGACCTGGTTTGCGAAAACCGCGTTGAGGCAATGGAACATTTCCACCTTCAACCCGGACTGCCTGTGCTGCTCGTGATTGGAGGAAGTAAAGGCGCTCACACCATCAACCTGGCGGTCAAGGAAAACCTCCCCGATTTGCTCGAGATCTGCCAGGTTGTTCACATCACCGGTAAACCCGACTTTGAGGAATTGCAGCAATTTAGCTATTCATTGTCTCCTGAACTTGCTCAGAGATACCACCCTTATCCGTATCTTTACGAGGAAATCAGCAAAGCCTTTTCCTGTGCTGACCTGGCCATTTCCAGGGCGGGAGCATCTACATTAGGCGAATTTCCACTATTTAGTTTACCTGCCATCCTGGTACCTTACCCATACGCCTGGCGCTACCAAAAAGTAAATGCGGACTACCTGGTTAACCATGGAGCCGCACTGACGATCGAAAATCAAGACCTTTCCAGAGATTTGTTGCCTGCAGTGCAGAACCTGCTTTCCGATAAGGATAAACTGGCAGAAATGAAAGCAAGGATGTCAGCTTTATCCACCCCGGGCGCAGCAAAAAATATCGCCAACCTGCTGCTTGCTTTAGCCCAGGAAGAGAGAAACCGATGATCAGTTTGAATGTGTTGCTTTGGCTTTTTATCATCATGTTTGCGCTCGTCGGTGCCATGCGCGGTTGGGCAAAAGAACTGCTGGTTACCTTCAGCATCATCCTGGGATTGTTCGCCATGGTGGTCCTGGAAAATTACGTGCCGTTCTTCAAGGAAATTCTGCAAAAATCAGATCCTAAATCTGTTTTCTGGATCAGAACAGTCATCATCGGAGCCATGGTCTTCTTTGGCTACCAGACCCCCAAGATACCGCACCTGGCCGAAAGCGGACGCTTCATCCGCAATGTGCTGCAGGATGGGTTACTGGGAATTGTTTTGGGAGGCTTCAACGGGTACCTGATATTTGGCACGCTCTGGTATTACCTGCATGCCGCCAATTACCCCTTCCCGTTCATAACCGCCCCCACCGCGCTAACTCTTGCCGGGCAGCAATCCCTGGAGTGGATCAGCAAGCTGCCACCCGAATGGTTGATGAGCACGCCATTCATCTATATCGCGGTCGTTGCTTGTTTCATCTTTGTCATGGTGGTGTTCCTCTAATGACTCACGTACACTTGATCGGCATCGGTGGTACTGGCATTTCGTCAATCGCCCGTGTGCTTTTGGAAAAAGGCTACACGGTGAGCGGTTCTGACCGTGTGCTCTCTCCCCTTGCCGCCGACCTGGCAGACGCCGGTGTTACCGTATATGAAGGCCACAGTGCTGATCATATCAAGGGAGCGGATATCGTCGTCAGGTCCTCTGCCATCACAGATGAAAATGTGGAAGTGGTTGCCGCGCAAACGGCAGGCATCCCTGTTCTCAAACGCTCGGATTTCCTGGGCAGCCTGATGGAAAACAATCAGGTGATTGCCGTTGCCGGTTCACATGGCAAAACCACCACCTCGGCCATGCTGGCGTGGACTTTGAGCGCGTTGCAGTTAGACCCAAGTTACATCCTGGGTGGGGTTTCTAAGAACCTTTCCGGAAACGCTCATGCGGGTAAAGGTAAATTCTTCGTCATCGAAGCGGACGAGTACGACCGCATGTTCCTTGGATTAAAACCCAACGTGATCCTGCTCACCAACGTGGAATACGACCATCCGGATTGTTATCCAAGCGTAGAATCCTACCATAAAGCATTCCTGGAATTCATCCAGTTACTTCAACCAGAGGGCATCCTCATCACCGATACCGACCAGTCAGCAGCGCTTGAAATGCTGGCTGCACTTCCGGAGAAGTACATATCCTTTGGTTACGGGTTCAACAACGACAGCCAATACCGTGCAGTAGACGTTCACGTCAATGAACACGGCGGAATGAGCTTCCAGGTTGTCAAAAAGGGGTCAACCTCTCCCCTGGTTTCAGTTGCGCTGCAGGTTCCGGGAGAACACAATGTGCGCAATGCTTTGGGCGTGATCGCAGTGCACGACCAGTTGGGCAATTCTCTCAATGTGGTCAGCCAGGCGTTAGGTGAATTCAAAGGAACCGGCCGCCGGTTTGATGTTGTCGGTGAAGCAAAGGGAATCACGATAATTGATGACTATGCGCATCACCCGACGAAGATTACCGCCACCCTCAGCGCTGCCAGGCTGCGTTTCCCCGGCAGGCGGCTTGTTGCGGTATGGCAACCTCACACCTTCTCCAGAACACAAACCCTTGAACAGGCTTTCATGGAATCCATTCGCGGGGCTGATCTTGCCATCGTTACGGATATTTACGCTTCCCGTGAGAAACCGCAAGGATATTCTGCAAAACAATTCGTGGAAAAAATGGGGTCAAGTGCTGTGATTCACATCGCATCCCTGCCGGAAGTGACGGATTACCTGCTGAATAACCTGCGCAACGATGACGTCCTGCTGGTCCTTTCGGCTGGAGATGCCGACCAGGTTTGCCGCGATGTGTTAGCTGGGCTGCAAAATGCAATTTCCAATGATGGCAAGCCCTCAAATTCGACGTGTATCAGTCATAATCCGGGCAGTCCAATCGATGAAGATCTCCTTGTGGAGCAATTTGGTTCCCGCTTGCAACAGAACGTGCTCCTGTCAGGATTGACCACCGCGCGCGTGGGCGGTCCCGCCAGGTATTACGTTGTGGCAAACAACGCTGATGAATTAGGACGCGACGTGTCATTTCTCTGGTCTCACGACATTCCAGTGTTCATACTGGGCACTGGGGCAAACGTTTTGCTGAGTGATTCCGGTTTTGATGGCGTGGTTGTACACAATCGAGCCAAAGGGATCGTCATTGACTGGATTGATGACCAACCCAGGCTCACGGCAGAATCAGGCGCAAACCTCGGCACCGTGGCCAGGCAGGCCGCGCTGAACGGGCTGACGGGTCTCGAATGGGCTTCCACCGTACCCGGCAGCCTGGGTGGAGCGGTCTACGGCAATGCTGGTGCCCACGGCGGTAACATGCAACAAAGTCTGGTTTTGGCAAACATCTTGCACCGGGAAAAGAGCTATCTGTCGCTCTCTTCTGAACAGATGGCATACGCTTATCGCAGCAGTCTGCTCAAGCGCAATCCGGGCGCTGCGGTGATCCTCTCGGCTCAATTGGCAGTGGCAAAAGGTGACACGACCTTGATCAAGGCACGAATGGATGAAAACTCAGAAAAGCGGCGCCGGACGCAACCTCCCGGGTCCAGCATGGGCTCCACATTCAAAAACCCTGTTGGTGACCACGCAGGTAGGCTGATCGAAGCAGCCGGTCTGAAAGGAACCCGTGTCGGAGGAGCCCAGGTGAGTCCCGTACATGCCAACTTCATCATCAACGATGGATCAGCATCGGCCGAGGACATTTACAAGCTGATCAGACTGGTCCAGAAAACGGTAAAAGAAGCATTTGGAGTGGATTTGGAACTGGAAATTGAACTTTTGGGAGATTGGACGCGATCATGATGGAGAAAAAGATCAACATTGCAGTAATCTTCGGTGGAAGATCCGGTGAGCATGAAGTTTCGCTTATGAGTGCGGCTTCAGTGCTGGCTGTGCTTGATCCCTCCGTGTACTCCGTCACGCAAATTGGCATCACACAGGAAGGTGTCTGGCTGACTGGTGATTCTGTACTGGAAAAGTTGAGCACGAAGAAATTTGATGAACTTCAACCGGTCACGCTCTTACCCGAACCGCGCGGCGGGCAGCTTTACATCCAAAAAGGAAATGAACTGGATCCTTATCATTGTGTTGACGTAGTTTTCCCGGTGCTTCACGGTACCTTCGGCGAAGACGGCACCCTGCAAGGACTGCTCGAATTGGCAGATGTGGCTTACGTGGGGTGCGGTGTGCTTGGCTCTGCAGTTGGAATGGACAAGGGCTTGTTCAAGGATGTCATGATCGCTCACAACATTCCTGTCGTGGATTACCTGGTTACCGACCGCAAACACATCACCAGTGATGTCAATGATGTGATCTCGAATATTGAATCCAGCCTGCCCTACCCTGTTTTCGTCAAACCTGCCAATCTTGGTTCATCAGTGGGTATCAGCAAGTCCACCTGCCGGTCTGACCTGTTGGAAGGATTGATGGAAGCAGCCCGGTTTGACCGGCGCATCGTCGTGGAACGCGGTGTCAATGCTCGCGAAATTGAAGTGAGTGTTCTGGGGAACGAAGATCCCATTGCTTCTGTTCCAGGTGAGATCAAGCCTTCTGAAGATTTTTACGATTACAAAGCCAAGTACCAGTCGAACAGGTCAGAACTGGTGATTCCTGCTCCACTTGATGAAGCCTTAACCGCCAGGATCCGGAACACGGCTCTGGAAGCTTACAAAGCGATCGATGGTTCCGGACTATCCCGCGTCGATTTTCTGCTTGACCGTCAAACAGATGAACTTTACATTAGCGAGGTCAATACCATCCCCGGTTTTACCAGCATCAGCATGTATTCAAAGCTGTGGCAGGCAACAGGATTGACCTATGCCGGCTTGGTGGATGAACTTGTTCGGCTTGCTTTGGACAGAAAAAATGAGCGTGATGCTACAGAACGAACCTTCAGGAGAGATGAATGAGATTCACCAGGGATCTGGAAGAAAAAGATCGGGCAGCCAAGTTGCGCCAGAACCGGCAGAAGAAATCTGCACGGCCGACTGATGCAGCGAAAAAACCGGTTTCAACTTCCACCAGCCGCAAATCCAACCCGGTGGTCATCCGCAGCAGAAGCTACGGACAACCCTTGCGCAGACCCGTCGGTACTCAGCCACGCAAGAAAGTGGTTTATCGCGTGGGAGCTCATGGGGTCGAAACCCGCCTGCCGGCCATTCCCATCGTCAAATTCAGTTGGCAGTGGGTATCAGGGTTGCTCACCATCGTCTTCCTTGTCCTTGCACTTACCCTCCCGCAAATGGACGCCTTTAATGTGAATGCGATTGAAATTCAGGGATTGCAACGCGTCAAACTTGAGGATGTACAACCTGTCATTCAGTCTAATGCGGAATCAGTGATCACAATGGATCGTTCCAAAGTGCTCAATGCCCTGGCCATCGCCTTCCCTGAGTTGAACAACATACAGCTCCAGGTAAGCCTCCCCAATAAAATTACCGTCTCCGCCCAGGAACGCCAACCGATCCTGGCCTGGAAAACCGGAAAGAACACCGTGTGGGTGGATTCTGAAGGGATGATCATGCCCGTCCGCGGAGAAGCCGGAACCCTGGTGAGTGTAAAAGCCACCGGGAAACCCTTCATTAAGAGCCCGGCGTCACAGGCTTCCAGCCTGGTGAATATCGCGGAGCAAGTCCTCCAGCCTGAGAAAGAGGAGCTCATTCCTGACGAGACTTTTCAATACCTGGATAAACGGGTATTGACTGCTGCCATGCAATTAAGCTCCTTGTTGCCGCAGGGAACAGCCCTGGTGTATGACCCCGTTGCCGGCATGGGATGGCGCGACCCGGGCGGCTGGAGAGTATATTTTGGCAACGATTTAAGTGACATTGAGTTCAAAAAAATTGAGTACCAGGCGATCATTGACGAACTTACAAGAAGGGGTATCAAACCCACGATGGTGAGTGTTGAGAATGTGGATTCGCCATATTTTCGCACAGATTAAGGAATGAAAAATGGATGAACCGATTGTAGTAGGAATTGATATTGGCACCACCAAAGTTTGCACGCTCCTGGCCAGGCTTGAAGGCGAAACGGACATGCGCATCCTGGGGGTTGGCATTGAACCCGCCCAGGGGATCAAAAAAGGGAATGTTGTGGATATTGCTGCTGCTTCCCAATCCATCGCGCGTTCCATTGAGAAAGCTGAACGCACCTCCGGGCTCGAGATCACTTCCGCCCTGGTCAGCCTGGCTGGCTCCCACGTTTCTGCCATGAACTCGCGCGGAGTGGTGGGTATTTCCGGTGGCGTCATCGACGAATCTGATGTCAACCGGGCGTTCGAAGCCGCGCAGGCAGTGGCCATGCCGCACAATCGTGAGATCATCCACGTCATCCAGAGAGGCATTACAGTCGATGGACAGGAAGGCATTCGCTCTCCAGTAGGCTTTTCGGGATTCCGCCTCGAAGTTGAAGCACACATCATCACCGCGGCAGCCGCCACAGTGGAAAACTTGCGCCAGTGTGTGCAGGCTTCAGGAGTTGAAGTTTCTCAATTCGTTCTCAATCCCCTCGCTTCTGGTGAAGTTGTGCTCAACAAGACCGAGCGCGAGATGGGAGTTTGCGTGTGCGACATCGGTGGAGGCACCAGCGACCTGGCTATGTACATCAACGGTGATGTCTGGCACACCAACGTCATCCCCGTCGGCGGGAATCAGATCACCAACGACATTGCCGTGGGGTTGCGCATCACCCCTGAACTGGCTGAACAGGTGAAAAAGCAACATGGTCACGCTGTCAAAGCCGAGGTGAGCGAGGGTGAGACCATCAGCCTTAAAACCATTGGTGATGACACACCGCAACAGGTGAGCAAACGCGACCTCGCTTACATCATTGAAGCTCGTGTGGATGAACTTTTCACCCTGCTCCACCAGGAGATCCGCCGCTCTGGATACGACGGTCTGATCCCTGCAGGCATGGTGCTCACCGGCGGCTCAAGCCTGCTTCCCGGCATCCGCCAGGTTGCCGCCCGGGTGTTGAACATGCCCGTTCGCATCGCCAAACCTGAGAACCTGATCGGTTTGGTCGACCAGTTACAATCGCCAGCCTATTCCACGAGCATTGGGTTGCTCAAATGGGCTGAGTTAATAAGCACGCCCATGGTTGAAAATTCACATCCATGGTTCAAACCGGGAGGAAAAAAGGAGAAAAAGATCAATTGGGAAAAATTGCGAATCTGGATTGACCGTTTGACACCGTAGAACAACCACCTTTAAAAAGTGGATTTCATGACCAACCTATTATGGAGGACTATTATGGAGACCAGCAACAAATCACTGCCCTACGCAACACCGAATCACAACCGCTCGTTTGAACCGGCTAACAAGCCAAAAGTGGAAAGTTTTGCCCGCATCAAGGTCGTGGGCGTCGGCGGCGGCGGCTGCAATGCAGTCAACCGCATGATCGAAGAAGGCGTTGAGGGCATCGAATTCATCGCTGTAAACACGGATGCCCAGGCCTTGCTTCAGTCCAAAGCACAGTACAAGGTGCGCATTGGCGATAAGACCACAGGTGGTCTTGGCGCTGGCGGAAACCCGGAAGTCGGCAAGAAATCTGCTGAAGAATCCTCCGATGAACTGTACGAGATTCTTCAAGGCAGCGACATGGTATTTGTCACCGCTGGCATGGGCGGAGGCACCGGCACCGGAGCAGCCCCCATCGTGGCGGAGATCGCCAATGAGATTGGTGCGCTCACCATTGGCGTTGTCACCCGGCCCTTCGGTTTTGAAGGGTCAAAACGCATGCAATCTGCAGAACAGGGCATTGCCCGGCTGAAGGAACATGCAGACACGCTCATTGTCATCCCCAACGATCGACTGCAATCCATGGTGGACAAAAAGGCTTCGCTGACGGATTCCTTCAGGATGGCAGATGAGGTATTGCGCCAGGGCATCCAGGGTATTTCCGAGGTCATCACGGTTCCCGGAATGATCAACCTCGACTTCGCTGATGTAAAGACCGTAATGTCAGAAGGTGGAGCCGCTTTAATGGCTGTTGGCATTGCAAGCGGCGAAGACAGGGCTGTTAAAGCTGCTGAACAGGCGATTTCCAACCAGTTGCTGGATATCACCATCGATGGTGCGCATGGTATCCTCTTCAATATCACCGGCGGACCCAATCTTACACTCAACGAGGTCAACCAGGCAGCGGCGATCATCAAGGAAACAGCCGATCCCGAGGTCAACCTCATCTTTGGAGCTGTCATCGATGAAAACATGGGTGACAATCTGCGCATCACCGTGATTGCCACAGGGTTTGACCGCGCGAGCTCGATCCGCCCTTCCCTGCGCCCGGCCTCTTCAATGATTGAGGAGGCCACCAGGACAGAACTGAATATGCCCAAGGAATCAGTTAATACTCCTGTAACTCCAAAAACCACCACCGATTTCCAACCGGTTACTGTAAATTTAAACGAACTGGACGTGCCGGCCTTCTTACGGCACAGGATTAGTGACGATTAGGAATTAATTGATCGGGAATATTGAGTTCTGTCCTCCATAGGCAAGCTGGATCCTGCTTCAGTCTTGAGGCATGTCTGGCTATGGTGTTACGACTGGCGGCTGGTCACCGCCAGTCATTTTAATTAAATTTTCGCCTGGATGAGTGAAACCCCCGCCTTAGATCCATGCAGATAATACCCGTGATTTTTTAAGATTACACGGCCCTTATTGCGGAGAATAACACAAGTTTGAAATTTTCAGGAGTTAGCGCAAGTCCGGATTCAAGGTTGAGAATTGCGTCAACAATGGCTGAAATTCCCGGATAAGTTACAAAAACGAGAGCACCTATTTTTTGCTTGAACCGGGAAGTTTTAAGGTTAAATTTTCTCCCAATTTGTTGTTTCACCCTTTTGATTGTGTTAGAATAGTCCTAGATATACGGCAACCACACTACTATCCCCCCATATATGGGGGATGTATTTTCAAGACAGCCAACATACCGTTATTGGATTTTGAAAACGTAACGAAAGGAGGGATTGGTGAACTGTCCATACTGCCAGCATAGTGAATCAAGTGTCATTGATACCACTCATGATAGCCGCGGAGGCATCCGCCGCCGGCGCGAGTGTGCCCACTGCGGACAACGATTCTCGACTTACGAACGGGCAATCCTTGCCACTCCCCTCATTATCAAGCGTTCCGGTACGCGTGAAGAATTCAATCGCGAAAAACTTCTCGAAGGCATCCGCATTTCCTGCGCCAAACGTCCGGTCTCAGCAGATGAGATCAATCACCTGGTCAGTGAAATTGAAAATTCACTTCAAAAAATGGGTCGTGAGGAAGTTTCTTCCCGCGTGGTCGGCGACATGGTCATTGCCGGCCTAAAGCGCCTCGATCAGATCGCTTATATTCGTTACGCCATCGTTTATTTACAATTATCCGATCTCCAATCAATTCGCCAGGAGATCGACCGACTACTTACTTCCTAGGAGACTCTGATGCAACCATTGATCCACTCAACCCAGGAATCTTTGTTGGATTTGAAGAACAACCCGTCTAATCTGCCTAAAGTTCAATTAACCGAAAACGCACGCCAGGTGCTGATCAAGCGTTACGTGCGCCGGGGACCAGATGGCAACCCGGCTGAAATGATCGAGGAGATGTTCTGGCGCGTTGCCACCAGCATCGCCGCTGTGGAATCCAAGTGGGGTGTGGATGCCAACGCTCTCGCCTCCAGCTATTATTCCCTTTTGACTTCCAAAGCATTCTTCCCCAACTCCCCCACCTTTACCGGGGCAGGTACCCCCCTTGGACAGCTTGCAGCTTGTTTTGTCCTGCCCATCAATGATGATATGGGCCGCGACCAGGCTGGCATCTTCCAGACCTTGCGGGATGCTGCCCTCATCCAGCAGACTGGCGGCGGCAACGGTTTCTCCTTCTCACGCCTGCGGCCGAAGGGTTCTTTCGTGAAAACATCAGCCGGCCAGGCCACCGGTCCTGTGGGATTCCTGCGTGTGTACGATAACGCCTTCGGCGAAGTTGCCCAGGGTGGCACCCGGCGTGGAGCGAACATGGCCGTGCTGCGCGTGGATCACCCGGATGTGGAAGAATTTATCACCTGCAAGACCAATGAAAATCACATCACCAATTTCAATATCTCCGTAGGCATCACCGATGCTTTCATGCGTGCTGTTGAAGAAGATGCCGAATGGAACCTGCGTTTTCCTGACTTAAGCGACCCGCGTGCCAAGAACTTCAAAGGCACCTTTGAACAGGCTGAAGATGCCGGGATTCCCTTCCGCACATACAAGACCGTCCGGGCGCGTGATTTGTTCGAAAAGATCGTCCGCCAGGCACATCACAACGGCGAACCCGGTTTGCTCTTCCTCGACGCAGCCAACCGCTCCAACCCTGTTCCTCACCTTTACCAGTTGGAAGCCACCAATCCCTGCGGGGAACAATGGCTGGGACCCTACGAGAACTGCTGCCTGGGTTCGATCAACCTGGCTGAACATCTCGGACCGGATCACACTGTGAACTGGACTCTATTACGCGACAACACCCGGCTTGCCACCCGCTTCCTGGATGATGTGGTGGACGCCAACGCTTACGTACCCTCTGTGCCACAGCTCAAAGAAGCCGCCATGCGCAACCGCCGCATTGGGTTGGGCATCATGGGACTGGCAGACCTGATGTACCACGTTGGGGTTCGTTACGGTTCACCTGCCTCTGAAGACTTCGGCTCCCAGGTGATGGAATTCGTCCGCTACCATGCCATGCAAACCAGCATTGAGATGGCGCGCGAACGCGGAGCCTTCCCCTCGATCAAAGGCAGCATCTACGACCCCGAACACCTCATCTGGGCTCCTCCCGTCTCCCTCATCGAAAACGCGCAATACTGGAGCCGTCCGGTCATTGATTGGAGCCTGATCACTGAAGGCATCCGCCGTTACGGCATCCGCAATGCTGCGCAAACCACCGTGGCCCCCACCGGTACCATTGCCACTGTGGCAGGCTGCGAGGGGTATGGCTGTGAACCGGTCTTCGCCCTGGCTTACATCCGCCATGTCAATGACAACGGCAAGGATTTACAACTTACCTACGCCAGCCCCATGTTCGAAAAAGCGCTCATCGAAGCCGGCATTTCCGAAATGGACCGCCAGGATATCTTCACCCAGGTGATGAAGGAAGGCACCTGCCAAAACGTCAAATCGCTGCCCCAAATGGTAAAGGAAACTTTCGTGGTTAGTGCGGACATCAACGCCGAGGAACACGTACGCATGCAGGCCGCGTTGCAAGCATTTGTGGATAATTCCCTCTCCAAAACCATCAACTTCCCTGAGACAGCCACTGTGGAAGACGTTGCCACCGCGTACATGACCGCCTGGGAACTGAACTGCAAAGGCATCACCGTGTACGTCACTGGTTCTCGCGACGAGGTAGTATTGGAAACCCACGCCACCGCCGGCAAGAAAGCACCCGCCGCGGATGACGCCATGCCTGACCAGATCAAGCTCTGGCAGGAAACCAAGAAACCCCGTCCGCGCGCTCTCATCGGCCGTACCTATTCGGTGGAAACTCCGCTCGGCAAGGCTTTCATTACCATCAACGAGACCGACACTGCCCAGCCGTTCGAGGTCTTCATCAATACCGCCAAAGCTGGCTCGGATACCGCAGCGGTCAGCGAAGCGATCGGCCGACTCATCTCGTACGTGCTGCGCCAATCATCCACAGTAGAACCTGCACAGCGGCTCACAGACGTGGAACGCCAACTTTCCGGAATCGGTGGTGGCCGTTCGCTGGGATTTGGTCCCAACCGCGTGCGCTCCCTGCCCGATGGCGTTGCCCAGGTACTGGAAGAATACCTGAATGAACGTGCCTCGCGGCTAGGCAAGACGGACAATAATGACGCGGTTTACCAGCACCCGCTCATCGATGAGATCGAAAGCCCGAAGCTGATGGTTGAAGAACCCCCTGCTCAAGCCCAACCCCAGGTATTTGGTGACCTTTGCCCTGAATGCGGTGTTGCTGCAGTTATTAACGAAGAGGGCTGCCGTAAGTGTTACTCGTGTGGATATTCAGAGTGTTAAGTTTGTGATCATAATGAGTTAACCCTCACTAATTTCAAACGAGAATGGAGAATCGAGAGTAGAGAACCGTAAAACCCATTATCCAAAGTAAGATTTACCGACCGACTCTCAATTCTCGGTTTTCGGTTATCGGTTTTCGGTTTTCAGCTCTTGGTCCTCGGTTCTCGGCTCTCAGTTTTCGGTTCTCGGCTCTCCTGAGGAGGTGCAAAGTGAAAAAGTTCACCCACGCCTGGATCGCCTTCAAAGCCATTGAACGCCTGCAAAACACGCAACTCAGCCAGGAAAACCGCGCCTTCGCCGATTACCTCATTGAGTGGTTCCAATCCCACAAGGATGGCGTCATCCGCGGTGCCTGGTACCCGGACGAGATCATCAAAGATAACGGCTCCAGCCACATCATGAAGTACGTTCCAGATCTTGTAGGGGCGAATGGAAATTCGCCCGCTGGGAAGTTTCGAGTTCTACCCTCCTCCTCTTTGATCTACCAATCCGGTAAGAGCTCTCCTTTACACAACAAACCCTATCTCATCGACCCGAAGTACAACCTGCCGGAGCGCTGCGAAGCCCTTTCCCACGCGGTCATCGACAACCTGCGCATCATCGAGCGTGAGGAAAAAGGCTCCCCCCTCGCCCCCACCGCCAACCACGCCGCCCTGGTGCTCTTCATGCTCAGCCACTACATCGCCGATGCCCACATGCCCTTGCATTGCGACGCCCGCCCAGGAGAACTGGACGGCTGGGACCTGCACGCCGCGGTGGAAGAGATATGGGAATACGAAGTGGTGGCTTATTACGAGATTGACCGCGTCCATCAGCGATTTCTTTACAATCCACGCGGATACCCCAAACTACGCGATGAACTTCCCCAGTCCATCACTACTCCTTACGCGGACAGCATCCTCAAAGCCGTGGAGGACGAACTCACCAGCCGCGAATTCCAGGTAACTTACGGGCAAGGGAACGACAATGTGCGTGAGTTCATGCAGGCTGTTAGCCAGTACTCCTACCTGCTCTCCTACAGCTACCTGCCAGCGGGTTACGACCCTGCCAGCCTTGATCACGAAACGTTGCAGGTGCCTGGCGGGTTGAGCCACAGGGAGATGAGTATTACTGCGCTTTCTGATGCCGTGGACGCCATTGCCCGGGTGTGGCTGCGGGATTTGAGAAGGTATATGAAATGGGAAAAGGAATCAAAATAAGATATTTGTCAGCAAATAGACAAGAATAAAAGGATAGGTTCATTGGGGCACACCCGTGGGTAACTGGTAATTTCACCCAGGTAGCTGATGAATTCCCTCTCCTGTTCCATTATCCCTGGGCGCATACAATTTTCTGTAGTTTTATCGATTACATTAATGCTAATCTGGCTCCCTTTGACCGAATATTGTCCATTGAACCTGTTGCAACCGGAGGATCCATGGACCTTCCCCTTGTGAAATCGGATCGTCAATGTGGTCTCTTTGATTAACGTAACTTCACTCAAATCCGTGACTTGCCAAATCGTTTCATCTAATGCATCCCGCCTGGGAGGTTCGAAGTAAGTGAGGAAAAGAAGCAGGAGCAATGCTGAACCAACGACGATGAAGATTGGAAGGTATTTCTTCAACTTTTTCCTCCTTACCGGACTTCAATTGACGTTGCAGATCATCTGTGTGCCAATTGACCTCAATTGTACAGATTATCAAGTCAATTTTAGCATTTAGGTGCCGTTTTTTTGATAAGAGCACAAATTCTCCTAAAAATGAAAAACACGCCTTTGGTCAGGCGTGTTTTAAAAACATTTAGAAAATGGTTGGCAATACGCAGAGCAGGTGATTTTTTCGATCAATTTGCTTGCTCGAAACTGATTGTGAATATTGTCCCCTGTCCTTTGCCCTTTGAGGCTACATTGATATCCCCGCCCTGGGCAACCACAAGGGCTTTACAAATCGCCAATCCCAGTCCCATTTTTCCAGAATTACCAGACCTGGCTTTGTCTGCACGGTAGAATCGGTCAAATACATAAGGTAGGTCTTCCGGCTCGATTCCCGATCCGGTATCAGTCACCGTTATGCTCACATTCTCTCCAAGGATTACTCCCAGCGTAATGCGTCCTCCTTCTGGTGTGTAGCGCAACGCGTTCTCAACGAGGTTCATTAAAACCTGAATCATCCTCCCCTTGTCCACATTGATCATTGGCCGGTCTGTGGTCGTTGTCATCACCAACTCAACACCTTGCCTTGCTGCGATCGGTTGAAACGACTGGTAGACGCTTTCAACAATCTCATGGGTTTCTATAGGGAAACATTGAATATCCAGTCCGCCAGCTTCCGCCTGGCTCAGCACGCTCAAGTCACTCACCATGCGCCTGAGGTGTCCCACTTCGGTCTTAATAATTTCCAATCTTTCAGGGGTAACCTCAACTCCCTTCTCTTCAAACATTTCAACATATCCGGAAATGACCTGAAGTGGCGTTCCCAGGTCGTGGGTGATATCCGCTGTGAGCCGTTTGCGCTGCTCATCCGCCTTGAAAAGATCTGCGCTCATCTGGTTAAAAGTCCGGGTCAGTTCACCTAATTCATCCTTCGAGGTGACCGGTACCTGTTCACCCAATGCACCGGTTGCCAGTGATTTGGAGGCTCTGGTCAACCTACGGATTGGTTTAAGCAGACCCCCAGCCAGGAGAAACCCCATGGCCACCGCAATCAGCACGCCTGCTGCTGCTGCCAGTCCAATGGCCAAATTGGTACGTTTCAAGAATAACTCTTCTTCAGCGCTTAAGTTAAATTGGTACTTCTCGTCGCGCACAATGTAGGCAATCACTTTACCATCCACCTTGATTGGAGTTAATGCGAGGGCAGCAGTATCCGGCAAAATATTGCCCGGTGACACCCCGAACGTGGGAAATATCGTCCGGTAATCAGTATCCACCAGACCTCCCAACCCACGCAATCCCCGTCCTTCCCCGCCGCCTTTTCCGCCACCCGAAGGAGGACCGCCAAATTGGTATGGGTTATTCTGAAGATAATACTCATAAACCCCCTCAAGAGAGCCTGCCGTTGCGTAGTACTCCTCAACAGCCTCAGTCAATGTTGCGGTTTCCTGATCAACGACCATGTTCATCAGGGATTGTCCGGAACTGAGCCTAAGAACTGTGGAAACCACCAATATTGTAATCAGTGCAACCGCCAGGAACGAGAGGATCAACTTTCCTTTGAGTGAGGCTTTCATGCTGAACCTTCCATGAATCTGTAACCCACACCAAAAACTGTTTCAATGAACTTTGGTTGATTGAGGTCATCACCAAGTTTCTGGCGCAGGTTGCGGATGTGGATTTTTAATGTAGATTCAGAACCAACATATCCGAATTCCATCAACCTGATGCTTAGATCCACCCGTTTGACCACCTGACCATGAGCCCGCATGAGAATATCCAGCAAAAGGAACTCGAGCGGAGTCAACTCCACCACCAGCCCATCCTTCCTAACTTCGTGCTTGCCCGGGTCAAGGGAAATTTGGTTGATCGACAGGATATTCCCTGGTGAATTCATCTCACCAGCCCGTCTTAATACTGCCCGGATCCTTACTAGCAGTTCACGTAAATTGAATGGTTTAATAATATAATCATCTGCACCTAGTTCAAACCCACGCACAATGTCAGTCTCTTTATCTTTGGCAGTGATCATGATCACAGGCACATTGGATTCTCGCCTGAGGTGGTTGAGGAATTGAAACCCATCCATGGTCGGCATCATGATGTCCAGCAGGATCAAATCCGGCAGGCTGGATTTACACACCTCCAAAGCCTCACGACCGTCAGAAGCATTGACTACTTCAAATTCCTGGCCGGTCAAAAAATCCCCCAACATGATCTGCACATTACGTGTGTCGTCCACTACTAGTATTTTGCGCGCCATATCAACATTATATCCAATCCCCTTACCTAACACTCCCGTTGGTGTAACATTCTTTCTGTAAAATGCTGAACCTTAACAAAAGTGGTGAGT
>CAYVTF010000001.1:131051-258092 GCA_964454565.1 uncultured Anaerolinea sp. | reverse complement strand
CGACGGATGTGTACGCCAACTACTCGGATGCGGATTTCGACCTGGGGTTTGATGCTGTGAGGACCACCCTGGGGTTGGTGGCAGAACTTGCAGGGGCGAGGGTGATCAGCGCTAATGAGCCGCCTGTGGCAAATGGACAAGCTGTATCGACTGACGAAGACACACCAGTGGTAATCACCCTGACTGGTTCTGATGCTGATGGTGACCTGCTCACCTATGAAGTTTTAACAGACCCGTTACATGGCTCATTATCCGGAACTGCTCCGGATTTGACTTATACCCCCGTGGCGGGTTACGGTGGAGCTGACAGTTTTACCTTTAGGGTCAATGATGGCACGGTCAATTCAACCCCGGCAACGGTTTCGATCACTGTCAATCTTGTGAACCAGGCACCAACGGCCGATAACCAATCAGTCTCGACTGATGAGGACATGGCTGTAGCCATCACCCTGACCGGTTCAGACCCGGATAACGACTCATTGGTATTCAGTATTGTGGATGCACCACTTCACGGAACGTTGTCGGGAACGGCTCCCGCCCTCACCTATACTCCGGCAAATCATTACAACGGACCGGATAGTTTTACCTTTATCGCGAATGATGGCATCGTGGATTCTGATCTTGCCACTGTTTCCCTAACCGTGAACGCCGTGAATGACCCGCCGGTTGCTACGCCACAGAGTCTCGGTACCGACCAGGGAATGCCGATAAGCGTCACTCTTACCGGGACAGACGTTGATGGCGACCCTTTGACCTTCAGAGTCACTGTGAACCCGGCGCATGGCAGCCTGAGCGGAACCCCGCCAGCATTGACTTACACCCCTGTATCTGGTTACGTTGGCGTGGATAATTTCAGGTTTGTAAGCAATGACGGAAAGGTGGATTCGTCCCCGGCTGCTATTTTGATCACGGTCAGGGAAGCTGCTTTTACCCTGCCGTTCACGGATAATTTTGAGAGTGAAAAACGCTGGACAGTGAATCCCGATGGAACAGATACCGCTCCATCCGGGAAATGGGAAAGAGGTAACCCGGAAGGCACGGATTCTGATGGACCAAAGCAATTGGACATTACCACCAGCGAATCGATCAACCTGGTAACCGGCCGCAGCGCCGGGAGTAACGCCAACAGCTACGATGTTGACGGGGTGACAACCATTCGGTCTCCGTTGATCCAGCTGCCTGCCGGGCAGGACATCACGCTTTCATTTAAATATTACTTTGCCCATGGCAGGAACGCCACTACGGCAGATTACTTCCGGGTAAAGGTGATCGGCAGTAGTACTCAAACCGTCCTGGAAGTGAGGGGTACCAACAAAGATATCGACGCCGCCTGGAAGTCTTTCCAGGCGAGCCTGAAGAGCTTTACCGGGCAATCCGTGCGCATCCAACTGGAGGCAGCAGACCTGGCAAAGAACAGCCTGGTGGAAGCCGCAGTGGATGACCTTTCGATCG
This sequence comes from uncultured Anaerolinea sp., assembly GCA_964454565.1. GTDB lineage: Bacteria > Chloroflexota > Anaerolineae > Anaerolineales > Anaerolineaceae > UBA6107. Next base: position 256,640 of record CAYVTF010000001.1, on the reverse strand, counting down.
TTGTAGCGCCTGCTAACGACACCCTGGTTTCTGCCAATTTCGATAGCAACGCGAATGGATTTGTTTACCAGGATGACGTCTTTTTAGGAACCAGCCAACCGGATTATGCCAGCGGCGAGTACCTGCCATCTGGGGGTGTCAGCGGCGGAGGATTGCAGGTAACCCTGGGAGGGCTGGACCCTGCCCTTATTTACGATATATCCGGGGGTTGGAAAATCACTTTTAATCTGCCCAGTGCTGAGAACGTGGTGGTCTCGTTTTGGTACAACCTCACCCAATCACCGGATTACGATAAAGGTGACATCAGCCAGGCGTTGGTTAGCGTGGATGGGGTGCTTTATGGAACTGGTGGCAATGATTACCTGGCTCAGATCAATGGCAACGGCAACGGAGGTATTTTCGAAACCACCGGCTGGCAATTCGTCTCTTTGGACCTGGGCAGCTTGACAGCAGGAAACCATCAGTTGATGATTGGCGGCTACAACAATCAAAAATCCTACACGAACGAGTGGACCGAGGTTTTGATCGATTCAGTGACCGTAAAAGTACCATAAATACAAAGGATAACCTTTGGAAATCGAGGTAAGTAATATCGAAGATGTTAGCATTGGTCAATGGGAAAACGATTTTTGCGAAACCGAGGCAACTTGAGAATTATGGATGAATATTTTAAGGTCAAATATCGTATAATGTATTCAGGTTACATAACGAAAACAACTGAGAATGCGAACCTGTGGTTTTTGCAGCAAACCAACCCATTTGTCTGCTCCTTCTTCCGAGGATGGGGATTCGGTTATTTATTGGGTTAAAGAACTTTTTTCCAAAGGCTTATTATGTGGTGCTGACTGAGGAGGACTGGAACGATGAAAACAACAGTGGTTAGAAATCGGTTGAATCTGCGTACTGTGCTGTACTTAAGCATGGCATTGGTCTTTATTGTTAGCCTGGGGTTCCCGGTGCTGCGGGTTACCGCCGCAAACCCGCCCCCGGCCCAGGTTTATTATGTCACCCTGCCGGAAGACGACCTGCTGACTCTCTTTGATGACAACCAGATCACACTTACCACTTACCCCCAGGTGATCAGCCCCATCCGCAGCGTGACCTCGATTGCCATGAACGTGGCTGGCACACTGGTCTATTGGGACCAGTGGGAGGACGGCGGTTATGAGAGCGACATCGCCAACCCGGGTGCGAACATATACAACGCCGGTACCAATCCGGATGGCACCCAGGTCTGGGGGGATGGCGATCTCACCAACGGTTGTCCGCCTGCCATGGCTTCAGGGCCGAACCCCTGTGCCAGCGCTGGGGATGACCAGTTCTCGGCCGGGGACGTGATCATCCTTGATAACGATGTGGTAATTGAGGGTACCACTCCTGGACCCTATACCCGCAGTTCAGCGAAGATTTTCTATGATGGGCGTGACAAGGTGGGCACAACCTCCCCGGTGGCCATGACCCGCGCCGCTTTCCCCCCCACTCCCGGTTCAGTAATGGCCGGTGGTTCCGAAATGTTCGATACTAGTCAATGGGGCACCTCTTACATGGCCCCGGTAGGGGAAGATACCGTGGAACCAAACAACTCATCCTTTGAGGATGTGCGCTGGTTCATTATGGCCGGAGCCGGCGGTGCCACCATTGACGTGGACGCCAACGGTGATGGCGATGTGGCTGACGCCAACGACCTGAATGATTTTGTACTGGCTGAAGGCGGACGAGTCCAGGTGAATGGTATTTTTGATGGTGGTACTCTTACAGTGGTGGCGGGTCATTCGGTGCAGGTGAATTCGATGACCGCTGATATTGACGACACCTTTGAATTCCGCTGGGATGCCCTGGTGGCACGCCCTAACTGGACCAACGATTACTTAACTCCTGTGGGTACTTCCCGGACAGGGACTGCAGGATCAAATGGGTGTACAGAGATTTGGTTATATAACCCTAACCCGGCGCAGATCACTGTTAGTTACGATGCCCCTGGGGGAAACACTTACCCCACGGCTGATGGCTCCTTCACCGTCCCTGCCAACTCAGCTGGAGCCAGCCCGAATGTGACCGGATTGTTGGAGAATAACAACGGCGCGCGCTTCTGGACGGCCGGCGGACAGGTTTTTTCTCCCATTTCGATCACTGACTGTACCCAGGAGAATAGTAATGGACGGCTCATGGACTGGGGCGCGCCCCTTGTCCCCACCAACCAGCTCACCAGGGAAGTGCTGGTGGGATGGGCTCCCGGGTGTTCCAATGAAAGCCACAGCGGAATCTGCCATGATCCGGATTCAACGGCAAATGGTACCACCCCGGATATCACTGCCAACCGCTACAGCCGTAATGTAGTATTTGTGAGCGCGTTGACCGCCACGAATATCTACGTGGATACCAACGGCAGCGGGCTGACCTGCTCCCCCGGAACACCGCCAACAATTACTGGGGCTGAACAGTCTCAAGTGGGTGCAACACCACTTACTTCTTACCGGTTTGACGATGACCCGCCTTCGCGCAGTTACGTCCACGACCTGTTTACCACTCAATCCTATGCCCGTGACGATAGTGTGGATGGATGGGCTGGCAACCAAACCTGGACCGGCGATTGGACGGAAGGAGGAGGAGAGACTCCTACTGCTGCTAACGCAGGAGCGATCCAGGTCAATATAACAGCACCTGGGACTTTGCGCCTGCAAAATGACGGGACGAACAATGAATCCGGGCGTTGGATCCAGCGCACCCATAATATTTCCGGGGCAACTTACGCCCGTTTGAGCTTTGAGCTTTATTCCTCTTCCGGTCTGGATACCACCGACCGCATTGCCGTGGAGATCTCTACCAACGGCACCACCTGGACCACCCTCAAGACCTACGGCGGTCCGTGGGCTCAGATCTTCCCGGGTCCTGACTTCCCGGTTTCAGAAGTTTTCAACATCAGCGCATATATCGCCAACCCGACCTATATCCGCTTCAGAATTGTCGACGATCTGGAAACAGGCAACTATTGGGCGGTGGACCACGTGCACATTGATTATGCAACTGGCGGCGATTTTGACATGAGCGGCGCCTATATCAAGACCTTTAACTCCGATTGCAGTGGATCCCCGATAGCTGTGGCGTATGGGCAATATCCATCCCTCACTGGCGGCAACGACGATGAAGCGCTCGACCTGGGCACGCTCGTCCCGCCTTACCGCGCGGTTGCGGAAGTTGGATCGATCGGTAATTATGTCTGGCTGGATGAGGATGGTGATGGCGACCAGGACGCCGGGGAATCGGGTATCCCCAACGCCAGGGTCACGCTCACCGGCACGGCCTTTGACGGCACCACCTACACCCTGGTGACTTACACGGATGCCAACGGAGGTTATCTCTTCACCGGCTTAAAAACCGGCAGTTACACCGTCACAGTTGACCAAACGTCGCTGCCCGCCGGGTTGGCTGCCAACCCCACTTATGATGAGAACGGTATCGGCACCCCGCACACCACGACCTTCACGCTCGCGCCTGGGCAGGAGCACATGACGGCTGACTTCGGTTACAACTGGAGCAGCCCCACCGAAACAAATACCAACACAGGCACCGGCGCCATCGGCGACCGGGTTTGGGTGGATGTCAATGGTGATGGATTGCAGCAAGGCAATGAGATCGGCATTCCGGGCATCCAGGTGCTCCTTACGAATCTTGGACCTGACGGCATCTTGGGAACAGGTGACGATACCACCCAAACCACCACCACAGATAACAATGGGAATTACATCTTTGATAATCTGCCTGCTGGCGCTTACACGGTCGTGGTAAATAATGGAACAACCCCTACGGGCTTTACGCAAACCGGCGACCCGGATGCCATGCTGGATAACCAGACAACTTCTCCCATCCTGTTGGGACCGGGGGATGTGTACCTGAATGCCGATTTTGGTTACCAGCCTGAACCCGGAACGACAGGATCGATCGGAGACACCCTCTGGGTGGACTTGAATCGCAACAACACCCAAAACGCTGGTGAACCTTTGATCTCAGGTGTTACTGTCTCGTTGATCAAGGACTTGAATGGTAACGGTGTCTGGGATGTGGGTGAGCCGGTGGTAGCCACGGATATCACTGACGAAAGCGGCACTTATGGGTTTAGCGGGCTACCCGTCCTTGATGGTGCCGGCACAGATGACTACCTGGTATGGGTGAACGACAGCGATAGCGTGCTTGGCGAACTTGTGCCCACCTATGACGTGGCTGATGGTGCCAACCAGGGCAACCCGACAACTGGTGTTGTAACGGGGTTAAAGATCAGCGCGGTCAGCAATTTAACAACTGCTCCTGTAACCAATGCTGATTTCGCTTTTGCTCCGCCGGGACATGACGCTGGTGAGGGACTGATAGGCGATACCATCTTCTTTGACCAGGATAATGATGGCGTCTATGATCCAGGCGAGGGGATGGAAGGGGTGACGGTCACTTTGATCGCCAGCGATGGCAGAATTGTGGCCGAAACCACCACAGATGAGAATGGTCAATACTACTTTGGTGGATTGGCTGCCGGTACTTACACTGTCAATGTAGTCACCACAACGCTGCCGGGGGTAGGGCTGGTGAACACCGTTGATCCGGATGGCGGAACGCCAAACGTATCCACTGTGACGATCGCCGCGGGAGCAAGCAACCTGTTGCAGGACTTTGGATACAGGGATCCCACCAACCCGAACTCCGTTGGCGGAACCATCTGGGAGGATACTGACTCTGATGGCACGCAGGACGCCGGCGAGACGAACGTGTTCAGCGGCATCAGCGTGGACCTGTACACAGATACAAATGGTAACGGTATCCTGGATGGCGCGGATGAACTCATTGCCACCACGATGACTGATTCTACTGGACACTATCTCTTCAGCGGGCTACCCGATGGTAATTACTTTGTGGATGTCACCGACGATGACAATGAGTTGCTTGGTTACTGGCATTCGCTCGGGACTCAGGGAGAAGCGGACGATGGTCAATCAAAAGTCGACCCGTACCGTATCAATCTTTCCGGCGGCGAAACCCGTGACACGGTTGACTTTGGGTACTTCATTGAACCTGCTGCCCTGGGTAACTTCATCTGGGATGACGTCGATGGCGATGGCATCCAGGATGCCGGTGAGTCGGGCATTCCAGGTGTCACCGTTACGCTCTTGATTGCTTATCCCAACGGATCTACGACGGTGATCACGACCGTGACTGATGCCAGTGGTTACTACAGCTTCGAGAATCTGCTTCTGGACGAGGACTATGATGGTGTTGGCACTGGCGAGCCTGTTCTGACGGTGACTGCCACGAAGCCGGTCGGATACACCTATGTGAGCCCTCCGCACATTGGCACGAACCCTGATCTGGATTCAGGAGACCCGTTGGGCGAGATTGCAACGGTTACCCGCGGTTTAGTCAACGTGACCTATGACTTTGGTTTCTCCAACAAACCCACGGCGGTCAGGTTGGAGTCGTTCACCGCGGTCAGGATCAATCGGCGCGTTGAACTGAGATGGGTGACAGCGATCGAGGATGACATTCTTGGGTTCAATATTTACCGCTCAACCTGGCTGAAAGGCAAGAAGGAGCAGATCAACAAACGGCTGATCGTGAGTAAAGCCCTGCCAGGTAGTCTCACCGGGGCAGAATACCTCTTCAAAAACTGGAACACCGATGTCACCAGGAAATACGTCTACTGGTTGGAGGTCGTCGACATTAGTGGTAACAAAACCATAGTCAACTATGTGATTGTTAAACCATCAATGAGTTTTCAACCAATTGGTTCCAAATGATCTCCGTGAGTGTGATCTCACTGGAACGGGTTGAGTTTTTTACAAAGGAATAAAGAGATCGAAGTGACCGTGAGAACGTGAAAACCGAACATCCCGTGTCCCTGAAAACGATGGATTACCAGGGACACGGGTACTCACAAGAACAAAGCCTGAGTGAATAGATCAAAAAGCATATGTGTGGATTTACATGGAGACTTTATTGGTGAATACAGAGGGTAGTTTCATAAGGAATTCTGATTTTATATTCCGCAAGGTTGTTGATGATTTTGTGCTTGTTCCGATTCATCAAAACGTGGCGGACATGAATTGTCTCTATACGCTAAACGGAATTGGGGCATTTATTTGGGAGTCTCTTGAAACCCCCACCACTTTTGGCCAGATGGAGGAAAAAATACTCACTGAATACAACAGTGAAGTACAAGTCGTCCGACGTGACCTGGAAAATTTTCTGCAGGAAATGGTATCCATTGATGCTGTCAGGAAGGTGTAACCTTGGATGATTTTGCCTGTCCTGAAATAAGCATGGGTGAATGGGGAAAGGACCTGCGTGCAAGTATGCAAGGCCGCCGACTTCCGCTTGGTGCCACGCTCGAGGTGACAGAACGCTGTAATATGGCTTGCGTTCATTGTTATATCAATCAAACTGCGGTTGCCCGTCAGGCACTCGCCACCGAAATGAGCCTGGAGGAGATCAAGGTTGTTCTTGCGCAGATGTTAAAAGCTGGCGTTCTTCATTTGCTTTTAACGGGAGGTGAAGTCTTCCTCCGCGCTGATTTTAGTGAGATATACAAATACGCAAAACAACTCGGATTCCTGGTGACGATTTTTACGAATGCCACCCTGATCACTCCGCGCATTGCCGAATTGCTGGCAGAATGGCCACCTTACCTGGTAGAAATTACTTTGTATGGGCACTCAAAAGAAGTTTACGAAAAAGTAACTGGTATTCCTGGGTCGTTCGACCGTTGCAGAAGTGGAATTGACTTATTGCTTGAAAAAAGTCTGAGGGTTCGACTTAAGGCAGTGGTCATATCATTGAACAAACACGAATTAGCACAAATGAAAGAGTGGTCGCAAAATCGAGGCGTGCCTTTCCGTTACGACGCCATGCTATGGCCCCGGCTGGATGGAGACACAAAACCTTGTGATTACCGGCTCTCTGTGGAAGAGGTCATTGCTCTCGACCGGGAGGATCCCCAACGAAAGGAAATTCTTATCAATGCGTATTCCGAAAACGGTCCATTTACCCGCAGCGAGTATGTTTATGGTTGTGGAGCAGGCCTCTACTCCTTTCATGTTAGCTCGGATGGACGCATGAGCATGTGCATTATGGCCCGTGAGCCTGCCTATGATCTGCGCCATGGAAACTTCGAAGAAGGTTGGCAGTTACTGGGAGCCATACGGGGTAAAAAGCGCAAACAAACCAGTATTTGCCAGACTTGTGACGTTGGAACCCTCTGTCCGCAATGCCCCGGGTGGTCGCAGGTGGTGCATGGGGATGATGAAACTGTCGTGGACATTGTTTGTGAAACAGCCAGGGCGCGTGTTGCATTAATTAACTCAATATCGTAAATACACTTTGGAGGTGTGAGCATGGAGAGCGAAAAGAAAAACTACGAAGCGCCGGTGGTAAAAGCAGTCTACCTGGAAATTAACGAATCGGTGTTGGGAACATGTAACACCAGCACTGACACGTTAGTTCTACTCGACTGTAAGACTATTCCAACCTGCTATAGTAATTAATTCCTGATCTCTTACTGTGGAAAATTCTTGAATTGGGAGACAATTACGTTTCAGACCTGATCAATCTTAGCGTCGCGGACCTGACGTTGCAGTTGGACCTTCGCAACGAAAGGCTAAAGACCATGGTTCACTCCTGTCATGACAAATTCTTAACCACCAGGTCACAAGATGATGGCCTGGTTTTGTTTGTTGAGGATGGGATAATTGATCACCAGGCGGGTTGGGTTCCTCTCTATTTTCCCTCCAGGACATGGGAGTTGTGGAGAGAAATATCGTCAGACAATTTTCTCTTTGTCGCTCCTCCCAGCAGCCCTCCGCAGCGGTCCGTGATAGTTGACAGAAGTTTTTCCCGTGGCAGAGTGGTTGGCAATTTTCAAGCATCCTCAAAAAACGGAATCATTCCTTATCCTCTGCAGGACATTGATCTTGTAATTTATGTGAATTGGCTTTCTGCTTTAGGGGACCTGGTACTGCATGCCTCCGGGATACAAGTTGATGGGAAGGGATATTGCTTTATCGGGTTTTCAGGAGCGGGAAAATCCACAATCGTCGCAGACCTTTCTTTGATCCCTGGAGTGACTGTGCTTGGTGAAGACAATCTGGTTCTACGGTTTATTCAAGGAAAGTTCATGATATTTGGCACACCATGGCATCTGAATCCCGCCATGTGCTCTGCGACCGGAGTACCTTTGGAAAAAATATTCTTCCTCGATCGGACGAAACCCTCTGGACAGGTGAATTGTGGTGCCTCTGAGGGTATAACAAGGTTGTTGCAGACAGCTTTCATTCCTTACTACAATTCGACCGTAATTTCTGGCCTCCTTGATCGACTGGATCAACTTGCTGAAAATCTGCAGTTTTATTGGTTAAGCTATCAACGCGGTGCGGACTTGATTTCTCTCATTTTGGATCATTGAGCGCTTTGTTTGGGTAAAATATTATTAGTATTGGTAGCCATGTGGTTTTTATTGGTAGTACAGTTGAAGGAGGACAAGAACTCATGAAGAGAATTATGAATGTCTTAATTTCGGTAATGGTTGTAATAATTCTCGTCTGGACATTAATTCCAGGGGGATCTGTAAAGGCGGTATTCTCCAATTCAGAAATCGTTCCTGCCTCAATAAATGCCCAGTCGTCAAACACGGTCGTTGGAGATTATCATAGTGATTCCCGGTTGCTCGCGGATGATTCGGATGGTTTGGCTTTTGAAGTAAACGTACCCTGGGATCAAATATTGCTCCAACCCGTATCCATAGAAGGAAAAAGCTATATCCAGGTTTCGTTGCCGGGTTGGTCTGCCACCGGAGATCCAGGCTCGCCGCAATTACCCTTCAGTGTAAAACAAATAGGGATACCCTTCGGAGCCGGAGTTGAGCTGCAGGTGGTGCTGGGACCAAGCCACACGTTGGTACTCGATGCGCCAGTCCTTCCGGTTGTGACGCGCAGCATTGACCTGGATTTGTCCAATGCGTTAACCTCGAGTGATGGATTTCCATCTGCGGTTGATGAATACGTCGAGGACGGTGCAGTCTATGGGGGTGCGGGGTATCCCGGATTACTGGCAGAGGTCACCAGCGATGGAGTAATGCGTCAACAGCGGATTGCGGGAATCAGTGTATTTCCGGTGCAGTATAACCCCTCCAGTCAGGAACTCGTTGTTTATGAATCGATGCAAATTTCGGTGAAGTTCTCCGGGATGCGTTCCTTAGATTCGGGGGATGCCAGGCTGGAATCGGATGCGTTTGAGTCTCTGTTTGAAGGGGAGTTGTTGAATTACGGAACGGCAAGACAATATCGCCAACCAGACCTGGTGTTTACTCCGAGCCTGCTTGAGTTGAGCGCTGGAATCCGTGCAGCCGGGATTCCATGGACGTCGCCTGAACCGGGTTGGCGCATCAAGGTGCGAGAGGATGGGTTTTACAAGCTCACGTACACTGAGTTATCAGCTGCTGGAGTACCGGTTGATTCACTGGATCCACGCACAATTGAAATGTACAACCTGGGAATCCCGGTGGCAATAAAGATCGAGGGGGAAACCGATGGTAGTTTTGATTCTTCTGATTACATCCTTTTTTATGGACAGGGGATTGACTCCAAGTACACCCGGGACAATGTGTATTGGCTGACCTATGGTGAAGCAGATGTTTTGCGCATGACAGAAAGGGATGGCACTCCACAAAGTGCATCAACTCCCGCTTATTATCCAGCACAACGGGATTTTGAACAGGACACCGTTTACATGTCACAAATGCCTGGTGATGATGACCTGGAGCGTTACTATTGGAACTTTGTAAGACCCACCGTTAATTTGGTGCCTAAAAGCTGGACGTACTCTTTCACCCTCCCGGCTCCCTATATCCCTGCTGCAGCAACATTAAAGATCCGGTTATTGGGGTTTATTGAAAGTTCAATCAACCCCGATCACCACGTTGTTCTAACCATAAACGATGTGCAGGTTGGTGATACCACCTGGGATGGGATTTCGTGGCATGAATTTGAGGCAGTCATTCCGGGAAATACACTACGAGCCAGTCCGGAAACCAATATTCTTAAAGTGACATGTCCCAATGATACCGGCGTGGGATATGATGTGGTGGTTATCGACAAATTCCTGCTGAATTATTCTAAAATTTTTATTACCGAAAATGATGAACTCCCATTTACTACCCCAGAAGCTGGAACATGGTTATACCAGGTAAATGGCTTCACCACTGACCAGGGACTGGCAGTATTTGATGTCACAACCCCTGAAGCGGTCGTGCAAATCATCAATCCGGTTGTATCTTCAGTGTCTCCTTATTCACTGCAATTCTCGGACGCGACTACTGGAGAGGCAAGGTATTGGGCAACCAACACCGCCCGCTTCCGCCAGGTGCAGGGGATCGAATCAGATGTAGACACAACCTCTAACCTGGGAATGATTGCGAACGGCGCTGATCATCTTGTGATTTCGCATAGTAATTTCTTAACCTCGGCGCAGAGACTCAGCGATTTCCGTGCAAGCAAGGGCTTACGGGCGCAAACTGTGGATGTGCAGGATGTGTACGATGAGTTTAATTTTGGCATCGTCGACCCGGCAGCGATTCGCAATTTTCTGGAATTTGCTTATTCCAGTTGGCAGCCGCCTGCACCTTCTTATGTGGTCCTGGTGGGTGATGGGCACTACGATCCGAAAAACTACCTTGGATTTGGCCGCACAAATTACATTCCTGCCTTCCTGACCTTTTCTGATCCCTGGATCGGAGAAACCGCGACGGATAACCGCTATGTTACCCTGGCAGGTGCTGATAATCTCCCGGATATGATGTTGGGAAGGCTTGCTGTCAATTCTGAAAATGAAGCAGATGCATTTATCAACAAGATCATCGATTATGAATCCAATCCGGTTAGCGGTGATTGGCAGGCGCGAGTTTTAGCGGTGGCGGATGATGCAGATACTGGCGGGGACTTTGCCCAAATCTCAAAAGCTCTTCTTACTGAGCTTTTGCCTTCAACATACCAGTTGCAGGAAGTATATTACGGCAAGACTCATTCTGTTGTTTCCGAAGCCCAGGCTGCGATACAAAGGGCGATTAATGATGGGGTGTTAATTGTAAATTACATAGGGCATGCCCAGGTTAACAGCTGGGCAAGCGAAAAACTATTCAAATCTACAGATGTAACCTTGCTCACTAATGGCGGAAAACTTCCGGTAATGCTGCCAATGACCTGCATGGACGGACATTACCATCGACCGGATCTATCCTCAAGTGGATTGGATGCAATGGCTGAGGTGATAACCCGGGCTGAGGGGAAGGGAGCTGTGGCGAGTTGGTCACCGACTGGTTTTGGGGTTTCCACCGGGCATGATTACCTCAACCGCGGTTTTTACGAGGCGTTGTTCCATAATAATGTTTCAACACTTGGGGGTGCAACTTCAACCGGGTTACTTAAGCTATTCACCACAGGATTTTCATTGGATTTGCTTGATACCTACCTGTTGTTTGGTGATCCTGCTACGAAGATGCCGGTGTCCGTTCCACAACCGGCTATCCCATCTGGAACGATTACCAGCCGGAACCCGAAGTTCACCTGGAAACCTGTGGAAGGTGCCACTGGATACACGTTGTTGATCAAGCAGGGCGAGACAATCATCAGAGAAGAAGAGCTAACCCCTGCAACCTGCACTGCCACAGCATGTAGCTACACCTTCCCGGTCAAACTAAATCTGACGAACAACCCGTACACATGGACTGTCAAGGCTTACCGTGGTTTCTGGGGAAGCTATGGACCGGCAAAATCATTTACCGTGGTGAACCCTCCTGCTCCCAGGTTCCCCAGTGTCTCTGCAACAACACCCAACCCGAAGTTCATTTGGACAAAGGTGGCTGATCAGACCAGGTACCAGATTTTCCTCTATACTGCGGAAGGTACGCTTGTGTTCAAGAAGCTGATCACTTCTCCGGTTTGCGGAACCACAACCTGCAGCTTCACTCCAAGCCCTACCCTTGACTTGACACTTGGGAACTACAAGTGGAAAATTCAATCGTACAACGGTTTATGGGGAGCATATAGTGTGCTGAAATCTTTCAATCTCGTGGATCCTCCAGAGCCAATCGCTCCGCGGGGGACTATCTGGAATTCAAACCCGACTTTCAGTTGGACAAATATTAACGGGGCAACCAAGTACCAATTGGCAATACAGACTTCCGCTGGTGCAAACGTCCGCTGGGTGGAGGTTTCTTCCAGCACTTGTGTTTCAAACACCTGCAGCTACAAACCAAGCCCGGTGCTCAACCTGGCTCAAGGGACTTACAAATGGAAGGTTAGGGCGTTCAATGGGTATTATGGTCTTTTCTCCGCTTATATGTCCTTCACAAAGAAGTGAGAAGCCCTGCTGACAAGAGAGTTGGCAGCGGCACGAAGTTTAACTATTTGTTTGGCTAACGGTAGTTGTCGATAAAATAATTGGAGGAAAAATGTCGAATAAAACACTTGGAATTGTTGGAATAGTACTTGGGGCGGTGATGGTTGTCTCCAACGTACTCGTGGGAATTTTTGGCTGGTGGTGGCTTTACCAGCTCGTGGGTTTTCCATTTCCGGGGTTTGGCTGGCGGAAGATCACGCTGATCGTTTTAGGGGTCTTGTTCATCATTTTAGGTTTCATCTTTTTCAAGGTGGGGAAAAAAGCGAGTACTTGAAAATAAAAACGCGGCGATTTCGCCGCGTTTGAACAATAATTGTTACTTGTTGGATAGACCAAGTTTATTATACCTATCGTGTAGATTAATTATCCTTGGATCAATTCCATTTACTTAATATTGGTGAATTTGCATTTTTTCAAAATATGATGAATGCGACCCATGTTATCCGTTATGGATCACACCATCTTATCAATCAAGAAGTCTATGAAGCAATTCATGATTTTTCTTCGATTAAAATACTCAAGAACCGCTTTTCGTCCATTTACTCCCATCTCTTTCCTGGTCATCGGATTACCAGCAAGGTGACGAGTTGCATTTACGAGTTCCTGTAAGTCTCCCGGATGAACCGCTATCCCGCAATTGGACTCATTTACAATCCTGGCGGCTTCTCCTTCTGCTATGAGGATCACGGGTTTTCCCGCGGCCATGGCTTCGTACAACTTGGAAGGAACAGCCCCGGTCAAATGAGTTCTTAGCGGCACCAGCAGGATATCCGCTTCGGCCAGCAATCCCGCCACGGCACCTTTTGGAACAGGGTCGTGAAAAACGAGGTTGTTCAACGAGTAATGAGACGCCAGGGCAATAAGGGTTTCCTTTTCCGGTCCGTCTCCGTATAACTCGAAGAATATTTTCTTATCATCTTTCAGTTCCTTTGCCAAATCAACGATTTGTTGCAGTCCCTGGGCAATCCCGTGCAACCCGGCGTAAACGATTTTGATTCTTTCTTCCAGCTCTTCATTTTGTTTATTCTGGAGGGGTTCATACTTTGAGGGGTCGACGCCATTGGAAAGATGGTAAGTCATTACTTCGGGGAATCGCGAATGGATGTCCTCCAGAATTGACCTGGATTGTCCTGTGACGAGCCAGGCTTTACGATAGAAGAAGGATTCCAGTCTATAACTAAGTCGATGGAGAGTGCTATTTTCACGAAGCAGTCCTAGCTCCACCACGGAAGCCGGCCAGAGATCTGCGACGTTAAAAACCCACTTTGCTCTTTTTGTACGACTGATAATGTAACTGCTTAGACCGAGAAAAAGAGGCGGGCTTTCAGTGATGAGCACATCCTGCCTGGGCAGGCTCAATCCAACGATTAACGAAGATGCCAGAAAGGAAAAGTAATTCAGCATCCTTGACGGGAAAGACGCACTTTTTGAGGGGATGATCAGGCTGCGATAGATGGTAACGCCGTTCAGATGTTCTTTCCGAAACACACCTTTATAGCCCGGATAGAGCTTGCCAATCGGGTAGTTGGGAAACGCTGTCAGTACGGATACAATGAAGCCTCTCTCCATCAGTACTTGTGCGAGGTCAGCGAGACGATTTTGCGGCGCGCCAATCTCAGGGGGGTAATATTGGGTATGCAGGAGGATGCGGAGTTTGTTTCTTTTCATGAATTTGGCGAATTTCTCTGAGCTACTAATAATCGAGAGAATGATTTCATCAACTCATTGGTAGGTTAGAAATCACTGCTTGAAACTTCCCCGATTTGGTTCTTGGAATTTCAGATACCTGAATCACCTCTACCTGAATTTCATTTCCAAGGCGTTGCCGTACGCGCTGTTTGATATCATCAATGTCGGCTTCCCCAAAGCCCTCCAGGGGAACAACCTTGACCGTGATGTGGTTCAGGTCTTGCTGGATGATCTGCCCCTCAAGAAGATGAGGCTGTCCGACAAATACACCGTGAAACCGCACCATTTGCCTACCGTCGGGTCCCACAACTACATCCTCTATTCGCCCCACGACCTCCTTGATAATTGGCATTTGCCGACCACAAGGACAGGGTTCTGGATCCCAGGTCGCCAGGTCCCCCAACCTGAAGCGAATCAGGGGTTGAAATGGCCGCATCAGGCAGGTGACGACCACTGCTCCAACCTCACCCGGCGCACAATCCGTCCCATCAGGTCTGAGGATTTCCACCAGGCTCACATCCGGGCTGAGGTGTAACCGCCCCTGTTCACACTCGCTGGCAAAAATGGCATTTTCCACCGTGCTGTATTCTTCAAATACCCGGCAACCGTAAGCCTTTTCCATCACCCGGCGCATTTCGGGGGTCAGTTTCTCGCTAGTGGTGATCACTGCTTTGATTGGTGGAACTTCCAGCTGTTGCTCGAGTATAAATCTGGCAAGCAGGTAGTAAGAAACTGCGTACCCGGTCATCCATTGGATTTTGTGTTTATTTAATGCTTCAACGTAGAAATGGGCAGTCTCGGCGCGAAGGTGGAATGGAGAAAAATAGACCTGTCTTTCTGCTGAATTGAAACGATAGAATGGACCTTTGCTGTTAGGGTCCGGTTCCACCATCCGGCCGGAAAACGTTGCTCTTGGCATGGTGAAGGATACCCCTGCCCAACCAGCTGACCGCACTTCCCGTACAGCGAGGGATTCCCGAATCTCATCTTTTGTCCACAGCGTGGAAATGGGAGTGCCTGTTGACCCGCTGGTCAGGAATGTCCAGTGATGTTGTCTCCGATTTACGGGTGCAACAAAATCATATGGATCGTTGCGAAGCGGTTCCTTCTCCAGCAGCGGTAGCCTCTGAATATCCCCTTTAAACGCCGCCTGTTTTTGTGGATCAGTCCAGGTGCGGGCATAGTATGGAATTTCAGTTGCTGCATTGGTTAATAGCTGGACCAGTTTTTGGGCTTGATACTGTTGCCACTTTTGTCGGGAAAAACCTTCTCGCGAGCGGTATTCTCGTTCGTAGGTGGAATATCGGCCTCCGAACCGGAGCCAATGCCAGTAGACTCCGTAGAGTGATACAAGGGTATTCTGTACCCGGAGCGGGGATTTGGCGTAAATTCTATCGAGCAGTTTCATGGTTTGTTCCCTGGGCTTCTAGAAAGATGGATTCCCATTGGGGTAAGATCATTGACCAATCAGATTGTTCGACCCCGTTTCTTGCATTTCTCGAAAGCGCTGATGCCAGTTCTGGATTGGAAAGTATTTTTGCGATTGCCTCAGCCATCAATTCCGGGTTATTGGGTGGCACGAGCAAAGCCTCAACACCATCCTTTGCCAGCCAGGGGATACCTCCAACGTTTGTTGAAACGATGCACAAACCGTTCGCCATGGCCTCCAACAGGCTGCGCGGGGCAGTATCATAATTGGAAGTATTGACAAAAATATCGCCTTTGTCGAGATATTTACAGATTTCCTGGTGATCAACACTCCCAATGGTTTTAATCCTATGCCTTACTCCCAGCTGCTCTGCCAGGGATTCCATTTCCTGCAAGCTCCCGTCTCCTTTATCCGGACCGATCATGAGTATTGAAATATCCGGATAATCGTCTTCAAGTTTCTTAATTGCCTGAGGGATCAATTTAGGATTATATATTCTGTGAAATGACCTGAGCCAGATCAATTTGGGTTGCGGTGATGTCCGTTCCCGATATATGGCTGCGGGTAAATCGATCGGGTTTTTAATAATCCGGATATCTTTCCCGTACTTTTTCATTCCACTTTGAATAAAAGGAGATGGCGTGACCACTATTGTGCCAAGATTCAACAAACGCCTAATCCTTTTTTGATGCTCACTACCAAATTCCGGTAGCCTGCCGCCGTGAAGGGTGAGGACGATTGGTTTATTAAGTTGATGAAGCAACAAACAAGAGCATTCTGCCCAAAAGAACGCATCACGACTAAAAACATCCACCTGGGCAACGCTGTAATCATGCCTTTTACTCCAGATGGTCCACAGCATATCCATTAACCGCTGAAGTTTGGGGATTTTGTTAGAAGTCGTGATCACCTTCCAACCTGACTGCTTCAACTTTTGTGCCAGAAAATGCCAAACATTTTTATTGTACTTGTTTGAGTAAAAGTGATTCCCCACCATAAGGAGATTTCGACCCGGTGCTTTCATGCCGTTTTTGAACCTGACCATCGGATTGGCTTGTTGTCATGCCTTAGTTGACGTAATCTGAAATACCCCATCTTGATCATAAATTTCACAAAGGAAGGTGAGTAAATATCCAACCGGGGAATCTCAAATTCCGGTTGCAGTCCAATTCCTAATGGTCTGACGGCAAATGCGGCAGAAAACCCGGCTTTGTGTGCGCACTCCAGCGAATCCCGGTTGTAAATTCCACCGGGATAGGCGAAGTATTCTACTCTTTCCCCCGTGATCCCTTCCAAGCGGGCTTTGTTCAATTCTATTTGTTCAAGTTGCTTTTCCTTATCCAAAAGATCCAGGTACGGGTGGTTGTGGGTATGTGCTCCCAAATTGACCAGGGATTGGTTGGCCGTAGAAGACATTTGTCCCCTGGTTAATCCTGCATACATGGAGATGGTCTCAGCAGAAAGGGGATATTTTTCTTGCAGGGTGTTCGCATAGCGGATCGGATCACCACTTTCGCGGGCAAGATGAATGAGCTTTTTCCAGGCCGCTGACCGGGTTTCAGGACTGGACAAAGGGTAAGTGGTGGAATCGATGTTGATTGTGGAGTAATCGTTTTCCGAACAGAGCGCGTTCAGGTAGGTGAACCAGAGAAGTCTCCCGTCATCCAGGTGAGAGGTCGTCGTAAAAATGGTGATTGGTACACTTTCTTTTTCGAGGTAAGGTTGAATTAAGTTCAGTATTCTGGAGTATCCGTCGTCAAAGGTTATCGCGGTTTTCTTCTGACCTTTTAAGTTCAAATATTGTTCAAGGGATGTGAGTTGGTTATGCCGCTTTACCCAGGATATTTGCCTTTGAAAGTCCCTTAACCTAAGAACCAGTCCGGCATTCCATTTGTCTCTTGGCGTATCATCAGGAAAAACGAGGTGATAAAGCAGGATCACTTAATCCACGCCGCCCTTCTCGCTATTGAGTAGGTTTTCATAAACTTGGGTCATGGATTGTGTGTAGCGTTCAACAGAAAAACTCTTCAGCATGTGTTGCCGGGCTTGTTCACCCATCCTGGTGCGTAGACTTGGATCACGAATAAGCTGCAGAATGGCTTCTGTGAAGGCGTTCTCATCCCCGGGATCAACCAGGAAAGCCATATCACATGGATCAAGCAATTCCTCGTAAAACGGTAAATGCCAGGTGACAATTGGCAGCCCTGCAGCAGCAGCTTCCATGACCACATTGGGGAGCCCTTCATCTTGCGACGAAAATGTGAAAATATCAAAAGCTCTTAACAAATTCATAGCTTCAGGAAGCTCACCCGTCATGGTAACGTAATCCCAGATTTTTAAACGTGTGATTTGATTTTCCAGATTGTTTCTTTCTTCACCATCACCAATAATAAAAAAGTGAAATTGCTGTTCATTGCTTTTAAGCAACGATATTATTTCAATAAGTAAATCAAACCGTTTTTTTGGATCAAATCGACCGATTGTGCATATCCAAGTCATATCGGTTGATACATTATAAAATGAGGAAATTCGATCTCTTCCGCTCTGTCGATCAGAATGGGGTTCCTCAATCGCATTCTGAACAGTAAGAATCTTTTGAGACGGCAAGATTTTAATTCTTTGAAGTTCGTTTGCGGCAGTTTTAGAGTTAGTGAAGATTACATCTACCAATAACAATGTCAACAAGGCTTCAATGGGGTTTTTATAAAATCTCCTAAATGAATCCCTCAACGCACCGATGCTCAATGCATTAAGACGTTTTGCGGCTATGCCGGCATAAGGGCTAGTAAAAAGATGCCAACCTTGTATTACGTCAGGTTGAAAATCAGATAACACTCTAATGATGTGTTTTAATCGTTGGATACGATTTGAGAAATGTGGAATCTTATGTAATTTGATGCCGAGAGTTTCAATTGGTATTTCCCAATAATCATCTTGATATGGGTGAAGTGTTAATACAATTACTTCAAACCGGTTTCTATCTAAGTTTGATAACCAAAGATAAAGTTGTCTTTCAGCCCCCCCAACAACAAGTTGACCGGTTATGATGGCAATTCTACTTTTATTTTCAAAACTAGTCATGAGTCAATGTTGTTATTGTATTTTATTCAGCAAATAATAATGGCTTACTGTTTTTGAATTGAGTTCTTTTGAACGAAAAATGGACTAGATTGTCGAAAAAAACGCTGGTTCCAAACGTGAGCCACATGAACTTGTCCACCTGGTCTGTTTTCGTGATCCCGCCGATCAACAGGATGATCAATACGATCGCCCAGGTGTTGCGTATTGCCTTGTAGCGGGGATCTGGCAGCTTTTGGGATTTAATAAAGTTCATCAACGAGGCAATGATCAATACTACGAACAGCAATGCTCCCACCAGGCCTGTTTCAGCCAGCATGGAAACATACATGTTGTGGGCAACAGTTCCTTGGGAAAAAAACAGTGGATAGGCCGGATTGGGGTATAGGTGTAAGGTTGGGGCAAACATGCCAATACCCACCCCGGTGATGGGGTGATCCAGCCACATCTGGAAACCAGCCTCCCATAAAGCGTAACGAACCCCAACGGTATCAGTCCCCTGCGAAATTGACGGGAATATGCCTTGGATAAAATCAATAATACTTGCAGAAAAAACGAGGATCAAGGCTAGTCCGATCACACTGATAAAGACAAGTTGCACGCGGTAGCGAAAGCCTGATTGAAGTAGGATAAGCAGAATGATGGCAATCATGAGCAACAGGATGCCGGTTCGCGAAGCGGTGTAGAATACACCGATAAAGGCGATGATCATCCCCGCCACGAGCAACAGCTTGACCAGGTTGTGCCTCTCAATGCTGCGCAAATATGTAAGAAACACAAATGCGATGACGAAATACCGCGTGGCTGTATTAGAACCCTGGGCAAGCCCGGCAACGCGTACATCCGGGTCGATCTCAGCACCGCCCCCCTGCTGGATGGCAACAAAGGCGGAAACTATGGATAAGAGTGAAACGACCCACATTAGCACCCAGTGTTTCTGGGGGGAGTTAAGTAGAAAACCCGCCAGCCACAACAAAAGGAAAAGCTGAAGGAAGGTGAACACCCAATTGCGACCTGAGCCTGACCAGGCCGCCTGCGGATGACTAATGAACAACCACATGATGAGCAAGAGGCTGAGAATGTGGACTGTTGAAAAGCGGAACGCGAACTTGACATTTTCTCTCTTCGCTTTTAATAGGAATCCTAGAATGGTGACAGCACCAAGAATGACCACAATGGAGGAAACAATTGGAATATCAGGCAGAACATCTGCCACCGGCTGCGAGGCGATGGTGAACACCAATCCGAGATACGGTTTGGATAATACCAGGATGGCGAGCACCAGGCTGATCAGGAGGCCAAGGATGAGGGAGAGTGTTGATGAAATGATCATTATTTATCTTGTAAAAGACTCCGGTAGAGATCCGCAATGCGGGCTTGCCACTTGGCGTAACTATGATGGGTAATTGTATACCTGTTTGCTGCCTGCCCAAGGGACTGGCAA
This sequence comes from uncultured Anaerolinea sp., assembly GCA_964454565.1. Classification (GTDB taxonomy): domain Bacteria; phylum Chloroflexota; class Anaerolineae; order Anaerolineales; family Anaerolineaceae; genus UBA6107. The sequence goes on along the minus strand of CAYVTF010000001.1, from coordinate 236,571 downwards.
ATTGCAAGCTCAGCAGCTAATTGGATGATGGTATGCGCCAGGGCATCTGCATCCTCAAGGGGGACGAAGATGCCGTTCTGTCCGTTGGCAATGACCTTTTTAAGCACTGGCAACCTGGAAACGATCACCGGCAAGCCGCAAGCCATGGCTTCAAGCACAACATTGCCTAAGCCTTCATTCCGCGATGGAAAAACGAAGACATCACTCAAACGATACAGATCAGCCAACTGGTCACGGTCCTGTATCAGTCCTAAAAATGTCACCTTATTGCTTACCCCGTTTTCTTCCAGTGCTTTATGAAGATTACTGACGAAATCCTCAACGAGAGAAGGGTTTTCCTGTTTGTTCCTGGCACCAACCAGCAAAAGGTGAAGATCATCATATTCCTTTGAAGCAGTGATGAAAGCCCTAATGAGTAGGTCTACTCCCTTTCGCTGAATTAAGCTGCCAACAAAAATGAGAACCTTGTCCCCTTCGGGAAGAGAATATTTTCTTCGTAGGGCTAATTTTTCTGTTTCTGATTCAACTGGATTGAAAACATCAGTGTCAACAGCGTTCATGAGAGTATGAACTTGTGAGGATCGAAAACCGAATTTAAGATAGTCTTCAGTCAGCGAATCAGAAATAGTCAGTATGGATGAGTACCTTTTCAGGCACCAGAGTTTTAAATTCCCAAATCTTTGGTTGATAATTCCGCTTGGAGAATCTTCGTTTAACAACACACTTTCGTATAGCGTTGGAATACCTTTCAGATTAGCCCATAACCCGAGTAGTAGCCCACCCCACCAGAGCACGTGAGCATGAATTACATCGAAATCCCTTTGATAATTAAGCAGGTTCTTGAGTAAAGAGAATATCCAGGTTATCCTTTCCCATTTCGATATCATTTTTTGGGTTTGGTCATATTTGAAGTCTAACGCTTTTCCAGCTTCGAGCAATTGGTTGTTCTTTGTATCCAGAACAAAATGAATAATTTCTGAACAATTCCAACTTGCGAAAACGGATTTCCAATAAATGTTTTGACCACCAAATCGACTTCGGAGACTGGGGGGAAAAATGTGGATAACTCTAACTGGTTTATTTGTGATCATCGAGTATTTCCGACATGGAACTCTTTGTTCCAAAAAGTTGTTTTTCCATAACGCCATTCCATTTCCCGTTCTCAAAGAAAATTTTCTGATATCCGAGTTTTTCGTGCAACAATATGGATTTGGAATTGGCAGGGTGAACACTCATACGGATAGTGCCAAACCCCAAGCCTGAAGCAATTATTTCAATATTTTCAGTTATTAATTTTCCAATCCCGGATCCTTGGTATGCTGGTTTTACTGCCGTAGACAAGATCCCGAATTTTTTCACATACTGGGATGAGTTGGACATGTTTCTTTGTTTTAAATACTTCCTTTCGCGAGAGAGTTCCTGAAAGGCGTTTTGAGTTTTTTTCCACAACACAGGATTTACGAGAATGACTGGGTTGGAAAATATGGTTTCTATGATCAGCAACCAATTTTTCCTAAGAAAACCGATTTCCGAATCGAGGAATACTCCCGCAAAACTAAATCCAACAAGTTGGTGCTGTAAGAAAACGCCTGTTGGATAACATTCATTGGGTTTTGCCATTTGCCACTCATAGTATTTTCTTATTACCTTGTTGCCAAAGACGGTCAGAATCGATTCTGGGAATGCGTCCATATGGATTTTTGCTACTTGCGATAAATCCGGAATTTCGATATTCCTGATAACAATTTCCGCGTTTTTTGGTCGTTCGATCATTTTTGCTCCGAAAAAATCGACTCAATTCCTAAGAGTGCAATTAATAATACTCGTAGCGATCCGAATCGAAAGCCATAATTGAGAGAATTTTGAAAGGCAGATAATGCCAATTTTTTCTCGTCTTTGGCTCCATAAGCAAGAATCAAATTCTGCCAGGTGTTCCTGTATCTTGGTTTCAACAGGTCAGCAAGTTCTGGTTTCCCGGCGGCTTTGACGCTGGCAGTACAGAGGTCAAGCGATGAAAGCTGATCCTGGAAGTTAAGTACACTGCCGCGGCTTAAACTGTTTACGGGTTTGTACCGGGTCATCCCAAGTTCATCAAGATAGGCAAACCGAATTCCTGCCAGACACAGGCGCCACCAAAACTCGAAATCCTCGGAGCTTCTCAATTCCTCGTTAAAGCCACCCTGTGATTCAATTATCCTTCTGAGTATCATCACTGTGTCGGTGGCGATGAGATTTTCGTCTGCCAGGCTATCGAGCAATCCCCCAACGATGAGATTGCATCCATCATTATACTTGTCCACCTTCAGGGATTTCAACGTTCTGGAGTATTGCTCAAAGGTACGACTCGATCTGCCGCTTACCTCATCTATGTTGATGAAATCCATGAAAAGCAGGTCAATATGCGGACACGTTACCATCGCCTGGACCTGGTACTGCAGCTTGGCGGGCATCCACTCATCGTCGGAATCCAGGAATGCCACCAAATCCCCGTTGGTTTGCTCGAACGCCCGGTTTCGGGCGTAGGCCGGACCCCGGTTCTCACCGTGGAAGTAACGGATTCGGGGGTCCGAAATCGTTGCCACCATTCTCGCGGTTTCATCTGTCGATCCGTCATCCCAGATGATCAACTCCCAGTCAGTAAAGGTTTGCGCCTGTACCGAGTTGATCGACCTGGGCAGCAGGGTCGCACGGTTGTAGGTGGGCAGGATGATGGAGACGAGGGGATGTGGGTTAATAGGAGGCATGGTCAGTGATCACCCGGTGGGTTTGCTCTTCGATTGCCAGGATATATTGCTTAAGGGAGTACCTGGCTACGATATCATTCCGCGCATTGCTGAGAACTTCCTGTGCCAGCGCTGGTGAGGTCAGTAGTTTTCTAATCCACTCCGCCACCTGGGGGATGTTCCCTTGCTCCAAAAGAAACCCGTTTTTCCCCTGGACGATGACTTCATCCGAGCCTTCGTTGCCGTAAGTGATGACGATGCATCCGCAGGCCATGGCTTCAAGCGGTACGCGGGAAAATCCTATTGTCTGGTAACTCGGAAAAAAACAAATATCCGCAGAGTGGTATTCCTCCACCAATTCTTTATGGGAGAGCATGGGTTTCAGTTCTAACTTATCTTGCAACCCGTGTTCTTTTGTATATTTCAATATCTCTTCTGCATAACTATCCGAACAGCCTGCCCCGACCAGTTTCAGTCGTGTGTCAATCCCGGCATCCAGCAATTCCTTGAGCAACTTGATAGCATCCAACTGACCCTTGCGCCGTTCGATCCTGCCCGGGACGATGATCGTCAACGGCTCGTTGAGGTTTTTCCGTTCCCGGAATTTGAACGTATCGGTATCGACTCCAGAGTGAATGACGGTAGAATTTTCAACAGGCACTCCCTTTACCAGGGCGTTGGTTTGGTTCAACCGGCTGTTGAAGACGACCCTCATCTGTTGCGGCCACTGCCAGCGGGGACTGATGAGACCTTTTCCCAGCAGGCAGACCAGGCGGATAACCGCGGGTTTGATCCAGTTCAACGGGGCAAATCTGCTGCGCCACTCGCCGGTGAAGCGGAACCAGCGTCCGTGGTCCGTCCAGGCGTCGATGAGACCGGAGCCGCCCTCGTCGTAGAGGATGGGTAGCCTCCGGCGGGCGAGGAAGGGCAGCAGCGCTTTGGACAAGATATAGAGGTGACCGATGTAGACCACGTCCGGCTGGAATTCTGCGATCTGCTTTTCAAGCAGGGCGGTGTCCTGCAGGTCAAGAAGAATTTCGCGCGGGAAGAAGCGGGCTTTGTAACGGTTGTGTAGGCTGCGTAACACGGGGTAGGGGCTGGTTTCTGCGCGTTTTCCCGCCTGCCTCTCGGGCTGGTTGGTGAGCACGCGGATGGTGTGACCCCGTTCAGCCAACCCATCGAGGATGTTCTTGACCCGCAGTTCGTAACCGCCGGAATGGTAGGGGGGGTGGAGGGCGGAGATGGCGAGAATCTTCATGCCTGGTTATCGGGAGTCAATTTCCCTGGCTGCCTGTGTCTCAGAAATTATTGACAACAAATCGGTCACTTTGCGCGGGAGATTATAGATTTCCGATTTCTTCCAGGCACCTTCTGCGATACTTTGCGCGAAATTCGGATTGTCACCGATGGATTGTATGCAATCTGCAAGCCCTTCGGGTGAGAGCGGATACAAGACGGCATCCTGTCCGTTTGAGAATAACTCGCGGTGACAGTGAACATCACCGGCGACGATGGGTTTGCCGCGTACCATGTACCCGTAGGATTTCAACGGTGCAGCGTAACGGGCATCCAGCACATCTGAACTGGCAGGCTGAACCACGATGTCGCATCGATCGATTTCTGAGGCCACGTCTTCGATCTGCTTCACAAGGTTGATGTCCAGGCGGTTTTTGAGAGCCGGGTCATCCAGGTAGGCGTTCAACCATGCCGGGTCGACTCCCTTTTCTTCCCGGAACCTTCCAACAACACGTAATGAGTACCTTTTCCGAAGGAGTTTGATCGATTCTAGCAGCAGATCGACCCCGCGAAATTTATCTACCGTGCCGATATAGCCAATAGTGATGGTCTCTCCAAAATGGATTATCGGTGCGTGATCTAACCTCGGCAGCGGGCTGGCAAGGGTGAGCACCTGCGGGTCCAAGGATCCACGAGACCATGCGCGCATGTCATCAGCAAGGGTCTGCGTGTTGCAGATCATCAGGTCGAAGTTTTTCGCGGCAGCCAGGGTTCTGGCTTCCTTTTCGGTGTATTCCCGGTCTTTCTGAGCGTGATGCTGGTCGGGCAAGAAGAAGGCGGGGTCCAGCCCGAGCGTGTCGTGGGCTTCGTAACACAGGATCCAATCCTTCATCCACTCGCGTTTTGAACGTCTTTCCCCCCAGTAGTGCAGTTCCCTGGGCTCACGCACATAGAGTATCTTTTGCCCACGGAACCTTCGCCATGCCGGATGGAAGCGCAGGTAAAGGCTCAGCAGGTTCTCGTAGGTGGACCGGAATTTGAGCAGCACCCGATCCGGGACGAGGTTCAAACGCATCGAGACCAGCTTCAATCGCGTTCCGCTGATCTCGTAGTATTCCTTCAAGCGGGCGAGTGAGGTCTTCAGCCTAGGCACGAAGAAGGTGACATCCGCTTTTTCGGTGAGCGCGTCCGCGGTCCAGATGGCGTCAAAGGTGTTCGCCTCCGTGCTGGGGAAGGAAGTGGCATGTATGTAAGCGATCTTTATCGGTTGTGGGCTTTCTTTGTATGTGCCGGTATCTTTCATTAACTTATGATGGTCCTTTTTATTGAACTCAAAGAGTTTTTCGTTAACATAATAGCAGGTGATTGTGTCATCGCTTTAATCAAGCATTTCCAGCGGATTGTTCTAGAAGCCTCAATTGTTTCTGCAAGCGAGAGCCAGTTGCGCGCGCTGTTGTGCCGGTAAGCCGTTTTCAGATGGGGCGAAGGTAAAACACTTGGTCTCACCCGGTCAGTTTCCTCGTAGCCTTTCAACAATTGTGAGGCGGTCTTTGCCCCGGGTTGGACGCGGAAGGCTGTGAGGTGATCCGAAAGGATCAATGGCTCGTGTACGCGCGTGAAGCGGATGAGCAACTCGGTGTCCATGGCAATATGCAAGGTCTCGTCCAGGAAACCCAACTCGTCAAACAGGGTCCTGGAGAAGAAGCTGGACACCTGGCGGATGGCATTTCGCGGGTTGGTGGCGGCTTTCTCCCAGTTGGTAAACGCAGACCGCAGCTCGCCGGTTACCTCGCCCCTCTCATTGATGATGCGCGCCTGGCCTACTACCAGGTTCACACCCGGGTTCTGGTGGAATTTCTGAGCCACAAGCGTGAGCGACCCCGGCAACAGCAGGTCATCTGAGTTAAGCCAGTGGATGATCTCGCCGGTGGCGCGCTGGATGCCTTTGTTCACCGCGTGGCTCTGCCCGCGGTCCGGCTCGCTCACCCAGTAGGCCAGCCACGGCTCATACCTGTGGAGGACCTCCAGGGTGCCATCTGTGCTGGCGCCATCGATGATGATGAACTCCAGGTTGGGGTAGCCCTGCATCAGCACCGAGCGGATGGTCTCCTCGATGAACTGCCCCTGGTTGAAGGAGGGCGTGACCACGCTGATCTTCGGCCAGGGGGAGCCATCCGGCATGCGTTCAGGCAGGGGCGCGGGGGTTTCTGTCCAAGTCCAGCCGCTGCGGCCGGCAGGGGCTGGGGGCAGGGGGAGCGTCATGCCCAACCCTTGTACGCGCGCAGGGGGCTGTTTTTTTTCACGAAGATGAAGTCGCCGCCGCCAAGGGCTTGATCAAACGGCCGGTTTATTAAACTAACAATATCATAAAGCACGAATCCATTGTCATACATGAAATCTAATAACTCCCTGGGTGTCGTCCGGTTGACGTAAGCCTCTAGTAACCCGAATTCAATCATTACAGCATCGGCTCCCTCTAAAACCGTTTTAGAACCATTCAGAGCTTGTAACTCACCGCCCTGTAAATCCAGTTTTACAAAATCAGGATCAATTGTGTGTTCTAAGGCAAAATGGTCCAAATCAATTACATCGACTTTTATAGTCTGAACTTTTTCAATTGATTCGATATCGCACAATGAGGCTCCATAGTCCTCACCGGGCTCGCGGAAAAAGTGAAAATCCAATTTTCCTAAACCAGCTCCAAGAGCTTTTTTAATAATCGTCGGTGGAAGGGTCATTGATTTTGTATTATCTGTTAACCTGGATTGAACAAATGGATTTGGCTCAAAAATTATGAATTGTGCATCAGGGAATATTTTGGAAACTTCTTTTGACCAATTTCCAATAAACCCGCCTCCATCAACAATTACTTGAGGTGAAAAACCCAAGGACTTGAGGTGCAGTAGGCGCGATTTCCAATCTCTTTTCACGGTAGTACTATTCGAAGACACTTCATGTAACTCGTACCCTCGATTTTTAAGAATGCTTGATAAAGAGCGATATAGAAAATTGTTTATGGAGGTTTTCAAGCGGACTATCTCCTTATTTTACATTACGACGTTTTTCCTATAGGATTCTTTCCATTGCTTCCATCGTTGTTCTTATAGATTGCGACCAGTTGTATTGGTTAATAACCAGGCTACGGCCGCGCTGACCCAGGATCTTGATTCTTTCCGGGTCTTTCGCCAAGGTGATTATGGTGGCTGCTAAAGCAGCACCATTACCCGGTTCGACCATAAGGTCAGACTGGTTGAGCTGGTGAAAGATTTCCTCAATTGCTGGGTGAGTAGTGCTGATTACTGCCAGTCCGCTGGACATGTAATCAAAGACTTTCAAAGGTGATCCATAGGATGAACTGCCACCCTTGGAAATGTAAAGCCCAATATCCATGGCTGAGAGCCAGTTCGGGAGCCGATGATAATCCTCTGCACCCCAATAATAAACATTAGGAGGCATATCAGCCATCCTGTCACGGAAATCGGGACCCAGAATATGGAAATTGATGGGAATGGGTTCTCTCTTCGTCCAGATGATTTTTGCAGCTTCCTTAATGACATCAAAGTCGTGATACTTGATTTTTGCAGAACCCACCCAAACCACATTGATCGAATCACGAAAACTTTCCATCCGTGGTACACGATTACAATCTGGTGAGAACAGGGCAGGATCGGAACCGTTGGAGATCATTATCGTATTCCGGATTCTTAGTTTGCTTTTGACGTATTCCTCAGCAGCTGACGCAACACATATAGCTAAATCGCAACCCTTTCCGTATTTTTGGTACCTGTCCACCGTTCTTATTACCCAATCTTCCGATTTCCCCAAAAACGAAGCATCATCAGGGATTGTGTTGAATTCCCAAACAACTATTGGAAATCCGTACAACCACCGACGGGGTGGCAGCGCCCAGGTGCAGACTTGTGGAAATGCTTGTTCCAACCGCACGTAGAGGGCATCCATTTTTCGCATGGTGCGAATATGCTTTATGCGGTTCGTTGGAATGTGATGCACCCCGGGGTATTGATTGCCGGGATAAGTCCACACTTCGTGACCCAGAGCGATGGCGTTGGCGATGAATTGTTCCATGTGCACATGCCCGCCTCCGGCGTGGTTTTGTTGATAATTGGCGTTCACATAAGCGATGTGCATTAGTAACCTTCTAGTTGATTTTGCAGGATAGACTTAATCAGGGTTGAAAACCTCTGGAGAGTGATGTCCGTTTCGGAATACTTCAACCCTGAACCTCTCTTTCCACAGAAACATGATATTGAAGATATCTAGATTATCAAGGTACAGGTCCTGTATAGGGTTGTGGAAAGTGCTAAGGATCCGGTTTTTCCAATAGGAGGATCTACATCCATCGAGCAACCTTTCTGTGTATTCAAAGAATACAAGGGTGTTTTCGTGGTTTGTGATGTGCCACTTATGTAATCCCTTTGCCCACCCGAAAAGCTCATCTTTAGCTAACGTTGGTGTTTCGATGTACCCTTTTTTTGCAATTCTTTGAATCTCTCTGCAACAGACTATCGGATCATCGACATGTTCCAATACATGGCAGCAATAAACAAAATCAAACTCCCCGGTATTAAACGGTAAGTTCTCAATGTCAGAAATAATAAATGGGCGGTCATCAATGACGATTGAATCAGTAGGACGATCGGGGTTAACCTCTAATCTCAAATCGCATAGGTGAGTTGCTAATGGAAAAGGTTGTCCACCACTGCCGATGTCAAGGACCTTTTCACCAGGATTAATTTCAAAGTTAACATATTGAGCTTGGTAAATGTGTTTTTCTGGTTGTTTGCGCCCAGGAGTAACTTTACAGGCAGAAACTTCATAGCCAAAGTTCTTAAGAACCCTGTTTACAAAAGAAAAAAGCGAATTAATGATATTTATTGTTTTTATTATTCATTCCTTTGACAGGAAAAAAATCACATGTTATTTTTATAAATGCGAGATCCATAGGTTCACTTTGTTGAATTGACTGGAAAATTCGTAACAATCTTGGTACGCTCGTAGAGAGCCAATATGGAATTTGTTGTAATCCTCAAATATTTCTTCCAGTTCATTCTTCAACTGATCCATATTATCAATGTATCTTCCAAATTCATACTTGTCAATTACTTTTATGAAAGAAGGATAGTTATTCACGATCATAGGGATTCCCGCTTTTGCGTACTGGGCCACCTTATAAGAGGATTTTCCGGTGAGCAGGTCATTCATGTTTTGATTTGAATAAAAAACCAGACCAACATGGGCGGAGGACACAAGCTGGCTAACCTCGGACGAGGGGATATTCCTGGTACTGATGATGACTTTCCCTTTCGTGTTCATTTTTTGAAGAGAATCAAGATAATCCCGATCATAGCATGGTCCGTGCAGGACCATCACCCACTCATCCGGGAACTCCTGGGCGGCTATTACCATTTCCGTCGAAAGTCTCCAGGGTGCGATCATTCCATGCGAAAGAATGATCTTCTTGTCTTGAGGGATGCCCAGCATTCGATGTAAGTAATCTGACCGGGTTGTATCCGGTGCTCCCAGAAGAGAGACAGGAACGTGCAATACGTCATGGGCTCTTGTGCGGTTGTCTTTGAACAACACAGCCGCCCGATCTTCGTCCTGGATGATGGTTGCCCTGGCGCGGCGGTGGTATTTTCTTTCCACCCTTTTAGACTTTTGATATTCGTTTAATTTCTTAAATCGCGGGTGGTCAGTGGTGTACAGTTCGTAACTCCAATAGACCAGGGAGATCTTTCGACGGCGGGCCATCGCTCCTGCCCAGGCCAACCCGTATCTTTCTACTCCGATCAGGGCTTTGTAGTTATGCCCCTTCATGAATTGGGCTGCTTGTTGGTAGACAGATGGCGGAAGGATATTGAGGTCATTGATGCAAAATGTAAACCTGAAGGCTGCCACAGATTTCTCTTTGAGTGTATATAAACGGTTCTTGAGAGAAACTTGCGGAGATTGGACAGGTTTGGGTAACGATGTTTCTATATCCCCTTCATTTTTTGGTGCTGGTGCAGCTTCGCTCACGGGAGTGTTGGAGATTTTTTCAAGTTTTAGAATTCTAACCCGTTCAAGTTCCGCCGATATGTTTTCTTCCAGGTTGTCGAATTTTTCAGAAACATTATAGAGAAAAACATCCACGTCATACCCATTGCGTACCAGCTCTTTAACCGCGTTGATGGTTAACGGCTGCATTGGCCAGCTTGCTTGAAAAATGCCAACCCTTGCCTTGTGTTCCTTGTCATGCATAAAGAACCTGTTTGACGGCCTCACAGACCTGGTCGATATGGGATTCGGTCAGCGTCATTCCGGTGGGCAGGTACAATCCCTGGCGGGCAATTCTCTCTGCCACCGGGTGATGCTCACCCTGGAAAAATCCCATCGCTTGAAATGCGGGCTGTTCATGCATGCCTAAAAAGAAAGGCCGCGTGACCACGCCCTTCGCGTTCAACCTGTTGGCAAGTTCTTTTGCATCCATGCCTGATTTTTCGTCCAGCACGATGCCATACATCCAGTACACGTTCTTTGCCCACGGTTGCTCGATGGGAAGCTGCAGGGTTTCGACTTCCGCCAGCCGTTCGTTGTAGGAATGTCCAATCCAGCGCTTTTTCTCAACTGAGGTTTCGATACGTTCGAGTTGAGCCAACCCGATGGCGGCTTGCACGTTGCTGAGGCGGTAATTATGCCCAAGCCTGGTGTGGTAATACCTGCGGTCTTTTTGAAAGCACAGGTTGCGCAGTGAACGCAGCTCGTTTGCCGTTGATTCGTCCCGGGTGAGCACCATGCCGCCCTCACCAGTGGTAATGATCTTGTTGGCGTAAAAACTGAAACAACTTACCTCTGCGATTCCTCCGCACTTCCGGCCTTTGTATTCAGCCCCGTGGACCTCAGCGGCATCTTCAATCACAAACAGATTGAATTTTTTAGCCAGCTCCAGCACCGGGTCCATATCCACGGGGTGTCCGTAGATGTGCACCGGCATGATCGCCCTGGTGCGCGGAGTGATTTTGGCTTCGATCTGGGAGGTGTCCATGCACCACGTCAGCGGATCGGAATCCACCAGCACCGGTACCAGGTCGTTCATGGTGACCGCCTGTCCGCAGGAAATGATGGTGAAGGTCGGCAGGATCACTTCATCACCGGGCTCAAGGTTGATGGCAGCGATGGCGATCTCGAGCGCAACAGTGCCGTTGCTCACGGCAACCCCGTGGTTCATCCCGCAGTAGGCTGCCCAACCCTTTTCGAACTCTGAAATAAAGCGTCCTTCGGATGAGATCCAGCCGGTGCGCAGGCACTCGTTGACGTATTCGAATTCTTTTTCCCCGATGAAGGGTTCGTTGACTGGAATGACCATTAGAAATGTTCCTTTTCTTCCACTTCCAGGTATGGGCCCTGCTTGACCTCGAGAAGGATGGTATCTTCGAGCATGCGGAATCCGTGCCCGCCGCCCACCATCAGCATTAGGTCGCCTTCGAAAAGTTCCCGGGTGACCACCAGTTGTTTTTCCTGGTTGTAAACATCCATCAGGCAGTGACCGCGTTTGACAATGAGTACCTCCGAGGTCCCGCGCAGGTTGCGTTCAATATCCAGGTGCATGTGCCGCTTTACTTCACCGCCAGACGGGTAGACGATAAACCCCACCTGCTGCTTGAACTCGGGAGGTGTAAGGAAGGTGGTTCGCTCAGGAACCAGGGCAGCCCGGATGATGTAACACAATGGAGAGTTATTGTCGTAAATTACTTCAATATTATCAAGGCTCATCATGATTCCTTCACGTTTCTTAGATTCACAGGTTCCCAATAATCCGGGCGCTTCACCCACGCCAATAATTCAGGATCTTCATTCACTTGTTGCTGGTGGGACAGATAACCAGAGTGATACGCTTGGTATAATTTACTTTTCAATTCCTTGTCAGGATCATAGTCGCTGTGCAATGTTCCAGAAAATGAAGAGAACCAATTTCGCACTCTTTTTCTTAAATCAAGAAAATTCTTTCCCTGTTGAACAAAATCAGGGATTTTTATCTCGTCTTCTCCTCGAATGACCGAGTAAGAATCAGAAATTCCCTGGAGGAAGGCGCGTTTTTCAAAGTATTCCATTTGCAGCCTTTCTTTGGGTACCCGGTGGAGCACTTTGGCACCCGGATGATAAACTGCGTTTAACCCCAAACGCCTGGCTTTTCTGGTGACTGCGGATTCTCCATCCCCGCGGAAGCGACGGAGTTCCCACGGCAGGCTGTCTGGATGAAACCCTCCAAGTTGGTAAAGTACTTCCTTGCGAATGGAGAAATTCAGACCCCAAACGTACCGCGGGTCAATCGGGCAAATTCTGTCGCCATAATCCAGAAGGCTCAGATACCCCATGGAGCGTTTTCCATCGGCAAGGGGAGTCCAGAGGGAATCCAGCCAGGCGGGAGGAGTCTCTTCATAGAGGGGAATGCTGGGGCCGTTCACCAGGGCAACAGAAGGATCCTCGAATGCTTCTATGATTGAGTTCAGCCAACCCGGTTCAGCGATGATGTCATCATCAACAAAGACCAAAAGGTCACCCATCGCGTTCTTTGCCCCTGCGTGCCGGCCATTGTGTAAACCGGGTTCAGGAACTGGGATATATCTTATTGGAACCGACTCAGTTTGCGCGAGCGATTCAATCTGTTCTCGGAGAATACTATCACAACCATTATCCATTACCAGGACTTCATATTTGCTTGTTGTGGCCTGTTCTAGTATAGTTTTAACTGCGGTCAGCAGAAAGCCTGAACGATTGAGAGTAGGTATGATTACAGATGCAATTAAGTCGTTCACTGTATGAAATGGGTTGAGTTCAAGATTTTCTATTCTTTCGTAACCTGATTTTCTGGAATTCACTTAACCGAGAAAATTACTAAGATGTGAATTTAAGAAAAATTCAATTTTATATAATGAGATTATTTTCAGACAAAAGGATGTTTGTAAAAAAAATTTCAAAAAGGACTTATCCTCCAAGAGGATGGCGTAATAACTGGATAGCCACGATTATCGATCAAAATTCCATTTTCGATAGATCCGGTATCAACATCAAAAGAATATGCTTCTGGAATCCAATCATATGTTATCTGTCCATACCCGACCCAAAGATTAATATTGTATCTACCAGGAGTTAAAGGCAACGAAGCAATTTCAGCAAAGACCTTAGAGCGTCCTGAAGCATTAATGATTCCAAGACCCATATGACCAGAATGTAATTGAAATATTTTCATTCCGCGATCAGTCACAAAGGAGATGGAATAATCTGAAGTTACATTTCGATTGTCGTGGTTATCGACAAATACTTCCAATGTACATTTCAGTGGCTGACCAGTTCTAGGTAAGAGGGGATCCATTTTGAAGTCAAGAATTTTTATCCTATGGTCCCCTAGCCGTTCTTTTTCATCTAATGAAAAGCAGTTGATTTTTTTTGTACTGGAGAGATATTCATTAATGACCGACTCAGAATCTGATTCATTGGATATTTTGCCTAAAGTTAGCAAAATTGATTTTCTACATAGATTTTGCACAGCCTGCATGTTATGACTCACAAAAAGCACCGTTCTGCCTTCACCTGCCACTTCGCCCATTTTACCCAGGCATTTCTTCTGGAACTCGGCGTCGCCCACGGCCAGCACCTCATCCACGATCAGGATCTCGGGGTCCAGGTGGGCGGCCACGGCAAACCCCAGGCGCACGTGCATGCCGCTGGAGTAACGCTTAACGGGTGTATCAATGAATTTCTCCACGCCCGAAAAAGCCACAATCTCATCGAACTTGCGCGCCACTTCCGCCTTCTTCATCCCCAGGATGGCACCGTTGAGGTACACGTTCTCGCGCCCGGTCAGCTCGGGGTGAAAGCCGGTGCCCACTTCCAGCAGGCTGCCGATGCGCCCCTTCACCTTGACAACTCCACTGGTGGGGGCTGTGACCCGTGAAAGGATCTTTAGCAATGTGCTCTTACCTGCCCCGTTGCGCCCGATGATGCCCAGCGTCTCACCCTGCTCGACCGTGAAGGAAACGTCATCCAGAGCCAGGATGGATTCGCCAACGGAGGCGAAGGCGTCCTTTTGCCCGATGCGCGTGTAGGGGTCCGGCTGCTTGCGAACCTTAGCCCACCAGCGCTCCAGGTCGCGCGCCAAGGTGCCCGAGCTGATGACGCCCAGGTCGTATTTTTTGGTTAAGTGCTCAACAGAAATGACTTTTGTCATGGGTTATCTACACCGTATCAATGAACGTCTTTTCCACGCGGTTGAAGATGACCGCGCCAACGAAAAGCACCACCAACATGAACGCCGCGGAGTACCCCAGCCCGAGCCACGAGGCATCCCCGGCGCCCAGGAATCCGGCGCGGAAGGTCTCGACCACCGGGGTCACGGGGTTCACGTCCGCGATCCAGCGCAGCCGGTCGGGGATGCTGGAAACCGGGTAGAGCACGGGGGTCACGTACATCCACAGCGAAACGCCGAACCCCACCAGGTAGGTCAGGTCGCGGTACTTGGTGGTGAGCGAAGAGACGATGATGCCGAAGCCCAGTCCCAGGCCGGCCATGAGCACCAGCAGCAGCGGCAGCGTCCAAGCCCAGGAGGTCAGCTGCACCTGCGCGCCGCGCAGCCAGAAGAAGAGAAAGAACGCCAGGAAAAGCAGGAACTGGATGGAGAGGTTGATCAGGTTGGAGATGACGATGGAAATGGGCATCACCAGGCGCGGGAAATACACTTTGCCGAAAATGCTCGCGTTGTGGATGAACGTGTTCGACGTGCCAGTCAGGCAGTTGGCGAAGTAATTCCACAGCACAGTGCCCGAGAGGTAGAACAGGATCTGCGGCAGGCCGTCGGTGGGCAGACGGGCGATCTGTCCGAAGATGACCGTGAACACCAGCGTGGTCATGACAGGCTGGATGATCAGCCACAGCGGGCCGAGCAGCGTCTGCTTGAAGCGCGAGACGAAATCACGCCTTACGAAAAGGCTGATCAGGTCGCGGTAATGCCACACGTCGCGCAATTGCAGGTCGTACCACTTCTTGCGCGGGGTGATGATCAGGTCCCAGTTTTCGGTCGAAGGGTCTGTAGTGGTATTTTTCATGAGTTGAGGGCGATCGACAGCGCGTTCCAGACCAGTTGGTCGGGGCGCAGGTATTTTTCATAGTAACGGTGGTTGGCTTCCATCATCTCATCCCTCAGGGATTTGTCTGCAAACAATTTTGCCACAGATTCCACGCATTCGTCAGGGGTGGTGAACTCCAGGTAATGTTCACTGGCTTGCAGCCCGGGGGCCTCGTAATGCAGCCGTTCCGAAACGATTGCCCGGGAAAATGCCACGTATTCGCCGAATTTCCAGCCAATCGAATGATGCAAACCAGTGGTGGCAACGCCAATCGGATACTTTTTAAGCAGTTTTATGTAGTTGCCAAAAATGGTCGAACTTGCATTTTCCACCATGCAATCAGGGAAATTCTTTTTTGCATAATCATTCGGAATCAGTCCGCCCATGTAAAGCCGACCAAATTCTTTGCGTAACATCCTCACGCACTGAACTCTCATTTCATTGATCTGAACCCGCTCACTTTGGTATTTTGGCTTCGTTGTATCAGGGTCCCAGAGCGCGGACATAAAGATCACCCCGGGTGGGAGTGATGGATCAGGCGGGCATGAACAGTTGGTCGGATCCAGGCGAAAGAGCCGGGGATTCAAATTTCCAAAAAAGCTTCCAAAATCCTTTAGGATCGCTTCCGCCCTTTTTTTGCGGTCCTTCTCCAACCCCATCCTAGCGAGAGCAAAGCGGCTGGGGAATTCTTCTTCAACACAGTACATAAGACCAAGCGGAAAAACTTTTTTAAAAGCCTGGTTGTCAGGAACCAACCCGGGGGAATAACTTCTCTTGAAGTAGAAATCCACTTGATCAACCTTTTCTGCATGAATTTCTCCAAAGTCGACCATGTCAAACAGGATGGTTTTGGAGTTGTTTACTTCAACGAGAAGATCAGCTGGTGAGGGGGTTGGCAGATGGGAAGATGGCTGGCTTGGAAACTGGTAGGTTAGATTAATTACGCCGCTTTTTTCCAGCAAGCGAAAACCCGTGAATAAGATCTGCAGGTGCTCGATATTTGAATAGCACAAAAGCCTGCAATCAATAACTGACATCGGAAAGCTCAATCTCAAATTTTAATATCGTCATCAATGATCTTGAAAAATAACTTTAACCTGAAGAAATATCATCTCTTGTTGCAAATGGTTAATTCACCTGATTGGGAACAAGTGAAATTTCCTTTTGTAATAGCTTTAGAAAAAATTGATTTTGCTGCGCTTCCATGTAGTTCGATGACTAGATTGTCTACATTGGATATCCATGATTCTATGTTTGAAGAAAATACTGCTTTTTCAGCCCCTTCAATATCAATTTTTAGGATGGAGATAGAGTTTTCTCCAGATTCTGATAGTATCGTACCAATATCAATCGCTTGAACATCGGGGATTTCACCAATATCTGTTTCGTGCAATTGACGAGCCCATTCTTGTTTTGCACCTAAAGTAGATCTATCATATTTCAGTCCGACACGCTGAGACCAAATTGCTGTATTAAGTAATTTGACCCTGTCACCGTAATGTGACAGGTTTTTCTTTAAAATATGGAAGTTATCTGAATCTGGCTCGATGGCGATTAATTTCGCAGCAGGATATTTACTTAAAAAATATGCGGACGAATACCCAACATTTGCGCCACAATCAATTATGAGTTGAGGATTTTCAATATCATCCAAACAAGAATATTCTCTAATAACGAAAATCTGATAAAAGACACTGATATCACTTGAGTTTGGCCTGCAAATCAATGGAAATTTTGAGAATCTGGATACAAGTTTGAATGGTTGGTGAATAATGAAAAATCTGTCTCTTACGTGTTGAGCGTTATAGACTAATGCTCCCCAGGCACCTAGATTCCTAATGTGTAAAAACAGCGAATTAATTCTTCTTATCATGGTCGAAGATATTTTTAAATGACACTATTGCGTAAGAATTTCAAACCGTACCCATAAAGGCAGCCCAAATTCAGAGGAACAAATCAAAAAAAATAAATTTTCCATTTTTATGCATGTTATCTGTTCTCGAATGGCTGTTTATCTAGCTGGTTGTGCAAAAAACCGGCTACCGAAAGAATCCCCAGCACCACTCCCAGCACCCCGGCAATGAGGATGCTCAGCCATGGCAGCGTGGTGACAAACGCCAGCGCCGCGAGCGAGGCGAGCCCCCAGAGCCCGAGTCCAATCCCCATTCCCTTCCACCAGCCTGCCGCGGAGCGCTTAGCGGTTGCACTTCCCCGTGAGCCGAGGTACAGGGCTGCGATCAACCCATAAAAGACCCACAATATGGCGCCCGGCTTGGTGCCCAGCAGGAAGGCATCCATGATGCCGAAAACCAGGTGCGCCAGCAGCCCGCAGGCCAATCCCCTCGCCAGTGCGCGGTTGAGCGTGTGCCCTCTGTATACCGTTCGCAGCGCCATGGTTGCCGCGCTGCCTGCCAGCGCCATGTAGAGCACCAGCGCCGGAAGGCCCAGGTCCACTGCCGACGCCAGGTAGGTGCTGTGGGCGTGATACGAGCCCTCCCCCTGCAGCGCGAAGGGGATGAAGGAATAGACCTCGGCAAACAGCTTGTTGTAAGTACCAATGCCCGCGCCGGTGATGGGGAAATCCTGGATCAGGTAGAGAGTGTTCTTCCAGGCTTCCAGCCGGCCGGGTAGGGTTTGAAATTCGTTGGTGTCCAGCATGGAAATGAATTTGGAGGGGTCGCCTTCTGCGAATATGTAGAAGGCTGCCAGGATGATGAGCAGGAGCAGGGGCAGTAACCAAACAAAGCGGCGGTTTTTCCAAATGGCGAGGGTCAACAATCCGGCCGCACTGCCCAGGATGGCTCCGCGCGACTGGGTGAGCAGCAGCGTGACCATGGCTGCTCCGGCAGCACCAGCGAGCACCAACTTGTAGACCACGCCCAAGGTTTTGGATTTGAGAAAGGTCCGGCGGAACGACCCCCTGTCCCACATCAGGCCGGCCAGGAGGGGCACTAAGAAGGTGAGCATGCCGCCGGTGGTGTTGACGTTGACCCCGCTGAAGGTGGAGCGCGGAACGGAATCGATGAGGTGCGGAATGCGGTTGTAGACCGGGTCGAGCGCAGATCCGCCGGCAAAGGTCCAGTCCGAACTCACCAGACCAAATGCGGTCATTCCCAGGCAAAGGAGCACCAGGGCGGGGATGACCAGCCGCAGCAGGCTGCGAGAGCGCACCAGGTTGACTATCAGGTAGAAGATGTTGATCCCCAGCACCAGCCCGTATACCTTGGGCAGGGAAAGCGCCCGGTCAATTGAAATGTACAGGCTCAACGGCAGCAGTGCCAGCAGCGCGAGCAGCGGCATGTCCATGGGGGTGGCCAGGCTCAGCCGGCCGCTGATGATCCAGTGCAGCAGCCACAATCCCAGCAGAATGGCGAGCCCGGGCAGGGGAACGGTGTCCCGCACCATCAACAGGGCGTACAGCACCATCGTCACCAGCAGGATGGCCGCCAGGATGAGGGCTTCCCTCAGCGGGATGCGCGTTTCGTGGTGGTGGGAGGAGGTGGCTTCATGCATAGATAAATGGGATTATGACGAGTAATTTTCCTAATTTGACAAGCGTTTGATGCCTTCCAAAGCCTGCGGGTTTTCAGGGTCAAGTTGGAGCACATCCTGGAAGTAGCGCAGAGCCACTTCTGGTTGACCATCCCTTTCATAAACATTAGCCAATAGCAGATACGGGAAGGCGCCCTGTGGATCGAGCTCGATGCATTTCAGAAAGGGTTCAACGGATTCTATGAACCGGTCGGAACTCCCGTAGTAGAGCAACCCCAGGTTTCGCCAGGCTTCATACTCACGTGGGTTCACCGACACCGCCTGGCGGTAAGTTGCCTCGGCTTCAGCTGTTTTCCCCTGTTCCACGTACACGTCTCCGAGGTAACGGATCCACAGGGAGTGATGGGGGGCACCGGGGTACCTTTCGATCGAGTCCTTAAGCACTCGCACCAGCTCATCCGGGTCAGAATGGCCTCTCATCCGGATCGCCAGTTCGATGGTGTACTTCTGCGGGTTGATTTTTACCAGGCTTTTATAGGCAAGAACGCGCAGGTCTGCGGCATCCTTAGGCAGCTCGCTGGTTGCCGCGATAAGCGCGGAGGTGTTGCCCTGTTTCTCCCACAGGTTGAATGCGGATGTATAGTCTCCCTGCAGAAAGAGGATGCGGGCATAGGAGTTGATGGCCAGGGGATCAGAGGCATCCACAAGCGGCTGAAGATACGCCGATGCCCGGTTATAATCGGCTGCATCAATTGCCTGCATCGCCAGGAAGATCGGCGCGTGCAGGTGTGTGGCAGGAGGGGCGGGTTGAGTGGAACCCGGACTCTCGTATTGGAATCTCAGGTTTTGGATGGACCACAGGTTGTTCACCACGGCAGCCCGCACCCCGTTGGGGCTGAAGAACCCCCAAACCGCGATGGCGATTATTACAATCAGGAATGCAACCGGTAATCTATTATTTTTCACTATTGATTTTTTCCGTGCTCCGCCCTTTCGACAAGGTGCCGAACGATTTGTGCGCTGGTCCCCTGGGAGGATCTTCCTTTCCCGGTCGATACGTCAGGGGGTATGTACGTGCACTCTCCTACCTGTAGGCCTTTCTCAATTACGAAAGGTCCCGATTTCTGGAGAGAATGGACCCTGTGAAATTGAAGGAAGTATGCAGGTTATGCTGAGCTTGTACACCTCGGGGCGTTGGCTTTTGGAATAAAAAAGACAATGTTTATCATCTATTACTTGCTTCCGCCCTGCTGGAGAAGTGATTCTCTTGATCATCTTGGCTGTGACTTTGAATAATCACTATTCTACCATGATACGAAGGTGAGGTTATTTCATCAGAGGCTTATGGGAACCCCATTGGGATGACGCGGTATCAACCTGGTAGTGATTGTGAATAGGGATGCCTTCGCGCATCCTGTATCCTCACCTCCAGTTTTGGAGGACAAGGTAAATTAAAAATTCGATTTCTGATCAATTTATTCATGCTTTATAATTATTTATCAGCTTTTATAAAGGAGCATTGCATGAAAAGATTGTCCCTTATTTTCACTTTTGTATTAATCTCTGTCTTTATCTTTTCCACTTTTGTTTCACAGCCGGTATCATCCGCGTCACCCAAGGGGACAATTCGTGTGATGGTTACCTACAAAGGGGGGCAGAAGGCAGCAGTAAAGCGCACACTTCAGGATGCAGGCGCTAAGATACACTACGCGTTTGATGATCTGCAGACGTTTGCGCTCACGGTTCCAGTTGCGGCATTGAATGGCATTTCCCGCAATCCGAATGTGGTGCTGGTCGAAGAAGACCCGCTGCGTTATTTGATCGGAAACCCACTTCCGCTCCTGAATGCCCAGGCTGCGGTGAGGGCTGCTGCAGACACCACTGATCCCAACGGTCAGACCATTCCCTTCGGGCTCGATATGGTTCAGGCGCGCGACCTGTGGGATGTTAACCGGGATGGCGTGATTGACGTTGGTGCGCACACTGGCGCGGGCAAGAAGGTATGCATCATCGATTCCGGTCTTTACACCGCCCACGAAGATTTTTCCGGGGTGGACGTAACCGGCGGCTGGCCGACAACCGGAACAAATCCGTGGAATGATGACGGGTTGGGACATGGCACACATGTGGCTGGCACGATCGCGGCAATGAACAACACGGTTGGAGTGGTAGGGGTAACACCAGGAACCGTGAGCCTTTTCATCGTTAGGGTTTTTGGGGACACCGGATCATGGGTGAATGCCTCCTCGTTGGTAGCTGCTGCAAATGTTTGCAGAGATAATGGCGCGAATATCATCAGCATGAGCTTAAGTGGACCGACATCGAGTAACCCTGAAAGAAGAGCTTTCGATGGTTACTACAATACGAACGGGATCCTTTCAGTGGCTGCTGCCAGCAACGATGGAACAACAGCCTTCGCGTACCCTGCTTCGTATAACTCGGTGATCTCTGTCGCGGCGGTTGATTCCGATGCTGTGTATGCTGATTTCTCGAATTACAACAGCCAGGTTGAGCTGGCTGCTCCTGGAGTTAACGTCACCAGCACTGTCCCGTTCCTGGAAACCAACACGGTCACAGTTGGCGGGGTATCCTACAAGGGATCCCACATTGAGTTTTCCGCCCGTGGATCAACCTCCGGCGCGCTGAGCAACGGTGGTATTTGTGATTCTGTTGGGGCATGGACAGGAAGGGTGGTGCTGTGTCAGCGAGGGACGAATTCGTTTTACGAAAAAGTGATGAACGTTCAGAATGGCGGCGGCAGGGCTGCACTTATCTACAACAATGTAAGCGGCGGATTCCAGGGCACGCTTGGGGAAGGGAACTCATCCACCATCATCGCGCTCGGCTTGAGCCTGGAGGATGGTCAGTACCTGGCAGCCAACAATATTGGATCAACAGCCACTGTGAGCAGCAGCGTGGTCACCCCGGCCTCGGGCTACGAAGCCTGGAGCGGCACCTCCATGGCAACTCCGCACGTCTCTGCGGCGGCAGCGCTGGTGTGGTCATGTTTGCCCACAGCCACGAACGTCCAGGTGCGCAACGCACTCACCTCCACCGCTTTGGACCTTGGTACGGCAGGCCGTGATGTACATTATGGTTATGGACTCGTCCAGGCGAAAAATGCCTGCTTTTCTCTGAACCCCACAGCCGTGGAATTGAAATCCTTCACTGCCGTAGGTTCCCAGAAGTCAGTAACCTTGAGGTGGGAGACGGTATCTGAATCTGATAATCTTGGATTCAATCTCTACCGTTCCCGAGCGGTTGATGGTAAGAAAACAAAGGTGAACAGGGAATTGATTCCCACACAAACCTATCCGGGCAGTTCCATTGGCGCTTCATATAAGTTTTGGGATAGGCCGCTCATACCGCAAATGACCTATTTCTACTGGCTGGAAGATGTTGATATTTACGGGCGCACAGAATTGCACGGACCGATTAAAGTTAAAACTCTACAACTGAAAAAGTAGAAAAAGCAACCTGCTCACAGAACCGAACGGGACCCCTCAACAGTATTTTGGGGTCTCGTTTTACAATTTCTTCATCGCACGTGGCTTTGAAAAACCTTTTTCCTGATAACCGGAGTAGCCTCAATCTATCCTTTGACCTCACTTTGAGTTTATTGTTATACTTAGATTAATCAAAAAAATCCAAAACTTCAAATCCGTTGATATTCTTTTATTATTTGTAAAATAGAAATGGAGCAAAAGATGAACGCGACACGATTTCGGGCAGGGGTTCCCCGCTTGTTCTCTGTTCCATTAAGATTCATAATCGCCCTGGTGTTTGCACTTTCAAGCTTCATGCTGCCAATCAGCGATGTGCGCTCCGAAGGTGACCTGGAAACTGAGCTGGCCTGGGTGCAGGCGAACACGGTTATCAGCGGAAGCATCCCCACCGGGATCGTTGCCACCTTCCCGTCCAGCATCCCGGTAGTGGTGGTCGACGCGGGTTTCCAGATCAATTCACGTATTATCCTGGGCGAAGCGCTGCCTGACGGCACCACGGTAACCATCACGCGCAACGGCTCGGCGTACCTCACGGATGTTGTCTTCTCTGGTACCGAGCATTGGGTCACGGATCTGTTTGGGACTCCTGACCCGGCAACCCTGGCGGCTGAGTTTGACACTGATTACGCTGGACAGGTGGAAACTTACGTAATCACATTTAATGGTAACCCTACCCCTGTAGACACCACGCTTACCCTGCAATCGATTATTTCAAACGATGGATTTGCAACCAATGTCATCCTGGAGGAAACCCAGTTCAACCTGACAGACCTGGCGGTGGGGTTGGCAGAGGTGGTTGCTAATACCAGCATCACGGGAATGTTGAATGACTTGACTGCCACTTTCCCGGCCAGCATCCCCCAGGCCGTGGTGGATGCCCCGTACCGCATCAACTCGCGCATCACCCTTTCCAGCCCGCTGCCGGCCGGTTCAAAGGTCAGCATCGTCCGGGATGGCAGCCTGGAGGTGGTGGATGAAACTTTGGAGGGGGCGGGTCCACACTGGTACACTGGGTTGCTTGGTCTCCCAATAGATTATGCTGCTGACTTTGACGGGAATTACGGCGGTTCCTCGGAGCATTACGCCATCTCGATCAGCGGCAACGAGGAACCCATCGACACTTACCTGACCATCGAGTCGATCATTTCGACCGACCTGTTCACAAGTGACCTGGTGGTGCTGGATGCAATCACGCTTCACGTTGAGCAGGAGATCACCGACTTTTCCCTTGCACTGGCGTGGGTAGCCGAAAACACCACGATCACTGGCAGCCTGGCAACCTCTATCGTAGCCACTTTCCCGACAAGCATTCCGAGCGTAGTGGCGAACGCTGGATTCAGGATCAATTCCCTCATCACGCTTGGCGAGGCATTGCCCGCAGGTACACTGGTGACCATCACGCGCAATGGGGGGGCTTATCTCACGAATGTATCTTTTGCTGGAACTTCACAATGGATCACAGGCCTGTTCAATTACCCGATATCCTACTCCGCTCCGTTTTCCTCGGATTACGGCGGGCAGGTGGAAACCTACGTCATCACCCTTTCCGGCAATCCTGAGCCGATTGACACCACCCTGACTTTGAGCTCGATCATTTCGAGAGATTTGTTTGATTCAGAAAGGATCTTCCTCGCAGAAGAGACCTTTGCGCTCTCCCAAGAGATCACAGACCTGTCTCTCGCGCTGGCGTGGGTTGCTGAACATACCACCATCACCGGTGGCCTCGACACTTCCATCGTGGCCACTTTCCCCGCCTCCATCCCGGGTGTGGTGGCAAACGCGGGTTTTAAGGTCAACTCGCTGCTCACGCTGGGACAGGCTTTGCCTTCCGGTACGCTGGTGACCATTACGCGTGATGGAGAACCGTACCTGACCAACGTTGAGTTTTCTGGAACGGAGCATTGGATCACCGACCTGTTCGGGCTAGACCCTTCAGCTGGAGCGTCATTCGACATTAATTACGGCGGTCAGTTGGAAACATACGTCATCACATTGAGCGGTTTCACGGAGACAATTGATACCACCCTGACCCTTAGCTCGATCATCTCCAGGGACGATTTTGTCGCAGAACGTTTTGTGTTAGCCAGTGAAACATTCCCGTTGAGCAAGATCGAAACCACTCCTCCCGTTTTGAACATTTCCGGTGCGACCGCAGATGGCACCCCGATGGCGGGCAGCCTGGAGACAGGTTTTGAGTTGGTTACCACTGCAAACCCGGTGCTGGATCACCACATCCAATTTTCTGAAGGTACTTCAGCCAGCGAGACGCTTGAGGACACATACTTCGGTTTGTACTTGTCCAATTCCACTGTAAGTTCTGAGACGTTAATCGCGTACTATTCCGCCCGTGGAGTTCCTGCTCCCTACCTGTCTTACTTGATCGGGGCAGTGAATGGGTCCAATCCCTTCGTTTACATCAAGGGCAGCACGGTTACCCTGGTGGATGCAGCCCAGCATGATATCCAGTCAGCTGATACATCAATGACCGTTCCTGATGATTACCCGCTTGGTACTTTCACTGTGTCGGGAGAGGTCCGGGATGCAGCAGGCAATGCCAACCCGGTTACCTTGATCCTGGTGGTGACGAATCCCAATGACCCACCAGTGGACCTTGCCATTTCCAATTCGTTAGTGGCGGAAAACGCTGTGGCAACCACGGTAGTGGGCACGCTCAGCAGCATTGATCCGGATCCCGGTAATAATTTCGCATACTCCCTGGTTTCAGGTGAAGGAGATGCGGATAACGCATCATTTCACATTTTTAACAACACCTTGCGAACCTCACAGGGTTTGAACTACGAGGAAAAGAGCTCTCTTTCTGTCCGGGTACGGACCACAGACCAGGGGGGGCTATTCTTTGAGAAGATACTCACGATCAACTTGATGGACATCAACGATGCGCCTGTACTTAACTTCATCGGAAACAAGAATGTTATCGAGTTGCAGCCCCTGAGCTTCACCGCGACCGCCGTAGACCCAGATATTACTGGCAACTCACTTACTTACACACTCACCACGCCAACAGGCACTGTCCCGGATGGCGCTGCCATCACCCCTGAGGGTCAGTTTGGCTGGACACCAACCGAGGCGCAGGGTCCGGGCAGTTACCTGTTGAACATTTGTGTCAGCGACTCTGCGCTTCTGGATTGTGAGACGATCCAGGTTACTGTTTCGGATGATAATTCATCGCCAGTGCTGTATTCTATCGGGAACAAGGTCGTTAACGAACTTGAGCCCCTGTCCTTTGTGGTGAACGCTGTTGATTCTGACCTGCCTGCAAACACGTTGACCTACAGCCTGGAGGGAGAATTGGACGGGGCTGTCATCAACAGCGCGACCGGTTTGTTTGGATGGACGCCAACCGAGGCGCAAGGTCCGGTGACCAACCTCCTGGTGGTAAAGGTTTGCGATAACGGTACACCCGCGTTGTGTGACGAGGAATCGATTAGCATCAATGTTTCGGAGGTAAACACCCCGCCAATCATGGAACAGATCGGGGATCGGAGCATTTACGAGTTGCGAACATACACATTCACTGCCTCTGCAACGGATGCGGACTTGCCGGTGAATCTGTTAACCTACAGTCTGCTCAATGCTCCTGCTGGCGCGTTGATCGATGCTGGTAGTGGAGTGTTCACGTGGAAACCAACAGAACAACAGGGACCGGGCGCTTATCCATTTGATGTGTGTGTCAATGATGGCCTTACTTCTGATTGCGAGACGATCACCATCACTGTCTTTGAAATTCCCTCACCCCCGGTTGGAAAAAAACCTTCTGGTACTATTACCCTCAAGAATCCTACATTCGTGTGGTCAGTGATCCTGACGGCCACACAATATCATCTGGTTGTTGTAAACGAAAGTGGGGCAAAGATCCTGGATAAGAAGCTGACCAATGCCGGCTGCGGATTATTCAACTGCAGTTACATTCCTGATCCCAACCTCAACCTGGTAAATGGCAAGTACACATGGAAGGTGCAGGCTTATACCGGGATTTGGGGAGGATACAGTATCCCTTTGGTCTTCACCAAGACCAGTCCCACCCTGCTCCCGGCGCCGGTTCTTGTCCGCCCCTTGAGCGGAGCACTGGTTTACTCCATCCCCAAGTACTCGTGGAAAGCAGTGACGGGTGCCAAGTACTATCAGTTCCAGTATGCGTTGAACTCAGAATTTACCAAGGGTGTGTTCACTTCTCCTAAGATAACAATGCTATCTTACTCACCTCCAGTTCAACCCCCTGGAACTTACTTCTGGCGTGTACGGGCGCAGGATAGCGGAGGAAGCTGGGGAAAATGGTCTGAGGTGCGAAAACTGATCAAAAAACGGCCGGTACCCACCCAGTAAGTGAGGATCGGATTGCTTTTACTATTCGGTCTCGATTTGGTCCAGGGATCTGGACTCTTTCGAGACCGATTTTATAAGTAAATCTGATTTATCGAAAAAACAACACTTACGCCGATTTATTCGTAAAAAGTGACGATCGTGGCCGTACATTGGTTATTCCAATTGTCCCGCCACCACCTGCATTCCTCTTCTCCCTTAAGGGAAGCTTCCCTGTAGGAATAATAGATGCCTTCCACGTATTGATTGGCTACGTTCGCGGGTTTATTGCCAACCAGCGTAATATCGAGGCGGTATTTAGCGATCATAATCGGAGTGAGAACAGGCCTGGTCAGGGCAGCGTTTTCAAAATCGATGTTCTTGGCACCTACCCAGCAGTTGTCCCATGAAATGAATGCGTGGGTTTCAGGCTCTATCTTCACGTTCACCCAGCTGCCATCTTCATTAATTCCATTGATGATTACCTCAGATTGTTCCTTTAGCACCTTGATAACAAAGAATTGGATTCCCGGTTTTGCCCGGCAGTTGGCGTTGATGTTCATTATCCCTTTGTCAACCACTGGAGTGGGGGTTCCGGTTGGAACAACAACGACTGGCAAGGGAGTAGGAGTGATAGTGGCTGGAACCTGGGTGACTGTTGGTGTGATTGGTGTTGGAGACGGGGAAGGCGGGACCAGTATCTCAAGGGTTGAAGTCGCCTGGATCGGAACGGCTGCAGGTTTTATCCCAAACACCTGGCTAAACCTGCCTGTTACGGCAAAAAAGACAACCAGCAAAAACAATGCGACCGCAATTGCACCCAGGAACATCCAGGCTGGAACCTTCCTTTTTTGATATTCCTGCTCAACCTCGTATGACTCTCTTGCTGTCTCTTCCAATATTTCCGCGTACCATGGTTTTGGCACAGGGGATATGTTATGGGGATCAATTTTTTGGCTATTGGTAGCTGGTTTCCCTGGAAAGGGTTCAACCAGTGGAGCAGTCGCTGTGGTTAGTCTGACTGGAGGAGGCACAACCGCAGATGGGGTCTTAAACGTATTGATCTTGGGAGATATAGTAATGGCTGTTTTCCCGGGCTGGTAACCTTCAACAACCTGGACAAGACCGGCAAAAAAATCTGCCATGCTCTGGTAGCGGTCATGTGGTTCTTTTGCCAGAGCTTTTGCTAGAACAGGTTTCAAGTTTTCAGGTAAGGTTGCGGAAAAACGGGGACCGACCGATAAATGGCTGACCTTGAGTTTGGTCAGGTTATTCGAAGCAAATAGGGGCTCACCCGTTAACATTTCATATAGGACGCAACCCATGCTGTAAATGTCAGCAGCGCTTGATACTTCAGCTCCGAACCAAACTTCAGGTGCCATGTATGCAGGCGAACTACCTGGTTGAACTTGTTCGTTTTGAGTGTTTGTATCGGTTGTGGCAAGGGTCTCTGAAAAACCAGTACCCACTAGGCGAGCCACACCATCAGAATCAAAAAGGATCTTCTTTGGATTTATGTCGAGGTGAAGCAGTCCATTTGAGTGTGCGTAGTCGAGACCTTGGCCTACTTGATCGAATATTGTCAGGGCGGTTTGCTCATCCAGGCTGCCCTTCGATGAGAGCAGGTCTTGCAATGAGCCACCCAGCATGAATTTATGGGCGATATAGATAATATCCTGTAATTCACCAAAATCATGAACTGGCACAAGGTTGGGGTGTTCCATATCTGCCGCAAGTTGGGCTTCCTGCCTTAGCGTTGAAAGGAATTTATAGTCATTTAAAAATGAAGGAAGCAAAACCTTTAGAGCAACATCCACATCAAGGATTGGATTTCGAGCCCGAAAAAGGGTTCCGAAATCATCCTTGCCGAGTTCTTCAACGACTCCGTAATTACCGATCCAACGAGCCAATTATTTGTTCTCCGGAATTTCTATTTAACAAATTTTAACACGTTTATCCAATGGGGAATCAAAAAGCTAACAGCTTTCAGGAAGATCACAATTCCTGGTCATTCGATAAGGAAAATATTAAAGGAAAGTAATTGGAAAATATTTTGAATCCCGTTCATTGATTTTTGATAATTGTTACCTGGAGGTAGAAATACCAGTCACTTCAGTTCCAACTCTTCCATCAAAAATGAGTGGTCGCGTAAATGATGTTCAAAATCATATTCATCAATAATCACCTTAAATTTACTTTGATTATTTGGTTATTCTTTATACAATAAGGGTACGGATACGGAGCACTTGTTTTTTTGTGTTTCTGATCGTGCCCAAGCATTTCTTGCATTTCATAAGTGTGAACCTTACCCGGGAGTATAAAATGGAATTCACAACTTTCAATGACATGTTACGAAAAGCAGCCTGGCGGTTGCCGGACAATGAGTTTGTTTATTGGTCTGATAAGGCACGCAGTGTGACATACGCCGAGGGTGAAAGCCTGAGCCGCAAAGCGGCGGGTGCTCTGGCAGCACTGGGTGTCAGCAGAGGTGACCGGGTGGGTATCTTCGCGCACAATGGGCTTGATTATGTGATCGCCATGTTTGGTATCTGGAAATTAGGCGCGATTTCTTCCCATATCAGCGTGCTGCAAAAGGAGAATCTTGAGTATTTCATCAGGGATTCCTCCCCCAAAGCGCTGATCTACACCGGCGACATGCACGACGCGATCGAAGTCATCAAGAGCAGAAACTGCGGGGTGGAGCACTTCATCTGTTTTGATGGTCCCAGGGATTTCGCATTCGGGTGGAGTGAGCTGCTGGATTCAGCTCCAGAACCCCCGGAAGTTCCCGTCTCTGCGCTTGATGCTGCCCATCTTTCGTACACTTCCGGTTCTTCAGGACCTCCCAAAGGTGCCCTGTTGGGGCATGGCTACACCGCCCGTGCGACTCACACCATCGCAGAAAGGTTGAACCTTTCCAGCAAGGATGTCTCAGTCGGGGTCACATCCCTTTCCAGTTCCTTTCACCTGGTTGCCAACCTGTTGCCTGGGGTTCACCGGGCGATGTCCATTGGCGTACGCAAGCAGTGGGACGCGGTTGCTGCCTGGCAGGAGATGGAAGATCGCAGGGTAACCTTTTTTGCCGGGAATCCGTTGGTATTGGGCGACCTTTTCAAGGAATCGGTGGCCAGGGGAAAAGCTCCCAAAGCGCTGACCCGCTGCATTTCCGGTGGTGCACCATTACCTCCTGATCTAAAACTTGGGTTCCATAATGATTTCGGTATTCATATTGTGGAATCCTATGGTCAATCGGAATTAGGTGGGTTCCTGGCTTTGGGCTATCCGCGCAAGGAACCTGGAGCACGGTTCTATTCCATTGGTCCCGGCTTGCCTGATAGAGAAACCATCGTGGCAGATGAAACTGGAACTGAACAACCCGTTGGTCAGCCTGGAGAGTTGTTGATCCGCAATGACGTCATGCTGGGGTATTGGAATAACCCCGAAAAAACCAACTCGGTGGTTCATGATGGCTGGCTGCACTCTGGGGATATGGGTGTGATGGATTCCGAGGGGTACTTTACCCTGTTGGGGCGCTGGTCTGAAAGGATCGTCATCCGCGGGAAGGTCGTTTATCCGCGTTACATGGAAGAAGCCCTTTTGAGGCATCCCGTGGTCCATTACGCAGGCGTGATTGCCAGGGGGAGTGTTACTGAAGGACAAATTGCACTGGGAATTGTGGAGTTATACCCCGGGAAAACCGCCACTGGTGACGAGCTGCTGGCGCATTGTGTTAACATCCTTGGCAAGGAGGATTCTCCGGAACAGGTATTGGTGATTGACAGGATGCCCATGACTCCCACAGGGAAAATTGGTAAACAGGAATTGATCCGCTTGTACGGTAGTGGCTAAGTGTTTGTTTAAAACACAAACATCTCCCCACGCAGAGAAGCGATTACTATCCCGTAATGATTATTCGTAAAGTTTCTGCAGAAGAAAATATTGTTGGATGGCAGGTGAGAAAATGACATATGAAATGAAAAATATTTCTCTCGTTGTTAATGGTGAAAAGAGAAACTTCCTTGTAGGTCAACACGAGAAATTGTTGGATACCTTGCGCAATGCTTCTTACTTCAGCGTGAAATCCGGTTGTGATTCAGGCTCCTGCGGTATATGCACCGTCCTGGTGGACGGCCGCCCAGTACGGAGCTGTTTGACAAAAACTGAGGATGTTGCGGGGCAGGAGGTTACTACCTTGGAAGGATTGAGCAAGGATGGGAAGATGCACCCCGTACAGGAGGCGTTTGTTCAGACTGGAGCCATCCAGTGCGGGTTCTGCACACCAGGATTGATCCTTTCAGCCAAGGCTTTGTTGGATAAGAATCCTGATCCAACTGAAGAAGAGATTCGCCGGGCGTTGAATGGTGTCATTTGCCGATGCACAGGATATGTACGAGCAGTCAAAGCAGTAAAAGGTGCAGCAGCGGTTTTACGGGGCGAGAAGCTTGAACCGTTCTCATTTCTGCAAGCTGTGCTTCCTGAAAACATCGACCAGGTGGAAATCCCCGAGATTTACCACCGTAAGGAAGGCGGAAGTGGACCGCTTCCACCCCTGGTGCTCACCCCGGTTGACATGCACGGAACAAAAGTGGTTGGCAGCGCGGAGGTAAAGCTGGATGCCCGTAAACTGGCGCTGGGGAAGCCGGTGTATACCGGCGATATCCACATGGAAGGGATGCTTCATGGTGCTTTGCTTACCAGCCCGCACGCTCATGCTCGTATTCGTAGTATTGATACAGACGCAGCGAGGGCATTGCCGGGCGTGCATGCGGTTCTTACGCACACAAATATTCCAAGGATCAAGTACTCCTCTGGAGGTCAAAGTTACCCCCAGCCTCTGCCTTATGACCAGGTGAGCCTGGATGACAAGGTGCGGCACGTGGGTGACCGGGTGGCAATTGTGGCTGCTGAGTCAGCGGAAATCGCGCAAAAAGCCCTGGAGCTGATCCGGGTGGAATACGAAGTCCTGCCGGCGGTCGTAGATGTGGAAGAAGCTATGCAACCGGGAGCACCGGTGATTCATGACGAAACGGATACCGTGGGTATTTATGATCCTGTACGGAACATTGTGCATCACGTAGAAACCAATTTTGGGGATGTGGACAAAGCCTTTTTGGAAGCTGATCGAGTTTTCGAAGGTGAGTACCGAACACAGAAACAACAGCATGTTCACCTTGAACCTCATGTGTGCATCACGTTCCTGGACGAGAACGACCGCCTGGTGATCCGTTCGAGCACCCAGGTACCCTTTCATATTAGGCGCATGGTCGCGCCGCTTATCAACTTGCCGGTCAAAAAGATCCGTGTAATTAAACCCAGAATTGGCGGAGGGTTTGGTAACAAACAGGAATTAGTGCTGGAAGACCTGTGTGCTCATTTAACCCTTGCCACGGGCAGACCGGTAAAAATGGAGTACACGCGTACGCAGGAGTTCACCAGTTCGCGCAGCCGGCATGCGATGATCATCCGCTACAAGATTGGCGTGAAGGGTAACAAGATCACCGCGTCCAGCCTGAACCTGGTGGGAGATACCGGGGCATACGGATGCCATGGATTGAGCGTGAATATGGTGGCAGGATTCAAAGGGCTAACACTTTACAACCCCGATAACATCCGCTTCAATTGCGATGTGGTTTATACCAACACTCCCCCGGCAGGCGCTTTCAGGGGATACGGGACCATGCAATGTGTTTATGGCATTGAGGTTCTCATGGAGGAGATCGCCAACCAGTTGGACCTGGATGTGGCTGAGTTCAAACGCGGCAACTGGCTCCGGGTGGGTGATTTGATGAACCTCTCCAAAGCGCTTGGGGAAGGGCGCGAAGGGACCGAACAGCACCTGACCTCCAGTGGAATTGACCAATGCCTCGACATTGGGTTGAGGGTAACCGATTACGCCGCCAAAAAGAAGCGCTACACCGGCCAGACCGGGCGTTACCGCAAGGGCATCGGTTTCGCAATTACGATGCACGGCAGCGGGGTAGCCGACCTGGATATGGCTGCTGCGACGTTGAAGATGAATGATGACGGGTCTTTTAATTTGATGGTGGGCGCATCAGACCTGGGAACCGGCTCCGATACCGTTTTAGGCCAGATTGCCGCAGAAGTGCTTGGGATTCCAATGGAGGATGTGATCGTTACTTCCGGGGACACAGATTTCACCCCATTCGACGTTGGTGCTTATGCAAGCAGCACAACCTATATCAGCGGTGGTGCTGTCTTAAAAGCAGCCAGCCTGATCAAGCAACAGATCCAGGAGCACGCTGCGGCCATGCTGGAGTGTCCGGATCCGCAGCAACTGCAATTGGTGGATCGGAAAGTAATTGCACCAGACGGGCGTTTTGTCACGCTTGGCGATGTGGGGTTGAATAGCCTGCACATGATGAACCAGCATCAGATTATGGCCACGGCTTCGCATAAAAGCCCGTTGAGCCCTCCACCCACAGCGGTGCAATTTGCTGAAATTGAGGTGGATACCCTCACTGGAAAAATCAAGACAGAACGTTTGCTGATGGTGGTGGATTGTGGTCGCGTGATCAACCCGATGACAGCTGCCGGGCAGGTGGAAGGCGGTATGGCACAAGGGCTTGGATTTGCGTTGACAGAAGAGATGCTCTTCGATGCCGAAGGTCAACCTGTTAACCCGAATCTCGTCAAGTATAAGGTGCCGCGGGCTTCAGAAATGCCTGCCATGGATGTGATCTTTGTCGAAACGGATGAAAAGAGCGGGCCATTTGGTGCCAAATCCGTCGGGGAGATTTCCATCGATGCGGTTGCTCCGGCAATCACCAACGCGGTGCACAACGCGACAAATGTGTGGGTGCGACAGTTGCCATTGACGCCTGAACGAGTAAAAGCTGCGCTTATCTTGATAAAATAAGGAGTAAAAATGTCTGACTTTGTGACCTATTGCCGGTTAATCGTGAATACTTCCCAGGAGCTGACCAGGAAAGGATTCTTAAGTGCAACCGGCGGGAATGTATCGGTGCGCATCCCTGGGCGTAACGCCCTGGCGATAACCCCTTCCGATTATGATTATATGAAGATGCTCCCTGAAGACATCTGCGTAATGGATTTGGAACTGAACCCCCTGGCAGGCGAGCGGAAACCTTCAGTGGAAAGTGCCATGCACGCGGCTATTTATAAAATCCGTCCGGATGTAAACGCCATCATCCATACGCACCAGGTTTACCCCAGCACTCTCGCGTTGATCGGTAAATCGATACCGGCGCTTTTTGATGAGCAGGTGCGTTTCCTTGGCCGTTCAGTGAACATCATCCCTTACGCGCCGTCCGGAACCGGGATGCTTGTAAAAACGATTGTCAAACATGTGGCCGATCACAACAACGCTTACATCATGGCCAATCACGGAGCGTTGCTTTTTGGGGGTGATATGGAAAGGGCAGTGCACAACGTGGCTGTCCTTGAAAAATGCTCCCTGGCTTACCTGTTGACTCTTTGTACCGGAGAAAAGGCAAACCGCATTCCCATGGTGGTACGGGAGGTTGCCTTCTCCAAGTTGCGTAAGGATCAGAAGAAGAATGAGCTGGAAAATCAGGCTTCGGACGAAAAATAGTATTTACTAAATACCAAACAACGAGGTGTAATGATGACAAGCAATGCAAATGCAATCAGCCAGTACCCCGACGTGGAAGAGGTATACCGGCGGCTGGAGGGGTTGATCTCGCAGCCGTTGCGGCCGGTGCGCCGGGACAAGATGCAGGAGGTTCTCGATTATTTCACCATCAAATGTGCCAAATCGAAATCTCTAAATGACGAAGCCCGGAAGATCATCCCCGGCGGCGTACAGCACAACCTGGCATTCAATTTTCCCTTCCCGATCGCGGTGGAAAGGGCGGAAGGCGCTTACCTGTGGGATGCTGATGGCAACAGTTACATTGATTTCCTGCAGGCAGGCGGCCCAACCGTCCTGGGCAGCAATTACGCGCCTGTGCGTGATAGGGTAATCGAAATGCTGCAAACCTGCGGACCTGTAACCGGGCTTTTTCATGAGTATGAACTTAAACTGGCGGAACTTATCAGCAGATTGATGCCTTCCATAGAAATGTTCCGCATGCTTGGTTCCGGAACCGAGTCAGTAATGGCTGCCATCCGCGCAGCCCGCACGTACACAAAACGAGCCAAGGTGATCAAGGTGGGCGGGGCCTATCATGGCTGGAGCGACCAGATGGTTTTTGGGCTTCACATCCCCGGAACCGGCCGCCTCGAAGCCAAGGGAATCCCCCGTGGAGCCAGCCGCAATACGCAAGAATTTTATCCAAATTCCCTTGGAGCACTAAAACGGCAGTTGATCATCAACCGCCTGCTTGGGGGCACCGCTGCTGTTATCGTCGAACCGCTTGGCCCTGAAAGCGGTACACGGCCGGTTCCGATGGAATTCAACCGGAAAGTACGTGAGCTGTGTGATGAGTTTGGCGCGCTGTTGATCTTTGACGAGGTGGTGACCGGGTTCAGGCTTGGAATGGGCGGAGCCCAGGGATACTTTGGGGTGAAACCTGATCTAACCGTATTTGGAAAATGTGTCACGGGCGGATACCCGATGGCCGGTGGAGTGGGTGGCAAAGCAGATGTGATCAAGTGTTTTGCCGCGGGCATCGGCGGGGTGGGAGAGCGCGCTTATGTTGGTGGAACGTTGTCAGCTAACCCGCTGTCTTGCGTGGCCGGGTACACCGCACTGCTGGAAATGGAACGAACCAACGCCCCGGTGATTGCAGGACGCGCAGGAGACCGACTGACCGCTGGTTTGCAGGCCATCATCGATAAGCATTCCCTTCCTTTTGTGGTGTTCAACCACGGCAGCATCGTTCATCTGGAAACCTCGGGGGTGATGTTCCTTGATTTCCGCCATCCGCTGCGACTGGCAAAGGAACTGAAACCACGCAAACACATGATGGAAGAAATGGGCGCAGCTTACATGGCCAATGGCCTGGTCACTCTTGCCGGTAGCCGCATGTATACCAGCATGGCGGATACTGATGAGGTCATTGATAATGCCATTGAACGCTTTGAAAAGGTGTTAACCAGCGTGGAATGAGGTCAGAGCGCGTTGATCTTAAGGAGATAACCATGTCACAACAAGAACCTGTAATCCTGGCCACAGACCTGGGCACTTCTAGTATGAAGGTGGCACTTATTACAATTTCCGGTGAGGTGCTGGGCTGGGAGGCTGACCCCATTGAGCTTCTCCTTTCTGCGGATGGCGGGGTGGAACAATCTCCCGAGGAATGGTGGGCGGCGTTTGTGAGCTGTACCAGGCGCCTGTTGAGCAAAGCTGGTCTACCTCCTTCATCTGTTATAGCAGTATGTTGTTCCACCCAGGGAGAGGGCACGATCCCGGTGGATGGCGATGGGAATGCGCTGATGAACTGCGTCCTGTGGATGGACATGCGCGGGCGCCCGGACCTACTGCAGGAACATAAAGGACTGCTCAACATCGACGGGTTGAGTGCGGGAAAGGTGTTCAATTGGATTCGGCTGACCGGCGGAATTCCTTCCACCAGCGGCAAGGACCCGGCAGCTCACATGCTCTACATTCGTAACCATCATCCTGAGGTGTACGCGAAAACATTTAAGTTCCTTAATGTGCTGGATTATCTGAATATGCGGCTGACAGGTACCTTTGCAGCCACTTACGATTCCATCCTCACTTCCTGGGTGACCGATAACCGTAACCCGGCCGATATCCGCTACGCGGAGAGCCTGGTGAAAGGCAGCGGCATTCAAGCGGATAAATTTCCGCAAGTGGTTCCCTGCACGGCTGTGCTGGGGACGCTGAAACCTTCAGTGGCGCAAGAACTTGGGCTTGACCCCGGGGTCAAGGTGGTGGCTGGCGCAATAGACACCACCGCAGCGGCAATTGGCGCCGGCACTGTGGAGGATTACCATTGCCACCTGTACATTGGTACTTCATCCTGGATGACGGCGCACGTGCCTTTTAAGAAGACGGATATCCTTTCATCGATGGCTTCGGTGCCATGCGCCATTCCCGGGCGTTACCTTCTGGTTGCATTGCAGGCGACCGCCGGCGGAAACCTGAATTTCCTGCGCGACAAGATCATTTACAACAAGGACGAATTATTACAGGAAGCCGCAGTACCGGATATCTTTAAATTCCTTGACCAGATCGCGGCCAGGGTTCCAGCCGGAGCAAACGGGGTGATCTACACTCCCTGGATCTGGGGTGAACGCTCACCGGTGGAGGATAAAACCCTGCGCGCCGGGCTTTACAACCTTTCGTTGAACAATTCCCGGGAGGATATCATCCGGGCTTTTTTGGAGGGAATCGCATTGAATACGCGCTGGGTGAAGGCTCCAATGGAGCGTTTTCTCAAACGCGGGATCGATCAGATCAATATCGTAGGAGGCGGGGCGCAATCTGATGTGTGGTGCCAGATCTTCGCTGATGTAATGCATGCGCGCATCCGCCAGGTGGAAGATCCGGTTTACGCCAACGCACGCGGTGCTGCCTGGATAGGTGCGGTGGGGATGGGCGAGATCAGCTTCCAGGATATTCCTTCCCTGGTCAGGATCAAACATGAGTATATCCCTGACGAGAAAAACGCCAGTATGTATGATGAACGTTACAAGCAATTCATCATGATCTATGACCACATGAAAAGTGTTTATCATCAAATGAACGCGTAGATAAATCTAACCTGGTAAAAGAGAAGAAAGGAAAACCTCATGACTGAAAAGACTTACCGGCTTTATCCGTACCGTTGGGTGGTGTTGGCGGTGTTCATGTTCATCAACCTCACCATCCAGGTGTTGTGGATTTCGTACGCTCCCATTTCCGGGCTGGCCGCATCGTTCTACGGCGTCACTGATCTTCAGATCGGTTTTCTGGCAATGGTGTACATGATCGCGTTCATACCTCTTTCCATCCCTGTCTCCTGGGCGATTGACACATTTGGATTCAAAAAAACAGTAAGCATTGGAGCCGTGTTGATGGGTGTGTTCGGCGTGTTGCGCGGACTGGCCGGGGCAGATTACACCATGGTGCTGCTTTCCACCATCGGGATAGCGATTGCACAGCCATTCCTGCTCAATGCCTGGACCAAGGTACCGGCGCAGTGGTTCAGCATTGAAGAACGTGCCACGGCTGTGGGAATGGTGACTCTGTCCAATTTGGTAGGCACTGCTTTGGGGATGCTCTTGCCACCCATGTTGATTAACAGTATGAAGATCCCGCAATCGCAGTTGCTTTATGGCGGTGTGGCTGCATTTTCCGCGTTGTTATTTGTCCTGCTGGCGCGTGAAAAACCCGCTACCCCACCGTGCCCTGAAGGGCAGGAGGTGCGCGCGCTCATGTTGGATGGTCTCAAGCACGCCCTGACCGTCAAAGGGTTCTGGCTGTACCTGGTGGTATCCTTTTTTGGCATGGGCATTTTTAACGGCGTGACCACCTGGGTGGAAAACATCATCCGTCCGCGGGGGTTCACCCCTGGTGACGCCGGCACACTGGGTGCGCTCATGCTGGTCGGGGGAGTGCTCGGAGCGGTGATTGTCCCGCCCTTCTCTGACAAACAGCACAAACGCAAGAAATTCATCCTGCTTGGGTTTATCCTGGCCATACCCGGGTTGATCGGTATCACGTTTGCCCAGAGCACCTGGCTATTGTACCTCTCCGCTTTTGCCATGGGATTCTTCCTCATCAGTGCCAGCCCGGTTGGAATGCAGTATGCTGCGGAAATTACCCATCCAACTCCGGAAGGGACCTCGAATGGTTTGATCCAGTTGTTTGGGCAGGCTTCAGTGATATTTGTGTATGTCATGGAAGCGCTCAAAACCAAGAATGGCGCGTTCACTCCCGCGCTGCTGGTGGCGGTGGGCTTGATGCTGATCAGCGTGCTGCTCATAATGAGGATGAAGGATCCTAAAAAAGCATAATAGTGGTATCCGTTCGATGTAATAAATGGATAGTCAAAAAAGGTTCCGGAAGTTTTTCCCCGGAACCTTTTGATGTTGAAGATTAATCGGTTGAATCAGTATGGTTAACGCTAAACTTTTTGTAAATGGCGTATCCTGCTAAGGTAAGTGAGGTAAGCAGGGTGATGATCAGTCCGGCCAGCAACCCCGGGGTTCTATAGGTCAATTCGATTTCGTGTTGCCCTGCCGTTAGCGGTAATCCCAGGAACATGTCATTGACGCGCATCAAGTCAGTCTTTATTCCATCCACTCTGGCGCTCCAACCCGGGCTGAATGCGAGGCTGAAGCAGAGGATCTTGTTTTTTGATAGATTGACACTTCCGGTTACTTTATTGATTCCAACCCGGATATTTTCCAAAGGTTCCTGGCTTAAAGCCTTCACCTGCTGGGGGTAGCGTTTCATCGGCTGAGCGAATACTTCAATTCCTGCAAGTGAATAAGTGCCCATGGTTGGAAAAACCAGGGTAGCAAATTTGACTTTGGTGAGGTTGTATCCCAAGTTGACCAGGTAGTCCCCATTGACTAACCCATAACGATATCGAGGTGCGAGTACGCTTAGATATTTCTCTGACGATCCGGTTGTGATATACACTGTAGCCAGTTCGATATTATTACTAGATATATTAAAATCTTTAAACCTGAGGTAGGTCTCGCTGTTCCTGACCCCTTCGAACTTGATGCGCATGGTCGCATTTCTGCGATCCACTGTGATGACACCGTCCCGGTAGTGCAATCCATTCATCGCGGTGATCGTGTACTTCAGGGGTTGGGAAGTGAAAACCGGCTCACCCTTTTTGACGAGGTTTGTTTCCCCTTCAATCACCGCAGATTGCAGCAAAGCCTCCTGTTTTTGTATGGCAGGCAGTTGATCGTACTCCGCCTGGGTGATGTACGAGGAATAGGTATACCCCAGGGGCAGGGCGTATCGATTAATAAATACCTGGATGGGTTTGCCGTTGACGTCTACCGTTTTTGATAATTCAAAACCGTACGGCGCATACTCGCTGTCTTCCGGTTCGAGCGTGAAGTACTTCACGGCAGCAAGACTCTCAAGAAAGGTCCTGGTATCCAATCCATT
Source organism: uncultured Anaerolinea sp. (assembly GCA_964454565.1). GTDB lineage: Bacteria > Chloroflexota > Anaerolineae > Anaerolineales > Anaerolineaceae > UBA6107. Next base: position 197,147 of record CAYVTF010000001.1, on the reverse strand, counting down.
TATATTAAGGTTGGAAACGAGTTGTGAATCTTCCAGGACTTTCAAAGCATCAGAAACAACCGGATTAAGTACGCTTGAATACACCTGCACTCCCGGGTAGTTCAGCACAAGTGACTGATTTTGAACGTAAATGTCATACTTATCTGGAAGCCGTTTAATCTCGGATGTATCCAGGGAATTAATGCGGTAAAACCCCTCGTCCACCAGGGGGATGGCAGCGTTTACTGAAGCAGATTGGATCATGCTCAGGGCTTCACCTTTATTAAAGTAATTGCGGACCAGGTTGCGATGTTCTGGAGAAAAGAGAAAATAGGCATTCAGGATCAGGTTGATCGTAACGAACAGTGGAAACACAAAAGATCTGACTTTCTGGAAATCAGCGAGATCTTGTTTTTTGAATATTCTTTGCAAGCAACGATCCTGTAAGACCAGCAATAAAAGAAAGCTGACCGTCAGGATCACCAGACCGAACACCCAGTAATACTCACTCTTATCGGGAGCAGTGAGCGCCATCGTTCCATAAAGTATAAGGAAAACGATTCCCCCCGCAATTGTTCGCCGGGAATGGGAGCTTGCCGAGGAAAAAACGAGAACCGTAGAAAAAGAGATCAAAAAGCTGAAGACAAAGGTCCAGCGCTGGTTGACATAGCTGAATCCATTGGTCAAGTATCCCCCAAAGGGGATGACCAGGAAGGCAAGGCAGATCAACAGACCAATCTTCAGATAACGATAATCCGGTTTTTGGCTGAACATCAGGGCAATTGCAGAAATGATTCCAAACCCAACCATGTTTAAATTCAGCGTTAGCCAACCTCTTAACGGAGACACCAATCCAATAACCTGGTCCCGGTAATATGGGAAATCGAAAAACAGCAAATTTGGAAGGCTCGTGTCGTTGCTGATGCGGGTGCTGGAGATCAACCCCAGGATGGCCGGGAGGAAGATTACCGCCGCCAGGCCAAGCCCAAGCAGATAGGCGCCCACTGAACGAAGGATCAAACGAACCAGGTTCTTGAAAGAGTGGTCTATTTGCAGGCTAAAGAAACGGAGGATAACAAAAAACGGCAGGAAAATTGAAGTGACGTATAAAAAATAGCTGGTGCTGATGGCAGTCAGGGCAACGGCGAAAATAAATAACACAGGTTTTTTTTGAGTAATGATCTTGTCCAGCCCGAGCAGCATCACCGGGAGAACGACCATGGGGATGATGTGCGAAGGGTGCGCTATTGCCACGGATAATCCATAGCCGCAAAATGCGTACGTCAACGACCCAATGAGCGTGGCGATCCTTCCCTTTTGGAAATGGAAGCAGAACCAGCTAAAAGTTAACCCTGATAGGTATAACCTGAAGATTGCCAGGAAGTTGTAAAGGGTTTCAGTTTGAGTTACCGGGAAAAATGTGGAAAGGAAGACGAGGGGATCACCAAAGCCATAGAAAAGGCTCAGCATGGCGATGATGTTCTCTCCGAACGCTGTATTGAAGTTAAACAGCGGGATTTCCAAATGGCCTGAGACTAAACTGGACACGATTCCACGATAATACTCTCCCAGATAGACCATAGCAGGAAAGTGCTGGGTAAACCCATCCATGAATCGGATGAATGATTTTCCGGACTCGAAAAAAGGCGCGTACCCGAGGCGGAAGATGACCAGGAACAACGCTGTATATACCAGCACATACAGACCGGTCTGCTTGTATTTGGAAAGCAGCAGTGTGATCTTTCGCAACGTGCTTTGAGTTGGCTTCCCGTTTGTTAAGGAGGTCTCGATAATTTTTTCCGCTTGCTGTTCTTCCATATGTATGATCCCCATAAAAAGCAGATGTTGCTGATTGGGTGAATTCAATTATTCTATCCCAAAAGTGAGTCGTGATGCGGGGCATGTCTTGATAGAATTAGGTGTGCAATCATCCGTTGGTGCCAGGGGACTGTAAGACATGAAACTGACGAAATCCGCAATTCTTGTTTTTTTATTACTTCTTCTTGCCTATGGATACTTCTCTCATTATCCAGGATGGAACGGTAACTCCCGCCTGGGTTTGACCATGGCTATCGTAAAGGAAGGGCGGTTGAGCATCGATACCTTCGCCCGCGAAGGTGGTCCCTATCCTACCGGCGACATTGCGTCATACGCTGGGCACTTCTACACTGACAAAGCCATTGGTTCCTCGCTCGTGGCAGCAGCGGCTTATTACCCGATCCATAAAATCACGCAGATATCAGGGCACAAATTCCGGGTTTGGGTTGAGACCTGGCTGATCACTTTTCTGGTCATCGGGATTCCTTCTGCGATCACTGGAACCCTCATATTCATCATGGCTGAGTACCTCACAAAAAGCAGGATCCGTTCCTTCTTTGTCGCCGTGTCCATTGCCCTGGGTACCATGTTGTTCCCGTTCAGCGTTATCTTTTTCGGGCATGCCTTAGCCGCGTTTTTCCTCTTCAGCGCTTTTTTCCTGATTTACCAGGTCAGGATCAAACCGCCAGGTGAGAACGCGGGTGGTTTTCGACTCTTTCTGATCGGCCTGCTGTTGGGCCTAGCACTGCTTACCGAGACCCCCACAGCACTCATCATCCTGATCCTCGTGGGCTACTACTTCCATGTTTTGCACTCACGCAATATGCTCAAACGATTCACTGCCTGGCTCCTGCCTTTCGTTGGCGGATCAATCTCGGTAATACTCATATTGGCTTACAACCTGAAGGTCTACGGCGAACCATTTGCATTGGGGTATGCCTACCTGGTGGACCCGTATTACCGGGAGCAAATGTCAAAGAACATCATGGGCATCGGGCTGCCAAGCCTGAGGGTGTTGTTCTATGAGACGCTTCATCCAGCCCAGGGAATCCTGTGGCAATCGCCAGTGCTGCTCATGACAATTGTTGGGGGTTACCAGATGTGGCGTAAAAGGGAGCATCGAGCCGAACTGCTGGTGGCGGGGCTGGTGAGTGTTTCATACCTCGTTTTAATGTCCGGCTACTTTGAATGGTGGGGCGGGCATTCATTCGCCGTCAGGCATCTCATTCCCATGCTGCCATTCCTGAGCCTCCCATTAATTTTTGTCCCAAGAAAGTGGTTCCCGGTTTTCATCTTTCTTGCTGTAATTTCTACAGCGCAGATGCTCATCGTTGCTGCCAGCAGGGCTACCACGCCTGACAAATACCTGGAGCAGATCGATCAACTTGGTTTTTTCGAATATTCCACCATCTACAGCGACTGCCTGCCCAGGCTGCTTTCCGGTAAGTTCGCCAGGAATCTCGGGCAGGCCTGGCTGGGGTTGAAAACCTGGGCGAGCCTGGCACCATTGATTGCCGTGCTTCTTGGAGTGATTCCAGTTTTTGCCATTGGTAATCAACCTTCTTCATCCGCGGCGACGACGAACGTCGTTGATCAGTAAAAGTCAGGTCAAAAGAGAGATCCGACGGACCAATCATCGGGGATTTTCCAAATATGCTGAGTAAGTAAGGAGTCAAATATGAAAGTTCTCTTCATTGGTGGAACCGGCATCATCAGTACAGCCTGCGCGGCGCGGGCGATTTCAATCGGGATCGACCTGACATTGTTCAACCGCGGAATCTCCACCCGGCCTGTGCCTGAAGGTGCACGGGTTGTGCAGGGTAATTTTCACGACCCTGACTCCATCCGTGCCGCATTGACCGGGCAGCACTTTGACGCTGTGGTGGATTGGATCGCTTACACTCCGGATGATGTGCAGAGGGATATTGATCTGTTCAAGGGCAAGACCGGGCAGTACGTATTCATCAGCTCAGCTTCAGCGTACCATAAGCCGGTGGTGAACCTGCCCATAACCGAGTCCACACAGATGTACAACCCGTTTTGGCAGTATTCCCGTGACAAGATCGCCTGCGAGAAATTGATCATGCAGGAGAACCAACAAACCGGGTTCCCGTACACCATTGTGCGCCCGTCACATACATACGACCAAACCTCGCTGCCGGTGATGGGCGGTTATACCACCGTCGCGCGCATGCTGCAGGGCAAGGCGGTGATCGTTCCGGGCGATGGCACTTCGCTGTGGACCCTCACGCACAGCCGGGATTTTGCCGTGGGGTTCGCGGGATTGCTGGGGAATTCCCGGGCGTTGAACGAGGTTTTTCACATCACCTCCGATGAATGGCTGCCCTGGAATGAGATCTACCTGGCTTTGGCGGAAGCCGCAGGAGTGAAGCCGCAACTGGTGCACGTTGCCTCGGACCTCATCGCTGCGTACGACAGCCGGATCGGGGATAGCCTGTTGGGGGATAAATCCCACAGCGTGATCTTTGATAACAGCAAAATTAAGCGGTTGGTCCCGGAGTTTAACGCCACCATTCCGTTTGCGCAGGGGGCACGGGAGATCATCACCTGGCATGCTGCCGACCCAGCCCGGCAGGTGGTGGATGAGGGATTTAACGCCTTGTGCGACAGGTTGCTGGAGAATTACCGCAAAGCGTGGCCAGACAGCCGGGAAGTGAATTAATCCGAACCCGGAATTGCTGCTGACGTTTTTTGGTTAATTTTATGGATAAATCGAGGGTCTCGCTGATTCAGTCCTTTGAGCCCGATCGTACAACAGTCTCAATACGCGCACGCAATGAAGCCAGTTCCTGCTGTAATCTCTCGAGCATTCTCTCTGTTTTTTCGATCCGTTCCTGTTCGGCGCGAACAAAGCGGGTATAAGGTGAAACGTTATCCTTCAGTCGGGAAACAGCACTGGAAGATTCGTTATTAAATGTTTTTGTCAATGCCTCAAACAAGCTGGCGCGCATGGCACTCATCTTTTGGCGGAAGTTATCCTTGGCTTGTTTTCGTTTGAATGGGATGACGAAAAGACCGACAACCGCCAATGTGCTTGCAGCGATGATCCCGGTCACATCAAGAGCTGAAGACAGCAGCGCGGTTGATACCAGCACGCCCAGACCGACAGCTCCAGCCTCAAAGAGAGCGGTTTGGGTCACAGCAGATTCAACGTTGTAGGCGAGCTGCCGGGCTTCGCGGGTCTTGTCATAGCTGGAAACGATCTTGCGTACGCTCTCACCCACCTTGTCGATCAACTCGTGGCGGCGGCTGGCCTGGGGACTGATACCGCTACTGACGATCTGGTTGACGTTTTGTGCCTGTCGGCGCTGCAGGTAAGCCATCACCTGCTGCCATTCGCGCAGGTCCTTTTCCACCAGCCAGTCGATTAACCGCTGAACCTGGTCTTCGATCTCCTGCGAAAGGTTGGAGGAGATCTCCTTTTCAAAATCGGCGCGGATACGGTCGCTTTTGATGAGGTGATGAATGTTGGTCAGGCGCAGGGTGCGGTCAAAGAAATCCAATCCGCGCATTTCGATCTTGTGCAGGATGTTCTCCACTTCGGCAAGTCGCGGCGGCAGCTCAAGCTCCAAGTCGCGCTCGTAAGCGTTGACGGTTGTATCGAGCGCTGTCACGGTTTGCAGATCATTTTCCAGGTCATCGCGCTGTAGGCGGGCGTTGCGGGCAGCGTCGGATACAAGGGCATCGGCCACTCCCAGGGGGTTGCGCAGCTTGAGCTCAAGCCTGGCGCTGTCATCCAGCGTGGCGATGATGTACTGTTCCAGCTCGTCCAGGCGGCTGTCGGCGCGCAGTTGGTTGCGCGTAGTCTCATCTGTTTCAAGCGTCGCCTGCTGTGCCAGCCGGGCGGAAACTGCGAAAAGCTCGGAAGTGCTTCCAAGCATGGCGGTGGTGTGCTCCAGGACGTAAGTTTTCACTTCCTGCAGCGCGGCTTCATCCGTCAGGATATCTGTTTTGTTGAGCACGAAGACCACCTTTTTCCCCCAGGCAAGGATGCGCTCCAGGAATTGCCGCTCACTTTCGGTCAGTGGGCGATCGGCTGAGGTGGTGAACAGCACCAGGTCGCTGCGCGGCACAAAGTCGCTGGTCAGGCGTTCATGTTGGCGAATGATGGCGTTGGTGCCGGGAGAATCTACGATGTTCAGCTCTTTCAACAGCGGCAGCGGATAGGTAACCGTGGCAAAGCCCTCGTCCAATACCTGTTCGGATCTTGACTCTCCCCACTTCACCAGCGTAACACGCGAAGTGGTGGGGGTCACGCCCTCCGCCAGGACCCGTTCGCCCAGGATGGCATTGATGAGGGCGCTCTTGCCGGCGTTGAATTCCCCCACGAATACCAGCAAAAACAACTCATCCAGCTGCAGGATGGCTTTTTGCAGGACGGTGAGGGAGTCCTTAGGCATGCTGATCTCATCCAGGTGGAGCAGGGCGCTGGTGAGGGCAGCCTTCTCGTCCCGCAGGAATTGGGCTTGTTCATCCGTGAGCATGGACTGGCGCATTGTAATACCTCTTTTGAGCACGAGTGCAAATATTATTCAATATAAAAATTATACCCTTTCGGGTGCACGAATTCCCACCAGTAGTTGAGCCTGCCCACCTCTTCGAAGGGGAATGTATAAGACCTATGGTCAACTATTCTGAAGCAGGAATTCCTTTACCTGTGCTAACGAAGGGATTCCCAAGCGCCCGCCGGGGTGCCTGGCTTTCATGGCGGCAGTAGCCGAAGCGAGCCTCACTGCTTCGTGGATCTCATTTCCGTTGGCGATGGCTGCAGCGTAAGCGCCGTGAAACACGTCACCGCAGCCGGTTGTATCCACCACTTCCACGGCAAACGCCGGCACGCGGGTTGTGCTCCCGCCCGCTATGGCGTACCAACAGCCGCGCTCTCCGGCTGTGATGACACAACAGGTTCGTCCGGCAGATAATTCACTGGCCATTTGAGATTCGTCCTCCAAACCGGTGAGGAAGTTTCCAAATTCACGGTTGATCACCAGGTGGTTGACAAATGGGATGAGCTCCTCAAATTCGGGTGGAGGATCGGGTTCGATATCCGCCACAACGGGGATGTTGATTTCATTGGCCAGGCGCGCTGCCTTGATACCCGAGCCGCGGCTGTTGTCATCCAGGCAAAGCACCTTTGTGCTGCCAATCAGTTCTTCAGTGATGATTTCGGGTGGTGGGCAAATGTTGCCTCCGCTGTGCAGAATGGTACGCGAGTGGGTGGTGCTATCCACGATGATGAGCGAATGGTAGGGGTTGCCGTCCGGGGTGCGCACGCAGTGACCGGTGTGTACCCCCTCCTTTTCCAGTTCGCGCAGGGTGAAATCAGATAGGTCATCATCCCCCAACTGGCAGCAGAAAGCCGCGCGGGCTCCCAGCCGGGCGGCTGCCACCATGGCGGTGGCGGTCTGCCCGCCGCCCTGGCGCTGCGAGGAAAGGATGTCAACCTTGCTGTCTGCAGCGGGATAATGCTGGACGAAGATCAGGTCGTCCACGGCTGCTGTGCCAATCCCCAGGACATCAAATTGCTTCATTGAAGGCGGTTCTCCTACAGTGGTTTGTGGTCGAAAATGTATCTCCGGTGAGTATACATCAACCTGTCAATTACTGAATTTTTATCATCCGTTAATTAATCAATGGCATTGTGAACATTGAGGCACAACTCCGTTTTTGTATTCAGGATGAATTGAATGGCATGAATGTTTTTGGGTTGTGTAATACGCAATATAGTTGTATTATATGCAATTATTGCGTACAATCTATGCATCACAGGTGAAGCATGTCTGAAATCCAATCACTGGCTCGCGGTCTCAAGATCCTGGCGCTTCTGGCTGATGCCCCCTCAGGCGGGTCCATCACGGAAGCGGCCGAAGAACTGGGTGTCGACAAGGGCAGCGCCTCGCGCCTGATGAACACCCTGGTCAAGTACGGCTACGCTGAAAAGGATCCTATCTCACGCCGTTTTCACCTGGGTCCGCAGGTGGTGAATCTCAGCCGTAGCCTGTTGACGCGCATGCCGTTACGCGATGTGGTCAAGCCTTTCCTGCGCGAGTTAATGATCGCGACCGGGGAATGTGCCCATGTTGGAGTTCTATCGCAAGGCAAGGTGTTGTATATCGACCAAGTGGAATCCCCGGCTTCGCTGCGCGTGAACGCCGAGGTGGGTTTCATGGCGCCTTTGCATTGTACTGCCCTGGGCAAGGTGCTGCTGGCTTTTGGGCGCTTGCCCCTGCCGGAAAAACTGGAGCGCCATACGGATGCCACTCTGGTGACCCGTGACTCCCTGCGCAGGCAACTGGAAGAGGTCCGGGAACAGGGATTTGCTGTTGATGATGAGGAGTTTGACCCCGGTGTGCGCTGCATTGCCGCGCCGGTTTTTGATTACCGCGGGAAGGTCATCGGCAGCATTGGTGTTTCGGGACCGGTAACGCGCATGACCACCGCCAACATGCCAGCCGTGGCGGAACAGGTGCTGGCAATCAGCCGCCAGTTGAGCGCCAAGATGAAATTCACTCACGACGAAACCAATCAATAATTAAAGAGGCGAAAACATGCCCCCTCCTTCCTCCAAAGAACTTGAAACAACACGCGCCCAACGCGCTGCGCTGATCGCTGCGGCTGGCGGGTTGCAGGCTGCCCGGCATGCCGGCAAGCTCAACCGCAAGGTGGACCTCACGCTCTCCGAGGCGCTGGTGTTGGGGTTGATCGGGCAGGGAGTGCAAAAATTCTTCACGGTGTTCGGACATGGTTCCACAGAGGTGGGTGAGGTGTTGCGTATTTACCAGGAAGCCGGAGTGGTGCAAGTCTACGGGCTGCGCAGTGAGATCGAAGCTTCGCACGCCGCCGCTGCCCTGCGCTGGGTTCGCGGCGAGAAGGCAGCCGTGGTCACATCCATCGGTCCCGGCGCCATGCAGGCTCTGGCCGCATCCCTGGTTCCCGCGTCCAACGGGATTGGGCTGTGGTATCTCTTTGGCGACGAGACCACCCAGGACGAGGGTTACAACATGCAGCAGATCCCGCGCCATCAACAGGCCGGGTTCCTCAAGCTGACATCCACCATGGGAGCGGCTCACAGCCTGCACACACCCCTGGCGCTGCCCGCCGCCCTGCGGACAGGTAACGCCGTGGTGGACCACCCCACCCGCCCCGGGCCATTCTTTCTGCTCATGCCCATGAACACCCAGGCTGCCATGCTACCGAACTTCAACCTGGATGAGCTGGAACCGGTCGCCCCCATAAGACTGGGGCGTGCTGAAGGGGATTACGCAGCCGCGGCTCAGCTTATCCGCGCGGCGAAGCGTGTGGTTGTCAAGGTGGGCGGGGGAGGAGCCAGGGCAGGCGATGAGCTGGTTCAACTGCTGCAGTTGAGCCGCGGGGTTCTGGTGCACACACCCATTGCCACAGGCTGCGTTCCCTGGTCGCATCCCGCCAACATGGGGGTGGGCGGCTCAAAGGGGTCGATTTGCGGCAATTTCGCCATGGAACACGCTGACCTGTTGATCGCGGTGGGGACCCGGGCGGTGTGCCAATCGGATAGTTCGCGGACGGCTTATCCAAACGTGAAAAACGTGATTAACATCAATGCCGATGTTGACGACGCTTTGCATTACAACCGCACACTACCACTGGTGGGCGAGATCCGCGCCACGCTGGCTCACCTGAACCAGGTGCTGGAGCAGACCCCCCGGCAGCTGAACGATAGTTCATGGCTGATGGAATGCTCGGCACAGAAACAAAGTTGGCAGAACCTCAAAGATGATCGCCTTGCTTCTCCAATTCTTTATGATGACTATTGGCAGCAGCAGGTCCTCACCCAACCGGCCGCCATCAAGACTGCCCTGGATTGGGCGAAGGATCGCCAATCCCTTACCTTTTTTGACGCGGGTGACGTGCAGGCCAATGGTTTTCAACTGGCTGAAGATGAACAACCCGGGCTGACTTTCACCGACACTGGCGCCAGTTATATGGGGTTTGCCGTTTCTGCGCTGCTGGCCAGCGGGATTGCAGACAAACCGTTCTACGGAGTGGCGTTCACCGGTGACGGCTCCTTCACCATGAATCCGCAGATCCTGATCGACGGAGCAGAGCATGGTGCACGCGGGTGCATCCTGTTGTTCGATAACGGGCGCATGGCTGCCATTTCCGGATTGCAGCTGGACCAGTACGAACACGAGTTCGCCACAGCCAACAACCTCCAGGTGGATTACCTGTCCTGGGCGAAAGCAATATCCGGCGTGCTCGCGCTTGACGCTGGCGTAACATTGGATAGTTTGAAGGCTGCGCTGGACAAAGCCTTTGCACACAAGGGCTTATCACTGGTGCGGGTGAAAGTCTATTACGGACCTGAAAAATTGGGCGGAATGGGCGTGTACGGGCGCTGGAACGTGGGTAACTGGTGTGAGGATACCCAGTGCATGCGGCACGAAATTGGACTATAGGAGAGCACATGACAGTTTTGAGCCAGGAACGGATCCGTTTTCTTGAAAACATGGCGCAGACCCTGCGCGCAGACAGCCTGCAATTTATTTACCAGCGGGGATCGGGTCACCCCGGCGGGGCATTATCCGCCGCGGAGATCCTCGCTGTGCTGTATTTTGAGGTGATGAACGTGGACCCTCAAAAACCCCTCATGCCTGATCGGGACAGGTTTATTCTCAGCAAGGGGCACGCCTCGGCCGTGTTGTACGCGGCACTCACCCGTAGGGGGTTTTTCAACAGTCAGGAGTTGGATAACTGGGGCGAGGTGGATTGCCTGCACCAGGGTCACCCTGACCGCCTCAAGACCCCGGGGGTGGACATGACCAGCGGCATACTCGGGCATGGTGTGGCTGTCGGCACGGGGCTGGCGCTGGCTGCGCGCATGAGAAGATCTCTTTCGCGCACGTACGTGTTGATCGGGGATGGAGAATCCCAGGCGGGTATCGTCTGGGAGGGTGCGGCAGCTGCGGCCAAGTACCGCCTTTCCAACCTGGTGGTGATCCTGGACCTGAATGACGTGCAGTTGGACGGACCGGTGCACGAGGTGATGCCCATGGATGCCATGGCGGAGCGCTGGAAAGCCTGCGGCTGGTATGTAATTGACGTGAACGGGCACAACGTGCGCCAATTGGCAGAAGCCTTTGACCTGGCACGGGAGATCCATGACAAGCCGGTGATTGTGATTGCCCGCACCACCAAGGGCAAAGGGGTGTCGTTCATGGAAAATGATTCCCACTGGCATGGTAACGTACCCAACGCGGAACAATTAAAACAAGCCCTGACCGAACTGGGGAAGGGGGAGGAATCACATGGCTGAGATATCGATGCGTGAAGGATACGGGCGCGCACTGGCTCAATACGGCGCGGTGAATTCAAAAGTGGTCGTGGTGGACGTGGATACCTCCGCTTCGACCTTATCAAACTTCTTCGCCAAAGAGTTCCCACAACGATTCTTTAATGTAGGTATTGCTGAGCCCTGCGCGGTGGACGTGGGAGCCGGGCTGGCGCTGGGTGGATACATCCCCTTTGTGAACGCCTTTGCCGCGTTGATCGCCTTGCGTTCGCTCGAGCAGGTGCGTACCTGCGTTTGTTACGCCAACACGAACGTAAAACTGGCAGCCAGTTACGCCGGACTTTCAGATTTCAAGGACGGTCCCACCCATTTTGCCATGACCGATATCGCCAACATGCGCGCATTGCCGAACATGACCATCATTGTCCCCTGTGATGCTGCCCAGGCGGCTGATTTTGTCCCGATGGTGGCCGAGTTTGAGGGGCCGGTTTACTTAAGAATCAACCGCGGCAGCACGCTCCCTGTGCACCAGCCCGGCAGCGTCCTCAAGATTGGCAAGGGCATCCTGCGCCGGGCGGGCGATGACCTGACGATCGTTGCTGCCGGTTCGATGGTGGGACGCTCCCTGCAGGCTGCACAGGAGCTTGAAAAGGAAGGCATCCAGGCCAGGGTGGTGGAGATGCACACCATAAAACCGCTTGACCGGGAAATCCTTTTGGAAGCCATAAAGGAGACCGGCGCACTGGTAACAGCTGAAGAGCACGTGCGCATCGGAGGGCTGGGCAGCGCGGTGGCGGAGTATGCCGCAGAGAAACTCCCGGTTCCAATCGAAATTGTGGGTATCCCGGATACCTTCTGCCCTACCGGGCGCAATATTGATGGTCTCCTGGATGCCTGCGGTCTGTCGGTGGCAGAAATTGTCGCGGCAGCCAGGCGCGCGTTTGCCAGGAAAACGGGATGATCGGAGGAATGATGAAAATCGCTGTGATCAACGAGATCAGCGCCGCTGCCAGGAACGCGGATATCCTGCGCGCACTGGAGGGACGCGGTCACGAGGTTTTAAACCTCGGTAACACCGGGTCGGAGGACGCCTACCCGCTGCAATACATTCACACCGGGCTCATGTCTGCCCTGTTACTACACCTGAAAGCAGTGGATTTTGTGGTTGGAGGCTGCGGCACCGGGCTGGGGTATCTCAATTCTGTCCTGCAGTACCCCGGGGTGGTGTGTGGTCACCTGCTCACTCCGCTCGATGCATGGCTTTTTGCGCGAATTAACGACGGTAATTGCGTCTCACTGGCGCTCAACCAGGGCTATGGCTGGGCAGGGGAGATCAACTTAAGCATGATCTTTGATGCCCTTTTCACTCCAGAAAAAGGGACGGGCTTCCCGGCGCAGCGTGCCGAACCGCAGCGCAGGTCACGGGAAACGCTGGCTGAAATATCCACTGCCACCCACAAGCCCTTTGCAGAAATTCTGAAAGCTTTACCCCTTAACGTTTCGAAGACTGCCCTTGATCATCCTGCGTTTCGCCAGGTGCTCCGGGATTTTGAAAGCGTTGATCCGCAATTGTTCACAGTCATCCGTTCTCTCGATCAGACAGGAGGTTAGCATGGCAGTTCAGTCCGCGCCACAGAAACTGAAGGCACGCACCAAGTGGTTGTATGGCATTGGGGATATTGGCAACGCAACGGTCAACAGCGCAATCCAGTTCTTCCTGATGAAGTTCTTCACCGACGCTGCGCTGATCCTGCCGGCACTGGCGGGTAATGCCCTGCTGATCGGCAAGATCTGGGACGCGATTAACGACCCGCTCTTTGGCTGGATCACGGACCGTACCAAATCCAAGATCGGCAAGCGCCGGGTGTACATGCTTTTCGGGGCAATCCCGCTGGGCATCTCGGTTGCCCTGCTATGGTTTGTGCCCCAGGGGCTCAGCCAGGTGATGACCTTTGTGTGGATCGCGGGCACCTTCATCCTGTTTGATTCATTGTGGACGCTGACCAACGTGCCCTACTATGCTCTGACCTCGGAACTGACCGATGACTACGATGAACGCAGCAGCCTGACGGTTTACCGCATGGTGCTGGCTACCCCGTTTTACCTGGTCGGCGCGGCGCTCACGCCATTCATCGTCGGGCTTTTTGCCGTCCAACGCACCGGGTTTGGTTTTATCGGCATTGTGTATGGCGCACTGGCAGCCCTGGCGCTGCTCATCTCGGCGAGCGGACTGCGCGAACGCAGGACCGTGATTTCCTCCGAAGGCGAAGCCAATCCGATCAAGTCCATCAAGGTGGCCTTTAAGAACCGGCCGTTCGTGTACCTTTTTGTGATCTATTTCATCGTCAATATTTCCTTCGCCTTCGCCAAAACTTTGATGGCTTACTTCATTGAATATCAACTGTTAATGAAGGACGTCATCTCCATCGCCATGGGTCTGATGCTCATCTGCGTCACGATTTCCCTGCCCATTTGGAAGAAGGTATCGGAAAAGATGGACAAGGGACCCGCCTACGCCATTGGTATGGGCATGGGAGCGGTGGCGCTGTTGGTCCTGTGGTTCCTGCCCAACCGGCCGACGGTTTTCATTTACCCGATCATGGTGCTGGCGGGGTTCGGGTTCGGCGCAAACTGGGTATTCCCCTGGGCGATGATCGCGGACGTATCTGATTATGACCGTGTGAACACAGGCAAGTTCCGCAGTGGTGTTTATTACGGGGTGTGGGGATTGGCAACGAAGATTTCCGAAGCCCTTGCCCTGGCCGCGGTTGGCTGGGTGCTCACCGGCTTCGGGTATGTTGCCAATATTGCCCAAACCCCGCATGCGCTGTTAGGCATCCGCTTGTTCTTCAGCATCGTTCCCGCGGTGTGTATTTTCCTGGCGTTGCCGTTGCTCTTCAAATACCCCATCACGCGCCAGGCGCACGCGCAGGTGCGCGCGCGGCTTGAAAAGATGGACGCAGACCAGGGTCAGAAATAGCCTTACGGAAAGGATGAACTCATGAAACCGATCAGGGTTGCGATCGTGGGTTGCGGCAGGATCTCAGACCTGCACCAGATGGGCTACCGCGGGCGGGATGACGCGGTGATCGCTGCGGTGTGTGACACCAACGCTGCTCATGCCAAAAAGAAAGCCAAAGAATGGGGCGTGCAGAAGGTCTACACGGATTACAACCAGGTGCTGGCGGACAGGGAGATCGATGTGGTGGAACTGCTCACACCGCACCACCTGCACTGCCCCATGACCGTGCAGGCTGCAGAGGCAGGCAAGCACATCTCCGTGCAGAAGCCCATGGCGCTTTCAGCAGCCGAGGCAGACCAGATGATCACCGCCGCCAATAAGGCGGGTGTGATCTTGAGGGTGTATGAAACCTTTGTCTTTTACGCACCCGCGATGCGCGCCAAAGCCATGATCGATGCGGGCGAGATCGGCGAGGTAAGGGCGGTGCGCATGCACATCAGCACCGGTACCGCCGATAGCTCGTGGGACGTGCCACTCTCTAGTTGGCTGTGGCGCATTAATGAAAAACAGTGCGGCGGCGGACCCCTGGTGTTTGACCATGGTTACCACCTGTTCTCCCTGGGTTACTACCTGGGCGGACCGGTGGAGAAGGTGTACGCCTGGATCGACCGTACTCCCGCCGAAGGTACCGCCGGCATGGTCAAGGTGGATGCTCCAGCGATGATCATGTTCCAGTACAAAGCACCGCGCTGCTATGGCAACCTGGATATTGAGTACACGCCAAAAATGCGCATTTATTCGGATTACTACGCGGATGATGACCGCATAGAGGTGATCGGGGAAAAGGGCATGCTGTTCATCAACCGTTACACTGCGCGCACGGTGGATCTACCGGAGCTGATGCTGTTCAAGGACGGCAGGACCACTCCCATCCCGGTGGAAGGGGTGGAGTGGCACGACAGCTTCATCGCCACCACGCATGATTTTATTGACAAGCTGAAGACCGGCGGTCAGCCGCGCCTGGACGGACCAACCGGTAAGGCTGTGCTGCAGTTCACCCTGGCCGCGCTGCAGTCCGCGGAGACCGGAAAAGAAGTAAGACCGGACGAGGTGGGATAAGGTGAGGATCAAGTTCTATGAGTGGCAAAAGGGTGCGTCATCGATGCACCCTGTGTTTCTGCAAGGGTCTAACAAGTTGCACTGATTGACTGAACAAAATGGAGCTGCAAATGGAAATAAATGGCCCGCTGGTCGTTCCACTCTCTTCACCTGGACATACCCTGGACTCCTCTGGTGGTAAGGGGCTGAACCTGGCGCTTCTTACGATGGCCGGATTTCATGTTCCCGGCGGGTTCGTTCTCACTTCTGCTGCCTACCAGCGCTTCGTAGAGGTGAATCACCTTTTGCCGCTTATTCAAGCAGGACTGGCCGCATTGACCGATGGACCGGAATCCTTGGAAGAAACCTCAAAAAGGATCCGCGAGGTATTCAGCGAAGGTTTCATCCCTGAAGAAATCAAATCTGGCATCCTGGCAGCTTATCGTCAGCTCGGGAATGGAGCGGTCGCGGTGCGCTCCTCCGCCACCACCGAGGACCTGCCCGAACTTTCTTTCGCCGGTCAGCAGGACACATACCTGAATATCACAAACGAGGATGATCTGCTTAAGCGGGTGGTGGATTGTTGGTCCAGCCTTTGGACGGCGCGTGCAATTGGCTACCGGCTACGTCAGCATGTCCCGCAGGAGGGGATTTTCCTGGCTGTTGTCGTTCAGCGGATGGTACAGAGCGATGTTTCCGGGGTGCTCTTTACTGCCAACCCCCTGAGCGGGCTGCGTAGCGAGATGGTGATCGATGCCACCCTCGGACTTGGAGAAGCCCTGGTTTCAGGATTGGTTGAACCTGATCACTATACTGTGGATATGCTGACAAAAAATGTCAGTGAAAAGAAACTTGGGGCTAAAGGAATTTCGATCCGGCCAATGGTTGGCGGAGGAGTGGAACGGGTTGCTGAGCATTCCGCAACATCCCAAGCCCTCATCGATGAACAGATACTTGAGTTGGTGGAGGTGGGGCAAAGGGCACAGGATTATTTTGGTAGTCCCCAGGATATTGAGTGGGCATTTTGCCATGACCAGCTATTCCTGCTGCAATCACGACCGATCACCTCGTTGTACCCGCTGCCAACTGATTTAGGTGCAGGACCTTTGAAGGTATTCTCTTCATTTGCCAGCGTACAGGGCATTATGGATCCAATCACGCCCATCGGGCAGAGCGCTTTAAAATCAATATTTGCCACGGTAGCTGGTTTGTTTGGTCTACGGAGAACTGAAGAGACACAAAACGCGCTGTATACAGCGGGAGAACGTTTGTGGGCAAACATCACTCCCTTGATCAAGAATTCACTGGGGAAAAAGATCATCCCCGTTGTGTTGGAATACGTCGAACCAACCATTCGGCTATCATTTTTACAGATCATGGATGACCCGCGACTACAGCCGGAAAGGGAAGGGGTTAGTTTTCGTGGGCGCCTGCGATTGTTGCGTTTTATTTTGCCTGTAGCCGGGAATGTCCTTCTCAACCTGCTTTTTCCATCAGATCGCCGTAAATATATCGTCAACCGGGGTGAAGTTATCCTCAAACGATTGGATTTGTTGCTGAGTACCATTCATGGCAACCCCTTTGAAAAACTTGCCAGGCAGGCAAGGGTATTGTCGCTGTTTACAGAGAAGTATTTAAACCGGACGTTTATCTTGTTCGTTTCAGGTGTGGCATCTGGAATGGTATCCTGGAATGCCCTCAGTATGCTCTTCAGCAAATTCTACCAGGCCGAACCTGAAAAAAAAGAACACTTCTCCGGGTTAATCCTGCAGATGACACGCGGCATGCCTTTTAACCCTACCACTGAAATGGACCTGGATCTCTGGGGGATGGCACAATCCATACACCGGGATGAGTTATCCCTTCAAGCGATGACGGAATCCTCTCCTGGTGAATTATCTCAACGCTATCTCGCGGCTGAGCTTCCTTCGGTTTTAACTCAGGAGATTCGCCGATTTTTAGATCGATACGGCGGCAGGGGATTTGGCGAGATTGATCTTGGGCGCAACCGGTGGGCTGAGAATCCACAACATGTATTTGAGATGCTTTCAAGTTTTATGCAGATCAAGTATTTTGAGAATTCACCGGATGCAGTGTTTGGTAGAAGCGTGGCCATAGCCACCGAGTCAAAGGAACAATTAATATCGGCTGCACGTGCTTTGCCTGGTGGATTTATCAAAGCGAGGGTGGTGAGGTTCTTTTCTGACCGCATGCGCAAGTTGATGGGGATGAGGGAAAGTCCCAAGTTCTTTGTCGTTCGCATGATGTGGGCAATTCATCGGGAACTCTTGAAAACCGGTCGCGAATTTGTCGAACTGGGAGAATTGGAGCATGCAGACGATTTGTTCTACCTGACATTTCCCGAACTTTCAGCCTTTGCAGCAAAAAGTGAACGTAATTGGCGCGAGTTGATCTTTGAAAGGCGGGCGTTGTATCAAAAAGAGATGCAGCGGCGTCAACTTCCGCATCTCTTTTTGAGCGATGGACGGGCATTTTATGAAGGGATGAGTTCACCAATCGGGGTCGGAGCTTCATCCCTGATGGGTAGCCCGGTTTCTCCAGGGGTCGTCGAAGCTTTGGTCCGGGTTGTTCGTGATCCGGGGGCTGCCGGCTTGATTCCGGGAGAGATCATGGTCTGTCCAGGCACAGATCCTTCCTGGACGCCGCTCTTTATGGCCGCCAGCGGATTGGTGATGGAAGTGGGCGGGATGATGACACACGGTGCGGTGGTGGCAAGGGAGTATGGCATCCCCGCGGTGGTGGGGGTAACCAATGCAACGGCGCGGCTGGTCACTGGTCAGAAGATCCGCTTGAATGGATCGAATGGGGAGATCACTCTGCTTAATAATAAACAAACAGGAATATTACGCAACCAGCGGATTTAAACTTGGCTGATTCACCTTGAATTGATTAGACCACGTTCATCTTGTGACAGGTTCGTTTCAACCCCACATAATTTCAGGGATACGCTGATTTTTAGCAGTCAGTCACACTTTAACGGACCGACCGGTAAAGTTGTTCTGCGGTTAACCCTGGCAGCGCTGCAGTCCGCGGAGACCGAAAAGGAAAACTGAACGAGGTGAGGTAATACCAAATACCTACCGCTCAATCGGTGAAATCATGGGTGATAAGCCATTCAGCCACTGACTGGATATTTACCGGGATTTTTCCAGAAAGCACATCCTCCTCGTTGGATTCAGAGAGGATAGTTGCACTTGTAATTTCGAGTTCACTGACCGCATCCGAGATGGCTCGTAACTCACGTTCACGAGTCTGGTTGTTCTCCAATTTCCTGGCTACTTGAATCAGCTGTTTTTTTTCCGGAAGGTAGAAGTCGACTTCAAATCCACCAGGAGATACATAGTAATTAATATCTTTTGTGTGTTGGCGGAGCGTTAAATAAACCAGGTTTTCCAGAAGTTTTCCCCAATTGGGAGAAGCGTGGAAACCAACAGTATTGACCATGCCGGTATCGATGGCATACACTTTTTTGGGAGCAATTTGCTGTCGTTTAACCGAATAGGAAAATATATTGATTGTAAATATCAACCAGCTGTTTTCCATGTATTCGATGTAACTTGAGACAGTGTTTACACTTCCAAGTCGAAGTTGTTGTTTAAGTTTATTGAATGAAACCAAGCTGGCAGGATTGCTTATTAGAAAAAACGCAAGTTCTTTTAGTGATTTGACCGCATCCAATCGATATCGTGTGGCGATATCTCGATAGATTACGTCATCGTATAATGACCGTAAAAGAGGTAATTCGGGATACTTCAAGGCATCAGGTATACCTCCGGAAACTAAATAATCGTTTAGATGTCGGTTGACCCTGGCTATGTCGATGGTTGTCATTTTTTTAAGATCTGGTATTTCGACCTCGCGGAATTGAAGATATTCCACAAAAGAGAATGGGAACAATTCGATGGGAACATAACGACCTGTCAACCGACTACCCAGTTCTTTGCTTAATAATGAAGCGTTGGAACCGGTAATGTAGAACTTAAAACTCATATCCATAAAGCGGCGAACAATGTGTTCCCAGCCTTCAATATTCTGAATTTCGTCGAGTAAGAAGATCTTACGTTCTCCGAATAGCTCTATGAGCGTTTGGTATAAATCATTAAAATCTTCAACCTCAAAACCTGAGAATCGGTCATCCTCAAAATTCAGGTAATAAAAAGTGCCCTCGCCGAGTTTATGAGCAATCTGAGCAAGGAGTGTGGATTTTCCAACTCGGCGGAGCCCGGAAATCACTACAGTGTGAGGCACATCAACTGCACGTTCAACTTCTTTTAGCTTTGACCGCTTGATACCCGTGTCTTTTTGCCAAAAAGAATCCATTTGCTCAAGCAGCATCGCCTTGATCTGTTCCTTTGTCCATCGGAATTTCCAATTGTTTTCATTCATAATGAAATAATACATCAAATACATTTCAATGTCAATGAAAACGTTTGGAAGATTTGGTTGACTCAATAATGATGTATTTGTTTTGGACAATGACTATAGATTAGTCACAGCGGGACAGCCCTTTCAAGGCTGTGCTACAGTTCACCTTGGCGGTGCTGCAGTCCGCGGAGACCGGAAAAGAAGTAAGACCGGACGAGGTGGGATAAGCGCATATAAATCCTGATTTCGCCAAAAAGCCGTGGAAATATTCTGCAAACCCCTAATCGGGAGGTTGGCTGATCAATTGCTGAGCTTTGGAGATTGCCTGGCGCATTGATTCAAAGAGGATATCTTCAGCGATAAATACCTGGTTTCTACCTGCTTTTTTTGTTAACCCTGATGAATCCAGAATCTTCAACAAATCCGGGTTGATTCCACAAAATAAAATGTGAACGCCTTTGCGTTGTGCTTTCAAAATTGCCCATTCCAGGGCAGTTACGCCGGAACCCGCAAGAAGTTTTACCCTGCGTAATCTCAGGATGATCACTTTTTTGTCAGTTGCCAAAATTGTATCGATAGTCTTTTCCAGGTCAGCGATGGCTCCAAAAAAGAGGTCTCCTGTGACGTTCAATATGATAATTGGTTCAGCGTTTTTGAGCACTTCTTTTTTACCGGTTTCGATAATTTCTCCCTGTGTGTTGATGGACAGGTAACTAAGTTGTAAGTGACTGCTTTCATACAGGTGGATCAGGATGGATAGCACGGTTCCGCCGTAGATCGCATAATGTAAAGGCAGGAAGATGGTGGCCAGGAATGTGGTTACCAGCACCAGCTGGCTGACAAACCGGGAATGCCAGGTTAGTTCCAATTGATGTTTATTGATCAGGCTGGCGGCGGCGACAACCACAACTCCGGCAAGACCCGCCAGGGGGACAATGGCTATTAAATCAGTCGAAAGAACCAATACTAGAAGGATCAGTATTCCGGAGATGATTGCGGCACCCCCCGTTTTAGCGCCAGAGGTCAAATTAGCCGCGCTTCGTGATGGAGAACCAGATGATGGTATGCATTGAAAAAAGCCCCCAATTGTTGAAGCCAACCCCTGTCCGATCAATTCTTTGGAGAAGTTGACCTTGCTGTTGGTTGAAAGACTAAGAGATTTGGAAATAGTGAGTGTTTCTGCAATGCTGATAATAGCAATTGCTCCTGCTCCTTGAAGGATTTCGAAAAAATCACTGAAGCCAATCTGCGGGATGTGAAACGCCAGGTTTGCGGATTTGATGATCCCCAGGTCTTTCACTAATGCGACCCCGTGGTTTTCTAAATGGAATATCGCACTGATCGTTGTGGTGAGAAGAATTGTGACCAATCCCGCCGGTAATTTACGGGTTATTCGCGGAGTGACCACCATGGTCAACAAAGCCAGGATAAAAAGAAGAAGCACTCTTAAGTTGGTATGTGAAAGATTTTTCAAAATAAAAATCAAACGATCAATTGTGGTCAATTCCCTGGGGATGGATATTCCTGTTATGTTGCCAGCCTGCGAAAACATGATCAACAGACTCGTGGCGGTAAGAAATCCGATCAACACAGAATTAGAAATGAAGCGCATGATGTCGCCCATTTTGAATAGACCCAATATTAACTTGATAATTCCTGCGGCAATGGCGATGGCGAAAACATATTCAATGTAATTCTCCTGGTTGGCGAAGACAAAAAGCACACTCGCCGTCACCAGGGCTGTAGGATTAGTGGGACCTGTGACCATGAGTTTCGCAGAACCGAAAAACGCGCCAATAATTGTGGGAATGAAAGCTGTGAGCAAACCAAAGACCGGGTTTATGCCGATGATCGTTGCGTACGCCATGGATTGAGGAATGGCAATTATGGCGACGGTCAGACCTGCAACTAAGTCAGCTTTAAAATGGGTTCGGAGGTAATTCACAAAAAAATTATATCAGAATGGTGATTCGACACAATCATCGCTGTGGTGCATATGGACTATACAGGATTACCGATCAAAAAACCTGTTATGCGGATGGAAGTTCTCAAGGTTTCCCAAGTAGAAAAGTGGTCAGAAGTACCAATCAATTTTCATGGATGTGGATGATGTGGCTCATTTCTTCGTCGCCATACCATTGAGGTTCGGCGATAAAACCTGGCGTTAACCTCTCAAAGATTATGCCTCTGAACCTGTCAGCTACTTCAGCCGCAATTTCGCGTAAAATGATTTCATGTGTTTTTGAAGGATTCCTTCTTGTGTGGATTTAGCTTAATGCAAATCTTTCCCTGTATGATTGTGCTATTCTAATTAAGATATTAATCCATTACTTACAGGAGAAATCTATGGAAAACACAAGCAAAACCAAGCGAACAATCATGGCTGTTCTGGCTGTTGTTGTGGGGATCTTCATGGTGGCAGTGGCTCCCTTCCTGATCCAGATCTCAGTTGAAAAAGTTGTTGCAGCGCTAACCGAGATCTCTTTGGAAAAACCTGCATACAGCAGTGGTATCCTCATTTTTTCCAACCTATTCCCGGTCTACCGCGGTTTGATCTTCATTGGCGGAATCACCCTGATCCTAATTTCCGGATCCATCTATAAGGGCAAAGAATGGACGTTCCCCGTTGGATTGCTGGCTTCAGCTTTTCCATCAGCTGGAGGAATGTTCATGATGATGCCCTATGTGTCTTTCATCGATGGTTTCCCCCTCCCAACCGGGATTGCCATGGTTGGATTGCTGTTCTTCTGGTCTTTCATACTTTTAAGAAATGTAGGGAAGTGGTTGAAGTGGGGGCAATTCCTGACGCTCACGTTTTCCGGTATGCTGACCACGCATGCTTTGATCACAGGAACCGGGAATTTGCGCATGCTTTTAACCCGCCCGGAAAAACCGCTTTTTGATGGCCTGGGAACCTGGGTTTTAGCCTGGTCGGCGCCCATTCAGTGGATTTGCGCGCTACTTCTGTTCATTGCCATTTTCCAAATTGCAGCCCGTAAATACTCCGGGTGGTGGCTGGCTTTGATCGCGGTAACCTCATTGGCTGCGATCGACATTCCAATGCAGATCATCCGATTGACGATGACTTCCTCAACTGCCTGGGATTATTCGTATGGAATGCCGATGATCATTGGGTTGTTGTTCACACTACTTTTCCCGAAATTCAAAGCAGCTTTGCGTCCTGAATCCGGACCAGTAATAAGCGAATGATCAGGTTAATAAACCTAATTTACAAACAGATCTCTTCCGGTGCAGTTGGGTGCCAATTGCACCGGAAAGTTTTGCGATATGAAAGTAGATTTATTTAATGATAGGAGGTTGATGGGGGGTGGCAATCGTGAAGGGCCATCAGGGGTTTGTGATCCAGTAAGAAACATTTAGCAGGACCTAAGAACAAAAGAGAGGTATGAATGACAAAATTTTTAAATAAATGGTTGAGGAAATTTCATCGATGGATCGCTATACCGACCGCCATCGCGATTCCTGCCGCGCTCATCATCAAGCTTATGCAAAACCCTAAGTTAATGGAATCCTGGGAAAAACTGGAAAAGATCCCCTCCATTCTAATGTTGATCATGGCTTTGAGTGGTGCGTATTTATTCCTGGTTCCCTATATTGCCAAGGGGCAGCGCAAGAAAAGAAACCAGGTAAAAGAAGACTGACATCTGACGCGAATCTTAATTCCATTTTGGATTAATAAAACCGGTATATATTGGTTCCCACGAAAATTGTGGGAACTTTTAATCAGTTGATTTCCCAGGACTTAATTTCATCAAGAACTGCACTTAATTCGGGAACGTTTCTGCGTATGTCTTACCTTCCTCTAAACACTTCTTCGCTGCCAGAAGTTTTTCTCCCTTGCTATAGTGGACCATCCCTTTTTACCCTGACATAATAAAAGCACCCTCTGCTTACATTTTCACATATGGTGCTTTCTTTTTCTGTCTTGTTCTATGAATTCAGTTCATACCACAGTACCCCAAATTTATTTTTGTGCGCGATTGAGCAGGCTATCGGGATCCGTGATAGAGAATTCAGTGCGATTGATCTTGATCAATCCCTCATCAGAGAACTTGTAGAGCAGGCGGCATACCATCTCGCGCGTGCTCCCCACCCTGGATGCCATGTCGTCCAGCGTCAGGTTGCGCTCAATGGGATTGTGGGAATCGCTGCCGGAAATCGAGATCAGCAATCGGGCCAACCTCACGGCGATAGGATGGAAGGTCATGGACTCCAGGATCTCGCTGGCTTGCTGCATGCGCTGGATTGCCAGTTTACCCAGTTCCCAGGAGAAGCGGCCGTTATTTTGTATGATGAGTTCCAGGTCCTGCCTGGACCAGAGGAGCACCCTTGTGTCTTCGGTGGTCTTCAACGCAGCAGGCATGGGGGTGTTATCAGTAAAGAAAGCCAGTCCCCAAAACACCTCTCCAGGCAAAAATGATGCAGCAATTAACGACCGCCCTTCAGCAGAATCTTTTTCTGCAACCACCTTCCCCAGCAGGATCAGGAATAGGTATGGCCAGACCTCACCCTGGTGTACCAGGTACTGACCTTTTTTGTAATCCTTCGAGGTGGATGCGCAGATCACTCTCTGCCTGGAGACTTCGTCCAGAGATTTGAAAACAGGATGTTCGCTGAAGATGCGGTCAATGGTCATTTGTGTCCTCTCATTCAAATCTATTCTATCCGATTATTCAAAAAGGACCACGAATTAACAAAAGGCAAAGTAATTGTTGAAGGAATTGCGCATAATGTTCTCATCACGCTAGGAGCAATTTATGAAACGATTCTTATTCTTGATCATTGTTGTTGCCCTGTTGGGATTGACAGCCTGCAAACCGGATGTGTGCCTGGAAGACAGTGTCACGTATGCCGATGACTCTTTTGTTTTTCCGCAGGAAAGCGAACTTCAGAAAGGCGGTCCAGAGGAAGTGCTGATTGGCAAGAAAACGATTCTCTTTGATCGGGTAGTCCATGGTCCGGTGTGCAATGATACCTGGCAAGGGAAGGTGTTCGTTGCCTGTGATATCACGATCAAGAAATGGGAGGAAACCCCGAATTTTCTGGAAGGGTGTGAACTGAATGTAGATCCTGATGCTGTAGTCTATGTGGCTGCTCACAACAATGCCCCTTATTACAAGGGCTGTGGCGAATGTCATTAGTCGCCTGAGCAGTTATAGGAAATTATCAAAAATTGAGAGGAGAAGAAAGATGAACAAGAATAATAGATTAGGAGGGATCCTGGCGGCACTGGCGGCCATCATCGGTATCATCGGCCATTTTGTCCTTTTCTTTCAGTGGTACCAAATTGGGATGCATGCTGAGAGTGCTGAACCGGGGTGTGAGATCCTGCTCAAAACCATCCATCCTTTATTGGCGAGCATGGGCTTACTTGGAGCAGCTTTATTTGCAGTCAGTTCCTATGGTTTCTTCACAAACCGCAGATGGGCATTTGCGCTATCTGTGATCGGCATTGTTCCAGCGTTACTGGGTAGTTTCTTTGTCAACATCCCCTTCATGGCTGCTGGACTTCCGCCGGTTTACATGATGCTCTTTGTTCCTTACCTGGTGTTTTACTTCGTGCTGACAATTATCGTCGGGAAGCTTTCATGGAGCAGAACGCTGCTTGCACTGCTGGCTGGCATTGCTTACATTGTCTGCTGGATGAACGGCGTTTCCAGCACCAGCAGAATCATCACCGTTGGGGCTGACATTTTCGTGCTTGTCCAAATGCTGCACTGGGTGGCCATGCTGGGTTGGGGGGTGGTCACGGCAGGGATTCTGTTGCAACCGCGCGAATGGCAGCGGGTGCTTGGGTTGGTGTCTGGAATGACGGAACTGATCGTCGGTGTCCCGCTGGCGGTGGTTACAGCCCAACAGTTGGGCAGGTTCTCGTTGTTCGCCCTGGCTCCAATTGTTTGCTTGATCCTGATTGTCATTTTGGTATGGCCTGGATTATGGAAGAAGTGGACCAAGTACGAGAATCCCGCAACTGAATAGAGTTTGGTAATCAGAAGAGGTGACGCTCACTGGCGTCACCTCTTTTTTTACATTTAAAAGGGCGAGCAAACCTGGCGTATTGGTCTCCAAAGAATAGAGATTATGGGAGAATTTCGCTTTAAGAACTATGCCTCATTGCCAGGTGAAATTCCGTGTAGCAATTTTCTTTCATCTAAATACAGTAAATTACAGTCTGGTTGTGACGATCTTGTGATGTGGTGAAGATTTTGTAAAT
This sequence comes from uncultured Anaerolinea sp., assembly GCA_964454565.1. Lineage (GTDB taxonomy): Bacteria > Chloroflexota > Anaerolineae > Anaerolineales > Anaerolineaceae > UBA6107. Next base: position 171,380 of record CAYVTF010000001.1, on the reverse strand, counting down.
GCGCGATGTTTTCAGTTTCATGGCGTATTGATGCCAACAAAAATGGCGGTTGTGACACCGCCATTTTTGTTGGTAAGTTTCTGACTAAGATTATTTACTCGTAGATTTTTACCGTAAAGAATCCGTCCATGTCTGCATTGTCCAACACGTAAATTGCCCGGTCATTCCAGTACTTGTAGTATTCCATGGCTTCTTCGGCAGTCGCCTCACCAGCAGCCAATTTCTTTCCCATGGCTACACGGCCTGGGGTTGGTAGTGGGGTGATGACGACCAGGTTGAATTTGATGCCAACTTTTACGCCAGTATCTACCCGGGTGAATATCCACTCACGCATTGGGGGCAGCTGATTGGTTGGCTCTGCAGCATAAACCATCTTGTTCTGGCGGATGAACAGGTCATTCGTTTTACCGAATTCCGATCCGATAAAGCCGGTTTTCGGGGATGCGCCAGTAATGAATGTGATGATGTCGCCAAAGACTCCAACAAACCACTCATCCTCCGCTCCGGGAGCTTCGACCAGGATCTGCCCGCGCACCGGAATTTCCCCATCAGGGTAGAGAACCTCTAATGCTTTTCGAGCAATTGTCCATGCGCCAGTAGTGGCGCCACAGGAATGTCCGGCCAGCTTGACGGCCTCTTCATAATAATAAGGTACAGGTTCCTGTGTCTGTCCGAAGATTCCAAAATACGGTTCCTTCATCATAATGGGAGGAACTTCGCGGATATAAGCCTGATCCCAGGCAAATTCTTCTGCAGATCCGGGTCCGATCCCAGACACGATAGATTCCGGGGCTTCTGCCAAACCTTCTTCATAAACAGCCACGTTGAAGAATCCATCCATGTCCGCGTTGTCAAAAACAAATGTTGCCCTGGCGTTCCAGTATTCGGCATACTCTGCTGCTTCTTCATCAGTCGCCGCGCCTTTTGCCAGTTTGGCACCCATCGCCTGTCGTTCTTCGGTTGCGATCGGGGTAATAATGGAGAGATTGAAGTTAACGCCAACTTTCCGTCCCGTATCGAGCCTGGTGAATACCCACTCCATCTTGGGGGGAAGCGTGCCAGTGGGTTCTTCCGGATAAACCATCTTGTTTTGGCGGATAAACAGGTCATTAGTCTCACCATATTCAGCGCCGATAAACCCGGTTTTCGGTGCAGCACCAGTGATGAAGGTGATGATCTCACCGAAAACGCCGACGTACCATTCATCTTCAGCACCGGGGGCTTGCACTGCAATCTGCCCACGTACCGGGATCTCGCCATTGGGATAGAGAACTTCCAACGCCTTTTTCGTGATGGTCCACGCACCCGCTGTGGCACCACATGAATGACCGGCTAATTTGACGGCTTCCTCGTAGTAGTAAGGCACTGCCACCTGGGATTGTCCGAAAATCATGTAGTAAGGCTCGATCATCATGATGGGCGGGATTTCGGAAATGTACGCCTGGTCCCAGATGCCGGTCGTTTCCTCTTCGGGGACTACCACTTCTGTAGGGACAACCACTTCAGTTGGCACCACTTCCTCTGTCGGAGGTGGCTCCACAGGAGCCAGGGTTTCAACTGGCGCTTCAGGCGGTGCAGTGGGGGCTGCAGGAGCACATGCCGAAAGCATAAAGACAGTAACTAACAATATTGCCAAAACAGAGTATAACTTTTTCATTGCCTCACTCCTTATAATGGATTGATTTTATGTGGACTGGATTCCACATTTGATTGCCGCTTCCTTAGAATCTACTTGTGATGGTTCGATTGGTTTTAATCAGGCTACCCTCCTGCTCCTGTTATCGGATTGAGTTTCGCGAAGGGTAAAAGCGTCTGATGACCAACTATTGGCATCAACGAAACAGCAAATATTGTCCTCAGTACGGGGATTCATTTTTCGCGCAGGGATAATCAGGGCAATCAAGCCGATCTCTGACATGGGTTTGTGTTTCAATGCCTTCTCCAAGGAGATTAATTAGCATTGTGCCCTCATTTCTGCAAAAATGCTTTAACTTTAGGCAAGTGAGGTGAGTATTGCTGGATTCAAAAATCGAAAAAGCTCAAACGCAGCGTGAAGTGGAATGTCATAAGGGATGAGGGTAATTAAGGGTATGCCTGTGTTGGCACAACCTGCAGAAAGGAGAATGTCGACTGGTTGAAAAGAGTAATAGTTTGCTTAGAAATTAAAAAATTCACGTATGGAACTTAAGTCAAAGTTGCTTCTCGCGAAGCGCCCTGAAAGCGCGAGTGCGGCTCGCCTCCCCTGACGGCCAGTCCAGGGAATGGCGCCCCTCGCGAAGTACCCTAAAGAGGCGTGCTCGGCTCGAACAGTTTTGGATGTCAGGGAGAGTGTTAATTAAAAGGTCCCCCTTGCGAAGCACCCTGAAAGGGCGTGCGCGGCTCGCCTGCCCTGACGGCTAGTCCAGGGAATTGCGCCCCTCGAGAAGCACTCTGAAAGGGCGTGCGCGGCTCGAACAGTTATGGATGTCAGGGAGAGTGTTGAATAAAAAGCGCTCCTCGCGAAGCACCCTGAAAGGGCGTGCGCGGCTTGAACTGATTTGGTTGCCAGGAAGAGTGATAATTAAAAGGCGCCCCCGGCGCGGCTCGAACGCGCAACCTACTGATTCGAAGAACCGTCCTGCCGAGTCCATGCCGTATATGTGGGGGAACGGAGTATGTGAGATAGTATATATGGGGGTAAAAATCGTCCAGGAAGTCCATTTTTGGCACTAAATCTACACGTTTTGCACGTTTTTTGCACGTTTTTTTGGTAACTCACAAAAATTTCGCAGCATTCCCGTTTTTTTCGAATTCAACCAGGTGCGGCCAAACCTTATGAAGGAGGTCGCAAATGTCGATCCATTCAAAACGAGCAAGAGAAAAGTTCGTGTTCTCCATCCATTTCACTCTTTATCCAGGAGTGGATAACAATTTCATACGTTTCATTCAAACAACACCCCGGCGCAACTTAGCCAGGCGGGTGTGCGAAGCCATGGATGCGTATCTCAGTATAGCTCACCAAAATGATCAAGAAAAGCGGTCAGCGGAGGTGAGCCGTGAATGAGCCTATCTTTTTCGGCGAGGATCTTGGTGCTGGCGCAAACAAGCTCTATGGCGATCACGGTGGGATTCAGCTTCAGGCTGTCGTGGCTGCTGATACCGGCCAACAGGTCAGTCAGTTGTTGGGATTCCGCAATCGCAAACCACCCATGAAAGTAGGGGTCGGTGGTATGAATTTCTATGTTGGACCAGGTGCGCACGATTGGGGGCGTCCGATTGAAAACCTGGATTATGAACGCATGACCGGCGTTCCCGAAACTCGTGCCATTGTGTATGGCATTTTCAGCCGCTACATGAACCAATTCGGGAGGCTCGATACTCCCATCAATTTAATCGTCGGTCTCCCACTGGAAGTTTTATCCGGGGAACAGGCAGCCGCTAATGCTGAAAACGTAAAGCGGTGGTTGGTGGGGGAGCATGAATGGGAGGCTGAGGGGCTGCATTGCTCGATCCAGATCGGTGAAGTGAAAGTGACCAGCCAGCCCTCCGGTGCGCTCTTTGATTATCTGCTGGATGATGAGGGACAGTTCATTCCGCAAAGACGGGCTCATTTCAACCAGGAGATGGGGATCATCTCGATTGGTTTCAATACGCTGGAACTCCTGACGGTCAACGATCGGACGGTGGTGCAAGCCATGACCGCCGGTCGAACCTTAGGTGTACGCCGTTTGTTGGAATTACTCAATGGAGACAACCTGCATACCCTTGGTGAGCTCGATACAAAACTGCGGTCATCGAAGCTGGAAGTGCGGCAGGCAATTCCTGTCTGGGCACGTGAAGTCACCGGTCAGATTGAAAAAACCTGGGGACCTCGCTGGCGTCGTTTCTCACAGCTTATCATCGTGGGTGGGGGAGCCATTCTCTTACGTGAGCTATTGGTCGAACGATTCAGTGGCAGGGTGCATATTCCCGATGATCCGGTGATCTCGATCAGCCGGGGATTGTATAAGCTGGCCAAGCAGCAGTCCAATCGGAGGAAAGTATGAGTCTAAAGAATGATCATAATGGTGATGTAAATGCAATATCTGTGCACATCCACCTCCGTTTGCGACCTGGCGAAGATGACGACCTGATCAAATTCTTCAATCGGGCAGGGTATATGTGCAAAGCGCGTGCGGTCAAAGCGGCTTTGCGAATGGGCGGACTTCCGTCTGATGACTCCTTCTTCATAGCTGAAGAGAGTGGTGCGGAAGATGCGCTCAATGATCTGCTAATCTAGGGCTCAAGGAACCGAATGTAGATTTTCCACATTCGGTTCCGGACCATTCCAAAAAAGGAAGTAAAGAATGAATGAATTTCTGGAAAGTATTAATAAGAATCCTGATCTTGAAAAACTGAAAGCCTTACTCGAATTTCATTTCGGTAAATTTTTCGACGAGATCGGTATTTCGCTTGAGGATCATTTGATCCTCACTGCCTGTGCTGCCATTGACTACTTAATCTTTTCCTACGGGGATATCTGCTATATGAAGAAGCAATTTCACGACAGGTATCCTGAAATGATCCTTGAGATTGTGAATAAGAAATATCATACGGAGTTAACCTACGTCAAAGATGTAGAGAAACAGATAGCTGACCGTGACCTAGAAATAAAACAATACATACGTTTGAGATATGAGATGGAACAAAAAAACTTTGCCTTGACCAAAGAAAATGAACGACTGGAAAAGATGGTCCAGAAACAGACCCAGGTGTTGCGTAACCTGCAGGATCGGTTGGACAGAGTCAATAATTCGGGTCAACAAATCGGTTAAAGTCCACATTAATCAGCCCTTTAAATTACGGAGTGAATTTTTGACATGAAAGAAAATCAGAAATCTATCAATCGCTGGATTGACACACACGATCAATCCGACCGTTTAAACCAAATAATGTATTGTTTTTCTCACCGCGGAATTGCCACGGGAGAGCAGGTTGAAATCCTTACCGGTTTGGGTCAGCATCCAGTTCGTGATGCCTTGAAGATCTTGACCGAACCGCCAGGTGGATTGGCGCCGGCATTGCGGACGATTAACGTAACGATGCCGGGGCAGCGAGGCAGACCATACGCAGCCTTTGTCCTCACCGAGGATGGGGCGGCGATGTTGGATGAAAACCCACGCAAAGCACCGAAACTTGATGACCCTGTTGAGGCAGCACATGCCTTGATGGAAATGCAGGTATTCATCGCTGCCTACCAACAAGGCAGAAAAACCGAGTTGGAGAAAGTTCTACCCTTCAGCGGATTACGCAATATTCGTGCGGATGTATTGTTTGAGAACACGCTCCTCTTTGAGATGGAGCAGCAGGCACGCCTCAATGACGTGCCCAGGATTTCAGATAAACTGGAACGCCTGTGTTTGTTCTTTAATTCTCAGGCCGGTAGCGAGATTGATCACAAGGTGCGGATCCTATTCGCGCTGACAGGGAATGACGGCAAAACAATCGCTGTCTGGCAGCAAGTACTTGGCGCTCTGAAGAAGAAAAATGGCTCAATCCCGTTTGAGCTTTACTGGAAAGAGATCGGAGACTTTATACAGAGTCCCGAATGGGAGAGTGTTGACTCCTTTCAGCTCCTGGAGCCGGCAGCCATGTTCCAACCGGAACTGCCACCCACAAAGGAAAACTCGACAACCCAGGGAACTATAATCCCAAGTTTTAGCCGGCATGTGCCGGCAGAGTTGAACGAATTGAACATGGTGATGAGCATCATGGAATCCGATATTGGGAAGCTGGAAGGGGAAGTAAAGGAAAATCGTTACCAGTTCTTCCAAATGATGGAAGTGATCTACGATGGATCGCATTACAAAGGTGGACCCGTGGAACGTGAATCAGCTTATCCGGCGACTTCCATAATGCTGCTGTATCGATTCCTGCACATGCATCAAAATAAACCATTGCTTGAACAGCTCCAACCGGGGTACAAGAAAGTGCTCTTTAGCCAAAGACAGGCATTGCCCTTCTTTAGGGACAACCTGACTCGCTTCTACTGGGATGTCTTTCTAAGGTACTTCAACTTTGGACGGGGTGGTCCGCTCAAAGTAAAGATTGAGGTCCCTTCTTTTGGAGACAGTCGTTCAGAGATTTATCCCGTAGTCACCATTTCTGATTGGGAAATGCTGCGTGGAGAGGAGGGATATGTTCCAAGCGGAGAACCCGACCATGCGGAAAAAGCGCTGACCTGGGTGTTGGAGGCTATTCATCTTTATGCGTTTGATCTTGGATTGGCGGTAGAAAAGAGGGGGAGAGAAAGATAAAAATCGATAGGATTTAAAAAAGCTAATTATTACATTCCTTCGGAAACGAACGTTTTCTTATGGCACTGATATCTATAGTAAATTGCTCCTCAAAGGGGGAGCAATTTACTTTCATCCCGGAATAATCAACAATCACAATAGATCGATACTTATCCCCATTTATTTGACTCGATCCGCTACACTGTTGTGAGACTGAAAATCAAATGCCCCTCATAACCCTGCGACGCGAAAACTGTCACTGTGATTACCTTTTCGGTGGACCTACGATGGTTCGATCAATATCTACGCGAGGTGCGAAGGGATGTATCGGGGTACAAGGAGTTGTTAGGCAGTGGCTTGATCATTCAAGAGTTCTTCCACATCATTTTGAGATAAACCTAGTTGTTCAGTAACCTTTTTGATATACATTTTCTCTGTGGGTTGAACCTTGCCGTCATGCTTGGACAAACTCACTAGGTCCAATATGAGATTAAGTGCTTCATCTGGATGATTTTGATATAATGAAAAATCAATTGCTACCAATTTTTTTGCCGCTAAACGATTATCGAGGTCTGATGTCTGTTCAGCATTAAACTCCGTGGCAGACATAAGTTCTTTCAGAAATTCGATCTCGGTCTTGTCCGTAATCCCATCAACCTTCAGTAAGTTTATAAGTGTTTGTAGATGGATTAAGGCAAGAGATAATCCGTTGGCCGTTGAAGTTGGTGTAGTAGAAACCGTAAACCGAGCCGATAATTCTTGCTTTTTGATCTCTAGTTCATCGTCTGTTAACAAGCCTTCAGCATGAAGAAGATTTAACCGCTCTAAAAGTTCTGCTTGGCCAAGCGAGATACCTGTCGATAAAGTTGCAGCTACTGCTTTGGATGCTGGCTCTGGTCTAGATGATGCTTGTAATGATTTCTTGCTAAAAAACCCACTAATTTTTTGACCTAATATGTCAGCCTGTTCTCGCAAGCCTTTCTGCTCTTTCCGTTTAAATTGGGATGCCCGACCTTGAAGTTCTTCGAGATCTAATTTCACATCTAGAGCTGGTAAAAACCGATTGAGCATGTCAAGCTCAGCCGGAGCAATTGTTCCACTGGCGATAGTAGCTAATTTAAGAAATTCAGCCAAAGTCTTACGCAACTTAACGCGTTTTACGGCTCGTAATTGTTTCTCTACAGTGTCTGCATTTATCTCCACATGAGCTTCAATTTCTTGTAAAGTTTCATTTGGAATATTCAAACACTTAACAATTGCTTGATAAACCTTTAATTCACGCGGATCAATGCTTCCGTCAATGTTAATTATGGTTTGTAGGGATTGCGCAATAATCAGCAGATCTTTGGTAGTCAACTCGATTTCTTTACAAAGGTCAACTGCTGCCTGTTGCGCCCGGGCTTCCATTTTAAACTCCTGCAGACCCACTTCAGCCATGTTTTTTGTGGAGACGTAGTTCCAACCAGAAGAGATAGCAACTCCTGCCACTGGGACTGCAACTTTCAAAATCGCCTTCCGAGTAATCATACTCCCAATACGCGGTCCCAATATTTTTATAGCAGCATCTTGAATAACAGGTGTTTTACCTGTAATGAAGCGGTAAGCTTGTGCTCGAACGACTTCCGCTCCCCCAGCTGCGACTACAGCACCTGCATTCGCAGAAACAGCAGTAACACCATAAGCCAACATAAATGCCCGATACAGTTGTTCTGGGTCATTTAAGTTAATTGGATCTCCATAAACTGTGGCCAAATCGTAAATAAGTCGTACCTGTAAACGGGTGGTATATAAGATCTCGCCACCTATAGCAGCAATAATTACGGGTATTGACAAACCACCCAATACTCCCGTTGAGGCTGTTAAACCAGTAATCCCACCAGCGATAGCTGCATAACGCACTGCTAGTGTACAAAGTTTTTCTGCTATGGCATCCTGTGTGAGCCCAGGATACTTTTTTTGAAAATACTCAACACCGCCATCATTGATAATTTTCTCGGCATAAGTTGAGAGCATCGCGTGCAAAAATTCATTAAACCAAGTACCATCTTTTATACGAGCCGGACCAAAGGCGACGGCCATCTTTTTCAGATCTTCTAATTCTGTTTTGATTTGGTTCTTAATTGATTTATCATCATCGAAATAAATGCTGGAATCCATTATTTTGCACCTCTATATTTGAAATGTAACATCTGTTTGCCTTACCTGCGTGGACTTTGCTTTAGAATCAGTAAAATTTTAATAAATTAATCACTGTTGTCAGAGTTTTCCCACCATATTTCAATTTTACTAATTACTTGTAAATATACAATACAAAAGAACCCTCCATCTTTGTAATGTGCTTCTTTCTACTTGGATTGGGAAACCTTCCTTGTTACAGCTATCACTGGTATTAACTTATACCCGTACATGCGACTCGGTTCGCGGTGGAGAAGTGATAACACCAAAAATCAATCACCATAAACATCTGACACTGGAGCGAACGATATTGAAGTCTGATTTGATATAGTTGTTATATGCTAGGGTTATACTCATTTTCCAAATAGTTTTCTATTCGTTTATTTCTTGATCTAATAAAACCAACTACACTCTCTTTGTAAAGACGGTATTGACTGACATTCAAAAATGAAGGACGAGTTTTAAAATCATCAAATGGCAAATAAAACTTAATTTGAGAGTTTTCAGAAATAAGATCATCCAAGAAGAAAAAATGGATGTAACCCATAAAGTCATCAAACAAGTCAAAAAAGTTCCCGTATCTCAATAAGGTATCGTATAAAGGACTTATTTCACCAGAATAAAAGAGGCGGATACATTCTAATGTTAGATCAAACCTGTCATCTATAAAGCAATTTACTCCACGAGCTTGGTTGATTGTATGTTTACCGTCAATTCGATTATTTGGAAAGATAATATATGCTCCGATGGTAGACCCAGTATCAAAAAGCTCATTAACTTCAGTTGGAATTTGTTCTGTTAGCCACTTCTTCCGTTGATGATTCTTATACGAGTGTGTTATAGCATCACTACCGAAAAAGAATTCACCCAGTTCTGACTTGTGATAGAGATAAGCTCCATTTTTGTTATCACGTAATTCCAGGAGATTACCATTAGGCAATGGTTTACTCCAAAGTATCTGATGATATTTTCGGAGGGTTGGACTAGTGCTGTCAGGGTCACCGTCATTTGAGTCGGAGTAAAAATTAAAACTTGTGTCAATTATCATATCAAATCGCTTTTTCTCGATGTATTGCTGCTTTCACGATTGGCGGGTGGGTGTTAGCTCGAGCTGGATGAGGATTCTCCTTGGGCTTAGAAAAAATAAATAAGAACCGCTGAATCCCCAACGTCCAGTACGCGGTTCGTAACCACGTGTCAAATTAAGCTATTTCGTTTGGATATTTATCAGAGTCTGCTGTCATTGTTGTGCTCCAATTTTTTGGCTCTCTTTCAATAAAGTTCATGTTGAAATTTAACGCTAATCTTGCATCAGCAGTACTCAAAGAATGTCGATGGAAATAGCTTTTCAATATTTCCCATGCAAAGCACTGAGATTCAATTGTTAGCAGTCTACAAAGTTCATAAGGAAATGAACCTAAACTATGCGCTGCTTCTCCACGAATTCCAAACAACTCGTAATAATAATCAATGTAGCTTTTATTTGCTACACCAAAATTATCGGTAGGTTCTAAATCAATCGCCTCTTTCCATCTGTCTAATGCTCTTTGGTATTTCGAATTATCATCTCTTTTTCCTGGTTTGCCTAAGACTGCTTCAACTGCTCTTGTAGCCTGCACTATCGCAACTTCCATTTTTGGAATTGCTTGTGCCACTTGCCAGCTTGGTAATTCGTGATTTGGGTGTTCTTGGTAACCATCTTTTTTAAAGCCGCAAATCAGGCAAAATTGATGGTTGATAAATGATGTCAAAAGATTCATCCCCATCACGTAAAAGCGTTCGTCTCGACAAAGTAACTCAATTAGTGATGCGTGATCTGCAAAAAAAGAAATCCTGTGTCCGGAACCTGAGAATCTGTCGAAGTTTTCAAGATAGAGAAATTCGGTATCCTTAATTGATGTTTCGGGAAGAAAATTATAAATCCAATCGTAATCACATTCCACTATATTTTCAAAGCTAAAACTTATCGCTACTGTCAATTCCAGTATTGAAGCTAAATTCCTCCATACATTTAGTGACTTAACCGAGGAATCAACATCTACAATAAGAGATGAACTATGATTTCGTGTGTGTGTCCAAATATACGCTTTCTCATAGTCTGTGGAAAAATATGGAATAAAATCATGCAATCGGAGTCCTATTTCATTGGAAAAAAGAAGACCAGTCAATAACGCATTGTGACAACTATTATTGGGCGGATTTGCTGGATATTTTTTCTTTTGGAGTGCTTTTTCATGTTCTAAAATCTCTATTTGTTTAATTGAAAAACCAATTAATTCATCAAGATCTTTTCGTTCTATCTCACTGGCAGATTTTTGAATAGCCTCTAATTTCTCCTTTGCTTCTGGAGAAATTCTACTAAAATCAAATGGGCGCTCAGTTAATTCTGACATAATTCCTTTTTAGCAGGGTATTATTAGGTGCTACCCGTATGAACGAGACTTGGTGGATAAAACCACAAGACTCAACAAAATATTGGGGCAAGAAAACTTCGTAAGTATGAACATCACCTGTAAATAACCGATGCATTAACAAAATAAATGCTAATCCCAACCATTATGCTCTTCACACCAATTGTAGAGAATAATAATTTGTTCTAGCTCGTAAATACTTCGGAAAAGCTCACCATAAAGTTTGCGGTCGCTAAAATTGGCGATAGTCATTGTTATGGCATTATTAACTAATAATTCATGAGCTATATAGTTACGGTGATCAACTACACTACCTAGATATTTAATGAAATCTTGACGCAATCCATTTCGGTTTAATTCATATTTCACCTTTCCTAGGGTCCACTTTTCCATTGTCTCATATGGAATTAAATATTTTCTAGCGAGCAACCCTTTTAATAAAAATTCTAATATTTGAGCATTTCCCAAATACATCGCGTATTGCTCCAGGAAATTCAAATCTTTGTAGGATTCTAATTTTTCGTTTACAGCATTTTTTATATCTTCAGCGGTAAGAGATGGATTGAGTTCCATGAAAAGACTCCATAATAATCAAGCTACCCAAACTTAAAAGAATGTCTTATTCAAACCTAATTTCGTATTATTGATTAATTTCTATAGGGATATTCATCAAGTGAACATTCTTTTGTCCCCACACTAACAATTATAGCTATTCATTTCTTCAGTGCAATTGAAATCGCTTCCTAATATTTTCGAAGGCAATTCATTCGCATCAAATTAATTTACTTCATTCTTGGTTACACTTTTTTCCATACATTTGACTCTTTTCGTGATTGATAGGTGAATGTGTTATTTTTAATAAATGTAACTTTCTAGGTATTAACTTGACACCAGTTCAAGGTTTATTTGATTTGCTCACGGATCGTATCGAGATTCTTTAGTGGTAAAGCTGTAATGCTCTTCATTACAGGGTATGTTTCCTTTCCAAGATAGATGTTCTAGAGATGTTCAAGGGATAGTTCTGATGAAGCAATCCGTATCGAAGGCGTCAAAGTGAGAGCCTCGTTAAACTTGATTTCAATGCCGTATCGGTCTCCTCCGGATTGAATGACCAGATCGAGTTCAGCGCCGGCGTGCGTACCCCAGAAATATTCCGCATTGGGGTGCAGGATTTGAAGCGCCTGCTCTAACAAAGAACCTTCCCATGAAGCACCGACCTTGGGATGTCCAAGCAGGCTGTGTCTATTGGGAATGACCAGTAGGCTGCGCAATAACCCCGTATCGCGGAAATAAATCTTTGGGGATTTTACCTGCCGTTTGCCCAAATTCTCAAATCTACCTTGAAATGTCGGAGTTGCGATCCGATATTTCAAGGTCGTATTTATTGATTCGTTGATTCTGCACCAGCTTGTACAAATATGCAATTCAAATGCGGATTTGTACAAGAAACCAATATCGCATTTTTAGGTGGAGGGTTACTTTTCCACTCTTGAAAAAGTAATACAATTGTATTACAATACATATAACAAAAGGAGTTTATAAAATGCCCAAGAAAAATTCGTTCATCAAAGCAGTTCGTTCTTTTCGTCTCAGCCTAGAATGCGTTCGACAGTTGAAAGATCTCTCTGGAAATATGGGACGCAGCGAAGGTGATGTTGTCGAGGTTTCTATCGACCGTATGTATCGGGAAGAAATTAGGTTTGGAACCTTGATGATTGGAGAAGGTCCAAAACCTGAAGACAACTACAAAGTAGAAAAGAAAGAGGGGGAAAGATGATTGCCGGATTGTTTCACGTAATCTGGAAATTCATTTGGAACACAATTGTGATCTTAATCTGTGTTAGCCTGGTCTTTATCGGTTTCAAGGCTAACCAACCTATGTCAGGAACAGGGGCACCAGAGGGGATGACTTATGTCGAATTCATGAATGACCGGATCGATGCCGCCAAAACGGTTGAACCTTCAAGATGTGGCTGGGGAATGATGCTTTCGCTCGCAGCGCTTGGCCCGATCTATAGTGTGGTGTACACGGCGGTCGCGATTAATCCAGAAGGTACTCTGGCTAAAATGACCGCCTCCGATCCGGATATTCCGAAGGGAGTTGAAGGGGCTAGGTGGTACGACGTCCCAGGAATCTGGTGGGGTGTCGTGGAGCGATTGTCCTGGACGATGTTGGGAAAGCCGGCTAGTGTTGGATGTCAGTTTAGGGTGGTAAAGTAAAAAAGAGAGAAGTCGATCAAGACTGCATTTAAAATTTTGATAAATAATCAATTCTCGAGAATATCAAAAAAGACTAGGCTGTTTAGGATCCGGTTTGACCTGCGAAGATTGTTCAATCAACCAGGAATGTAGTTTTAAATGGTGTTCTGGAAATGGGTGGGGAAACTTTAATGCACCTTTTTGGAGAAGCATCCTGTTTCCTTGTGGCATGTCTGAATGCTCGAGTACAAAAACAGGTAGCCATTTTGCTCTAAGAGCTTCCGTTGCGCCTGCCCAAGTGCCACCTTTTTCAGCATCGCTTGCCACGATAATTGCATAATCAGCAAGAGTATAGATTAATTTGTTTCTCCCCATCGCAGTTCCAACAGAGAATGGAGCGCTAGGAGAAAAAGGAGTTGCCAGACATAAATCACCACGGTTGATGGCGGTTCTATTTGCTGGATCACGTATTGATTTTTCCAGGCTCTCCGCAAGGATCCCAACCGCTGTACCCCGGGCATTTAGAGCTGCATTCATGCTAAGCGTATCAACTCCTTTTGCTCCACCTGAATATAAAACTAACCCAGACAATCCGCATGCATTTCCAATAAATTCAGCACATTGTTGACCGGCTTCATCAAGATGGCGTGAACCAACAACTGCGATTCCAGGCTGGCCTAGTAGAGCTTTTTCACCTGCGTAGAATAAAACTGGAGGTGCTGATTCTTTAAGTCTCTGTCGATATCGAGCTGGATAATCGGTGTCTGCTCTAGTTAAAACATTTATACCAATTGATGCCAAACGTTCCAATTCAATTGCGAGAGATCCACTACGCTGCAAAAGATTTGATATCCGTTCTGCTTCCTCACTTTTTATTTCCAATTGAGCTTGGATATCTTCGGAACAAATTTCTAATAAATCACCAGGCCGCAACGAGCATGATTGAAGTTTTTTAGCCAGAGGGTTCCAATCTTTGAGTGTAAATGGAGGAAATTCTGGGGTCGATGATAGTCCTAGATGGGAGCATAACGATAAAATTGCTTGAGAATCTGTAGAAATAATCATCCGTTAGAATTCCTTCCAGTTGCTTGAGCGAGGGTAAATGGATAAACGATTCCACTGCCGTTTTTTCGTAATAAGAATCCGGCCATAGTAAGCGTCCAACCAGAGTCAATAATATCATCGACCAAAAGCAAAGGTCCATCAGGAACCTGTTCATTGATGGTCAAAGTCCCAATTACATTTCGAGCTTGCATAGTGCTATTTTGCATGGTTTTTTGTTCTGGAGCTTCACCATTTCTGTTTAGTACAGGAAAAAGCGGAATCCGAAGTTTTTTTGCAAGATGAGCAGCAAAACCAGGAACAAGATCAGGATGGCGAAGTGATGGAATCGCAACGATCCAGGTTGGGGATGGATCAGGTTGCCAAAACTCTTTTATGAGTCGGTATGCAGCATTTACAAGATCTTCATTAAAAATTCCATCTACATATTTCCCATCGCGTACTATTTTCCCCCATCCAGCATCGCCATAAAAACAGAGCGAGCGACCTGGAGCATTTTGATATTCAGGAGGAATGTTGCGTTTTTGATCAGGAAATAACCCACTTGGCCATTGTTTTCGTGGCTGGATAATAATCTGTGCTCCTTTTAGAAAAGTTTCTGCTTCTAATACCATGTCGTGTGAAACAGATGATTGAAATCCTTTCCCTTTGCAATTGGCACATCTCTCGCAGGGAACCGGATTTGGATCATCCAATGCCTCCAGTAAGAATTTCATCAAGCAGCCCGGATGATCTACATAGGTTTGCATCTGGGCAAGTTCAGACCTACGTAAATCAAGTACACGATTAATTCGTTGTTTATCTAAGTTCCATGGATTAGGTGTGCGAAAAAAAAGAACTTTTTTATCAAAGGTCTGGCCAACTGCACCATCAACTTCCAATAGCTTGAGTGCTTTCTCCGCCATTGATTTGGATGTGTTTACATTTGCCAATATTTCATACAATGCCATTCCATCGCTTTTCTCAAGCACGTGAAGAATGTCCTGGAAAACTTGAGCGCTTGGAAAAGCTGACTCGATAAAATAATTTTGTATTTCATCATCTTCAACACCGCTAAGACAAATCCCGTATGATTTTTCCAATGCTCGTCCAGCACGCCCGACTTGCTGATAGTAAGCGACAACAGAGCCAGGGCGTTGAAAATGGATAACGAAATCAATATCTGGTTTATCAAAACCCATACCAAGTGCTACAGTTGCAACTAATATCTTAATTTCGTTATTGAGGAATGCTTGTTCCAATGCCGGTCGATCCATAATTCCATCGTCTCCAGCATGATAAGCTTCAACAGAAAATTCCTTTTTCTTCAACCAGCCTGTTACCCGTTCTGTATCTGCGACGGTTAGACAGTAAATTATTCCACTCCCCTTGAATTTAGGAAGGTTTTCAGCCAGCCAAGCCAATCGTTCGCTTTGGTCTACAAGGCGAATATTCTGCAGACGAAGGGATTCTCGAGCAAGTGGTCCACGATTTATAATAAGCCCAGGACCTAATTGTGTTTGAACATCTTCAACTACTCGGTTATTAGCAGTGGCAGTTGTTCCTAGAACAGGAACACCTTTCGGAAGCATCTGAACAATTCGCACAATTCGTCGATAATCGGGACGAAAATCATGTCCCCAATCGGAGATACAATGCGCTTCGTCCACTACAAAAAGACCTATTCGGCCCGATATTTGTGGAAGAACTTCTTTAAGGAAATACTCATTATTAAGCCGTTCTGGGGATATAAGCATTAGGTCGCATTCATCCTTAGCCAAAGCTTCTTCAACAGCTCCCCATTCTTCTTTATTGGCGCTGTTTATCGTGAATGCTCTAATTCCAATCCTTCCAGCCATTTCAATTTGATTGCGCATTAGTGACAATAACGGACTGATGAGCACAGCTGGACCTGCACCTTGTTCGCGTAATAATTTAGTTGCGAGAAAGTAAACTAGACTTTTACCCCATCCAGTGCGCTGCACAACTAAAGCCCGCTGTTTATTGACTGCTACAGTTTCGATAGCCTCCCATTGACCAGGACGGAAGTCTTTGTCCTCACCAATCATCTGTTTCAATAAATTCAGAGTATGATTCTTGATTGTTTTCGTGGATGAATCCGTCATGTAAGAACCCCTTTAATACTTGGTTATGTAATCTTATTTATTTTCTAAACGTAGTTTCACCATCTCAAGCCCACCGCCTTGGCGTTGAACCTCAAACCGCGAATCCCTTCGCAGGTTATCTACCCCAATCGTGAATTTGAAAGGATATAGTTCTGGCAAATGTACCAAATCGTCAAATGGAATTGCTTCTGAAGGATGAGAAAAGAGGGCACATGATAATAACCAATTTTGCATGATATCAGTAGACTGAAACTTCCTTGATGAAATCTGATATTTGTCATTCTGATTAGTATTGCCAAGTGCTCCCCAATTGGTTAACGAAGCGATAATGCGTTCAACGGATCGGTCCAATGCACCCAGATGTCCATAATCGCTGGCGATTCGGTCTTTGATCACTTTTCTAGTGATTAATTCGTCAGTCCGGCTAATCTGGCCAATGGCTGCCACACATTTTCGGAAAAACGGGTAGCAAACCAACGTCATGCCATAATGGAGCCACAACCGCTCTTCGGAAGATGACAGTGTTGGAAATATGGCTAAAGCTTGCTGTCGAATTTGCGGAGCACTCTTTTCTGTCTTCACCCAGATTGCTGACAAGACATCAATTGTTTTCCGCTGGGCATCTATCCCGTGAACAGTTCCTGAAATCGTTTCAGCCAAATGCTGCCTGATTTTGAGCAGTTCAAAATTCTGAACACACAAGGATGCAGTTACGTCCAACCAATCCAACATTATCGTTCGGCTGAATCCAATACCTTTATCCATTAAGAACTCGCTTTCGATATTTGAATAAGAGGGACAATTGCTTCATCGATTGAAATACCGCCATGAGTAACAACGACTTCTCCGCTGGGAGCAAAGGCATCTCGTCCCGCCGGCATTAGTGCTGTCATCTGATCTGGCAAAATACCATCGTTGTCCCACAGAATGGTATTTGCGAAAGCGCTTTTAACCCGCAAAGCTGCCAGTCTATCCATGTAAATTCTGGCTCGTTTTCCGCGTGTCTGTGCCAGCAATCCTTCAGATGGTTGACCAAACCCCGTGGCTTCCACGTGTCCGTGATCGCTGGCAATAAACACTGAATAATCTCGATCCAGAAACGAGTCGATCAGTTTTTCGAGCGGTAGTGAATTTTGATCGTGAGCTGGGTCCAGCCATAGATGGAGAGAGGAATGTTGATCAGCTGCACCAAGGGTGGCATTATGAGCCAGCTTATCGGGATTATCATCTATCAAGCACCAGAAATTTACCCTCGGATCCTGCATTTCAGGCTGTTGGTCAATTTGCCGATCATAAGAAAGCGGTAACAACTTACAAGCAGTTTCTGCGATACCTTCTCTAGACCAGAACAATTCCCAAGCGCGAGCTTCTGACACACAATGCTCTAGATCAGTCGCGAAATCTGCCGGCCGAAGTCCAGAAATCAATGCATATCTGGAAATGGAAGTGATTGTGGGAACTTGGGCGAGAAGTGTCTCGGTTTTCATTTCCCAATTCGTATGCCGCTTTACCCACACGGACTTAATCACCTGCCAATCGGTCAGAGATAATCCGTCCAGAACCAGTAGGACAATCCGCTCAATTTGGCCAAGATTGCGGAGGTATGCCAGGTAATGCGGTATATGATGAACATGGTGTGGTTTGGGCAATCGTTGAGCACCAAGAGGACCATAGTTGTTTCTCAACCAAGCTGCAAAAAACGGATCTACATCACGAACTAGTCTTTGGAAAGTCTCTTTTTGCGACAACTGAATGGTGAGATCGGTTTGTGAATGATAGCTGCACAGCTCTGCCCAATCTCGAGCAAATTCACCCCAGACATTCCAGCTCGTTTGTACATGCGGGTCAGATTTCATTGTTGTAAAACGGTTATCTAGCTCTTCCAAAAGCGTTGTGAAGCGTTGAATGCGCACATCAATCTGTGTAAAGCCGGGTAGCGCCCAGTTGGGTAAACTTTTTTTATCAGCGATTTCCAGTGGTTGAATAGCTCCCCGGCGAACCAGGCTCGGTACCAGATCTTGCAATTGGAGATTGCTATCAAAAGAAACATGGTATCCGGATGCGGTTTCTTTGACCTGTCTACCTGACAAGGATTGCTCAAGAGATTCCTGCCATTGTTGTTGGATGAAATCTGTGAAAGCCTGAACGTCACGGATCAGAAGGTTGATCTCCCATTCTCTATATATTGGGAAGTGTTTCAAGCGTTCAACCAGGCCAGAACGCAACAGCTCTGGAAGAGGTGATTGGCGGTGGTGATAGTCATTCAACCAGGCAATCAGCGCGTGGGGTTGGCTTAATGCAGTTGGATCAGCGTCAAAGACCTCTCGCAGTAAATAATCTATGGTTTTTTGCCGGCTCAACGTTTCAACTGGGGGTTGACAGGATGCTAGTTTTTCAATTTGATCCGGATTGAGCGTTTGCAGCACCGGGTAGGCTAGGTTGGGGAAAAACTGGTGCAATGAAAGGCTCAACCGATAGGCAGGTTGATAGATATCATAAGGCATGTTTTCCAGAGCACCAGTAGTGGTGATGATAACCGGATGCTCTTGTGAAAAGGGACGAGCTTCTTCCAAGCGGTGGTGCAAGAAAACAGGATCATCTTCTTGGATAACTTGAAAGCCGCACTTCGCCAATTCCGAAACCACCATTTCACCAGACAGAAACCGGTCTGGATCACTTACCAAAGTCAGTGGGTGGGTATAGGATGGAAACAATTTCAATACGTCATCTATCATCATCATTTACCATTTAGGAGGTTTATTGAAGGTGCCGTTAGAATCCTTTATTGGACTCGGAAATTGACTTGCAGCTAAAACACCTTGGCGGATAGGTTTTACGAAAGTGGCGACCTTATTTAATTCCTGACTGGGTGTATTTTTGAAAGGATTGAGAACAATCACACCTTTCTTAAGTTCATTTCGGACGATTCTAATGGCTTCGACCAAATCCGAATCATTGCTAATAACGATTGCGATACCATATAAACCCTGATAACCATCATGCAATAAGTGGGTGGCAATATTGACATCAGAACCTTTTTCTTCAGTCTTAATCACTTTAACATATTGTTGCTTCCCTGGTGGACAGTTTGCCAGCGGCATATTTACTTCGTGTGATAAGAAATGGCCTGGAATGATTTCTAAATTTGGGATAGTTTTCAATGCTCTTAAGTACATTTGTTGACGTATTGGTTGGTCAGGGTCTTGTGGGCGAGAATTTACCAGGGCGGTAAAATATTTAATTTTGAGAATCTGATTTTTTGGGAGGAGTAATTGGACCATCTTAGAAATATCCAACCACTTATAGGGTGTTCCTTTAACCGCTCCATAATATAAGTTAAAACCATCCACATAAACTACCGATGGAATTTGGATTCCCCCTGTTGTCATAGGCTTATCTTCCTGTTTAAATAAGCAGAGGCGGTTATTCGCCGCCTCGCACCCTGCACCCGAAGGAGCAGGGGGGATGTAGTTATTTTATAGCATGAATCAGTAGAAATGTCAAATGCAAGACGACTTCGCTTCACAATATTCTCCGAATTAGAACTACATACTTTTGTTCTTATTTATCCTCGTATAAACCCAATTGTTCAATTTCGCTCTTCAGGGCTTCATCCATTTTTGGCAATTCATGGTCCAAAAATTCATTCCATCTACGTTTTATCTCTTCCTGTAACTCTTCCGTATTTTTTTCCTGGTAATTCATTCTTGTCAGAAAATTCCGATTGTAGACAGTTGACCACATTCTTCCCATCGTTTTAAATGATCGTTTAAATGGAGGTTCTTTTTGGCAGATGACTTCGAATAATTCCTTTCGAATATCATCAGGTCCAGGACCAAGTGATAATGATAGTTTTAAAGAATCCTGCAGGTTTGTAAATACGAATAGTAACATTCTGCCAGAACGCGTCCAACCCTGACCCTTACGCAGGACAGGCGAATCCCATTGTTTTGGAATAAAGTAGATGTATGATTTTGACCAGTGATCCAATTCCATTTGTGAATTTGAACTTACGAGTTCGCAAAGAAAATCTTTAATTGCAGCTTGTTGGTCAGGACGGTACTCGTAAATCAGATCTAAAGCGCGCTGATGTTTGCGATAAATCTGTTGACACAACTTCTCAATTTCGGATTCACCCACAATATGCCTCCTGAGCATTTCTACATAATGACTCATTAAAGCCAGAACATCCCGTCCTAATGTAGTCTCTCGAGTTTGAATAATGTCTTCGATTATTTGACAAATTAATGTGTAGCTGATCGCAATGAAACAGGAATCACTCGCTACCTCACCTTCGGGAGTGAGGAACAACCCGATGATGCGATAACCAGGATAATGTGTTTTCACCAATTGCTTATAGCGTACTAGCTGGTCGTCATGTTCGCCTGAATAGATCTTATTCTCGATAATTACTGCGAGTTGATGCAACCCATCCAGGATCAATATGTCAATAGATTGCCATTCTCTGCGAATTTCAATATCATCCAAATCCCAAACGTCCAAGTCGACAGGAGTTATGGGTTGAACATAATCTGCTTGCGAGATTGATTCCTGGAGAAGACGTTTAACAAATAGATCGCCAAGACCATGATTTTGGCGAGGATTGAGTAGAAAAGCCAGAAACTCTGAATGACGAACTTCTTGTCGGACGGCGCCTAATGCTTCAAAAACATTAAATCGATCCAACAAGCCTTCCAATCTTTCCAGTTCAGGATTGTGAACGACAAGGTCTTGAAGTCGATTTAGTGTTTCGGCATCCATATTTTGTTTGGCTTCCATCAGATCATTACTCCTATTTCTTCCTCAACAGTGCACTGTCATAATACATCAGCAGGTCGGGGTCTTCGCGCAGCACATCTTCGGGTAGGCGCTCGGCAACCGTGACGATGGTTTCAAATTCCTGGCGCTTAAAGCAGTCGGCAAAGCCGGCACGCACCGCCTCGGTACGGAACTGCCTCAGACGCCCCATACTTTCAGAATAATCCTTGAACTCTTTTAGAAGGGTGCGCTGGCGCACTTTTTCCAGGTCAGTGGCTTTATTGTGATCGGGTACATACCATTTGCCATTTTCATCCTGCAGGAAGTTCTGTTTGAGTATCTCGATCAATTCCAGGGGCTGCTCATGCTTAGCGCGGTTCATCACTCGGTTGAAATCGTTGGTCAGGTCGCCCTGAGTTTTGGGTTCACCAGCAGAGGATGGATCGAGCTGCTGCCTGAGCCAGGTGATGGCGGTTTTTTCATCAGAAACGAAGAGCGAGAGCTGGGTGGGTTTGCCTGAATCCAAAACTGCACGGTCATATTCGGCCACCTGGTCGGGGAGGAAATACATACCATCTCGGCGAGTGAAGCGTTCGTCCAACCCGGCGTAAAATTCAGGCGAGGAGATTGGCACCATCACCCCGCGTTGGATGTGGAAGGCTATCATTCGATCAAAGAGCAAAAATGCCTGGCGTTCAGCATTGACAATAGTGTTTCCATCCTTCTGTACAACTACTGGCAATTTACCAAGGTGATACCGAACGAATTCCCAAACGCCATCATCGGTACCTGCTTTAAGACGGAATTTCTCTTCTAGATTTCCATTAGGTTTATAAGCAGAAATAACCAAATCTTGTTTTACAGCTGAATCGAATGTAAGTTGTTTCGTGGTGCCTTTTTGTTTGTCTAGAGTCCTAACATCAGCAACAATAAATCCTGCTTGACCAATCGCTTCTTGAATGGAATTCCATATTGAATTTTGTGAATTATGAAATTCAACAGTTATCCATCTCCCCGATTTTAAAATTCTATTAAATTCAGATAAACAACTTCGCATTAGCTCACTGTAATCAGAAATCGCTTTCCTCTGAACCAGATTTACAACGGCTTCAGGTTTTTGGTCGGATTTTACTCCGAGCCAAGCCTCGATAAGGATGTTCAGCTCGGAATAATTTAAGTTCCCTCCGAAAGGTGGATCTGTGAAAATATAATCTATGCTTTCATTTGGGATGTTCCGCAGGTCAGTAGAACTTTGTGTCGAAATACAGACATTACTTCTGTCCGTTTCGGGTTTAATACGCCTTAAGTCCTTAATTCGCTCTTTAAAATAGTTTGTTATCGGGATTTCTGCAGTAATTTGTGACACGTACAATGTTCCAGATAGGGGGCCAACATGGCGATCATGAACTGGCATATATCGGTTTAACTTGCAGACTCTTTGAATACAACCAGTAAAAACATATAAAGCAGCATCGCGAAGAATTGGATCTTCTAGATGATTTATGGAATTCCAAAGATCTGCCATCATTATCAAATTCCTTCTAGTAAAAAAATGATGGACATGTGTAAATCCGTGTGACTTTTTAGGTTGTTCGGTATTAAAACCATCAGGCAATTCCACAATTGGAATTCTATTAATAATGGATTCATTATCCAATTTCGTTAATAAAGCGATATCACGATCATCGGGAAATTTCTCAAATCTTTTTTTCCCAACCGAATAATTTACCAAGACAGGAACCTGTTTCGCTTGGTTTAAGGTTGTGCTTAATTCAGGATCAAATTTTAAAATCCGAGTTCGTTCTAAAGTTTTGTTTGTTAAAGCAACTTTACAATTTGGACAAAATAATTCCTGAGGGGGAGGCATGCCAGGACCTTTAAAGACCAAATCCCAATATATAAGTTCTTGGTTGCATTCTGTACAATGGAAAACATCAGACCAAACCACATAATTGATTTCACCCATTATAGATATATGCGGTTTTATGGCGTTGACTCTCCTAGAAATATCTTTTTCGCCTCTCATCCAACCAACGTGATTGGTAGTTAACAGATCAGAGTGTGTTCTTTCAACACTTTTGATTATTTTTTCTATCGTTGCCAAATACCTTCTCCACGAACGTATGGAGTTCGTGTTGGCTGCAATAAAAGTGGCTGCGGGGCTTAAGTCCACTAATACTGATTTTCGAACGCCATTATTTTCAAACTCTTTTCTTGCACATAACTGACCCGCAACACCGGTCATTCCAGTTCCACAAAACCCATCGAAAATAATATCGCCTGGGGATGTGTAGTGAAGTATGAATGGAACAATAGCATCGGGTGGTACTTTTGTAGAATAAGAGTGTGCAAAATACAAGGGGTCGTTTTTTCCTACTGATATATCTTTTACAAAAGGTCCTCTTGAAATATAACTTCCAGATGAAATTGAATTATCTTGAATGAATGCGGCAATATACGGATTAGGACAAGCCGTATAATTTTTTGGAAGGGACAACTTTAATATGTCATCATTTGAAGCAATAGGCGACCCATAAATTTCCCGTTGTTTTGAAATCATCTGCCTTAAATCTTCCAGTAAGTCTTCGGATATATCATCTGTAGAGGGAACTCCAATACTCGTAAAAGAATCCTCTCCTGGGAAGAGATTATCTTGAACCTCATTTTCAGTTTTCTTTTTAATCACCACCACCTACCTCACTTAGGTATTTTGCGACCAATGGTAACATTCTCTTGAATGTACTGATTCCTCCACCACCGCCATAGCATGTACCGCCAAACGAAGATGGAAGATATCCACGAAGCACAGAAAAATTATAATCATCACCTCGCATGGATGAGTGTTTTTCAAAATAATCAATCCATTCATCAAGAATATCATCGCTTGGTTGATATATTTTGTCTTCTTTAATCGTTCTTAGCTCTTCTGTGAGATAGTGTGCAATCTCCATGTTTTGAATAAGAAACATGAGCGCGCCATAATAGCATTGCTTAAAATGTCCTGTTAGATTATTGCCGTCGGTATTAAAATGTCTAGCAAGCAACATCTTTGCTCCTGGCAGATATTGATTTTTCCTTAGCCATTCCACAAAGGAATCCATTAATTGATAATCTTTAGGGTTTACGGGATTTCTGGCTGGGGGAACAAATAATTCATCTAGACTTCTTTGAATCTCGCTTAGTTCATCTGGACTATCATCTGGTTTCTTGCGAAGTTTTTCAATGATTGGTTCCGAATTAGATACCCAGTTTTTAAATACCTCCAAATTCATATTGCTCAGTTTTTGAGGTAGATTTGTTTCAATATTTTTAAGAATACTTTCTGCTTCATCATCAACTAACTTTAATAATAATTCTATGTTTGTTGAAAAACCTCCATCGGAAAAATTAGAGGATCCCAAAAGGGCAATTTTATAATCGGCTGCATACACTTTGGCATGCAATCTGGAACTAATAGACAAATCTACTGTCCTACCATCGTGGATTAATGTATCCATTAATGCCAGAAGGCAGTTGGGTTCAATCGCACCTGACAACCAATCTTGTGGATTAAGACGAGTCCAGAATTGAAGTACTGGTACATCTCCTAGATTATCAACAAGGAAATTAATACTTCGATCAGAATAATATGGCGAGCAAATTAGAATTCTTTCTTCAGCAACCCGTATTACTTCACCTAATGTAGACCAATTTGGAGTAATTAATTCTGGCATTCTACCTCCTCAATGTTATTGTGGGAAAATATTTCTTGGCTTATTATGGTGATCTATTTCTTCCTCAGCAGCGCGCTGTCATAATACATCAGCAGGTCGGGGTCTTCGCGCAGCACATCTTCGGGTAGGCGCTCGGCAACCGTGACGATGGTTTCAAATTCCTGGCGCTTAAAGCAGTCGGCAAAGCCGGCACGCACCGCCTCGGTACGGAACTGCCTCAGACGCCCCATACTTTCAGAATAATCCTTGAACTCTTTTAGAAGGGTGCGCTGGCGCACTTTTTCCAGGTCAGTGGCTTTATTGTGATCGGGTACATACCATTTGCCATTTTCATCCTGCAGGAAGTTCTGTTTGAGTATCTCGATCAATTCCAGGGGCTGCTCATGCTTAGCGCGGTTCATCACTCGGTTGAAATCGTTGGTCAGGTCGCCCTGAGTTTTGGGTTCACCAGCAGAGGATGGATCGAGCTGCTGCCTGAGCCAGGTGATGGCGGTTTTTTCATCAGAAACGAAGAGCGAGAGCTGGGTGGGTTTGCCTGAATCCAAAACTGCACGGTCATATTCGGCCACCTGGTCGGGGAGGAAATACATACCATCTCGGCGAGTGAAGCGTTCGTCCAACCCGGCGTAAAATTCAGGCGAGGAGATTGGCACCATCACCCCGCGTTGGATGTGAAAAGCTACCATACGGTCGTAAAGTAAAAATGCTTGGCGCTCGGCATTGACTATGGCAGTACCGTTTGATTCGTTGACCACCGGCAGCTTGCCCAGATGGTAGCGAACAAATTCCCAGGCGCTGTCTTCTGTACCAGCCTTGAGTTTGAAACGCTCTTCCAGGTTTCCGTTGGGTTTATAGGCAGAAATGATTAGATCTTGTTTGACCAATTTTTGGATAGATTGTTTGTAGGTTTCTTGTTTTTTGTCTAGAGTACGCACGTCTGCCACAATAAAACCTGCTTGTTGTAGTGATAACTGAATTGCATTCCAGACAGAATTCTGAGAATTATGAAATTCAACAGTCATCCATCGACCTGCCTTAATAACGCGGTAAAGCTCCTCAAAAGCTAAATACATCAACTTCTCATAGTCTGCTAAGGTTCGTTTACGCCCTTTATCTATCACGGCTTCTGGATCACGAGCGGTTAATATTCTTAACCACGACTCCCAAAAATAATTCAATTCTGAATAATGTAGATTATTTCCAAATGGAGGGTCAATAAATATATAATCCACTGAATTACTTGGAAAAATCGTAACATTTGTTGTTGATTGACAGGTGATGATCGATACTCCATTGCAACCAGGCATTCGCAACTTAAGGAGTCGTTCAAGTTTGTGGGTCATTGAGTAAGCAGGAGACACCTCAGAAATGAGAGACCCCACGAACAAGGTTCCGGAAAAATAGCGATTCACTTGAGAGCCGCCTACTCTACCATATTGAACAGGTTGATACCTATTCATTTTGATAAAACCGAGACAACTCCCTTGAAAGTAGAATTTAACAAAATTGGATTCCACTTTTTTTTGGTCCAATTTTGACCAAAGCTTTCCGTATGCTATTAATGCTCGGCGAAAATAAAAATGATGAAGGTGAGTAATACCCTTTAAGTGGTATCCATCCTTCCCCTTTCTTTCACCTTCTAACATTTCTCCTGAAGGGAACCACCCAGGAACATCAGTTCGTTCGATTCTTTCAAGTATGTCCAAATCTTCAATGTCTGGCTGTTTTTCAAAACGCTGCTTCCCACACTGGTAATTTATCAGAACAGGTTTGTATTTCACAAGCTTATGTGTTCGTTGAAGTTCTTGATCGAAATAAGAAATCCATACTCTTCCCAAACTTTTTTTGTCTAATTCAGTTTCACAAGCAGAGCATTTAAACCTATCATTTACACTAAAAGTCTCCTTATCCACTGCTATATCAAAGAACACCAACTCTTTTCCGCATTGTGGACAAGTGAAAACTTCACTCCAAACTGTGTAATTGATCTTGCCTTTCACTCGGTTGGGAGCATCGCAATTGGGGTGCCAGGTCTCGTACATCCAGCCGCATTCCTGCTCGACTTCGCGCAAAATGCGCCGGGCTTCACGTTCGAAGGCGGCTGCATCCACCGGGGTGTTGTAGTTGTAGGCAATAAAAGTGGCAGCGGGTGAAAGATCGTTGAGCACTGCTTTCCGAGCACCAAGACGCGAGATGGCTTTGTTCCCTTCCCAGATCACTCCTTTCTCATCCACTCGATAACCCAGTTCCTCGATGGCTTTCTTATCGCCACACAACTGCGCTGCTACGCCAGTCATGCCTGTTCCGCAAAAACCGTCAAAGACAATGTCACCGGGGTCGGTGTAATGCAGAATGTAGCGTATGATGGCTTTATGCGGCACCTTGGTGTGGTAAGAATGGGCGTTGTAGATCGGGTCGTTCTTACCTTCCGAGACATCCGCTGCGAACGGTTCACGTTGGTAGCGGTCTTCCTTCAAATCCAATTTTTCGCGTGTTTTCTCCCGCTCCTGCTGCCATTCGGTGATGATTTCCGGTAGGAAGGGGTTGGGGCAGGCGGTGTAATAGGGTGGATCCGAGAGCGCCAGGATATCCTCATCTGTACCAATGGGGAAGCCCTCAATGGTTCGAAACATTGGGTCTTTGAGATATTCCGCCAGTCGCCGGCGATATTCCTCGCGTTTTGCATGGTCAGCTGGAGAAATAGCATCGATCTGGTTCGGTAGGAGCTCGGGTTGCTGTTCGGTCATGGAAATGCCTCTTATGGGTTGTTTTTGCTACGATGATTGAGATTAAGACTCAGGGTGACCCGATTCCTATTTTAAATATCCTAGATGCTTCAAAATTGCCCAAGCATAGGCTGGACGGTCATCCGCGATCAGGTCGCGATAATCCTTTGGGCCGCTCAAAACCACACCCATTTGAATCTTCTCAATTGCTTTTTCTAAATTTGCTCGGCTTATTGTATGTTCCTCGCCTGAACTAACCCGAACAGTCAATGCAATCTCGGACGCTGTGATGATTTGAAATGGAACCCTCGTCTTCGTGAGCAGGGTAGCATTCCGATCCGCCAAGTTCTGAATCTCATTCCAATTTAGCTGCTTCATGCGGAAAACTCCTTCTTTATCCAACCTTCTGCGGGTGTTTCCAGGTCATAACCCTCGGGATTTTGCTATTACGGCACGAGCTATTGCAAGGTCAACGACATTATTCCCAGCTGCATATAAAATCGCTTGTGCATACAATTCGGTCAAGCGGGTTTTTACGCCAGAATGAATGGCTGCATTCAGGTAATGAATCCCATCTTGACAAGTATGAAACGTTTTCCCTGTCAAGCTTTCGAAAGCAGCAACGCATAACAAGTCAGTTTTTTGATGATTGTCATATTTGTCATCCAGGATTTGCTGAAAGTTGGCTGGGAATTTGGTGTATAAGACTGTATTCAAACCGGTGAAATTGCTCAATTGAACAATTCGCATTTTGACTGTATCCAGACTATCTGGCTCTCGATAAACCTTACTGGTATCGCTAATCCGATGGATTTCCCGACGATAGAGAATGTCCATGGCT
Source organism: uncultured Anaerolinea sp. (assembly GCA_964454565.1). Classification (GTDB taxonomy): domain Bacteria; phylum Chloroflexota; class Anaerolineae; order Anaerolineales; family Anaerolineaceae; genus UBA6107. The sequence goes on along the minus strand of CAYVTF010000001.1, from coordinate 143,136 downwards.
TGTTGCAGTAAAATCTCCTTCTTCAAAACAATCACAGCTGCCTGCACCGGATCACCTTTGCCAAATGGAACAGGCACGAGTGTTGGAGCGTTCGCACGGGTTTTGCTTTGGCGCGCATATTCCACTGGAAATGGGGTTTCAACCGAGCGAATCAAATTGCTGGTTTGTTCAAGAATCTCCCATCCGGGATCAGCGATTAATGAGCCATATGCCAAAATACCGATCATGGTTTTTCCTTACTGATCCAGGGTTAAACGAGTATTGCCTGCATCATGTCCGCGCATTTGTTGGTCTACAAACTGCCTGAAACGGTTTTGCAGCTCTTCACGGGTACAAGGCAAACCGCCTGCCTTGAGTGCTTGCAGTAGCGAATCCACAGGAATGGTCACTGCCTGGATGCCGCGTAAGGCCTGAATGGCTGCGGGCACAAAGTTTATAGGTACACTTTCTGCCTCATCGCTCTGTTTCAAAAACTCCTCAATCGGCTTGCGCTCTGCTGGCGACATAGCCTCCAAACTGTGCTGAGCAGTTTCACTGGCTAGGTTCGTTTGCAGCGCTTTGCGCCAGTTTTTGAGCAAGTCGCTCAGTTTTTCATCCAGTAGTCGCACCAACGCATCCGAATTGGCCGCTCCCTGGTGTTGTGACGGTCGCAGGTGGCAATAGGGGCAGGTGGGGGAATCGGCAATCGCGCCTTCATGAAATTCACGGCAGCTAAGTAACCCGGTAAGCTGTTGTTTCCAGAATTCAAAATCACCACTTCGTGTCAGCAGCTCAATGCCAGAAAGAGCGTGCATCGATTCAAAGCGAGCATCATGGTACAAACGCTGGCGCAAATCGTCGCCGCTGGCTGTCAACACGTTTTTGCGGTGCAGGTCACTGTAAACGGCAACATATTCCTGTTTCAGGTTCGTTAATTCTCGTATGGCAGCCTGTTGATCAAAGGTCTCTCTGCCTTTTCCAAAACGCCGAATGGAATCCAGAGTTTGTTTTTGAACAAGGCGGGCGCGCTGCGTCCAGGCGTGGTCTTCCGGCAAGTTTGCCTGTGCTTCGACCAGATAAGTCGTGAAAGGTTGCAGTTGGTTGATGGCATCCAGAAGCTGGCGAGCGCGTTGTACTACCTCGCGGAATTCTAAATACTCCTGTATTTGCACCGGGGTATAGCGCAGGTTGCGCAGCTTTCCCACCGTGGTGTATTTATTCAGTTCTTCCAAAAATTGTTTGTAACCGCGTAGACCAGGCAGAAGATCCATCACCGAAAGTGAAAAATCGGGTGCATCACTACCTACAACGGTTCCCTCTTCCACCACGAAGGTCAACCGGTCAGTAAATACAGGAGTATTCCATAGCTGTGCGCCTTGCTCCAAACGATTTTGCAAGACCACCACCTGCTCCAATTCAGAATGCACCAAGCGCTGCAATTCTGGGATGGCTGTCTCGCGCGTGTTTTCGTCGCGTATCAGCCCTGGCTGGAGACCCAGACCTTCAAAGATCATGATCCAAAGGTTGATCGGAAGGCTGCGTGGGCGTTTATAAAAGCGGAAATTGACAATATCGGTCATTGTGCGAGTCATGGCGCGTTCCAGTGTACTGGCATCCAGTTCCTCACGTCCATCCAGGTTGAGGACGACATCGCCGTTGTAAACTAATGCCAGCAGGATCACCGACACCCATTCCGGTTCCATCTGATATTTGAGATCTTTTTCCACTGGCTGAAGCCCGCCGGCTACAATTTCGATGATCTCACCGCGATTAATGACCTGTCCTTCAGGTTTATCATTGAGGAGCTGTAGAAAATAACTGGTGTACGGGGAGTCGTAAGGGTGAATATTGCCTTGACCGTCGAGAATTCCCAACCCCTCCAAAACACCAGAGCCCAAATTTGAGCTACGACCGCATAATCTGCGAATAGCTTCCATCGCGCTGTTCGCCCGGGCAACCTCGGTTACGGGCTGGCTCAACCTTTGGAATTTTGGGTAATCTGGATAGCGATCCTCAAACTCAGGCGCGAACAAATGAGAGGCAACCAGGCGGATTAATTCCTCTAAATTCTGACTGGCGGTACTGCGCATGCGGGTGAGAACGGTTTGAATGGGTTCATCCACGCCCTGGTAAACAATATGCAATTTCTCAATCATGTGTTCTTGCAGCCATCGCATTAATCCGCGGAAATAGGTTTCAGCTTTGTTGGCATATTCCAAGCGATATTCTGTGGATTCGTTTGCCATTGCCCGCGCACCAGCATAAAGACGGATTTTAGTTTCAAAGTCATTATCCAGTCCGGTCAGGTAATAGATCGATTCGTCTGGTAATTTTTGATCATTCCAGGAAGGATCCTTGAATGGCGGAAGGAAATAAATATAAAAATCACGTGGAGGTTGGGCGGTGGTTCGTTCATCTGGCGGACCGAAGAATAAATAACCGGGACGGGTGACTTTGTGGTCTGCCCATGGCAGTTCATAGAACCAGATACTGTAACCAGTTAAATAGGTGGTATCGCTCAAATTGAGTGCCTGACGTAATGCATCGTAAAAATAGGTATTTAGGTCAGACTTATCCATGAAGTCACCGCGTTCAAGGATTTTCTGATCAAAATCTACTGCTTTCTTCAAGTCCAGGTAATACTGACCGTTTTCTGGGTTGTAAGAAAGGAACTGACCCTGAACCGTCTTCATCATCTCTTTGAGCGCCACCTGAACCTGATCGAGTAGAAATTCAGCATTATTCATCTCAGGCGGGAGTCGTTGGTAGAGACACAACCCATCGCGCATACCTTCTGCGGTCACACCCAGGGGAATAAAGACATCACTAGTTGTCAGACGCTGAACACTGAGTGCACGAATGATGCGGATGGCTAAATCCTTGAGGTTGGGACGTGTGTAAGCATTCTGAATCAGCCCCTCAAGAATATTACTTTTCTCAATTACTTTGGCAATATCATCAATACTACGCAGGCTGGGATCATCTTGAATCAGTTTCCAATATTGATCATATGAGATCAAACCAGGCTGATCGGATGGTACTTCCTGATCTAAAACGGATCGAATGGCGGTACTAAAGGTTTTCAAGACCTGGCGTTTTTCAGCAATGGCAAGGTTTTCAAATGTTTCCACATAAACCGGATGAATTGGGAATAGATCCACAAATTCCTCCATGCGCTCGGCCATGGATTTATACAAGGGGGCAAATTTGCGTAAGTATTCAGCTATCTGGGCCTTTTGGGCGTCAGTCTTTTTAAGTAAACGTTGTGAAACGACAAAGGTAATATCTTCGCGAGCTATATTGATTTGCTCAAAACGATCCTTAACCCGACGAAGCTGCTCTGCCACAAAACTGAAACGCGGGTTTTCGAACAGTGTCTCTTGCAAACCACCCATAAATCGAAATGGGCAAGACGCAGCTACTTCCCCTAATTCTCTAAGAAATCCCAGATCGAGAATCAAAGCACGCTGCTCGCGTGTGCGTAGGTAATCTAGCAGCTCATCGACGACCAACAAGATGCCCATTCCGGGATACTTTTCCTGAAAGGCTGCCACTGCCTGGATAATCAGTGTTTTATTATTGTTCACCTGGTCAGCTGGCGGAAATACAAAAGTAATACCCCATGAACTTAATGCAGCTTGCAGTTCATCCAATAAGATTTCCCTTAACCCGCGGGTCACACTCCCAATTTCAACGCGCACTACCTTAAACTTACCTGCAAAGCTATTGGCAGCATCTTTCACTCTTACATTGGTTAGTTGCTCCCTCAGTTCGGATCTTTCTGCCACTGCAGAAATCACGGACATAAGGTGGCTTTTACCAGTACCATAATTGCCAACGATTAAAATACCTTTGTTATCTTGAGGTCGGTCAAATTGAAGCTGGGGGAAGGCCATATCGACCAACTTATTCGCCATGGCATCTGAAATGACATAAGTCTGCACCAGGTTCTTTGCTGCAGATTCTTTTTCAGCATCTCGCAGTTGAATAATTGTTTCGATGGGAGTAAATTGGATGAGGTCTCGATATAGCATGGCTTTAAGCTCCTTGTGAGGCGGAAATTTGGTGAATCAACATTACGGGCTGCCGAAGCAATGAATCAGTTACTTTCCAGGATCGGAAATGATGGTGTTCCGGGACAGCATAGGAAAGAATGTTTGCAGAATATTCTCCAGGCCACAGGACTATCAATTGCTTGATTCGGGCAGCCTGCCGGATAAGTGACAGTGAATCAATTTTGAGAGAGGGATCAAACAATAAATCAAGGCATGTGCATAAAACAGGACCTCTTTGGAATGTAGCGAGGGTGTCAATCAACCATTTTTGCGAAAAGCGGCTGCGCTCACTCGCTGAAACGGTCATGAGAGAGGTACTCAACCCTTTACTAATATTTAAGTGTGAAACACCTGATTCTTGAATTTCAGTTGATAGTTTTTCAAAAATTTGGATATAAGGATGAACGAGAAGAAGACAATCATAGGGTTGTGAAAGTAACTCAGCTAAAGTGTTAATCGCCATGGTTTCCCCTAACCCAGATATTCTATCAATGATAATACTTGTGTCTCACCTTCGAGGTTGAAAGGAAGATTTTGGGTTTGATACCAGGCTGATTTTCGGCCGTCCAAGCATAATCTCTCTTTTCCCGAGGTGAACGCACCTGTCCTAAAAGCTTCATACACTTGCGAAGATTCTTCGACTGATTTGTCTTTCGGAATAAATGGGGCACTTTGGTTTCCTATTGACCACTCTACACGTAATTTCTTTGCTGGTTCAGGTTTGTTGTTATCGAATAAGCCTAATTGATTATCGGGGACCTTGCTCTTTATTTCTGATGGTTTATTTTTCATTACCCATAAAACAACCGAATGATTTCCAGAGCTTATTCGCGCAAGCTGGACCAGTGCTGCAGATAATGAAATTTTGCATTCAGCAGAAATTGCTCTGGCACAACCAAAATTAATTCCATACTGTTTTATCTGATTATTAACATAGTCCGGCGGCATCAGCAGATTAGCAGCCGCCCAATTGCACAAATATTCTTTCGTTGACTCTTTAAAACCACCCGGCATTTTCAACATCCAGCCATTACCTAAACTTTTTCCATTTGGGAGTGCATTAAAAAGCAACTCTACTAACTCGTGAGCTTGTGAAAACTTCTGGCGGCTTGGCGGGTCATTAGCATTGATTAAAATGATCCCGTTTTTAGAATCTACCAACAAACCCTGCTGCCCTGGTAAAGGTTTTTGAATTGGATCAGGAATTTGGAAACGGTGAAAAATGAGATCGAGATCTACTGGGATTAGTCCATCAAGACCTGATTCACTTCGTAAGAAATCGACATAGGCAAAGACATCATTTGCTGTCTCAACCTTACCGAATGTCTTTACAAACATTTCACCCGGATCGATAAAAGTCATTCTTTTCTATTCCCATCAATAAATGAGCTTATTGCCTCATATAATACTCGCCACTCGGCAACGGTTTTTGGTTCTTTCCCTCGTCTTGGAATATTCACCAATTTATCAATTACTTCATAAGGCAGATTATCTTGAAGAGCAAACTCCCGTAAAGAAGGTGGAATCATTACAGTGGATGGAGATGAAGATTCGCCGAGTTCAGTAGGTGAGACGCCTAAAGCGATTGCTATCTTGTTAATCACTTTGATAGAAATACTGTCAGCTTCGCCTCGCTCAATTTGGGATACATAATTTCGAGAGATATCAGCCATTTCCCCGAGTTGTTCCTGACTCCACCCCTTTTCTTTTCGTTTTGCTAAGACTTGACGTCCAAGCTCCTTGGCATCCATTTCACACCTCATTTTCTATAAATAAATTTAGACAACTCATTTTTATTATATGGGTAATAACTAAGAATGTCAACAAGAACGGTAAATTGACCACTATAACTTGCAATTTCAACAAGTATATGCTATTATTGGTGTGCATTGATTACTAAATAATGCATAATGAGGTGAATTATGTCAGGAAAAAATCAACATGTTGTACCCACGCCGAAAGGTAAGTGGGGAGTTCGTGGTGAAGGGAACTCAAAGATAACAAAAGAAACCAACACCCAGGCGCAAGCGACTGATACCGCTCGCGAAATTGCTAAACATCAACATTCAGAAGTCGTAATTCATGGAAAGGATGGAAAAATTCGAGATAAAGACAGTTATGGGAAAGATCCTTGTCCACCGAAGGATAAAAAGCATTAGCTGCTTTCAACCAAACTCAGATGGTTATGAAAGGAAATAATCTATATGGCAACATATCGTGTAATTTGTACGATTCAAGAACCAGCCTCTCAACCTCCTAAGCATGCACATATAGTGTCTGTAGGGGTTGGATCAACAACGGATCATTATAGCCAACGATTTACCTTATCTCAGGTGATCCAAATGATGACCAATGGGGATCGCTTTTACACTCTTGGTCCTAAAAGCGGTAAAACTGCATGGGTAGAGAAATATGTTTGTTCTCATTGCCGACAGTATCATATAAAATCAGCGGCTGATGCAGTAGAAGATAACAATCTCGACAGTCTTCCTTATTGTCAAATTTAATCAGTAAGTGAGAACCTTTTTTTCGACACAGAAGGGAAGAATTTCTTCCCTTTTTGTGTTTTGATGAATTTAATAGTCGGAACAATAAAACTTAGGTAAAGAAAGACTAATTCATGCATCAAGACAAAAAGTGACTGCTTATCCTACTTGTGTAAGCTCCATGAAAGCAGAATTATTGTTGAAAATTTCTATAATTTCTTCCCCTTCACAATTTGCTTCACTTCCTTTTCAAAGTCACTCACATAGCTACGATCCTGCTCAATTCGGAAGCGTTCATATTCTTCTTGGGCTAATCGGGTGGCAACTTCGTGCGATACTTTACCAGGATTGTGTAAGATGTCATATTCATTGAATTCAAGAAATGCATCCAACTTTTCGACCCAATCTTGCATACGCATGGGAATGGCTCGCTCGGCTTGGTTTTCAGCATAGTCTAAGAACATTGTCACGATACGTTCTAAACTTTTTATTTCTTTCTCGGTCATGTAATTCTTAGCAATGGCCACGTCTGATTTGAGGATCTTGCCTTTAGGAGCGTTTTTCCATGTGGTTAAGCCCATGTTCGGAAGTGAAGCTTTGGCTCGTTCAGCAATGATCTCAGCCGCAGTCTTGCCAGTGATTGCCCAATGGAGTTTATTCTGAACAGTCTGGAAGAAGGTTTTGGTAATTTCAGCAGTAGGGGAGTAATCAACGCTGCACTGTTCATAGATATCAGTAATTTTCAAATAGAAGCGTCGTTCACTGGCACGGATCTCACGAATCCGTTCAAGCAGTTCACTGAAATAATCTGGTCCGAAGCGCTTATTTAACTTAAGTCGTTCGTCATCAAGTACGAATCCTTTGACAATGAACTCGCGCAATGTTTTTGTAGCCCAGATACGGAACTGGGTTGCTTGCAGGCTATTCACTCGATAACCGACGGCTATGATTGCATCAAGAGAATATTGGTTTGTTAGATACTTTTTTTCATCGGTGGCAGTTATCCGGAATTTCCGGATAACTGATTCTTCCTTCAATTCACTATTCGCGAAAATTCTTTGTAGATGTTCACTAATGGTTCTGACATCTACATCAAAAAGCTCTGCCATGCGACGTTGACTGAGCCAGAACGTCTCATCTTGAAAAACAACTTCTACTTTAGTAATCCCCTCTGGAGTAGTGTAAAAAATGATTTCGCCTTCGCGTTGAGTTGATTCTTTTGTCATTCTTTTCTCTTTCAACTTGGTATTACAGGTTTATTTGGTTCTTCATGGAAAAGGCTTTTTACTCTTGACGGCACACAATTAATCTTACATGAAAAACTGATTAGTAATTGAACTTTGAAAAATATGGCCAAAAATTTTCAAAGCAAAGCTGTCTTTGAAAAAACAGTAGATTAATTTCATAGCCATAAATTATTTATTAATCAACCCTTCTAGTATTAACAAAAAATCCGGGTCATACTCATCCATAACGTGGTCGCTATTCCAAAGTCCGGATTTCCTGACTTTCTCGCTTTTTGCCCAATGCCCGAGCCAGGTCAAGCTTGGAGAATCTATTGGATCATTTGCTGAATCGTAATTACTTAGGAGTGCTATCGAATTACTTTCGATCACTCCTCTTAAGCTCTCAGGTCCAGGAGCATCATTTACTTCTAACCAGAGAAAAGGCATTTTTCGAATATACTGGCTTACAGATTGTTCGAAGGGTTTTTCTAGAAGTTTGATTTCTGTAGGTGCGTTTTGCCCTATTCCCCAAGATTCCTTGATTTCGCTAGGCCAATTATCTTTTTGTAACAGAGCAGAGCCGACATGCGATCGGAATATTGAGCCTCGATGATTTCCACCACCATCAATTGCGGTTCCTTTGTGTTGACTCAATCGATGCCAGAGAGTAGTCCGACTATTGTTTTTTAGTGCATGGGTGCCAACCCTCACAACTCGTTGTCCAATCCCGGTTTGACTTCGTTGCTCTCCAGGTTCAAAGAAAAAGTACACTCCTCGTTGTGGCCAGTTCACCCTGCCATCACAGTTTTCAAGAGTGCGTTTTTTTCCCAGTTTATTCTGAAGTTTACCCAATAAATCGTAAAAATGAATAAGGTCGTTAAGTCTGGTCATAATTTACCTGTCAGGTTTTTCTTTAGCCAACTTTTTTGCTCACCGTTTCTTAATCCTTCCATGGGTATATTGACTTTGTACCCTTCTTGATTGAATAATTTAATCAAGTATTCTCTGTAATCTTTTCCGGCAAGGACAGTCAATTTATCATCAGTAGAAAGCAAAGGTTTAAGCATTTGAAGAACACGGTTTGCCCAATGTTTTCTTTCTTCAACTTGCATTGACTTTAAAGTAAGGTCATAGGGCTCGATTACTTGATCGGGATGAACCAGGAAATACTTTGCTGAAAGAATAAACCACTCATCTGCCTCCTGGTTGGCATATTGAGAAGCTTTTTTGAACCAGTCAGAAATATAGAGATCCTTAGCTGGAGATGGATGTATTCTTTTCTTTTTTACACACGAAACAAAGTATATATTTTTTCCCATTCAGCCACCCAATTCTGATTAACTATGAATAATTTATTCTGGCAATGAAATTGTAGCGTAATTTTGCCTGGGAATGTTATTTGTGTGTGATGTCCCCCTAGGATAAGCGAATTTCACTCTGTACAATAGGACTAAGTAATCGATACAGATTTCAAGTCGCTAATATCGTCAGTCTATTGTCATAATCGTTGGAGCGACCTTGCAATGGGAATCCCATTGGGTAGGTCGTTTTGATTTAATCATGCGAAAAAAAGGAGGTGATTCTTGCGAACTGACCAATACCAACTGTAAAAACATACGCCAGCCATGCCATACCCTTAACGGGTTGGCGTGGCTGGCGGGTCTCAACTACTCAATTTTGAAAGGATCATTGAATGCTAGAAACGAATTCTCAATTTACAAATCTAATGACCGGCGAGGAGATCGCCAAGATTCTGCATGTCTCGCGCGCGTATGCTTACCAGCTCATGCGTCAGCGAATTATTCCAACAGTAAAGATTGGACGCAGCGTGCGTGTGCGACCGGCAGATCTGGAGGAATTCATCGCCAGGAATTTAGGACAAAACAGCCTAGTTGATGGACGTAATAGACAGAACTGATGTTCCAATTTCAAGAAAGGATGCTACAATGATTTGTAACAACCGCACCTTAATAAATGAATATCGAGAAAAACGTGGATTGCTGCCAGATGTTTCGCAACAGGAGGAAACTATGACTCAGCAATCCAGAAAAAGCAAAACCAGGCATCGTGGGCACAACGAGGGCAGCATACGTCCGACCCCAAATGGAACCTGGCGGGCTTGGGTGACTTTGAAATCCGGGAAGAGGATCAGTAAGACACTTCCTACCAAACCTGAAGCCCGTGACTGGTTACAGCAGAAGATGACGGAAGCAGAAGAAGCGCTCGATGCGGAGAAAACACTCGGAGAGTACATGCTGGGGTGGTTTGAGAACCATTCCTCGCAGTTAAAAGAATCTACCCGCTGCGATTACAAGATCATCATTCACAAGTACATCCTGCCGGCACTGGGGGAGGTGGTTATGAATACGCTGCACCGGTCGGTGTTTGACTCATTCTATACGAACCTCAGAAGGATACCGGTCGGTGACACGCAAATCCGTTACATCCACCGCATTCTTCACAAGGCGCTGCAGGACGCAGTCGATGACCGGATACTGACCTTCAACCCGTGCGAAGGAGCCAAGGCACCCAAGAAGCAACGCATCCATCGAGTCTACTGCCCGTTGAATGAAGAGCAAAGCATCTTATTGATGAACCAGGCGAAGGGAACCCCGTTGGAAGTGTTAATCCACATGGCTCTCAAGACAGGTATGCGGCAGGGTGAGTTGTTCGCCCTGAAGTGGGAAGACATTCTCTGGGAGACACAACAGATTCACATCCAGCGCAATTTACAGCGCGTCCTTCGGGAGGGTAAACAGGTACGCACCTTCAGCACTCCAAAAACTGCAACCAGTGACCGCAAGATCATGGTGGGTGTGAAGACGCTCGATGCGCTCAGGGCTCAACAAAAAGAAGTGCAGCTAAAGAAAGCGCTGGCGAAAAATCGCTGGCAGGAAAACGATTTGGTCTTTCCTTCCAGCACTGGCACTCCGCTGAATCAAAGCAACGTTCTGAAACAATATGGAGAGATTCAGAAAGCAGCAGGGCTGAAACACATCCGTTTTCATGACCTGCGTCACATCGCCGCTTCAATCATGCTCAATCATGGCATCCAACTTTTGACAGTCTCCTACATCCTTGGGCACTCTCAACCTTCAACCACGCTGAACATGTATGGTCATCAGTTCAGTGCCATGGAGCTGCAAGCTGCCTGTCTGGTGGATGACATCTTTGATCAACCTCAACCGCAAACTCAGCCCAGTCCGTTGCCTGTGGAGTTTCTCTCAGTGTCGAATCTTAAAAAATGATTTTCAAATCTTAAGAAGAGTTGAGAGGAACGCAAAAAGTTTTGCACGTTTTTTGCACGTTTTTTTGCCCAAATATAGCGATCGGACGGCATAAAACACCATATATGCCGTCCGACTACCTTCAAACCCCTATATATAGGCGCCCCCGGCGCGGCTCGAACGCGCAACCTACTGATTCGAAGTCAGGCACTCTGTCCAATTGAGCTACGGGGGCGTGCGCCAGAATTATACCGCAGTCTTATCTGCCCGCCAGCGCCTTGATGAAGTCCCTGGTGTTCACCGTTTTCCCTGAGAGCAGGTTTTGCGCCCGGAACAATCCCGCGCTTGCCCTGACGAACAGGTAAGCCGTGGCCAACAGCAGCAGGACGGCAAGCCCGGTTTGCCAGAATGGCACGTTGGAAGCCGCCAGCCGGGTCATCATGCTGACAGGTGAGGTGAGCGGAAATATGCTGAGGAACACCGCCAGCGGGCTATTGGGAGTCTGGATCAGGGTGCTGATCAACATCAGCGGAACGATCATGGGCAGGATTACCATTGTGGTAAGCTGGCTTGCCTCGCGGAGGTTGGACACCAGGGCTCCAATACCAGCCATCAGGCTGGCGTACACCGCGTATCCCAGCAGGAAGAACAGGACCCCCCAAAGCAGGATACTTGCCGGCAGCTGGAACGCGCTGCTGAGTGAAAATGCCTTCCCGGAGAAACGCAACAAAAGTAACCCGGCAGCGGACCAGATGAACGTTTGCAGTAACCCGGTAAGCCCCAACGCGATGATCTTGCCGGTGAGCATTTGCATGGGAGTGACCGAGGTCATCAGGATCTCGAGTACACGATTTTGTTTTTCGTTGCTGATGCTGTTCAACAACAGCGAGGACGAGGTGAGGATCGTGATGTAAAACAGGAAAGTGACCGCATATGGCAGGAAGAAGGTGAGCATGTTGGAGTCTTCCCGCTGGACCGAGTTGGAAAGGTCGATCTCCTTGACGTTCAGAGGGTTCTGCACCCGGTATGAGAGTTCCACATTACCATCCACCAGGTTGTAGGCGATCAGGCTGTTGATGATACCGGATTGGGTGATGCCGCCCATGGGGTTG
>CAYVTF010000001.1:122778-130951 GCA_964454565.1 uncultured Anaerolinea sp. | reverse complement strand
GTAGGCGATCAGGCTGTTGATGATACCGGATTGGGTGATGCCGCCCATGGGGTTGTAATCCGGTCTCACATAGGTGATGTCCCCTTTCTTCAGAAAGTCTACAGGAATAATGTAATATGCGCTGATCTCGCCTTTGGTGATTGAACTTTTGGCATCCTCCTCGGTTTCGAAACTCACCAGCGAGCTGGCAAGATCCGCCGGGATAGTCTTAATCAATCCCGATTGATCGATATATCCTTTCATCGTCTCTTCGTTTTCCGGGATGAACAATTCGTTGATCATTTGACTGGCGTCGACGCCGCTGGACTTCTGTAATCCGGATATGACCAGCAGGACGATGAAACTGGTCAGCGGGATCAGGATCAGGGTGAGCAAATACGACTTTCGAAAGAAAGCGCTCAGGAATTCATTCTTGAATACAAGCCAGGTTTTATTCTTCACTTCACACGCCCTTTACAAACGCTTCGCGCAGCCGGACGCGTTTTCCGTATCTGAGCATTCCCAACCGGAATATCCTGCCCGCCAGCCAGAGGGAGAAAACGGCCAGCACGCACAGCATTGAAATCACCAGCAGGATCTGCCATGTTGGCACCTGGGTGAATGCCGCGCGCATGGGCATCGCGATGGGCGCGGTGAGTGGAAAGAGGCTCATTCCCACCGATAGCGGTCCGTTGGGGTTGAACATGATGGTGGTGACGAACCACAGGGGAATAGCCAGGGGGATGGTGATCCATCCGGAGATCTGTTGTGCCTCGCGCGCCTCGGTTGCCGTAGCGCCAATGGCGCCCATCACCGCGGAGATCATCACAAAGGCTGGCAGCAGCGTTCCTGCCATGATCAGAAGGTCTGTTATTTCCATTTTCGGGGGTTCAACATTCGGGATGAACCTGGGCGCGATGACCACCGCGAGCAGGGCAACCAGCAACCAGGTGAAGAGTTGAGTCAATCCCACCGCAAGGTTCCCCAGCACTTTTCCGCCCATCAGCTGGGTGGGTGAAACCGATGTAACCAGCATTTCAATTGTGCGGTTTTCCTTTTCCTCCACCACGGCCTGCAGCAGGTAATTGCCGGCGATGTTAACGACCACGATGAACAGGATACCCGCAAGGATGGGAGTCACCACCGTCATCCAGTTATTTTCGTCCATCTGGCGCGAGCCGTCCAGCGAACGGATGATGATGTTATTTCCACCTGTAATCCTATTAATGCGCTGTTCCGGTTGGCCTTTGAGGATATTGGCTACGATGAAGTCACCGAAATCCTCTCTCACATTTTCACCGGTTTTTGCCCCTGAAACGAAGGTTACCTCTCCGGTAGACATGTAGTTGTCCGGCAGGATGAAGTACGCCTGGATCTCTTCGTTGTCCAGCGCCAACCTGGCGGTTTCTTCGTCCTCATAGGGGATGAATTCAATGGGGCTCATCAGCCCCTTCCCAGCTGATTCCAATTGGATCGGGTTTGAGAGGATGCCGTTGGCATCCACAAATCCGGCAGGTGCCCGATTGAATTGCAGCCACACAGTAAGAAAGCCAATCAGGAACATGAGGGCAACAAAAAAGGGCATGCTAAGGATGGCAAAAATGAACCGCTTGCGCAGTACATGCCGTTTGTATTCGTTCAGGAACACCAGCCACATCTTTTTCATTCGGAGGGTTCCTCATCCTTAACCACCTGGATGAATATCTCGTCCAGTGTGGGCATGGCGATCTCGAATTGCTCCACGAAGATGCCCTTCTCCACCAACCCTTTAAGTACATCCTGGGCGTTGCTCCCCGGAGCGAACTTGAGCATGGTACTGCTGTTGTGCGGGGATATTTCTCTCACGCCTGGCAATGTGGTGGGCAGCGCCTGCGGGGTGCGGATGAGGACGGCGTCTGATGCATACTGGCGTCGGATCTCGTCCAATCCGCCATACAACACGGTTTGACCTTTGCTGATCAGGGCAATGCGGTCTGCCAGTTCCTCCACCTGGTGCATCTGGTGGGTGCACATGACGATGCAGGTTCCCCTGTCGCGTTCTTCACGCAGCAGGTCTTTGACCATTTGCGTGTTCACAGGGTCGAGCGCGCTGAAAGGTTCATCAATGATCACCACTTGGGGATGATGCACCAGGGTGGTGATGAGTTGCGCCTTTTGCTGCATGCCTTTGCTTAGTTCCTTTACCTTTTTCTTGCGCCACTCCAGCAGGTTGAATCGCTCAAGGAAAACCGCCACTCTCTTGCGGGCTTCCTCTTCCGTCAACCCCTTCAGGGTGGACAGGTACACCAGGCATCGTTCTAATTGGATGTCCTGGTAAAGGCCGCGTTCTTCCGGTAGGTACCCGATGCGGTTTTTCTTGTCCTCGGTCATTGGTCCACCGAGGATGCTTACCGACCCTGAGTCCGGTTTGAAAATATCGAGCATGATGCGGATGGAGGTTGTTTTACCGGCACCGTTAGGACCCAGAAGACCGAATATCTCCCCAGGGTTAACTTCAAACGAAACCTGGTCAACTGCCTTAACCGATCCGAAGGTTTTACAAATTTTGTCAACGATGATAGTGGTCATGGGGTCTCCCTATTGAAAATCAGCCTGATTATAACAAACAACCCCGTTCCAAATTGCAGCGGGGTTGTTTTGATTCGTTGATGAAGGGTTATTCTTTCTTGTAGGGTTCTCCGTCCGCTGCGGGTACGTGCCCCTTGCCCACAAACCCTGCCAGTACGACCATCGTGATCACGTAAGGCGCGGTAGCCATCAGCGTGGATGGAATTGCGCTTCCCAATAGAGATAGTTTGGACCCAAGTGAATCCGCAAATCCAAAGAGCATGCCCGCGCCGAGAGCGCCAATGGGGGAATAATTACCGAAGATCATGGCAGCCAGGCCGATGAAGCCCTTGCCAGCGGTCATTCCTTCGTCGAAGCGGCCAACAGACCCCAGGGTGAAGAATGCGCCAGCCAGCCCGGCGACCAGTCCGCCCAACAGGACGGCCATGTAACGGGTCTTGATCACGTTGATTCCCAGCGTGTCGGCAGCTTTGGGGTGTTCGCCCACGCTGCGCATACGCAATCCCCAGCGGGTGGAGAATAACGCCACCTGGATGACGATGGTGAGGATGATCATGAGGTAGACAAAGAAATTCGTGTTAAATAAGATCGGCCCGAGCAAGGGAATGTCTGCAAGGACTGGGATTTCGATCCTCTGGAACATGACCGGGTTATTTAATTCCTGGTACACCTGGAGGAATTTTTGTGACAGGAAAGCCGTCATTCCAGCAGCAAACATGTTGATTACAGTACCGGAAATGATCTGGTTGATGGCGTATTTAATTGAAAGAACAGCATGCAGTGCTGCCAGCAATAACGCTGAGAGTAATCCAAAGAGCAGTCCCAGCCAGGCGCTGTGAGTGACACTACCCATCAGGGCACCGAACATGGAAGACATCAACATCATGCCCTCGATGGCGATGTTAATCACGCCTGCGCGTTCACATAGAATACCGGAGAAAGCCCCAAGTGTGATGGGAACCGCCAGCAGCACGGCGCTGGAAAGCATGCCTGCCAGGTTCAAGGATTTACCTGATGCCTGCCAGGTGAGGAAGCTAAAGATGAGGAAAAGGAAGACCAGACCCACTACAGCGTTGGTGGCTTTACCGAATCCTTTTACCAGTTGGGCAATTCCCAGCACCAGCGATAGCCCGGCGAGGATGTAAAGGGTTAATTGGGAAGGCAGTACCCAGTCAGCCATCTGTCCCCTGGTAATGCCCCCGGGAGTCATCACAAAAGTGGTCAACGTTTCTTTGAGGACACTACCTGCAAACACGAAGAAAATGAACGCAGCAACGCCAATCTCGATCAGACCGGTGACAATGCGCCTAGTGGATGTGGTTTCGCTAATCTTGATACGC
Organism: uncultured Anaerolinea sp.; assembly: GCA_964454565.1. Lineage (GTDB taxonomy): Bacteria > Chloroflexota > Anaerolineae > Anaerolineales > Anaerolineaceae > UBA6107. The sequence goes on along the minus strand of CAYVTF010000001.1, from coordinate 127,064 downwards.
TTTATGGTTGTGGATGAGACTGCCATTATTTATCTCCTCCCCAGCTAATATTCACGCTAGCTGCAGTTTCTACCTTCGGCTTGCGCAGGCGATAAACAGCACGGATGATTGCCGGTGCAGCCACAAAGATGAGGATGAGCGCCTGGATGATGGTGACAATATCGATTGGAATTCTGGAGACAACCATCATTTTGGTTGCCCCGTTCTTTAAGACGCCGAAGAGTAACCCGGAGAGAACAACACCCACCGGATGGCTGTTCCCCAACAAAGCCAGGGCAATGCTGTCAAACCCATAACCAGAGGAGAGACCGATGGCCATGCTGCGATTGACTGCCAGGATCTCGTTTGCTCCTGCCATGCCAGCCAATGCACCGGACAAGGCCATGACAATCACGGTTGTTGACTTGATATTTAAGCCGGCATATTTTGCTGCTCTCGGATTAGCGCCAACCATGCGCATGTTCATTCCCCAGGTGGTCTTGAAGAGGAGGTACCACACCAGGAAGGCGAATAAGAGGGCGATGAAGAACCCAAGATGAAAACGGATGGGAGATTTAAAGAATTGCGGAATCTCAGCAGATTCCTGGATGAGGGGGCTGATCGGCATGCCGCCTGTTCCCGGGCGGGTCATCGGTCCGATCAACAACCAGGTAGTCACGCGGTAAGCGATGTAGTTCATCATAATGCAGTTGATCACTTCGTTACCGCCGGTGGTGGCTTTGAGCAGACCGGGGACCATGCCCCAAAGAGCACCACCTGCAGCTCCAGCCAGAAAGGCCAGGGGCATATGAATGTAGCCGGGAAGTCCGGTGAGCGAATAGCCCACGTAAGTGGCCGCTGCTGCACCCATGAATAACTGTCCTTCAACTCCGATGTTGAATAACCCGGCACGGAAACCAAGTGCACACGCCAAGCCGGCGAAGATGTAGGGGGTACTTTGAACGAGGCTTTCCAGGAATGGATTGAATGCAGAGCGGATGCCGGCCGGATCACCGATGAAGAGCGAGGAAATCTGGGTGACAATATTGCCCAATGAGCCTTCGAGTAAAGCCCAATAGGCTGTGCCGACTTCAATGAATATTTGGGCAATCCCCCGGAAAATGTTGGTGCCGAAAGCCGACCAGACCGTTTCACTGCTGGCGGCAATGATGATGGCACCAATGATCAACCCGGTCACAATGGCAAGAGCAGGAATCTGCAGGACCTGCCAAATGCCCTTAGCCCTGCCTTTCTTATTGTTGTTGGATGAGGGTTCCAGAATTTCCTGGATTACCGCCTGCGTTATTTCTGGTTTGTCATTTTCTTTTTTATTCAATGGCACACCTCGCTAAAAAGTAGTTTCCACAACTTTTTCACCAGCGGCTTTACCTTCAATTTTTTCCGGAATAATTCCAGCCATTAGCAAGCCTAATGTTTCCTTGGTGACATCTTCAGCAGATACCACCGCGATGACCTTGCCACGATACATCACCGCGATGCGGTCAGAAAGCTCAATTACTTCATCCAGTTCCGGGGATACGAGCAGCACGGCACAACCTTCATCGCGTTTTTGCACGATGCGCTTGTGGATGTACTCAATTGAACCAACGTCCAAACCACGGGTGGGTTGAGAGGCGATAAGCAATTTGATGGGACGCGAAAGCTCGCGGGCGATGATCACTTTTTGCTGATTCCCGCCTGAAAGGGTTCCGACAGGGGTCAGGGAACTTGGTGTGCGTATATCAAAGTCCTTCACAAGTTTTTCGGAGTTTTCCAGGATCTTGTCGTATTGCATCACGATTCCGCGCGCAAATGGTTCCTCGTAGTAGGTGCACAATACCAGGTTTTCAGCCACCGGGAATGACAACACCAGGCCGTCAGCCTGTCTGTCTTCAGGGACGTGAGCAGAACCCAATTCTGTTATTTTCCTGGGATTGGAGTTGGTAATTTCAGCGCCATTGAACAGGATCTTCCCGGAGATTGATTTTCTTAGTCCGGTGATCGCTTCCACCAGTTCGGTTTGTCCATTGCCCTGCACCCCGGCAATCCCCAATATCTGGCCTGCATGAACATCAAGGGAGACGTGGTCGACGATCACCTGCCTGAATTGATCAACGATGACCAGGTCTTCAATGGTTAATACCTCTTCGCCTGGTTTCTTGAATTCCTTTTCCACTACCAGGTTCACTGCGCGGCCAACCATCATTTCAGCCAGGGTCTTGGGGTTGGCTGCTTTTGGGTCGGCCTCACCAACCACTGCGCCACGACGAATCACCATGATGCGGTCAGCAACATCAAGCACTTCGCGTAGTTTATGGGTAATAAAGATGATCGATTTACCCTGTTTCACCAGGGCGCGCATGATGGTGAATAACTCGTCAGCTTCCTGGGGAGTGAGCACGGCTGTGGGTTCGTCAAAGATTAGGATCTCTGCTTCACGATAGAGAAGTTTGATGATCTCCACCCTCTGTTGAACACCTACGGGGATATCCTTGACATAGTCATCCGGATTGACATCGAGGTTGTATTGTTGAGAGATTTCGCGGATCCTGGCAGCGGTCTTGGCCCGGTCCAGAAAATCCCCGGCCTTCACAGGTTCAGATCCGAGCATCACGTTTTCAGTTACGGTAAAAACCGGGATGAGCATGAAGTGTTGGTGAACCATACCGATTCCGGCGTTGATGGCATCGGTGGGCGAGTGGATCTCAATTTTCTGGTCAGCAACCAGGATCTCCCCCTCGTCCGGCTGGTAAAGACCATAGAGGATGTTCATCAAGGTCGTTTTACCCGCCCCGTTTTCTCCAAGCAGGGCGAGAATTTCACCCTTGTTCAGCGTGAGGTTGATGTGGTCATTTGCCAGAACACCCGGGAATTGCTTTGTGATTCCTTTAAGCTGCAGAATGGGAGCCATAGGTACTCCATTGTCTTAGAATGGATTAATTATAAATATTCTATCATATTGAGCAATAATCACTAATAAAAAAGGCTGGAGCATTTTGCTCCAGCCTTCTGTTGGATCATGTTGAATTATTGTTTGTACGCCGGGTTGAGGGCGATCTTTCCAGCAATGAGGTCAGCTTTTACTGCTTCGAGTTCTGCCTTGAGTTCAGCAGAAACCATGCTGTCCAGGTTGTGGAAAGGAGCCAGAGCAACACCACCGTTGGCCAGGTTACCAACAGCGGAACCACCCTTGAAAGTGCCATCTTTGGCGGAGCGGATCACGTTGAGCGTGGTCACGTCCATCAATTTCATGACGGAGGTCAGGGTGATGTCAGCGTAATCGGGGGCTGTGAGGAACCAGTCGGAATCCACACCGATGATGTAGGCATTGCCACGAGCCTTGACGGCGGCAGCAGCACCAAGCCCAACAGGTCCGGCAACCGGGAGAATAACGTCAGCGCCCTCATCCATCAGGGAGACTGCCATCTCGTTGCCTTTTTGCTGATCGGAGAAGTCATTGGTGAAAAGACCATCGCTGGTGGCGGTGTCCCAACCCAGGGTAACCACAGAGGTACCATGTTTCTCATTGTAGTAGGTCACGCCGCGGGCAAAACCATCCATGAAGATAGAAACGGTGGGGATGTTCATGCCGCCAAAGGTTCCAACGAAACCGGTCTTGGTCACACCAGCTGCAAGGTAGCCGGCCATGAAGCCAGCTTCGTCAGTCTGGAAGGCCTGTCCAACAACATTGGGGATGACAGGTGAATAACCATAGTCAACGATGGAGAACTTGGTGTTCGGGTTGGCTTCAGCAGCAGCCTTGGTGGCATCGCCAAGCAGGAAACCAACGGTGATGATGATGTCGCATTTTTCTTCAATGAAGGCATTGATGTTCTTTTCGAAATCAGCGACTTCTTTTGACTCCAGGTACTTGGCTTCGACGCCGAGCTCTTTCACTGCATCCTGGGCACCCTTCCACGCGGTTGCATTGAATGATTTGTCATCAACGCCGCCGGTGTCAGTGACTTCACAGACCTTGAATGTGGATGTCTGGGTCTTGGCGCATGCGCTCAACACGAAGACAGCAACCATCAGAACTGACATGATCACTAACAATTTTTTAGACATTATTTCTCCTCCTACAGAGATATGGGTTTTTTTGGGGATTTATCCCCATATAACACTTAGTATATCTTTTTTTACTCGTGCATGCAAGTACACGTTTTCTAATTATCCAACTCCATTTCGCGTCAATGGTTTAAAGCAACCAATTTTGCGAGATAACTTTGGTCGCTCATCCTTTCAGGATGTTATCCTTTCAGGATGTTATCCTTTCAGGATGTTATCCTTTCAGGATGTTATCCTTT
>CAYVTF010000001.1:0-122678 GCA_964454565.1 uncultured Anaerolinea sp. | reverse complement strand
CAGGATGTTATCCTCATTGGTGGCTTCGCCGCGCTTAACCCCCAACATCAGGATCAGCGCGATCACCAGGAACAGCGGACCAATGAACATGATGGTGCCGTAATTATTACCACTCAGCTGCACAATCCAGCCATTCAGATTGGGACCAACAATGGCAGACAGGGTGGAGAAGAGGTAGTAAAGACCGGTAAAAGTGCCGATTCTCTCGGCAACCGTCAGATCCACGACCATGGGCAATGAGTTGATGTTAATGAAAGACCAGGCAATGCCGGCTGCCATGAGGAAGAGGTTGACCACGCGGATCATCCCCAAAGCGGGCAGCTTGGTCAGTTCAATGGTGAGAAAACTCGCAGGTAATACTGCGATCATCAGCACCAACAGCGCCATGGCAACAATACCAATGGAAATTGTCTTCCGCCGGCCAATGCGGCTGCCAAGGATCCCCGCGACAATCGCAAAAAGGACGAAAAAGATGCCCATATGTCCGGTCATCCGTCCCGCATCTCCCTCTGGGATCAGGAGGTATTTTGTGGCATATAAAGTCAGAAAACTCTCAATACCCTGATAGGCAAGAAACCAGAAGAAGATCGCCAGAAGGATGCGCAGACCGCTCTTTTCTTTGGATTTAAACAATTCCTTGAGGCTCTGGAACATGTTCGGTTGTTTTACGGTTTCTTCGAATTGTTTTGGCTCTTTTATGAAGATGAAAACAAGCAAAGCTGCCACTACAACCAGGGCAGATCCCATCCAGAAGGGGAAGTTCACATTGATCTCGTAGAGTGTGCTGCCCACCAGCGAGGCGATGATGGTTCCCAACCCGCCCATCAGGTTGATGATGCCGTTTGCCTGAGAGCGGAACCTGGAGGGGGTGATATCGGGCATTAAGGCTACTACGGGGGTGCGCCAGAAGGCCATGCTGAGCAGAAGCGTGCTGGTGCAAGCCACAAACAGGGGCAGCACCGCTGCCAGGGGGATGAGCCCGAAGGCGAGAGCGCCTACGGGCGCGCCAATGAGGATGAAGGGCATGCGTCTGCCAATTTTTGTGCGCAGCCGGTCAGACCATGCGCCAACCGGTGGTTGAATGAATAACGCGGCAATATTATCCAGGGTCATAAAGAACCCGATCAACGCTGGGGCGAGGCCGAACTTGTTGGCCAGGAAAAGCGGAACAAAGGCGTTGTACACCGTCCAGATCACGCTTACCCCAAAAAATCCGAAACCAAGTAAAAAGATCTTGCCGTAATTGAACTTTTTCATTGTCACTCTCCGTCTTCATTGATTTTCTTGATGAGCTTCTCGTCTTCCTTGCTCAATTCGACTTTTGAATAAAGGTCCGGCCGGTTGCGAAGTGTTTTGCGCAGTGATTGTTCTCTGCGCCAGCGGGCAATGAGCGCGTGGTTACCCGATAACAATTCTTCAGGCACTTTCCAGCCACGGTATTCCTCGGGACGTGTATAGTGGGGGTACTCCAGCAATCCGTTGCCGAACGAATCGTCATAAGCCCCGTTGGGGTCGCCCAGTGCGCCGGGGATGAAGCGCGTGACAGCGTCGATAAGGATCATAGCCGGCAGCTCGCCGCCGGTGACGACGTAATCTCCGATCGAGATCTGGTCGGTTACCAGGTGTTCGATCACCCGTTCATCCACACCTTCGTACCTGCCGCAGAGCAGGGCAACACGTGGCAGTAAGGCCAGTTCGCGGGCAACCGCCGTGGTGAATGGTCGACCCTGGGGGGAGAGGTAGATGAGCGGGCAAGAGGGAGGCAAACCGAGAATGGATTCAACCGCGTCAAAGATCGGCGGGGCTTTCATGACCATGCCGCCACCGCCGCCATAAGGAGCATCGTCGGTCACGTGATGCCGGTCGGTCGTCCAGTCGCGGATGTTGTGCAACTCCACCCGGATCAGGTTGGTTTCCCGAGCCCGCTGCAGGATGCTGGAGTCGAGGTAAGGTTGAATGACCCCGGGGAATAATGTGAACACGTCGAAATACATGACATCATTCTATCGAAAACACGTGTACAAGGCAAGCAGAATTCCTCTGGTTTTACAACCTCTTCTACCCCGTTCGCCAACTTTGGTGCCATTTGGTTATCTTGACGCTGCAAGTGTCACTTGGTAAGATGTTTTATATGTATATCAGGAAAAGCAATTGGAGCATGCAGAAAAAAACGCGTAGAGCTAACCCGTTCAGGGTTATCCTGCTGCTGGTGATTATCGCGGCACTGGTTTATTTTGACCGAATGATCGTGCCTTCGATCCCTGTTTTATTCCAGGCAACCCCTACTCCCACCCGGCCTGCTGAATCTTATGTCACTGATGCCAAAGCACTGGAACTGGAGGGCAAGTATCAGTTGGCAATTTCTGCATACAAAGAAGCGGTCACGGTAGATCCGCGCAACCCGGACAACCACCTATCACTGGCGCGGTTGAACGTGTACACCGGCAATTACGCAGAAGCCGTTACAGATGCTGAAAACGCGCTGCTTCTCAACCCCAACAATGATGAAGCACTGGCTCTGCGCGGGTTGGCGATTGGACTTGCAGGAGATTACATTCTGGCCGAAGGCTCGCTGCAAGATGCAATCAATATTGATAACCAAAATGCCAGGGCGTACGCTTACCTTGCCGAGGTCTATTACTATATCCTGCAAGCTGGACAGGGAGATCTGACCACCTTGGACAAAGCCATTGCTGCCTCCAAGACCGCCATTTCCCTGGCACCAGATGCTTTGGAAACCCACCGCGGAAGGGGTTTTATCCTGGAGTACACGGCGAATTTTGAAGAGGCGGTGACCGAATTTGAGTCCGCTGTGGCCATCAACCCTAACATTCCCGATTTGCACCTGGCATTAGGGCGGAATTATTTCAATATTCAGGAGTATGACAAAGCCATTACGGAGTTTGGAAAGGCCAACGCGCTCAATCCAAAGGATTCCAACCCGGAATCCCTTATTGCCAGGACCTACCTGCTCAATGGTGATTACGCCAAGGCAGCGCAATACGCGCAAGCGGCCCTGGTGGACAACCCGGTGGATCCTTATTTATACGGGAATCTCGGGCTGGTTTACTGGAAAAGCAAACAATACCTGGACGCTGTGGATATGCTGCGCGTGGCTGTGCGAGGTGGTGTGTCTGAAGAAGGTGCCACTGTCCCCGGGTTATCCATGGATTACGGAAAGATCGCCCAGTTCTACTATACTTACGCCCTGGCGCTCGCCCGCAGCGAACAATGCGGGGAAGCCATACAGATCGCACAGGCCATCCAAAATGGGCTGCGCAACGACGAGGTTTCGGTGTACAACGCACAGGAAACCCTGAATATTTGCGAGCTGCTTGTCAAGCAGGGAGGTGCGTCCACTGCCATACCCCCCACGCCCACAGTGGAAGCGACTCCATAACACAATTGATGATCCTCCCATGATGGATTTAAACGGCAAGCGCAATTTATTCAGCAAAAACCAGAACCGGTCCATTCCGTTGCGTGTGTTCCTGCTGCTCATCATGATCATGGCAGGTTTGTTCGTGATTCGCGCCTTGAACCAGGGGCAGATCAAACCTGTGGCAATCACCACACCCACACCAACACGAACGTTTAACTCCTACGCCCAGGAAGGGGAGACGCACTTCAAAGCCGGCGATCTTGAGAAAGCTATCGAGGCTTATCAGAGCGCGGTGAATATCAGCCCTTTTGACCCTGTGCTCCGGGCTGAACTTGCCCGCATCCAGGTTTACTCCACCTCACAGATCACCGTGGACGCGGACAAGAGAAAACGTCTCGACGAAGCGCTGGCTACGGTTGAGGAAGGGTTGAAGGATTTTCCACAGGATAGCATGCTTTACGCGGTTAAGGCGTTTGCCCTGGATTGGTACGGGGTTTCCAGCATCGCGGGAGAGAACTGGCAGGAATACCTGATCAAGGGCGAGCAGGCAGCGGTTGAAGCACTGCAATATGACAATAAAAATGCGCTGGCGTCGGCTTATTACGCGGAGCTGCTGATCGATCAGCAGAAATGGACCCAGGCAGCAACCTACATCACCCAGGCGTTGGAGTTGGATGGTAGTCTGATGGACGTGCATCGCGTGAATGGGTATGTGCAGGAATCCCTGTCAAACTATGACCAGGCAATCGTGGAGTACAACAAGGCAATCGAGATCACGCCCAACTTGAATTTTTTGTACATCTCCCTGGGAGCCAATTACCGCAAGCTGGCTAACCTGGCAAACGCTGAATCAATGGAGCAAAAGTATTACTTTGAGCTGGCTTTGGAGTCTTTTGCCAAGGCAGTTGCCATCAACGACCAGCTGGGCGTGAACGATCCCATTCCCCTCATCTCCATTGCCAACACCTACGTGCAGATGGGTGAATTCTTCGCTGCGGCGCGGAACGTGCTGCGCGCCATCCAGTTCAGGCCCGATGATCCCACCGTGTACGGTCAGCTGGGGGTTGTCTACTACAAATCCCGCAACTACGAGGGTTCCATACTTCCATTGCGGTGTTCCGTCCGCGGCTGTAATGCAGCGGAATCCTGCCTGGTGCGGAACGGCGGGGCGGAATGTGAGCCGGAAGACGTTACTCCTGAACTTGTGATCAGCGGATTACCGCTAACCACCAATACAGTGATCTACTACTACATCTACGGTTCAGTTTTGGCGGGTTTGCATCAACCCAACAATGGCTATTGCACAGAAGCCATGCAGGTTTTTGATGAAATCACTGCCGGGTTCGGAGGCGATGACACCATCATGAGCATCGTCAAAGAAGGCGTGGCCATCTGCAGCTACTACGGTTACAACTAATCCCCAAAAATATCAGAAATTTATTAGAGTTCATATAATCCTCTTGACTTAGGTTCTAAAGGAGGTTATTATTCAAAAAGAATTAGCACTCGGTAGTAGTGAGTGCTAAAATCAAAATCCTGTATATCCTAACCTGGAGGTATTTATGACAATGAAATTGAAACCCTTAGGCAGCCGCGTAGTTGTGGAACCAGTGGAAGAAAATGAAATTACCGCTGGTGGTATTGTTTTGCCCGAAACTGCCAAAGAAAAACCCCAAAAAGGAACAGTTCTTTCCGTTGGTCCTGGTGACCGCGATGAGGACGGAGATCACATCGCCATGGATGTAGCAGTGGGTGATGTTGTGTTGTTCGCCAAGTACGGCGGCACTGAGATCAAAATTGACGGCAAGAAACTGTTGATCCTGCGCGAGAGTGATCTGCTCGCGATCGTAACTCAGTAATATAAATCACATTTAGGAGATTTTACTTATGGCAGCTAAACAACTTGTTTTCGCTGAAGAAGCACGCAAGAAACTGAAGAACGGCATTGATATTGTCGCAACCGCAGTGGTCACCACCCTGGGTCCCAAAGGACGCAACGTGGCCATTGACCGCAAATTTGGCGCACCCACCATCACGCACGATGGTGTCACCGTTGCCAAAGAGATCGAACTGGAAGACCCGTTTGAGAATATGGGCGCCCAGCTGATCAAAGAAGCCGCAACCAAGACCAATGACATCGCTGGAGATGGCACCACCACATCAACCCTTCTTGCCCATTCCATCGTCAACGAAGGACTCAAAACCCTCGCCGCTGGCGGTAACCCCATGCTGGTCAAACGCGGAATTGAAACTGCAGCCAAACGCGTTTCCGAAGAGATCAAGAACCACGCACTCCCCATTTCAACCCGCGAAGACATCGCCGCTGTTGCCACCACCTCCGCACAGGACGCCTCAATTGGCGAGCTTATCGCTGACGTGATGGATAAAGTTGGCAAAGACGGCGTCATTACCGTTGAAGAATCCAAGGGTCTGGAATTTGAAAAGGAATACGTTGAGGGTATGCAGTTCGATCGCGGTTACATCTCCCCGTATTTCATCACCGATTCCGAACACATGGAATCTGTCATTCCTGAACCTTACATCCTGATCTACGACAAGAAGATCTCCGCTGCCCAGGACATCGTTCCCATTCTTGAGAAACTTGTGCAGACTGGCAAACGCGACCTCGTCCTCATCGCTGAGGACATTGACAGCGAAGCACTGGCAACCCTGGTGTTGAACAAACTGCGTGGCATGTTGAACGTGCTGGCCATCAAGGCCCCCGGCTTTGGCGACCGCCGCAAGGCTATGCTCCAGGATATCGCCATCCTCACCGGTGCCCAGGTTATCTCCGAAGAGACTGGCCGCAAGCTCGAGACCGTGGTCATCTCCGACCTCGGACGCTGCGAGAAGGTGGTTGCTGACAAAGACAACACCACCATCATCGGTGGCAAGGGTGAAGAAGCCCAGATCAAAGGCCGCATCGAGCAGATCCGGGTCGAAATCGATAAGACCACCAGCGATTATGACCGCGAGAAACTGCAGGAACGCCTGGCCAAGCTCTCCGGTGGCGTCGCCATCATCCGAGTTGGTGCTGCAACCGAGACCGAGCTGAAAGAAAAGAAGCATCGTGTGGAAGACGCCCTTTCTGCAACCCGCGCGGCTGTGGAAGAAGGAATCGTTCCTGGCGGTGGAGTAGCCCTGATCAACGCCATGGGTGTGCTGGACGACCTCAAGATGGATAGCGAAGATGAGCAGATCGGCGTCAAGATCGTGCGCAAATCCCTTGAAATGCCCATGAAAAAGATCGTCGAAAATGCCGGCAAAGATGGTGCTGTCATCCTCGACAAGGTCCGCGCTGAGCAGAAAGCCAAAAAGAACCTGAACATTGGTTACGACGTGATCCGCGATGATTATATCGACATGATCAAGGGCGGCCTGGGCGATCCTGCCAAGGTAACCCGTGGTGCCCTCGAGAATGCAGCTTCAATCGCCGCGATGATCCTCACCACCGAAGCCCTCATCACCGACCTTCCTGACAAGAACCCCCCGGCTCCTGCCGGTCCCCCGATGGATTACTAGGATTTACAGGCATAAACAGGCAACACAACTGGCAGACCACAAGGTCTGCCAGTTTTTGATAGTGGTATCGGTTATAATCTACGCGATGAAAAGAAACCTGCTTTATTCACTGGTCATTTCCCTGTTTGTGCTTTCAGCCTGCAGCAAGCCAACGGCGACCCCGGCACCTACCCAGCCGCCGGTGACTCCCACGGCTGAAGCCAGCCCCACCCCCACCCAGCTGCCCCTGGCGTTGCGCGTGAACGGAGAAGGGATTCTCATCACCGAGTATGAAGCCGAGCTCGCCAGGCTGCAGATGGCGGTTGAAGAAACCGGGAAGCAAATGACAGCTGAAGAACAAAGGCAAATGGTGCTGGACAACCTGACAGATGAATTACTATTAGCCCAGGCAGCACAACAGGCAGGATTTTCGGTGAGCGATGAAGAGTTGCAAGCGCGCATCGACAAGCTGGTAAGCGAGATCGGCGGGGCTGATAAACTGACCGAATGGCAGGCGAAATACCTGTTTACAGAAGAATCCTTTATCACTTACTTGAAACGTTCTGTCCTCGTTGCCTGGCAACGGGATCAGATCACCGATGCGGTTCCGCTCACTGCCGACCAGGTGCATGCGCGTCAATTGATCTACCAGGATGAAGCGGATGCCAACGCGGCGCTCGCAGCACTCCAGGGCGGAACGGCGTTTACACAGCTGGCTGAAGCACAGGACCCGGTGCTTGGCGGGGAACTGGGCTGGTTTCCCCAGGGTACGCTCACCCAGCCTGTGGTGGAAGAGGCATTGTTTGCTCTTCAGCCCGGAGAGTTCACGGCTGTGATCAAGAGCGAAATCGGGTACCACATCGTTCAAATGTTGGAGAGAGAACCCGATCATCCGCTTTCTGTTGAAGCCAGGCGTATGCTGCAGGAGAAAGCCCTGGACCAGTGGCTCACGGAAAAAAGGGCGGTAAGTACGATCGAGGTTTTGGTACCTTAGTCCCCGGGGAGTGTTGCCTGCTCCCGGGAGTACATTGATGAACTTCGCAGACCAGGAAGATCTGGCAAGACGTCAAAGACAACGCCAACGCCAGAAAAGGTGGAACCTTTTCTGGAACTTCATGACCGTCCTGGCTATACTTGGCATTATTACCTTGATCGGTTTTTTCCTGCTGATCTTTATCAACCCCCACAATTCGATTAATCCCTTTCCACCGCCGACGCAAGAGGTGACAGTGGTGGTTGTTTCTCAATCAGCAACTCCCATCTCCCCACCGTCAACCTCCACTCCTGAGCCGACCATCATTGCCAGCGCCACTGCCACGTTTACCCTGACACCGACCCTTACGCCCACAGCCACGGCTACGCAACGGGTGTTCACACCCGATGTAAATGCTCAGCATCCATTTGCTGTCGAGGGACGTCCGGTAGCATTTGCCAGCACTACTTTTCGCGCGGATAGCGGTTGCGCCTGGCAGGGTGTAGCCGGACGGGTGGTGGACCTGCAGGGCAGGCCAGTGACCGGGTACTACGTGAAACTTGTGGGTATTTACGGAGACGAAGACATTGATATGACCACTCTCACAGGTGGTGCAGAGGCTATTTATGGAGAAGGCGGGTACGAGTTTTTCCTGGGCAGCCAGCCCAGGGAGACCTCAGGTGAGTTGCGTCTGCAATTGTTTGATGCGAACCAGTTGCCGGTCTCAGCAACAGTTCTGGTGGATACTTTTATCACCTGTGAGAAAAACCTCATTCTAATTAATTTCAAACAGGTTCGTTAAGCAGATTCAGTTCAGGTTTAGTGAAACATGGTGAGCTGTGTGGTTTCGTCGCTGCTCAGCGGGTCAGAATCGATCAACGCATTCCAGGTTTCAAGCGATTGATCCGGTCGGCTGAGAATACTTCTCAGTGTGCGGAATTTGACGAAGTGCCACTTGGGGGTGATACATTCCCGCAGGTAGGGATCCCGATCGATCTTAAATTTCAACAACCCTGAACGGCTGCCCGGCAGGATAAAAATGGTTTCGTATTCTTCTGACTCCTGGGTGAAAGCATCCCGGTCGACCGCGGCAGTGGCAGACAGGTAAATGCGGTAAAGCACCTGTCCTCCGGGAAGCGACCACCTAAGCGGAGAATTATCATTACAGATCAATTTCATTTTTACAGCCAGCTCAATCAACGATTCCTGCAGCTCCAGGATTTCCTTTTCGCGTGCGCCGGAGGCATCGGATTCCTTGATTCTCCAGGAATGGGATTGCGCATCCTGGACTGCGTAGGATTCCAGGCAGTGCAAGATCAACGCATCAGAAGGCGTCAACACGCCGGGAAATCTTTGGTAGAGCCTCGGCTGGATCTCTGCGGTGTTGATCTTTTCGTCCTTTTGCAGCCATGAAAGCAATTCCAGTTCCACCCTGTCCGAAAGGGGAGTCTGGCAACCCTCAGGCTGAGCCAGCCACCATAACCCACTATCAAGTTCCTGCGAGGTGGCATCCATCCGGCGTAGAAAACTTTCATCCGTTTTGAGCTGGGTGAGGATGGTCTGAATTTCCGCCGCCTTATCGCCGGTTAGAAGTTGGATCGAGGGAGGGAAAGCATTCCGCTGCGAGAGCAGACTCATGGCGGCCGTGTGGATCTCAATGTGATCGGTGGGTTCACCGATTTCCTGAAGCGCCTCGCGCATGCCTTCCCGGGCGATCTTCTGCATATTCACCGGTTTCAGCTCCCGGTTGCTGGCGCCGGTTTTCCACTCCACCTGGATCGCTTCCTGCGGATTCTTGATCGCGTATCCCTGCAATTCGTAATTGCTGACAGAGGTGGATTCAATGACCGCGTTGACCAGTCCGGGGACAGGTTCAGGCAACAAACCAAAGACAGGTGTTGCCCTGGGGCAGGCCAGGGAGGCTGGTGAAAGTGCGGAGTGGAGGGCAGAGGTATGCCATGTCCAATCAAAACGGCGGCGTTCCATCACACTGGTAAAGCGTTCCGATCGTTCGCGGCCAAACAGCCAGGAAGCCCACAAGGAGCAAAGGGTCCAGAAAGCCTGGTTGGGGCGCGGAAATGTGCACAGCATGGCAGCTGGCTGCATGTCTTTTGGCATGCTTTGGGCGAGTTCGCGCATCCGCCCCGGGTAGAGGCAGATGCCCGGGCCGGGTGGCATCACCGGCCAGGTGGTCACCAGGACAGGTTCGGTTTCTGTTTGCCAGAGGTCAACAGCTCCTTCAAGTTCCAGCCACAGGTTTTTCTCGCAGAAAGTGGACGGAATTGTCATTTGCCGGGGACGTTCACGGGATTCGGGGTGAGCCCACAAAGCATTCCCGGCATCCAGCACTGGCAGAATGAGGGCTTTCAACAGGTCACCCTGTCGCGGGGTGAGCGACATGCCTTCCATTTTATTGATGAGCGTGAACAGGACGTAAAGCGGACGCGTCAGGTACACATTCAGAGCTTCCTGGGCATTTTCACGGCCTTCTGTTCTTCTGCCCAAAATCTTTTCCAGTGCCATCGCCCGGTGCATCCGTTCTGAACGCTGGACTGCTTGCATATTTAGCACGTCTTCATCGGTAACGGGGTGTTCGCCTGTGTCCAGGCAATGCGGACAGGTATAGGTCCGTGCATAGGGAACAGGCTCTGCCCTGCGCCATAGGAAAGCGGATGCCTGGATCTGGCTCCCGCAAGTGGCGCAGCGGGTGAGATAGAGTGAACGAATGCTGCTTTCGAGAGTTTCGCTGCCTTTTCTTTGCGCGGCTAAATCTGAGAGGGCGGAGAAAAGCTCCTCTCTTTTGGGAGAGCTGGCCAACATTCGAATTTCAAACTCAGTCACCGGGTTGTTGCAAGCCACAAGTAAGCGGTAGCCAGCCTTTGCTGTTTCGATCGCCATTTGGGGAGAGGCACCGAATGGGTCCATTACAAGGTCACCCCTGGCAAGGTTCGTTTCCAGCCACGATTTTGCCACTCCGGGAGAATCTGGCGGATAGAACCGCTCCAGGGGAATAGTCCCTGAAGAGTTTGTTACCGGAAGATACACATTGGAACGCGGTGCGCTCATCTATTTTATAATAGCCGAAAATCGTCTCTTTAATCCATCAATTAATAACAAAAACGCCCCTCGGGGCGTTTTGGCTACTCACTTCGGGTCGAGATTTCTCTGTACAATATCAGCAATGGTCAGTTCATGGCGCATGAAGAGCTGACTGTTCATCATCTGGATTTGCTTGCGCGGGGAGTAGAACACCTCACTCCAGCCATAACCGGCGCAGGCTGTGTCTGCGATGATGTTTCCCTGGCTGTCCTCGCCCCACCATTCGCGATAAGTTTTCTCAAGGTCAGGACGGATGTGAAAGCCGGGATCAGCAAAGTGAGACGAGAAGTAGTAATCCGGCGGCAAGGCGTTCAACAGCGTTTCAAACACATGCACCCTCACCTGGCAGTCTGGCGGGATGGTAGCCTGGAGCAACCTGGTAAGTCCGCGGACGGTTGCCAGGGGTGTGATCAATTCCACATGCTGCAAATGTTCAAAGCGCTCTCGCACGCGGCTGATCACTTCTTTCATCACCAATCCACTCGCAATGCTATCCGCAAAGAAAGCCACGTTAATGTTTTCTTTTTGATGAAGGTCGAGGTCTTTGTCCTTGAACAAGGTCACTTCAACAGAGCGGTTATAAACGGGAACAGAGCTATCAAAAACGTGATGAGCATCCAACACGATCTCGTCGCAGTAAAAACCGGAGTTTCTATAAATGGCATCTGCGACCTGGTATTTCAGTCCTTCCCGGGCGATGGGGAAAATGGCCAGGTTTTCCTGCTGGTATTGCGTATAGAGCGGCGCGAGCACAGGTGATTTGAAGAGCATGGTCATGGCCTGGTCGATCAAAGAACTCCGTTCTGATCCGAGGCAGAGCTGCCCCGGCAGGAAAATTCTCGCGTTTTCCTGGTAAGTCTCCGATGGCACACCGATGACCTGCATCAGGTGGGCATTGGTGGCACCCTCACGCAGGTAGATGAATTTCGCGGTGGCCTGGTTGTGATACAGGATCAGTTCCAGTGACCTCTGGTTTTCGAGGGTGATCCTCCCGGGTCGATAAAAACCGCTCTCCTGTGCGTTGCAGTCATAGGCGAGCGGCTCTTCAAGTACCAGGTCCCCATTGATCGGGTTGGGGGTGTCTTCCAGGAAAGAGAACTTGTAGTGAAATCGAGACATTCATGCTCCTCTATGCTGGCCAGGTTTAAGCAGCAAGGTCATGGCTTTGCCTGGATAACCAGAGTCCATGACCTGCCCGAATGATTATACAATATTCCAGGGTATTGAACCCGGCTTTTTCTCTACAGTTTAACTACAAAGCAGCGTTTTCCTTGATCTCCGGAATGTGCTCGCGAACATGCTCAATGGCTTCAAGCGGGTATTCGTAATCTTCCAGCTCGCCGGCATGGTAACGGGCATAGGAGGTGAGATCAAAATGCCCATGACCTGAAAGATTGAAGAGGATCACTTTCTTTTCCCCTGTCTTTTTAGCCTCCAGAGCTTCATCGATGGCAACGCGGATGGCATGGGCAGATTCCGGCGCGGGCAGAATTCCCTCCGCGCGGGTGAATTGAACCGCCGCATCAAACACTGAGGTCTGACCAACCGCCACCGCTTCAAAATAACCGGCATCGTACAGAGCCGAAAGAGTGGGTGCCATGCCGTGGTAGCGAAGTCCACCGGCGTGGATGGCGGGCGGCATGAAGGAGTGACCCAGGGTGTGCATTTTTACGATGGGAGCCATGCAGGCTGTATCGCCATAATCGTAGGCGTAGATCCCCTTAGTCAGTGAAGGCGTGGCAGTGGGCTCCACGGCCAACAGGCGAGTGCGTTGGCCGTTAATTAGGTTTTCACGCAGGAAGGGGAAAGCGATTCCGGAAAAGTTGGATCCGCCTCCCACGCAGCCAATGACCACGTCTGGGTATTCTCCGGCCATATCCATTTGCTTCAGCGCTTCCTGACCGATGATGGATTGATGCAGCAACACATGGTGCAGCACTGATCCAAGCCCGTATTTCTTTGTTCCGCCAGATTTGACGGCCACTTCCACCGCCTCGGAAATGGCGATGCCCAACGTACCCGGGTTGGAGGGGTCCTCAGCCAGCACCTGGCGGCCGTAATCTGTGCGGTTGCTTGGGCTGGGGAATACTTCAGCGCCATAGGTTTCCATTAGAAAACGCCTGTAAGGCTTTTGCTCGTAAGAGACTTTCACCATGTAGATTTCAAGCGACATGCCAAAAAAGCCGCAGGCCATGGAAAGGGCTGATCCCCACTGGCCGGCTCCGGTTTCAGTGGTCATTGATTTTGTGCCGCCGATCTTGTTGAAGTACGCCTGCGGCAGGGCGGAGTTGGTTTTATGGCTGCCGGATGGGGAAACAGACTCGTTTTTGAAGTAGATGTGGGCCGGTGTTCCCAGGACTTTTTCGAGCCGCCTGGCGCGGATGAGCGGTGTGGGTCGGTAAAGCTTGTAGGCTTCGCGCACTTCTTCAGGTATGTCAATGTACCGGTCAGTGCTGATCTCCTGTTCGATCAATCCCATCGGGAACAACACGGACAGGAACTCAGGCGTTATGGGTTCCCTGGTGATCGGGTTGAAGACCGGCGCGGGTTTAACCGGGGAATCCGCGTTGATGTTGTACCAGGCCTTCGGGATGTCGGTTTCGTTCAGGATGTACTTGGTTGTCTCTTCCATTTCATGCTCCTTTTGAGTGTTTTTTCCTGCCTTATGGACGGAGCTATTGAAAACAAAAAGCCCGTCCCAATTGGGGACGGACGATATGCCCGCGGTGCCACCCCGATTAAGCTGCTCCCGTGGTTTAACTAAAAATCCCCGGAGATTGCGCCCGGAGATCGGAAAAGCCAGCTTCACTCGTTTTGGGTACGGCAGAGGAACCTGCTTATACCCATTGCCCTGGTAACGGGGGCGTCCCGGCGGCGGTTACTTGCCTGTGCTTTCACCTCGCGGCTCGAAGGTCCATTCATGGTCATGGTGCGCACGGGTTTTCACCTGATCCCGCTCTCTGCAGCGCCCGGATGACGATTACTCGTCCTCGTCTCAGCCTTTATTTAATTGGGTTGATTATAGACTTGAACCCACAATTGTCAAGAGGTTAATTCAACTTGTAATGCTGCAATCCTTTGACTGCATCCAGTGCAGTGCGGATATCTGTCATCGGGTCGTCTTCAATGGTCTTGACCACCATTAACACGGTGAGTTCTTCCAGCGCGGGTTTTGATTCAACTGTCAGGGAGAGTACCTTCTTATTCAATCGCTTGAAGATCGCGTAAAGTTCTTCCACCATTCCGGGGTTGCCCCGGGAGGTGACCTGAACATTAATGGTTTCATATACCTTAATCAAGTTCTTTTCGATCACGTTCAACAATACCAGCACAATCAACAGCGCTAACGTGGTTCCAATTGCGGAAAAGTAGTGGCCTGCGCCAACGGCCAAGCCAACAATGGCAATGGTCCACAAGGAGGTGGCAGTGGTTAAACCCTTAACATTTGTGCCGTATCGCAAAATGGCACCGGCACCCAAGAAACCGATCCCGGAAACCACCTGCGCAGCCAGGCGGGCAGGGTCGCCATTGGGGACCTGTGGATAGAACTGCATGGCGAGGTTAATGGAAATGGTCATGGCCAGGCAGGACCCAATGGCCAGGATGGCGTGGGTGCGCAAGCCGGCTGGCTGGTTTTGGCGTTCCCTTTCAAACCCAACGATCATCCCCAACAACGCCGCCACTCCCAGGCGAATCAGGATCTCAGTTTCTGAAATCATATGACCTCAATTCTTGTTTCATCATGCTTGCCAAAAGTAGTTGGATTCGACCTCTTGAGAGGTTTCTGCTTCATTTTTACCGAGGAAGGCGATAAGACCCGGCAGGACAGCGCTGATCTCTTCTGCCATGCGTTGTGCCACCCTGCGCACTGAAAAATGCGCATTCGGGGCGCTGCGCAGTCGGATGAAGTGAATTGCACTGCGCAGGTTAAGGGTGAGCAGTACACGGCGGTTGAAACCGTTGGGCACCATGTAAGCAGCCTGATCAGGGAATTCAGCAGCGATGGCTTCAAACGCCTTTTTCGCGTTTTCCATGGCGGTTGTGTAGGGTAATAGCATGTCCGCGTCAACGATCAGCTTAGGAATGGCGTATCCCAGGTGGGTGGTCAGGTGCTGAGGGATCTGGGTCATCATGCGGTGACGTTTCACCTCAAAATACGCGCCCTGATCCATCGTCAGGTCAAAGGTAAAAGTAAGGGTTTCCAGTTCACGGGAAGGGATCGTATGCGCATCGAGGTCTCCAAGCAGGCAATAGAGGAGTTCGTCCAATTGTTGTTTTGGAGCGGATTTCACCCAGTCCAAACACTGCGCGTAGCCGATATTTTGTTCGTGGTAGATCGAAGTTGCAATGATCCTATCCAGGCCATCCCTGTCATAGTGGACCAGAGAACACCAATCCCCGGCTGTTTGATCGATCGGAAATGGCAGTGAGGAAAAATCCCGGCAGACATCTCTCAGGTACGGGATCTCATCAGCATATTTCAGCAGGGTGGGCACCGACTTGAGAGCTGCCTCCTTGATTTCCATACCCACTTCCCGGACTTCGCGCAGGGGATGGGTGAGTAGTTTGCCGATGGCGTGTTCGAGCGCGCGGGCATTGATGGTGACTCCTACGTTTGCCAGGGACGCGGCGGGCAACAAGAAGCGGCAGGCATCCACGGCTTGTGACCGAAGGCGACGTTCCCGTTGGGATTCAGACTCATTTTCAATAATCGGGGTTGTGTGGTTAAGGTACCCGGTCACCGTCTGCAGGCAATCACGATAGGTGGAAAAAAGGTCGTGGCAGGCTTTGTGGTAATCAGCCAATACTGCTTTTTCGACTAATTCGGGAGGGGTAAAAAACGCGTCTTCCTCCCAGGTCTGATAGCGGGTCGATTTCTCCGTGTAGGATGCCAGGCGGTTGGATTCCAGCGTTTCCACTGCCAGGCGGGAGATGTTTTCCACGGCCAGGTGCAGCACGGCGTGCTCCGCGACCGAAGAGTGCCCGTAGCCTACCACCCATTTTTCATTGAACTGCGCACTCTTTTCATCCGTAAGTTCGGCGGCGATTTGCCTGAACGATTCGGGTGAACGTGAAGTCTTGGCAAAGGTTACCGCAATGGTTTCCGGCGGTAACTGCTGCGGGTCAAGCAGGTAAACGGCTCGTTTATGCATGGTTTGCCAACACCTCGCGCGTTTTCTGAATATCCTGGTTGATCTGGGCGACCAGTGATTGAGAATCGGGGAACTTAACCTCCGACCGCAAAAATTCGATGAACTCAAGGGTGAGCGTTTCCTGGTACAGGGCATCGCTGACGTCCAACAGGTGGGGTTCCACCCTGGGTGTTGGCAGCGGATTGTCAAAAGTGGGACGGACCCCGATGTTGGTCACGGATTGATAAGTTTTACCTGCGACATAAGCAAGGGTGGCGTAGACGCCGTTGGCAGGCATTAATCTTTCCGACGGGATGGCGAGATTGGCGGTGGGGATGCCGAGCTTGGTGCCGCGGTGTTCGCCATGCACCACTTCGCCTGTCAGGCGATATGGCCTGCCGAGGAACCGGGTCGCCTTTTGAACGTTGCCCGCGAGAAGCAACTTGCGAATCCTGCTGGAAGAAACCACGTCACCTTCCACTCTGACAGGCTCGGTGACCTCAACCGTGTAACCGAGTTCCTGGCCGAGCCTGGATAATTCCGACACATTCCCTTTGCGGTCCTTGCCCAACGCAAAATTAAAGCCCACCATCAGTTTTTCGATGCCAATCTTTTGTTTCAACAACTCCATGAAAGTTGAGGCTTCCACATTGGCCAGCTCCTGGTCGAATTTGAGGGTGATCACGCGGTCGATGCCGCACTCCAAAATAAACCCCTCGCGTTCTTCCAGCGTTGCCAGCGAACAACCCGTGTTAATCCGTTTAAAGAAAATGGCTGGGAGTGGATTGAAAGTGATGGCAACAGCCTCGCATCCTGCTGCGCGCGCGCCAGATACCAGGTCTTCGAAAATGGAACGGTGTCCAACATGGACACCATCAAAGGCTCCAATGGTCACCCAGGAACGGGACAGCGGAGATTGTATAAGGAAGTCAAAAGTGTTCATTTCTGTATCAGCTGATGTTATCCAAAATTGCATAATTGAAAAACCCCCTCAAGGGGATGAGGGGGAAATGGGGTCATGAGAAGAACACCTTTTTTGGCTGCCATTCCATGGTTTCTTCGTCCAGCACCATGAGGGCAACCAGTTCACCCTGCTCGCTCACACCGCATACTTTGGCCTGTTCCCTGGATTCCGCGGAAATTCGGTGACCGTGACGGATGGCGTCCATCTGTTCCTGGTTGAGCTCGATCATTGGCCAGTCCGAGAGCGTTTCTGCCGCTGGGATCAGGTATTGGTACCAGCTTCCGTCGACGAAAGCCTCGTTCAGTTTCCGCAGTGATACAGCATCGCGCAGTGAGAACCTGCCGCTTTTGGTGCGCCGCAATCCCGTGAGGGTTGCTCCGCAGCCCAGTCGGGCGCCCAGGTCGTTGGCAAGTGAGCGTACGTACGTGCCTGATGAGCAGTTCACGTCCACCACTACTTCGGGGGGAGCCCACTCAAGAACCTCCAGGCTGTAAACGTTGATGATTCGTGGTTCCAATTCAAATTCCTCACCGCTGCGCGCCCGGTCATAAGCCTTGCGCCCCTGAACCTTGACGGCTGAGTAAGGCGGGGGAACCTGTTCGATCTGTCCCACGAATTTTTGTAGTTCTTCATTGAATTGTTCTTCGGTGACATTGACGGGCGAGGAGGAGGTGGTCTTCCCATCCGCGTCGTAGGTGTCCGTGGAGGTTCCCAGCATGATGACAGCCTGGTAGCGCTTGTCAGAAGCTGAGACGTACTCGCTGAGGCGCACGGCCGGGCCGATCAGCACCACCAGTACTCCCGAGGCTCTTGGATCCAGTGTGCCGGTATGACCAGCGCGGCGAATGTTGGAACCTCTGCGGATCGCCTGGACGACATCATGGGATGTCATTCCCACAGGTTTGTCCACCACCAGCACACCGGAGATGGCGTTGTTCATGTTGATGTTCGAGTTATTATCCATTTCTCACTCCGTCTTATTTCCCCTGTTTGAACTTTGGGAATCGTTGTTGAGCGACCCAAGATACTCTCGTGTTATTTTTAAAACTTTTATCTTTACTTCATCCAGCGAGCCGTTCAGGTCTGCACCTGCGGCGGCGGGGTGACCGCCTCCGCCTAATGATAAGGCGATCCCTGATACATCCACTCCCTGGCGCGAACGCCAGCTGACCTTGGTTTTATCCGGACCCTGCTCCACGAACAGGATGGCAATATCCAACCCTTCGATGGTGGAAAGGATATTGGTCAGATCGGCGTCGTCATCAGAAGCATAGCTTGCATTCTTTCTATCCTCCAGGGTGAGCGAGGTCCACACAAGCCCATTCTCCCTCTCCAGCCGGGCAAGGGCATAACCCCAGTAATTGGCGGCTTCAAAGGAGCGGCTGATGAGGGCTCGGGTGTGCAGGTCGGTGTTGTCCACCCCGGTTTGCATCAACTCCGCTGCCGTTTGCAGCGAGCGGGCGGTCGTATTGTTGGTGCGGAAACCGATCGAATCACTGATGACCCCGGTTAACAGGTTGGCTGCCACGTCCTTGGTAATTTCCAGTCCCCATTCCGGCAGATGCAGGGCAAGGATCTCACAGGTGGCAACTGCCGCTGGATCGATGAGGTTCACCTTTCCATAGCGGTCGTTGGTGACGTGATGGTCAATGACGATGTCCACCTGGCGCGTGCCCAGCACTTCGCCGGTGCGTTTGTAATCGGAACTATCCACTGCGATGTATAGGTCGCAGTCGGCGCTGAACGCTCGTTTCACCTCGTTTGCTCCCGGCAGGTGCCGGAAGGTGCGGGATACGCCGTCGCGCAGCACCATCTGGACGGATTTACCGGCGTTGATCAACGCCAGCCCAAGCCCAAGCAGGGAGCCAATCGCATCACCGTCCGGGCGTACATGGGAGGTAATTCCGATCGTCGTTGCGTTGGTGATTAATTGTCGAATTTCCTGGTCGATCATTTTTTCTTACTTCCCTTTTTATTATCCGTGCGGATGGAGGCCAACAATTGCTCGATGCGGTCTGCACGTTCCGGGGTCACGTCCCAGTGGAAACGCAGTCTCGGGAAAGCCCGCAATTCGATCCGGTCTGATAGTGTTTTTCGGATGAAACCGCTTGCGCTTTCAAGCCCTTGGAGCACTTCCTCAGACCGGGCTATTCCTTCCAATGCTGATACGTAGATATCCGCGTAAGAAAGCTCGCGGTCCACTTTAACCTCGGTGATCATAATACCTCCCAGGCGCGGATCGTGTATCTCGTTCTGAACAAGCATGAGGGAGATTTCCTGCCTGATGCGGTCGCCGATGCGAATGAGTCTTAATGGTGAGGGCATGTGATCCGTCCTTTCATCAATTCCGCAGTTTAGACATTCTTCTCGATGACGTAACTTTCGAGAATATCGCCCTCGTTAATATCATTATAGCCTTTCAAAGAAATGCCGCACTCAAAACCCTGGCGCACTTCCTTGACATCATCTTTCTCGTGTTTAAGAGAGGTGATTTCGCCATCAAATAATTTTTCGCCGTTGCGCAGCAGCCGAATACGGGTATTGCGTCGCACTTCACCCTGGATCACACGGCAGCCGGCAATGGTGCCGACTTTGTTGATCTTGAAGACCGCTTTCACCAGGGCCTGACCCACAGGTATCTCTTTTACTTCCGGTTCGAGCATGCCTTTGAGAGCTTTTTCGATGTCTTCGATCATGCGGTAAATAATCTCGTACATGCGGACGGAGACGCCTTCCTGGTCAGCCAGGTTGTGCGCTGCCTGGTCTGCAGTGACGTTGAACCCCAGGACGATTGCTTTTGAAGCCGCGGCGAGCATCACATCACTTTCATTAATGTTCCCGGTTTCGGCGTGGATGATGTTAATCTTGATTTCGCCCTTGCTCAGGTCATTCAATGAATTGACGATCGGTTCAAGTGATCCCTGCACGTCGGCTTTCAATACAAGCGGGAGCTCGCGCACTTCGCCAGCCTGGAACTTTTCAAATAATTGTTCAAGGGTTGCCTTGATTGCCACAACAGGTGTGTTGGCTTTCTGGGACGCGATTTCCGCAATGATGACACGGGCCTCTTTTTCACTCGGTACCACCTGGAAAAGATCACCGGCAGGAGGAACGCTGCCCAATCCCAGTATCTGGACCGGGGTGGAAGGACCGGCAGTTTTGATCTGCTTGCCTTTGAAATCGAACATGGCGCGGATCTTTCCGTAGGTGTCACCAGCCAGCACGGTATCTCCGGCGTGGAGGGTGCCGTTTTGCACGAGCAGGGTGGCAACCACTCCCCTGGCCTTGTCCACCTGGGCTTCGATGACGGTTCCGATCACTTTTCCATGCGGATTGGCGTGAATATCCAGGCTATCGCTGACCAGAAGGATGGCCTCCAGCAGGTCTTCCAGCCCCTTCTTCTGTTTGGCCGATACGGGCACAACCAGGGTGTTTCCTTCCCATTCGTCCGGAACAAGTCCGTTTTCTGCGAGTTGATGTTTTACAAAATCAGGATTGGCATCCGCCTTGTCGATTTTGTTCATGGCCACGATGATGGGCACCCGGGCTGCCTTTGCATGGGCAATGGCTTCGCGCGTTTGGGGCATTACACCGTCGTCAGCTGCAACCACAAGGATAACGATATCCGCACCCTGCGCTCCACGGGCGCGCATGGCACTGAAGGCCGCGTGTCCGGGTGTGTCCAGAAAGGTGATCTGGCGGCCCTTCTGCTCCACCTGGTAGGCACCGATGTGCTGGGTGATGCCGCCTGCCTCGCCGCTGGCCACGTTGGTATGCCGAATGGCATCCAGCAGTGTGGTTTTCCCGTGGTCAACGTGCCCCAAAATCGTCACCACCGCCGGACGCGGGATGAGCTTGGATTGGTCTTCATCCATGATCAACTGGCGCCAGTGAGGGATCTCTCCCAAATCTTCTGCAGAATTCTCTTCCTTGATGCTTACCGGGATGGCTTCAAAACCAAGTTCCGAAGCAACCACGGCTGCCGTGTCGAAATCGACCTGCTGGTTGATATTGGCCATGACGCCGTTGGACATTAATATTTTGATGACCTGGATCGGACTGGCGTCCATGCGCACTGCCAGGTCGCGTACGGTGATCTGCACCGGAAATTCTATTTGTTTCTCGCCCATAATACACCTCCAAGAGTGTTCCCCCTCTTAACCCCGGTCATAGATTTGCCAGGGTTTATGTATCACCGAGCAAGTTTTCGCCGGCTCAACCAATCATTTTGCGTTTCCCCATTTTTGCTATTCTTTCAGTTCTCCTGAAGGAAGCGCATCATCCTCAGGAAGTTGGGCGATGTATTCTTTGAATCGCTCCTTATCTTCCATCGTGAGTTCAATGCGCAAGGCATGATTGATCGGTCCTTTTAGCGCTTGCTCCCAGCAAGAACGGATGTTGTGCACGTAGGCACCTCTCCCGGCCATTTTACCGGAAGGGTCCACCAGTATTCCCTGTGGTGTGCGTACGATCCTGATCATCTCTTTTTTTGAGAGAACGGACCGGCACCCGATGCAGGTACGCAGGGGGACATGCTTGCTCCGTTTTTGCGTTTTCTTAGACACCTGTCCTTCTCACTAGACTATTCGTCCCAACTCCAACCGTCACCACGCTTGTGCTTTTTCTCTACCATGGTCAGGTCACGGTCGGGATCGTAGGTAACCACAACGTGCTTACCCTTCTTCTTTCCCTTTTTCTTGCCCTTCGCTTCTTCAGATTCTTCATCTTCTTCTGTGGCCACTTTGTCCAGTACTTCAGGACGCAGGGTGAACAGCTCTTCCAGCGAAGGCTCTTTTTCCGGTTCTACTTCTACAGCAGGTTCAACTGCAGGTTCAGTCTCAGGAGCCACAATTTCTTCAACCGTGGCAATTTCCTCAACTGCAATTATTTCTTCCACAACAGGCTCAACTACCACAACCTGTGCTTCTTCCACCACCTTGGCAGCGGCCTCAGCTTGTTCTTCAATCAATTTCGCATCGAGTTCGGCCATGAGCGCGTTGATGTTTTCCATGGCGCGCGGTCCGATGCCCTGCAGGCGCAGCACGTGGTCTGGATCGCGTTTCATCTGGATGGCCAATTCACCGGCATTGGAAAATCCTGCTTCCTGCAGGGTGTAAGCCGCGTGTTCCGGTAGACCGCTATCAAGGATGGGAATTTCAAAGGCGGAAGACGGGATGCTCTTCCTGAGCTCAGCGTAAGCCTCTTCTTCTTTCTTCTTTTGTTCTTCAGTTCGGGCAACGGCTTTACGTTCAACGCGGTCAACAAACTTGGCGATAAAATCCAACTCTTCAGCTGAGAGGGGTTTACCCTCAGCCTTGCGGGCAAGGAGCTCATCGATCCTGACGGCGTTCGCTTTTTCCGGTTCCACCATCACAGATAGGCTGGCGTCGTTCTGCAGCTTGTAGAGTGCATCACCAGCAGCCTCCGGCAGGCTCTTGATGTCAATGCGCCAGCTTGTGAGCTTGGCTGCCAGCCGGGCATTTTGGCCGTCGCGGCCGATGGCCAAACTTAGCTGGTCTTCCGGAACAACAACGGTAGCGGTTTTTCCGCCGCTGCTTCTTTGGTCAGAAAGGTAAACGCCAGTCACTTTGGCCGGACTGATGGCTTTGGCGATAAAGGCAGCCGGGTCGGCGTTCCACTCGATCACATCGATTTTCTCGTCGTGCAATTCCTTGACGATGGCCTGGATGCGCACCCCGCGGATTCCCACGCAGGCGCCAACGGGGTCAATGCCCTGCTGGGTGGCTGATACTGCCACTTTGGCGCGCTCGCCGGGTTCTCGGGCGATGGAGCGAATCTCAACAATCCCATGGAAGATCTCGGGGACCTCGTTTTCAAGCAAGCGCCGCAAGAAGTTGCGGTGGGTGCGCGAAAGGATGATACCCGGGCCACGTTGATTGTCTTTTACTTCAGATACCAGGGCACGGACGCGGTCGTGAATATGGAAGCGTTCACCGGGGATCATATCCTTGCGGGGCATGCTGGCTTCTGCTTTCATATCGAGCCCGATGGTCAGCCCGGTTGCACCTACGGCTTGAATTACACCGCTGACGATCTCGCCGAGTTGTTTCTCGTAATAGGCAACTTGTGCAGCGCGTTCAGCATCGCGGATGCGCTGCTGGATCACCTGGCGGGCGGTTTGGGCTGCCACACGGCCGAAGTCTGTGGGAGTGGTTTCCACCATCACCAGGCTGCCAAGTTCCGCCTCAGGATTCACTTTGCGGGCTTCCACAAGGGTAACCTCGGTGATGTCATTCTCCACCGATTCCACCACCTCTTTATCCGCGTAGATGGTGACTTTCCCCGTTTCTGTGTCGACAACCGCTTCGATGTTCTGTTGAGTGGATGCATTCACTGAACGGCGGTAGGCAGACACCATGGCCGATTCCAGGGCTTTGAGGATGATATCCTTTGGCAGTCCCTTGTCTTCCAAAACCTCATTGAAAGCGAGCGTAAATTCGTTCTTCATTGCTTAATTCTCCACCTGGCCTTACATTCTAATGTTTCTTATTGATGATAACAAGAAAAGTGGGGGATGCCCACTTTTCGGTAATGAAACCTCAAATGTCTTGTTACGAAAACTATTTTACCATAATCGGAACGAAGGTCAAGGGTTTTAGATTCCCTTGTGAGCCTGTCGAGGATCATTACCGGGCACTAAGGATATAATTTAATAAATTCCATTCCGAGGTAAAAATGACAACCGAATTTCTCTGGTGGCGCGATGGTGTGATCTATCAAATTTACCCGAGGTCCTTTGCAGATAGCAACGGTGATGGTGTTGGCGACCTGCAAGGCATCATCGGCAAACTCGATTATTTGCAGGAGTTGGGGGTTGATGCCATCTGGCTCTCACCCATCAACCCCTCCCCTGACGCGGACTTCGGTTACGATGTTGCCGATTACAAGGACGTTGATCCCAAGTATGGCAGCATGTCCGATTTCCTCGAACTGGTTGACAAGGCTCACCGGCGGGGTATTCGGATCATCCTGGACCTGGTACTGAACCACACATCCGAACAGCACCCCTGGTTTCTGGAATCGCGCGAATCCCGCTCCAACCCCAGGCGCGACTGGTATCTCTGGCGCGACGGGAGTGGCCAGAATCGGCTGCCCAACAAGTGGCAGTCCGTTTTTGGCGGTAACGCCTGGGAGTATGACGCGCAAACAGACCAGTATTACTACCACATGTTCACCCGTCAGCAGCCGGATTTGAACTGGCGCAACCCGCAGGTACGCGCTGAGATGATGGATACTTTCAGGTTTTGGGCTGACAGGGGCGTGGACGGGTTCCGGCTGGACGTATTCAACGCGTACTTCAAGGATGACCAGTTCCGTGATAATCCACCCAAGCTGGGCATCAGGCCTTTTGACTGGCAAAAGCACATCTACGATACCAACCGCCCGGAAATGGCGGGAGTGGTGCAGGAGATCCGCGCGCTGCTGGACGCTTACCCGCAACGATACGTGGTGGGGGAGACCTTTATCGCTACACCGCAAACCGCTGCCTCGTATTGCGGACCCGGTAAACTGGACGCGACCTTTGAGTTCACTTTCCTGCATAATCCATTCAGACCCGCCAGGTTCCTCAAGTCTGTAACGGATTGGGAGGCCGAACTGCTCCCGGGCGCCTGGCCGAATTACGTCCTCAATAATCACGACAATCCCAGGTCCGCCACGCGCTTCAGGGCAGCGGAGGATGACGCCAGGCTAAAGGTCGCTGCGGCCATGCTGCTCACACTTCGGGGAACGCCTTTCCTGTATTATGGCGAGGAGATCGGGATGCGGGACATCCGCGTGAAACGGTCCGAGATCCAGGACCCGGTGGGCAAGCGTTACTGGCCGGTGCCCGTGGGCAGGGATGGTTGCCGCTCGCCCATGCAGTGGTCGGCGGATCCGGGGGCCGGATTTTCGACCGGCAAACCATGGTTGAAACTGCATCCAAAATTCATCGAGCGCAACGTGATCTCACAGCAGAAGGATCCAAATTCCCTGCTGAACTTTTACAAGGCTTTGTTGAAAATCCGTAAGGAAAACCCTGCACTTCAAAGCGGTTCATTCCAACCTGTGACGAACCAGCCGGGGGATGTGTTGGTCTACCTGAGAGAAGCACAGGGACAGACCATTTTTGTTGCGCTGAATTTTTCTGCGAAAGAGAGGATTGTTCAATTACCGGAATTGTCTGACCGGAATTGGGAGTTGCTCTTACCCAGCCATGCGGGTCGGGAATTAAAGTACACTGGAACCGGGTTAAAGCTCGCAGGGTACGAAGCTGCGATTTTTAGATCGATATTGTAATAGTTCTCGTTCCAGGAGAAAGCGTTCATATAGGAACCCGGTTTTTAATTTCCGGATGTTGTGGTTTTAAGAAATATTGCAGAAACCCGGAATTTAAAAGCAAAAACTCCGGGTTTCAAAAATTCCCTATTGGTGTTTATTCTTCTTTTAGTGGAATTAACTCGAACGGCACGCCGTCTTCCTCGCCGGCGGTTATCAGTGTACGGTAGGTCGCGGCGGAGATGGGCACACCCTGTACTTCAGCCAGGTCCGCCTTTTCGAACTCCTTCTCGCCGTGAATGTAAATGCGTTCTTCGCCGGCAGCTTTGGGGGAATCGCGCAGCTCGCCCAGCAGCGCATCCATATCCTGTTTAAAGTCCTGCAGATCGCGAAATGCATCGATGCGCACGGCGGCGAAGAAGTGCCCCACACGCGCGCCTGCGGCATTATCCGCGCCGTACACGCTTTCACCGAAGCCTGAGCCGGCCAGGACGCCGGAGAAGATATCGACCAGCAAAGCCAGCCCGTACCCTTTGTAACCGCGCATCAGTTCAGGTCCGCCCAGGGGCATTAACGCCCCGCCTTTGAGCACGCTGCTCGGCTCTTCAGTGATGTTACCCTCTTCGTCAATTCCCCAACCGGCGGGAATGGCTTTGTTGTTCTTCTGGTACACGGTGACACGCCCGATGGGCACGATGCTGGTGGCCATGTCGAGCACGTAGGGGCGGCTGCTTCCCGCGGGAACCGCCACGGCGATGGGGTTGGTGCCGAGCATGGCTTTGCGGCCGTGGGTGGGTGCCACCAGCGGACCGGAGTTGGTGAAACTGATGCCGATCATATCTTGTTCGAGCGCCAGCATGGCGTAGTAGCCTGCTATGCCGTAGTGGTTGCTGTTGCGGACAGTGGCCATGCACATCCCGCTTTGCCTGGCTTTCTCCAGGCAGCGGCGCATGGTCTTCACCCCCGCGGGGTGACCCAACCCGTTGCAGGCGTCCATGGCGAGGGAATTGGGGGTTTCGCGCACCACCGTGAGCGGGGCGTGGGGGTCCAATATCCCGGCTGCCAGGCGGGAACCGTAGTAACTCTTGAGGCGGATGACCCCGTGCGAATCCACTCCGCGCATGTCCGCGCTGACCAGCACGTCAGCAGCGATCGACGCATCCTCGCGCGTGATCCCCCACCTTTCCAGGTAGCGGATGACATAAGATTTCAATTCGCCAATTGGGAAATAATAGGTATCCGACATGTTTTTTACATTCCTTTCATTCTAGAAACGGTGATGATCACTATAAGAAAGCGCTTCATGAAATTCAAGAATTGAGTTTGATATTATTAGTATGAGTCATGACTGACAAATATTGGGGCACGGTGCGCCGTGCCCCAACTTTGCAATAGCTAGATTTAGCTCAATCCAATGATCCTGCCGGTTTCAGGTTCGATGTCGATCTCCATGAAGATGGGGCGGGTAGGCAAACCGGGCATGGTGGACATGGTGCCCAGCAGCGGGTAGAGGAACCCCGCACCGATGGAGGCGCGGATGTCGCGGATGGGAATGCGGAATCCTTTCGGCACACCCTTGAGAGTGGCATCGTGGGACAGGCTGAGGTGGGTCTTGGCCATGCAGATGGGCAGTTTGTCAAACCCCAGACGGGTGTAATCCGCGATGCGCTCCTCGGCCTCGGGCAGGTAATCCACGCCATCTGCGCCGTAGACTTCACGGGCGATCGTTTCAATTTTCTCTTTGATGGAGATATCCAACGGATAAAGGAATTTAAAATCGGATGGCATTTCCGCGGCACGGATGACGGCGTGCGCCAGTTCGATTGCGCCTTCACCGCCTTTCTCCCAGTGGTCGCACACCACCGCGTCCACTGCTCCGCCTTCCTCCTTTGAAACCTTGCAGATCAGTTCCAGCTCCGCCGGTGTGTCGGTGAGGAAGCGGTTGACCGCCACCACCACGGGCACGCCGAACTTGCGCGCGGTCTTGATGTGATGCACCAGGTTGTCCATTCCCGCTTTCAGCAGGTCGAGGTTCTCCGCGGTGTAGGCAGCGTCCAGCGGTTTGCCGGCCACCACTTTGGGTCCGCCGCCGTGCATCTTGAGGGCGCGCACGGTTGCCACCATGACCACAGCCGAAGGAACCAACCCGGAGTAGCGGCACTTGATGTCCATGAATTTTTCCATGCCCATGTCCGCGCCGAACCCGGATTCCGTGATGACGTAATCCGCGAGTTTGAGGGCGATCTTGTCGGCAAGGATCGAGGAGTTGCCGTGGGCAATGTTGGCGAACGGACCGGCGTGCACGAACACCGGCGTGCCTTCCACGGTCTGCATCAGGGTGGGTTTGATGGCATCGCGCATCAACACGGTCATCGCGCCTGCCACCCCCAGGTCATCGGCGGTCACGGCCTCGCCGGATCTGCTGAGCCCGATGACGATCCTGCCAAAGCGCTCACGCATGTCCTTGAGGTTGGTGGTGAGGGCCAGGATGGCCATGATCTCAGAGGCCACGGTGATGTCGTAGCCGGTCTCGCGGGTGAATCCCTTTTCATCGGGTCCCTTGCCAATGGTGATGCCGCGCAGGAAGCGGTCGGAGGTGTCCACCACCCTGCGCCAGGTAACGCTATCCGGGTCGATATCCAGGCGGCAGAGCTTGCGGCGCTGGTCGGGCGTGAGCTCCTCGGGGTCCGAAACGCTGATGCCCAGTTTCTCCAGCCTGACGACCATGCCCCGGGTGAAATGCCGCTGGCCGTTTTTGTTGAGCGGCAGAAGGCGGTTGAAGAGCTGCTCGTCGGTGGCGTCAGATTCATGGAACATGCGCGCATCGATGGCGGCTGCCATAAGGTTGTTGGCGGCGGTGATGGCATGGATATCTCCAGTTAAATGAAGGTTGAACTCCTCCATCGGCACCACCTGGGAGTACCCCCCGCCGGCTGCGCCGCCCTTGATGCCGAAGGTGGGTCCCTGCGAGGGCTGGCGAATGCAGGTGATCACCCGCTTGTTCAGGTGAGCCCCCAGCGCCTGGCTGAGCCCAACGGTGGTGGTGGTTTTACCCTCGCCCAACGGAGTGGGGGTGATGGCGGTCACGTCGATGTACCTGCCATCAGGCACGTGGTGCAGACGCTGCAGCACCTCAAGGCGCACCTTGGCCTTGGTGTCACCATACTGCTCGATCTCGGAGGGCAGCAAGCCCAACTCCTCTGCGATCAGCGTAATGGGTTTAAGTTCCGCCTCCTGGGCGATCTCGATGTCGGAGGGTACCGGCTTGCGGCGTCGAAGAATTGTGGGTTTGAATTTGTTTTTTGCCTGGGATTTTTCATTTGGGGTCATTTTTTCTCTCCTTGGAAATCCTTGACTATTCTTAATTAAAGAGGAAATCTGTCTGAAATGCAAGTAAGTAAACACCATTTTTCATGAAAAAGTGATAGTGAAATCTCGTGAATTAGCATGCTATAATAATTTTAGGTTAAGTATTTGTGACTTGAGTACTACAAAAAAAGGAGGATACAAATGGCAGAGATCGGATATTGCATGAAATGCAAGCAAAAGAGAGAAATGAAAGAGACGCTGACCGTGACCATGAAAAATGGTCGCAAGGCATTGAAAGGGAAATGCACAGTTTGCGGCACCGGGATGTACAAGATCCTCGGCAAATAGCTCCAAACTCAAAGAACTTAACCGCGCCATAATCGGCGCGGTTTTGATTTTGACATCACGTTATGTAACGCCATCACCCAATCTGATTTGGCACTATACTATTCAAGATAGGCGATAGATAGAAATGTCAAGTCAAAATGGATAATCTTCTGGAATGTTTTATTGACCCCTTCCTCCCAAAATTCAGGTAACTTTGCCATATGAGCCAAATCCATGAACCCGTAGTTTTCTTCCTGGTGATCATGACCATCATCCTCGTCATGCCGATCCTGTCAGAGAGGATGCGCCTGCCCGGCATTGTGGGCATCATCATTGGCGGTATGCTTATTGGTCCTTATGGTTTCAACCTGATCGCGGCTGATGACCGTATGCAATTCCTGTCCACCATTGGGCTGGTCTACCTGATGTTCAGCGCCGGCCTGGAGGTAGATTTTCATCAGTTTATGCGGGTTCGCAGCAAGGCACTGGTATTCGGGTTGTTGACATTCCTGCTTCCCCAGTTGCTGGGCATGCTCCTGGGCTGGCTACTGGGGCTTCCTTTGCTGGGGATGATCCTGCTGGGCTCCGCCTTTGCCTCGCATACGCTCCTGGCTTTCCCCATTCTCAACCGGCTGGGGGTGACGCGCAACGAGGCGGTGGCCATTACCGCCGGTGCCACCATCCTGACGGACATCGGCGCTTTCGTGATCCTGGCAATTGTGATCGGTGCGAACGAAGGTCACATTGAGGCCGGGTACTTCATCAAGCTTGCCATCCTGCTGGTGTTGTTCACCCTGGCCATCTTCCTGCTGCTCCCGCGCCTGGGAAAAGCTTTCCTCCAGCGCTTCAGCGGCCGATCGGTGGAATTCCAGTTCGTGATCGTTGTCCTCTTTGTGGCGGCGCTGGGGGCTCAATTAATTGGTGTGCACGAGGTAGTGGGGGCGTTCCTCGCCGGGTTGGCGATCAACGCCATGCTGCCGCGCCACAGCCCGGTTACCGGGCATGTGCTCTTCATGGGGGATTCGTTCTTCATCCCGATCTTTTTGCTTTACAGCGGAATGATCACCGATCCACTCACGGTGGTAAAAAACCCGCAGGCGATTTGGGTGGCGTTGGGAATCCTGCTGGTGGCGTATGTATCCAAGTTCCTGGCGTCGTACATTACCTCGCGGATTTTCCATTATTCAAAACCTGAATTCTGGACTGTATTTGGGCTTTCCCACGCCCAGGCAGCAGTCACCATCCCCACGCTGATCATTGGGCAACAACTGGGGTTGTTTGATGCCACAATCTTCAATGGTGCCATCCTGATGATTCTCTTCACTTCCATTACCTCCCCGTTGCTGGTCAACCGCTTTGCTCCTGGACTGCATTCTGAACATGAGGAGTTCGAAGCACTGCCCATTTTTCACCGCATCCTGGTGCCGATCGCCAACCCGGCCACCCAGGAACATCTGCTCACGTTGGCCAGCCTGCTGGCGAAATCCGGCGGCGGTGAACTGATCGCGGCAAATGTTGTGCAGCAGGGCAGCGGTGAATCCCAAATCCTAAAGAACCAAAAGGAATTGCTTGACCGGGTGCCGGACCTGATCAGTGATCCGGAAACGCAATTTGAACTGATGCCGCGCCTGGCAAGTTCTTACGCCCAGGGGATCCTGCAAATCTCGATGGAACGCGAGGTGACACTCATTGTGATGGGATGGCGCGGAAAGTCCACCCTCCGCAATAGCATCCTGGGGTCGGTTTTGGATGAGGTCATCTGGGGTTCAGACACACCGGTGATGGTGGGAAAACTGACTTGCCCATTGAACGGGATGAAGCGTGTGCAACTTTTACTGCCCGCCAAGGCGGTGGCTCCCTCCGTGCTGCGCCGGATCGTTGAGGTCAACCTGGCCATTGCTGGGGCTTTGAACGTTCCGCTCCACATCCTGGCGGACGGAAGTTTCCTTGGTCAGCTCGAGTCCATCTTAAAGCGTCAGCGGAAAAATGAGGTCATTGAAGTTAAGGAAATGGTTGGCGCGCTGCGGCCAAAAGACCTGGAGAAGGACGCAGCAGCAGATTTGCTGGTCATCCCCGGGTACGGCTCCCGCAAGCGATTCCTGGCCAACATCGGCAACCTGCCTGAACGCGTCGCAGACCAGTTCAGCGGCAACCTGGTGATCCTGCATTTTGACCGTTAACCACTATCCGGATTATTGATCCTCCACCATTGTCTCAAGTGACGAGGCATCCAAACCGTAAGTCTCAAGATATTCACTTATTAATTGAATGGCTTCCCGGTCGCTGAGGGCTGGAGAAGAGCAGCGTTGCGCGTAATCGGGGATGGTGCCGCGCGTAAGCTTGAGGCTGGCGAACTCCAGCTTCACCCACTGGTCGCAGGTGATGAGCGAGACCTTGCCGAACTGGTAGAAGGGGGGACGGATCTCAGGGAAGACCCGTTTGCCGGTCTGCGCGTCCGGCACGAAAGCCGGGATCTCGGTGAGGATAATGGGGCTGGTTTCCGGCTGGTCCTCCAACAGAGAGGTTCCCGCCATCCATGCAGGTTTTGGGATGTTCACCGCGTCGAGGAGAGTGGGGGCAATATTGAGGTATTGCACGTTACCACGCACCAGTCCGATGTTTTCTCCTCCCGGAAAGCGCATGAGGAGCGGCAGGCGGATGATGTTCCAGCGCTGGCTGTGATCAGCTGCGATGACCAGCACTGTGTTCTCCAGGGCTCCCCGTTCCTGCAGCGCGGCGTAGAGCGCGGCAAGCGACTGATCGAATTCCAGGATGCTGTCCAGGTAGAAGTCTTCATCGAATTTCCCCTGCTTTTCCGGGTCCTCCCCGGCGGAGAAGACCTGGTTGGCCGGATGGTAAGCTGGACCGTGCGTCCCCATCCAGTGGATGTGAATGAACAGGGGTTGGTCCACCCGGTCAAACAAGGCGAGCGCGTACTCCAATTTTTGCTGGTCGTTGAACTTTTCGGGGCTCTCGGTCACCTGGAGATAGGGGTTGTTCATGTCGCGCAGGAAGAAAATGTGCGCCAGGCGGTCCAGCAGGCGGGCGGTAATTTCTGAAGTGAAATAGGAGATATTGGAAGGGAAGACCGCGGAAAGTGCGGAGAACAGCGGGTTGGCGTTCAGCCGTGTTCCGTTGGCTTCGTCGAAGCCGCCCTGGAAGTTGAGACGGCGGGCATCGGCGTAGTACGAATAGCTGAGCTGAACGGAGTAGTAACCGTACTTGCGCAGGATCCCGGGCATGTGCTGCGTGGCAGCTTCGTCGCGCAGGATGTCGTTGGTGGTCAGCACGCCGGTATCCACGGGATAGCGCCCGGTGAGGATGGAGGTGAGCGAACCGATCGTGCCCTGGGCGTTCGAGAAAGCGTTCTGCGCCACCAGCGAGGATTTTGCGAGCTCCTCCAGGAAGGGCGTGGTGGGTTTTTCGTAGCCGTAGACCGACATGCGGTTGGCGTTGAGGCTGTCGGCGGTGATGAGCAGGATGTTGGGGAAATGCGCCGCGGAAGAGGGCTTTGCAACGGAGGAGGTGCCTGACCAGTAGGGAGCATACGCCAGGGCTGGGACGGCCGCCAGCAGCACGATGAGCGCGGCGAGGATGCCGAGCGTCACCTTGCGCACCCGCGGCGGGCGGTTCTCAAGGGCTTCCTGCGTGAAGTTCAGCAGCGCGATTGTGCGCGTGTAGAGCCAGGCGGTGAGCAGCAGAAAGGGAATGAGGTAAAGCGCACGCACGCCGCCTTTGGCGGACACGATTCCGAAGCCAAAGACGGTGTAGGTGAAGTTGTCGGCCATCATCAGCACCAGCGCGGAGAGCAGCAGCGCGGGCACGGCCGCGGAAAGGCTGCGCAGGGCAGAGGTGACCCGGCCGGCGGGGGAGCGCTTGAAAGCCAGGGTGAAAGGCAGGCAAAGCAGCGTGGCCAGCGCAGCCAGCAGGGCCGACGCGCTAAACAGCACCAGCAGCCTGGAGCCGAAGGCGGCCTGCTGCAGGAAGGAGGGCTTGGTGACGATGAACACCCACTCCATCAGGACGTAGAGGAAAGCCACCAGCGTGGTGACGAGGAACAGACCGCCGGGGGAGAACGTAGCTCTGGGGAGAAGGGTGCTGAGTCGTTTCAAGGGTGTGCCCGCTTTGTGGTACGTATGAGTGGGCTGATTATAATCCCGCGGGGGAGAGAGCCGGGATGCGCGCCAACCTTAAAATTTCTCAAAAACCGGGATTTTGTGTCAAATGGGATAAAAATCACTTGACATCCATCAAAAAAAAATATATGCTAATCATGACCTTTCAGTGTAAACAAAAATGAGGGGACAGGCGTCGGAGTAAGTTTTCCCGCCAGTTGGATCATCTTGGTATCAAGGGGCACGGCATACTTGGAGGATCTGGCACGACAAGTTCAGTCTCAGGCAGCAGCAACGCTGCCTTATTTGGGTTAACCGCATAGGGGAAAGGGAGGGGACTGAAAACCTGGCAAGTGTTGAGCTCATCTTTTTACATCATTCCAAATTTGAACAAGGAGATACGATGAAAACTGCATTTAAGATTTTTAGTCTCATCCTTATTGTCGCGCTGGCCTTTGGATTCTCAACTGCCAGGCCGGTAAGTGCAGCATCAATCCTGTATGTTTCTACATCTGGTAACGATGCCAATGACTGCCTCACCACAGGTACTGCCTGTGCTACCATCCAGGGGGCGATCGACAAAGCTGTTGGTGGAGAGTCCATCCAGGTTGAGGCGGGGACATACAATGTTTCCACCAC
Source organism: uncultured Anaerolinea sp. (assembly GCA_964454565.1). Taxonomy (GTDB): domain Bacteria; phylum Chloroflexota; class Anaerolineae; order Anaerolineales; family Anaerolineaceae; genus UBA6107. Next base: position 88,960 of record CAYVTF010000001.1, on the reverse strand, counting down.
CATCCTGGTGAACAAGGCGGTGACCATCTCCGGACCTGTTGGCGGGGGAGCAAAAGTCATTGGCACAGGGACTGATCAATTCAAGGTTTTTTCAATCTCTTCTGCCAATGTCACTCTCGAATACCTTGAGATTACGCTTGCTGTTACTCCAGCTTATCCATTGTTAGTGTCTGATGAAGCAAATTCCAGCCTTGTTCTGGTTTCAGGTGGAACAGGGATGACCGGGATTGTGATCCGTAACAACAAGATCTATGTCCCTGCCCAGACCCCGCCAATGGGAAACTGGACCGGACGAGCAATAGTTGTAACCGGTAGCGCTGTCTCCGGGCTCGTCATTGATACAAATGAAATTTTTAATACGCGAAACGGAATTGTCCTGCAATCCAACAATTCCGCCACGATCAGCAAAAACACGATATATAACACCAAGGGCGGTATCATGAATTACACCGGCAGCCAAGCCGATGCAGACGCCCGTGTTATGACCCTTAACAAATGGGGAACCGTCCACAACGAGTGGGACATGGTGTGGAATTCGGGCGGCGGACCTTATGACTTGGACGAGAATGCTCTTGTTTTATTAATGTCTAAAGCTAATAACGACGCATATGTCCTAAGCCTTATGCCTACTGCATATACAACTCCCGCGCAACTTCTCTACGGGAATCGGAGCCATGTTTTTGTAAATTCAACCACAGGCACAACTACGATTCATAATGCTAATGGTAATATTAATGTGCCCTATGCCAAGATTCAGGATGGCAACAATGCGGTTGTTCCCGGTGGCAAAGTAATTGTGGCAGCAGGAACTTACGCGGAGCAGGTCAACATCACTAAACCGCTCTCCCTCCTTGGAGCAGGAAAAGACGGCGCTAACGCGACGATCATCAGTTCTTCTGCTCTTGGAACGGTACTCCTTTCTTCAACCGGATCTGCTAGCAGCCCGATCCTGCTTAAAGACTTGCAAATCACCGGACCTTATGGGATTCGAACCAATACCACGCCAATCGATTATGTCACGCTCGATAACGTGTGGATGAATGCCAACCCGGTGAAGAGTGGCGAGGGGTTCAGGATCGTTACACCTCACCAGATGACCCACCTGACCATCACCAACTCGATAATCGAAGGTTACATTGATGGCATGATCATTGAAAAGAACTATACAGCCCCATGCAACCCGGATATGAGCACAAAGTTACAATTCGTGACTGTTACAGACACGATCTTCCGCAACAACTACCGCAAGGGGTTATACACGGAGACTCTGTCTGATGCAACTTTCACCAATGTGCAACTGATCAACAACGGTTTTGTCAACCCCGGGACGAACCTGGCAGAGTACAACTCTGCTGGTTTCGACCTCAACCTCAAAAACGGGACCTATGCCAATCTCAGTTTCATCAACATGACAGCGACCGGGAATGGACTGAAAGCCAAAGACGGCGCGGCGTTGATGATCAAAGCGCGTGATGATGGGGGAACCTACAGTCTTTGTCCTGCGACGTTGAATAATGTCCTTATCTCCGGAGGTACGTTCACCGGAAACGAACGTGGTATCAGGTTCGGCGAACCCGGGACGTCCAACGCCGGACCAACTGGTGTCAGCATCTTCAAGGCACAGGTCTATGGAAATGTTCAAACCTACACGGGGACCGACGGTTCTGCTTATGGCGATGTGGTCAATTTTGCAGTTGCCAGTGCGGATTCCTCTCCGATCTGGTGGGGCAGCGAAAGCGGGCCGGTACCCAGCCAGATGTATGGTACCCAAACCTTCATCCCCTGGTGCACCAACGCGGAATGTACTAAGTTTGGCGGACCAGTCACGAACATCACCCAACACCTGGGTTACGCTACCATCCAGGCAGCGATTGACGAAGCCAACACCAACGATGTCCTCTCTGTAGCTGCCGGAACGTTTGTGGAGAATGTGGTCGTGGACGTGCCGGTTGAAATCTACGGCGCCGGGCAGACCCTCACCTTTGTCAAGCCTGCCCTTTCCGCAGCTAATCCTTGCACAGGTTCTTCGTTGTGCGGAGGGACCGCCAGTAACGTTTTTCTTGTCCAGGCCAACGATGTCAAGATCCATGACCTGACGATTGACGGTGACAATCCTGGTTTAACTTCCGGGATTGTGCGCGGCGAGGCGGACCTTGATGCCCGCAACGGCATCATCAAAAATTCTACAGGAACCTTCAACAACCTGGAAGTTTACAATACAACGGTCAAGAACATCTATCTGCGAGGAATCTACTCGACCGGTGGAACATTCAATTTCCATCACAATACAGTTACCAATGTTCAAGGCGACGCTTACTCGATCGCGATGTTTGCATGGTACGGACCAGGAACCTTTGCGAACAACACGGTCTCCTATGCAAATGATGGCATCAGCGCTAACCATTCCTCCGGAATCCAGTTTCTAAACAATACCGTGACCTATTCCGGCAGCGGTATCCATACCGACAACAGCAATGATGGCGGCGGGGTTGCCGACCTGATCCAGGGGAATACGGTAGATTGCAATGGATCTGCAGCAGGTGCACACGGTATCTGGACCTTTGTTCCTTACAAAGCCCCCACAGTCAACAACAACACCATCACCAACTGCGCCGTAGGTCTTTCAGCCTGGGGGCAAGGTGCGGCTGTTGTTCCTCAATTCACGAATAACACAGTCACAGGTGATTCCTCCTCCGGAAGCGTTGGTGCTTATATCACCACCGATTTGATCAGTTGGGGATATTCCGATGTATCCGTGTACTTCGAAGGTAACACAATCTCAGGATTCGAATATGCTGTGCAATTGGCTGGCGGTCAACAATCCTGGAATCCTTACCCCTTCGTTGCCAAGACCATCAACGCCACCTTCTTCAAGAACATAATTAAGGACTACACCTACAGCGTCAACAAGGATACCGGTGCGTTGGCTTACAATGCCAACTTTGCCAGCAATTACTGGGGCAGCGCTTGCGGTCCGTCCAACATCAGCGAGGGGGTAACCTACTCCCCCTGGTACACAGACGAAGCCATGTCCACACTGGTCAGCGGAACAACCGGTGATTACACCTTCGCAGCCGGAACTTCGACCGCAACCATGAACGCCGTCATCGCCTGCGCGGCACCGAACTCAACCTTCACCTTCCTGGCCGGCAACCATTATGGTGACATCGTGATCCCGGCGGGGAGAGACAACCTGCGCTTCGTGCTCAACACCGGCGCGAAGATCAACGCCAACTCGCCCTGTTTCACCGTCAACGCTGATTACATCACCATCGAAGCTGAGGAATACCTGGGCGCCACATGTACTCCCTCGGCTGGATCGAATGGCATCGAGGTGGTGGGCGCGCGCAAGAACCTCTCGCTCTCGCGCTTCATCATCGACGGCACGAATGGTGCCAACGGCATCCACTTTGGCGGTGTGATGACCGACCTGGTCATCGCTGACCTGCTGGTCCACAACAATCCTGCTAATGGCATCCTCTTTGACGCAGCACCTGCAGGGACCATTGACATCCACGGCAACATGTTCCGCGACAACACCCTGAAGGGTATTGAAGCAGGTACTTTTGCCGTCCAGGCAGAGTACAACAGCTGGGGCAGCCTGGCAGGACCCACTGCGGGTGATGGCATCAGCTCCGGCGTGGACGCCATCCCCTGGACGCACGTGGATGTCTCCCTGCTCTCCTCCGGCAGCCCATGGGCGAACCAGGTGGTGAGCGGGCAGACCATCACTTACGCGGTCAAAGCGAACGTGTGGAACGCCAACTCGGCGGACGTTACCCTGAAATACCCCGCCAACCTAACCTATGTCAGCTCCTCGGCAAGCGGGACTTTTAATGAAGCTGAAGTCCTGATTCATGATGGTGTTGCCCGGACGGTCAACTTCCAGGCTTACAGCACCACCGGGAACCTGACGCCCACCAATCCCGTCACCCTGTTCACCGTCACCTTCACGGCTGGCGCTACCGGATCAGGTTTGATGGACCTGGATGACCTTACCGACGGGTTCGGTATGGCTCTTGTCAATTCCTCCTCCAGCAACGTGTACGCCTACGCGCTGACAGACGGCTCGGTGAACGTGATCGAACTGCCGACAATGGATATTGTGCCGACCGCGCCGTATATCGCCGGTCTGCCAATTCCATTTACGCTAAACATCACCAACACCAACGGCGGGGCTTACACCGCTCTGAACCTGAACTTCACCAAGCCTTCGGATGCTTTGCTCGAGTACAAGAGTGGGTCAACCTGGGTAACGGTTACCAATCCCTTCAATCTGGGAGCCCTGACTGCTGGCGGAACCCTCGCCCCGCAGTTCCGGGTGACCTTCTACACCCCCGGAGACAATACGCTCGCGGTTTCCCTGGTGGATACCCTGGCACTGCCTTCACCGCTTGAATTGGAAACCGCCACTGAAGATTTCACGGTGGCTGGGAACTACTCGCTGCTGGGTACCTTCTCCATGCAGGGGCGCGTGTTCCGCGGCGGAGTGCCGGTGACCCTCACCTGGGCTGGTACCCCCGCGTACGCTCCGCTGGGCACGACCCTGAACACCATCAGCAACAACCTGTCCATGACCCTCACGTATGGTGGCGTTTACACCATCACCACCAACCAGCCGCGCTACCTGAACGTGACCGCGGACCTTGGCAGGACGGTCACCCTAAGCGGTGCATATACCATGGCCCCGCTCGAACTGAAGGGCGGCAACGCTGTGTGGACCGATAACATTGTGGACATTACCGATGCCGGCGTGATTGGTGGACAATGGAATTCTGCCACTCCGACCAATGGAGATGTTAACTTTGACGGCAAGGTCAATATCCAGGATCTCGCCCTGGTGGGCGGCAACTGGCATGTTACCTCAGCCATGGCGTACGGTACTGCAGCCGAACCACCGACCCCCTGGATACCTTAATTTAGGAACAGAAATAGGCTGTGCATGCAGGCCGGGATTTCCCGGCCTGCATTTTTAACAGCACATTGTGTTTAGCATCCTATCGAGGTCAGATTGCCATTGGGAGGCAGGCGGGATGCGCGCCAATCTTAAAATTTCTCAATAACATGGTTATTTGTACCAAATAGGACAATAATCACTTGACAGTCATCCAAAAAAAATATATTCTTATGGTGACCTTTCAGTAATGAAAAAAATGAGGGGACAGGCGTCGGAGTAAGTTTTCCCGCCAGTTGGATCATCTTGGTATCACAGGGGCTCGGCATACTTGGACGATCTGGCACGACAGCGTCAAGCACAGGCAGCAGAAGCGCTGCCTTATTTAGATTAACCAAGTTGGAGAAAGGAGAAGAACTGAATACATCCATCTTATTTCAATTTTCTGACATTCAAAAATCCAGGAGGAGACAACGATGAAAACATTTACTAAAATTTTAGGAATTGTAATGGTTTTGGCACTGGTGCTGGGCTTTATGCCTGCCAGGACGGCGAGTGCGGCAACGGACATCGTGTATGATGCGATCCCTGATCCGCTTGCCCCTAATTATCCAAGCCTTGGCTTCCAGGCCACCTCAACATCTGAATTTGGGGATTACATTCACCTGGCCGGGACCAACAGGTTGCTCAAGACTGTTACTGTCACCATGAGTACCTGGGCGTACCAGGCCACTTACCCAGCCATGACTGATCCAACCGGCTGGGACCATCCGATTACGCTCAATATTTACAACGGTGAACCGGGTGATCCTAACACGTTAGGCTCGCTGATTGCCACGAAGACCCAGGTTTTCCACATCCCCTGGCGTCCAGCAGCGGACCCAACGTGCGCTACTCCTACAGCGTGGAGAGCGGGCAATGGGACTTGCTACAACGGTTATGCTTTCAACATCACATTTAATCTTAGTAGTTTGAACGTTACGCTGCCAGATGACATCATTGTCGGTATTGCCTACAATACCAACACCTGGGGCTACAATCCGATTGGGCTTCCTGGTCCTTATGAATCGCTCAATGTGGGCGCAATTGCAGGCCCGGCTTCACCTGGAACTGACGACAATGCTGATCGGGTATTCTGGAATACCGCACACGCCCCGTTTTACGAGGATGATGGTGCGAGTGGTGTGGGAACCTTCCGTGAAGACACCAATTGGACAGGGAATGGGACGTTGCCCATCGAGATCACTGCCGATGCTCAAGTGGTCGTTCCGGTGTATGTTTTAGGTCCGAGCTGGACAACTCCTGGCGGCGAGGGGGTCTATGCTGCCTATTATGGTCCTCTTTATTATGATCCCGTTTCTCCAGGATCAACCGCCCTGTTTGATGGGCGTGAGGCAGGCATCATTAAAGCCGGGATTGCTCCTGACCCCGTTGATGGGAACTACTGGGATGAAGGCATACTGGCGTTCAAAGTTGACAGCGTTGCCATTGCTGACTTCGCTGCCCAAGCCTTAATGTTCGATGTTCAGAACGAGTCGGGTACCAACCCGGTATGGGTGCGTATCAGGCTGGTCGGTGGAACTACGTACCAGTTTGTTCCCACCACCAACCCCGCTGGTTGGCATACTGTTGATGCAGCCGCAGGCGAGTGGCAATTGATGGATAACAACGGCAATGCCACCGGTCCAAAGATGAGCCTGAGCACATTGGCAACTTCTATCCCGAGCGCGTTGGTAGACCGAGTCTACCTGACCCTGGGCATGGGCAATTCCTACAATGTGAGCCCGGGCGTCGGCACGGTTGGCTGGGTGGATAAGGTGACCATCGGATCCACGACCTATGATTTCCTGGTGGAAGACACCTGCACCACCGATTGCTATGTTTCCACTACTGGCAGTGATTCCAATGCAGGGAATGAATTCTCTCCGTTCCTGACCATCCAGAAGGGTATCAACACAGTGAGCGTGGGCGGAACCGTCCACGTGGCAGCTGGAACCTACTCCGAGAGCCTGGGCGGCTGGCGCGACATTGAGATCAAAAAGAGCCTCAGCCTGATAGGCGCTGGATCCGGTTCCACCATCGTGGAATTCACCGGGCTGCAGCATGGCATGGAGGTCCTTCCGGACAGCACGGGTGCGGTGACCATTAAGGGCTTCACCTTTACAAAGCATGGCAGCAATCCGTACTCTGCTGGATGGGGCATCATCGTAGGGGAAACGGGAGGGACTTTTAACTCCTTCACGATGCAGGATGTGGACCTGGGTTATTCTTCGGCTCGCAACCTGCACTTTACAGCCGCCGGGACCTATAAAAATGTCAGCATCCTGGACAGCAACATCCACGACTCTGGAGTATATGGTGCCTCGTTCCAGGGCACAACCGTTGGACTCACTGTAGCAAATTCTCATTTTGACTACAACGGGAAAGACGACTATAACCACGCCTATGGCCTGGCATTCGAAGGAAATGTTTCTAACATCAGCGTGACGAACAGCACCTTTGAGCATAACTATGCCCAGGGCATCAACGCCACCGGTATCAGCAATGCGGTATTTGATGGGATTTCCGCCAGCTTTAATGGCGATAGCAATCCAGCTCCGAACAATAGAGAGTCCGGCTTTAACTTGTGGGATGATAACATTGGATCGCACGACATCCTGATCAAGAACAGCACCTTTGCTAACAACGGTCGTTCAGGACTTGTGATTGGCGATGACGGTTTCCTGCTTTCCAATATTGAAGTTACATCCTCAACCTTCGATGGCAATGTCTCGTTCGGTATCATTTCCTGGACCACTCCAGGACATCTAACCAACTTGACAATCCATCATAACCGCTTCGCTTCTAACCCGACAGACCTTGGTGGTAATCCGGATTATTGGGTTAATGCAACCAACAACTGGTGGGGCTGCAATGCAGGACCTGGCTCCTGCAGCGGTAACTGGGGTAATTTTGCAACCAATCCCTGGCTGGTCATGAAGGTTTCCGCAATTCCTGCCCTGGCTCCGAGTGTGCCCTCCACTTTCACCGCAGATCTGACCTTCAACAACGCTAATGCAGACACCTCCGCTGCGGGCTACCTGCCCGCTTCAACTGTCGTCGGATTTGCACCCACCACTTACATTGTTCCGGTCAGCAATACCCTCACCTCTGGGAAAGCCGCCAGCCTCTTTACTCCTCCAGTAGCTGCAGAATCCTTCAATGTCTGCGCGAATCTGGATGTTGAAACGGTTTGCCTACCCTACAGCAACCCTGCCCCCCTGGTAGTCTATGTGGACCTCGACTGGGCAGCTCTTACTGACGGTGCGGCGGTCACTCCTGTCTATCCTGCCGGCGCTCCAGCGGCCGTCCTTGGCTACAACGCCTTCGACAACCTGCATGACGCTCTGGCTGCAGTATCTGCCGGCAGCAGCTCGGTCCCCGGCAAGGTCTACGTGGACGCGGGTAACTACACGGGCACGGGGGCGATCCTGATCGACAAGAACTGGGTCACCGTGAGATTGAATACCGGTGTGGTTATCCAGAACGCCTCTCCCTGCTTCACAGTGGCTGCGGATTACGTGACCATCAAAGCGGAGAGCCTGGCGGGTGCCAAATGCGTGCCCACAGACGGGGCCAACGGCATCAACGTCATCGGTGCCAGGCGTAACCTCACCCTCGAGAAATTCGAGATCGATGGCACAGACGGTTTGAATGGCATCTACTTTGACGACGTGATGACCGACCTGGTCATTGCCGACCTGTTCATTCACAACAACCCGCAGAACGGCATCCTCTTTGCCAAACAACCAGTAGCGCTCACGCCCGGTGCAATCGACATCCATGGCAACATGTTCCGCGATAACGGCGGAAATGGCATCGAAGCAGGCGCTTTCCTCGTCCCCGCGGAATTCAACTCCTGGGGTGACCTTGAAGGGGCTGCAGTTGGTACAGGCGGCGACGGCATCAGCGGCGGTGTGGACGCAGATCCCTGGACGCATATAGATGTGTTAATGGTCTCCTCCACCACCCCCTGGGACAACCAGGTAGTCAAGACAAACACCATCGTCTACACCATCAAAGCGAATTTGATGAATGTGAACGCTGCAGATTTTGATCTGTACTACCCGGAAAATCTGACCTTTGTCTCAGCTACGCCCAGCACAACATTTGATGCTCCCGTAGTGACACATACCCCGGCGAGCCGCAAGATCAATTTCCAGGCTTACAAGTATGTGGGTAACCTGCAGCCCACCACCAATCCGGTTGACCTGTTCACAGTAACCTTTACCGCTGCAACTACGGTAAAAGACGCAGTGCTCAACCTGGACGATACAACTGATGGTTTTGGTATGGGCACAACGGGTTCATCCAGCAACGTCTATGGATACGAACTGGTGGATGGGAGTGTGACGGTTATTGATTTGCCCACACTTTCTTCCACTGACCTGGCTGGGCCGTATGTGGCCGGTCTTTCGCAGGAGTTCCATGTCACCCTGGATAACCCCGAAACGGGCGGTGTGTTCACCAACGTGCTGGTTGACTTCAAAATCGCTGGCGCTGTGCTGGCCGATATCTACAGCTTCGAGTACTTTGACGGCGCCGCCTGGCACACCCTGCCTCTCACGCAGGTAGGTGCTGATCTTGTGGGTTACTATGGGCCATCAGCCGGGTTCCCCATGTCTGCTCCGTACAATGCCACCTCGTTGTTCCGCATCATCGTGGCTACTCCGGGATCCTATGAAGTGACCGTGAACCTGATGGACCTCACAACTTCACCTGACTTTTTGCTGGCGACGCTCACACAGACCGCGGTGGTCAATGCGGGTAACTTCACCGTCATCGGCACCTTCTCGATGCAAGGCCGCACGACCCGCCTTGGCATCCCGGTGACCCTGACCATCTTCAGTGGTGTTCCAACGTACGGTCCGTACAGCGGATTCACGATCGACCAGGTGAGTAATAACCTGACGCTAACCCCGGTAAACGGAGGAACGTATAAGATAACCACCAATCAGGCGCGCTACCTGAACCTGAGCAATGTTGATGCTGAACCTGCTCATAATCCCACCGATAAAACCATCCTCGTAGACAGCAACAAGACCATGAATGCTCTGGAATTAAAAGGCGGCAATGCGCAGTGGGCTGACAACTACATTGACATCCTGGACGCGGGTATCATCGGCTCAGGATACAAAACACTGGGGATCGAATATGACGGAGATGTCAATTTTGATGACTTCGTCGACATCCGCGACCTGGCTATTGTGGGTGCCAACTGGCACAAGTCATCCGCTGACTTCTACAACAGCTGGATTCCCTGGACACTGATCCCATAATCTCATCTTGTAACAGTGCAGGTTGGGTAATTACCCAACCTGCACTACTTTCACTGAAAATATTAAATACATTTGATGAGTTATGTTTTAATAGTTGGTGTATTTAATATTTAGGAAACTTTTATCGAATGACCAAAAAGGTCGTACGCAAAAAAATCACTCAAATTTTACTGGCGGCATTAATTCTTGTTTTGTGGCCCTTCCTGGAAACGGGATCTTACCGGGTTAATGCACAAAATGAAATGTTGCTTACTTTTGAACCAGCCAATAGCGACCTGGTAGTGGGGGATTCAAGCACGGTTACTGTTGAGGTGAATAGCGGCAGCAATTTGAATGCTTACGACATAACCATTTCGTACGATGCAAACATCATCAACCTGGAATCATGGTCACATGGCTCGTATTTATCGAACCTGGCAGTGTTGATCAACGAAAACCAACCCGGCTTGTTGCATCTTGTTGTGATCCAACTGGCCAGGCCGGGGGTATCTGGCGAGGGCACGCTTCTGAACCTGTCTTTCAAGGGAGTTGCTCCGGGAACCTCAGAAATCATCATTGAAGATGCCCAATTTGCGACCTCCTCCAGTGAGCTGGTAATCCCTCAGGTATCAGCGGGAATGATAAATGTTTATAACTATCTCTCCCCAACCGTCACTGTGGAAGCAACTGCCACATTAACACCAAGCTTGACCCTGACGCTCACCCGAACTCCTACTCGCACCCCAACGCGAACGCTCACACGCACGCCAACAGTGGCTGGCAACTTACCTGCCACTGTTAGTCCAATTCCGTCTTCAGCCTCGGCGACCCCTGATGCGGGTACCAGGATTCCGCTCAGTCCATCAACAACAACGCCTCAATCCACAATTAACCTTGATCCCCAGAATGAAGAAACACTATCTCCAACAAATTCAACCGGGCAGCTGATCGTTCCGCGGCTCTCAAGTACGCCCAAAACCGCGACCAGCCTGGATGAGAATCAAGAAAGTGGTATGGGCATCACGAGTGGGAAAAAAACTGCAAACACAGTGTTGTGGATCATCGCCATATTGTTGATCCTTGTGCTTATCGGTTTAATCACATTATCCCTATTCCGGAAAAAAAGAAACAATAAGCAGTATACTTAATTATTGGATGGAGGGTAAATCATGTCGTTTGTATCAAAAAAAGCATTTTCAATTGTATTGGCAATCATCTTTCTTTTTCTTGTGTCACCTGTCTATGCCCAGGATTCTAAAGCGGAAATTGGCTTTTTAGAATCTGCTCAAGTAGCTCCGGCAGAAATAATTCAGGTGCCTGTATCAGTGCAAAACGCCAAAGACATGTATGCGCTGGATATTACAATAGAATTTGATCCGTCCATAATTCAAGTAGTCGATGCAGACCCTGCCACTTCCGGAATTCAGATCGGGCTTGGCAACTTTCTGGACCCCGGGTTGCTTTTGTTCAATACTGTGGATAACCAGCAAGGCACCATCCATTTTGCCATGTCGCAATATAACCCCAGTGAGCCAAAATCTGGTGATGGGATCCTTTTGGTTATTAATTTTACAGGGATTGCAGAAGGAGAATCTGCACTTACGGTCACTGACCTGATGTGTGCATCCATGGAAGGGAGTGAAGTACCTTCACAGGGTATCAACTCCTCAATAACTGTATCGCCTGGGGCTCCCACACAGGATGTTACTTACACTGTGGTAGAATTAACACAAATAATTGTTGTAAATACCTTAACACCTACGCCGTTACCCACAGCAACCAGACCACCGACTGTGACACCAATGAAGCAGATTTCAACGGTGAAACCAAGCCCGACAATTGCAAGCGATGCCACAGCTGAAAGCAAGACAGATTCCGGGTACTTTCTTGTGGATAACTGGTGGATAATCCTGATCCTGGTTTTCATTGTGATAGCCACAGGAATTATCCTTTTCAAAAAAGGCAAGCTCAATCAAAAGAGGGAGTGAGGATTCTTATGAAAAGAGCACAAAAAAGTAAAGGTTTGTTTTTTAGTCTGGTTCTGATCTGTTTGACATTGGTCTTATCCATCGCCGGTCCTGTACAAGCTCAGACCAGCATCGCGGTGCTAAGCATGTCGCCAACTCCGTATTTTGCCTGTGTTGGTCAAAGTACCGTGATCTACGTTCGTGTGACGAATGTAGTAGATTTGCAGGCATACGACATCAGCGGTTCATTCACACCGGCGAATAACCAGGCCATAGCCATTTCAAAAGTAGAAAATGCTGGATGGTTAACTCCATCTTTTTCGTTTTTTCCTTTGTGGGATAATACTGCCGGGACTTTTAGCCTGGATGGCACAAAACTTGGTTCACCTGGCATGACTGGTGATGGGAACTTGATAAAAATCACCTTCCAGGCGATTGTGCCGGGTCAAACTGTCTACTTTACAATTAATCAACCTCCCCCCACGGTACCAGTTTTATCTGATGGCGATGGATTTATTATCCCCTACACCACCCCTGCCGGATATGATGGTGTTGTTTACACCAGACCTGCTGGAACCTGTGATCCCACCGCGGTGGAATTGCGGTCATTCTCGGCAGAGCGGGCCAAATGGGCGATCAACTTAAAGTGGGTCACCGTCTCTGAAACGGACAACCTGGGCTTCAACATCTACCGCGCGGCATCCCCTTATGGGCCGAAACACAAGGTCAACAAGGAACTCATCTCTACCCTCACTTATCCCGGAAGCCTGGTTGGGTCGGAGTACAGTTACGTGGACAAGACGGTGGTGCCTGGTAAGGTCTATTACTACTGGCTGCAGGACGTGGACATCTACGGGCACAAAACCATGCATGGTCCGATCAAAGTGCTGAAGTTCAACCCCTTGAAACGCTAACTTGAATTGAAATGCAACCACCCCTTCGTACGAAGGGGTGGTTTTTTTTGGAGGAGATTTGAGACAACATGCAAAACCAGGCCTGGTTGGGCTGGGACCATTTTCAGTTGTTTCCTCCTGGTCCCTGCCTCACCCCCACCAGAAGGAGTGCTTGATGTTCTCCTTCTCCACCAGGGCTTTGAACTCATTGAAGGTGTTATACCTGCCGTGGTAGACAAAGTACAGCAAGCGCAGCAGGTTCTCTTCCTCGCTCGCATCCGGGACTTCTGAGAATTGACGCCCCTCTCTTGAAGCCCTGCCTTCAAGGCTGCCACAAGACCACCTTTATGTTCATGTGGAACCGTGATCCAATATTGGACATCGGACCCCCAGACCTGCGACTCGGGTAAGTCGCCGGTATCCAGTCCACGAACATACAACTCTTTACCCTTTGCGGTTCCAGCAAAAACCTGGGTGCGGATGCTCCCTTGGGTATCAAGCAATTGAATTGCGATATGTTCTTCCATATTAATTTCTCCTTTTCTTTTTATTTAATGTTTGGATAGACGTGAAAATAGGACTGAGGCTGTGATTGGCACCAGATGAATCAGGTTGTATTCAGTTCGGGGGATTAGTACGGGAAATGGGGGTTACTGCGGAATGTGTAACGCGCTCAACTCACTTACACTTTAATTATACTGATTTTCCAAATTTGATGTTGTGAAAAAAGGGGCAAAATGCAGGGAACCGGAAGGGAAGTTAGAGGTAGATTGCGTCGAAAACGCACCTAACACTTTTGTGGGGCGAGAGGGGGTCGAACCCTCACGATGTCACCATCGACGGATTTTAAGTCCGTTGCGTCTGCCTATTCCGCCATCGCCCCGGGAACTTCCATATTGTAACTTAATTCTGGAAAACAAGAGTAATCAGTGATTAGTTATCAGTGATTAGTAATCAGTGCGAAGTGATCAGTTGTTAGGAAATGGCGTGATGGTGTTTGGCTTGGATTTCCCTGATTACCAATTACCAATTACTGATTACTTTTATAGAGTCATCCCCTGAAGGATTTCACAACTCTTGCCCAGGAGGAGTAGAAATGCACCAGGGGAGATGAAAGAACGCCGGCCTGGCTGGCGCTGCGGATGGCTGCGCGCAGGCTCGCCGCGTCTGTAAATTCAGGCACCAGCGAGTAGACCTGCCCGATCTCAGACGGATGATGCGCGTCTGAGCCGGCAGTGCCGGGCAGACCCTTTTCCTGGGCGAAAGCCACGGCTTTTTCATTAAAAATATTATTCAAGCAGCGCGCATTCAACACTTCGATGGCATCTACTTGCGGGACCAGTTTCATCAGCGTTTCCAGCGACCAGCCGGAGCGCCGCGGGTCAAACGGGTGGGAGAGGCTGATAAATGCTCCCTGGTCCTTCAGGCGGCGTAAAGCTTCCATCGGTTCCAGGCCCCGGGGTAACTCGCGCGTGACGTATGCTGCCAGGAACTCTCCCTCGGTGGTCTGCACTTCCTCGCCGGTAATGACCAGCTCCGGAGCCATGTCCCGGGCTTCCAGGGCGCCGCGCAGGCTGTTGTGGTCGGTCACCACCACGCGGTCCAGTCCACTCTGCCATGCTGCGCGGATGAGGTCCGGGATGGCGGTGAGACTGTCTTTGGAATAATGCGTGTGGGTGTGAAAATCAACCTTTAACAAAGCTGGTTTTCTCCTTAATAAAGAGGGATAAGCCAAAGCCAGCCGGAGAACCTCTGAGAAAGAGAGGACAATCCGGCAGACGGTTGCACAGGTCAATTTTACGACGCAAACCAAATATTTAAAAACCCATTTTTTTGACTTTTGCTTTCGTTTGTGCTATCCTAATCCATTGTAGATACAATTTGTGAAAATTTAAGTGTTCAGGAAGTGGTTATGCATCGGGAACGGGTTTCGGATAATGTTTACTGGTTTCAAAGTGAAGTGTACGCGCAGGTCACGGCTGGCGTGGTTACGGGTCCACAGTGGGCTGTGGTGATCGATACGCTGGCTTTGCCGGAAGAGTCACTGGAAATGCGAGCGTACATCGAGGAAACCCTGGGAGTGCCTGTGCGCTACGTGATCAACACCCACTACCACGCAGATCACGCCTGGGGAAATTGTTTCTTCCCGGGTGCGACCGTGATCTCCCATTCGCTGGCAAGGCAATTAATGCTGGAAAAAGGTGAACCCTCCCTGGAAATGGTCAAAAAGCAAAATGCCATGTTCAAGCAGGTCAAACTTGTTCCGCCGCACATCACCTTTTCAAGCGGAGTTTTCTCACTCAGGTTGGGAAAGAAGACTCTCATTATGACCCCCACCCCCGGGCACTCCCGGGACGGGATTTCAGTTCTGGTGGAAGAAGACCGTGTGCTGTTTGCCGGAGACGCCTACATGCCTTTGCCCTACATGGTGGATGGCGACCCCGAAGCGCTGGCCGCCACGATCAAACAGATCGGAAAGATGGGGTTGGAAAACATCATCCAGGGGCATGGTGACATCATCCTGCGCGGCGAGATCGAAGAAACAACAAAGGAAAACCTGGGGTACATCAATTCCATCAAGAAAGCCGTGCGAAGTGCCATGCGGCGCCGCAGCCCGTTGGAAGCCCTGGCGGAGATTGATATTGAATCCTGTGGTAAAAGCCGGGTCACGCTGGGCGGTTTGGGAGTGGAACTGCACAAGCGCAACGTGGCTTACCTCTACAAAACGCTTTCGGCCGAAGAGCCACCACAAGAATAAACGAAAAAACCGGCGATGAGCCGGTTTTTTGATGTTTGGAATAACAAGATTATTAAATGAAGACACCGATGAGCATGAAGAATGCGGCCATGACCCCCGCTTCGATCCAGATCGATGGCGATGAACGTTTTTCCTCCAGGTTGGTTGCGATTGAAATGAGCCCATAAAAGATTCCCAACAGAATGAGCCCGAACTTTAGCGGGCGCAACGGGAGATAAAAAAGGCTGGATGCCAGTTGTGTGACGATCAAAGTGATCGCTGCAGCCCAGGCAAGTTTCCACGTCCCGGCAAGGCGCAGGTACAACGACCTGGTTGATATGAGGAAGACAGTCGGGATGATGGCTGCCAGCAGGATGTACAGGCGCAACCCGGCTCCTTTGATGGCAGTGACGAGCACGAGGAACAAGGCGAAACTGACGGCGGTGAGCCCCAGGGAGGCAAAGGAAAAGCGGGCATCCGATGAATCAACAGAGATGTATTCCGCGATGAATACTGAGGCTAGCAGGACACCCCCAAAGGCGAAAACCACCCACCAGGCTGCTCCCACCTCCAGTGTGTTGAGAGGCGTACCGATGGCGATGGCTGTAAAAGCAGGCGTCAACCAGTGCTGCCACCGGCGTCCCCGCGGCAGGTTGGGGTGGGTACTGATCAGCCAATCCGTTCCCGCGGCCGCCAGGATGGCCACCACGGCAACGATGACGCTGAAGATATTCAGGGGCACCACCAGCAGGAACCCCGGCAGTTGAAGGTTGATGTCTTGTGTGGGGAATGAAACGAAGGAAGTGACCGCGTATGCAATCATGATCAGCGCCAGAACAACGCTGAGCCGATCAACATCAGGCAAATGTTTATTATCGCTCACAGGTGTATTTTACCTTATTGTCCGCGGAATCCTGCGCCGTTACAGGCAGCAGGATGGTCTGGAAGCCTTGTATGGTAAAATTGAGTTTCGTATGAATAGTAACGCAACTACCCTCACTCCTGCCCCTCCCAGACTACTTGCCACGCTTGTCAAGGGATTCAACATAGTCGCCAACCATGTTCATCTTATCCTGATCCCTTTGCTGCTTGACCTGTTTCTCTGGCTTGGACCAAAAATGCGCATCAAAGCGCTTCTCCAACCCATGGTTGACGAGGTGGTTGACACGACCTTGAAAGTTGCCCCTGTGGACTTGGCCGAGATCGTTGCCTCGGGGAGAACGCTTTGGGAGCAATTGCTTTCTGAGTTCAACCTGTTTACAATGTTGCGCACCCTGCCGGTTGGTGTTCCAAGCCTGATTGCGCGGGGGAGCGGGATTGGGTCTCCATTAGAGGGCAACCTATTGCTTGAGGCTACATCTATCAGAATGGTTGTGCTTGTAGCCGGGTTATTGCTGGTGGCGGGTTTTCTGCTGGGTACTCTCTACCTGAACCAGGTCTCCAGGTACACCGCCGTGCCGTTTGAAAAATTGGATTGGCGGCAAATGCTCTCTCAGTTTGCGCAATCTGTTCTATTGTTCGCGATCCTGATATTACTGGTCATTCTCATTGTCACCCCGTTGATGCTGATCGTCTCAGTGTTGTCACTGATCAACGCGGCGATCGGGCAGGTGGTGATCCTGGTGGTGGCATTCATGGCCATCTGGGTGATCATGCCGCTGATCTTCGCTCCACATGGCATCTTTGCCATGAACTTGAAGGCGTTTCAATCCATGCAATTCTCCTTGCGCCTGGTGCGTGCATTTCTGCCGGGAACAGGATTGTTCATTCTCATCAGTGCCCTGATCAGCGAAGGTATGAACCTGCTCTGGCTGCTTCCGGGCACAGCAAGCTGGCTTACGGTTGTGGGGATTGCCGGCCACGCGTTTGTAGTGACCGCCTTAATAACCGGCACATTCATCTATTACCGGGAAGGTGTTTCCTGGATGCAGTACGCGCTGAAAATCTTTGAAGCGTCGCGCAAGCAAGAAAACGGAGGTTTGACCATTGACAAACAATAATAACCTGACCAGCTATGGGGCCAAGGATATCCAGGTACTGGAAGGACTGGAAGCGGTACGCCGGCGTCCGGGCATGTACGTGGGTGGAACGGACTTAAAAGCACTTCATCACCTCGTTTATGAAGTGGTTGACAACTCCATTGATGAAGCCCTGGCGGGATCTTGCGACCGCATCGACGTCATTATCCATGAAGATACCAGCGTCACCGTGGAAGACAACGGCCGCGGTATCCCGGTGGACATCCACCCGGAAAAGCAGAAATCAGCCCTCGAAGTGGTGATGACCATCCTCCATGCTGGAGGAAAATTTGGACATTCTTCTTACAAGGTGTCCGGCGGGTTGCACGGCGTAGGTGTATCGGCAGTGAATGCCCTTTCTGAATGGTGTGAAGTACGGGTTTGTCGCGACGGAAAAGAGTATTTCCAACGCTACGTTCGCGGTATTCCCCAGGAACAGGTGAAGGCGATAGGCAAGTGCCCGCCCAACAAGACCGGCACGAAAACGACTTTCAAATTCGACCGGGAGATCTTCAAAGGGGACGTGGAGTACAAGTTTGAAACCCTGGTGCAACGCTTCAGGGAAATGGCTTTTGTTACCCGTAACGTTCTCATCAAACTTGTGGATGAGCGCCCCCCTGAGAAGGAAACGACCTTTCTCTTTGAGGGTGGCATCGTCTCCTTTGTGCGTTATATCAACCGCAATCGCGACATTCTGCACCCGCCCTACTACGTTGAAAAGGAAATCGACAATATCGGCATCGAAGTGGCTGTTCAGTTCACTGACTCTTATAACGAGTCGGTTTACTCCTTCGCCAACACGATCAACACCATCGATGGCGGAACACACCTCACAGGCTTGCGCACGGCCGTCACCCGGGTGATCAACGATTACGCCCGGCGCACCAACCTGCTTAAGGAAGCTGATCCGAATTTCACCGGGGATGACACGCGCGAAGGCATGACAGCCATCGTGAGCATCAAACACCCTGACCCGCAGTTTGAGAGTCAGACCAAGGTGAAATTGATGAACCCTGAAGTACAGACTTACGTGCAACAGGTGGTGGGAGAGTCCTTCGGCGAGTTCCTGGATGAAAACCCGGCGGCGGCGAAAGCCATTGTACAGAAATGTCTCACTTCTGCAAGGGCGCGGGACGCTGCCCGCAAGGCGCGGGACCTGGTCATCCGCAAATCAGCGCTCGAAAGCCTCACCCTGCCTGGCAAACTGGCGGATTGTTCCGACAAGGACAGCAATAAGACCGAAATGTACATTGTGGAAGGAAACTCGGCTGGCGGCTCTGCCAAGCAGGGACGAGACCGGCATTTCCAGGCCATCCTTCCGCTGCGCGGCAAGATCCTCAACACAGAAAGAGCGCGCCTGGATAAGATCCTTGGCAACGAAGAGATCAAATCGATCATTTCCGCGTTGGGGACCGGGATCGGCGACAATTTCGACATTAAGAACCTGCGTTATGGGCGGGTGATCATCATGACCGATGCAGACGTGGACGGAAGCCATATCCGTACGCTTTTGCTCACCTTCTTCTTCCGCTACATGCCGCAGATCATTGAAGAAGGCCACATGTACATTGCTCAACCTCCCTTGTACCGCATCGCGTACAAGAACCAGGTGCGCTATGTGTATAGTGACGCGGAAAAAGATACTTACCTGAAGGAACTCGGATCTAGCGCTGAGAAAGCCACTCTCCAGCGATACAAAGGCTTGGGTGAAATGAACCCGACCCAGTTATGGGAAACCACCATGAACCCTGAAACACGTACTCTGTTGCAGGTGTCGATTGATGATGCGGCTGCGGCAGACCGGACTTTTGATATGCTGATGGGGTCGGCAGTTCCGCCCCGAACAAGGTTCATCACCACCCACGCGCACTCGGTGCGCAACCTGGATGTTTAGAAATGGTGCTCCCTGTGAAAACTGGGAGCATTTGATTATTGGTAGAAACGATAAAAGGAGAAGAAAATGAATGATGAACCCACATTGCGCAAAGTGATCAATGTCATCGAACCGGGTTATGTGCTCGAAGGTGCCGGGGTGAAACTACGGCGCAGCATCGGGACGCGCACGGTTGATAACCTTGATCCCTTCCTCCTCTTCGACCATTTTGGCTCAGACGACCCGAAAGATTACAACAAAGGTTTCCCCATGCACCCGCACCGCGGGATTGAGACGGTTACTTACATGCTGGCAGGCATGGTGCGCCACGAAGACAGCCTGGGCAACCAGGGGGAGATATCGGCCGGGGACGTGCAATGGATGACAGCCGGCAGGGGTATTCTGCACGAGGAAATGCCCGAAGGGATTGGCAATCACATGGAAGGGTTTCAGCTCTGGGTCAACCTGCCAGCCAGTTTGAAAATGTCTCCTCCGCGCTACCAGGAAATTCCCGAAGCCAGCATCCCTTGGTTGAACCCATCCTGGGGGATAACCATCAGGTTGATTGCCGGTAAATTGAATGAATTCACAGGTCCTGTAACGGAGATTGCCGCGGATCCGGTCTACATGGACGTTTCGGTCGACGCCAGTGCGGTTTTTGAGTACAAGATTGAATCCAATCACACTGCCCTGGCTTACGTGTTCAAAGGCGGCGGGGACTTTTGCGGAACAACTGTTGAGGCCACAAGAATGGTGGTTTTCGGAGAGGGTAACAGGATCACCATCAAGGGAGGCCTTTTCGGCACACGGTTCCTGCTCATCTCAGGCAAACCGCTCAACGAACCGATTGCACGCTACGGCCCGCTGGTGATGAACACCCAGGAAGAAATTCAACAAGCATTGCGCGAATTGCGTAATGGCACCTTCATCACAAAATAAGTAACCAGAGAAGCGAAAAACCCTGTTCCGGTCAAGGAGCAGGGTTTATTTTTTGCGAGTTACTGGTGAATATTATGGCTGTTTGTTCGTCACCAGGAATACACCATCGCTTTGCTCATCCACAGGCGACATTTGTCCGACCATGTGGATCCACGTGTTCCCGGGTTGGAGCTCAAAATTCTTGCCATCCGGCCAGTAAAACTGGATGGGGGATTCTTTGAGGGCTTTGAAAGTCACATTGTACATTTGCCCGTCTCGGAAGATGAGCGCTCGTCCATCTTTATTGGCAATGTGGATCTCGTGCAGGGTGTCATCCCTGTTGAGTGTTTCAATGTAAGCAAAGATGACGATCACATTGGAGAAAGAAAGTTGTTTGCTGGTGAGGCTGTCAACCTGGGGGATCAGGTCAAACACATCGGGGTCACCCGTTTCTGCCTCCTGGTAGCGCAGGTACTTACTGGTGGCGGGGTCATAACGCCAGTTGCCTATTGTGCCAATCCCGTAACGAACGGTCAATTCATTACCGGTCTCGCCACCAGCGGGAGCAACGGAATTGAATACCATCCCATCCAGAATCTGGCGTGTGTTCTGGCCGGGGTTCTTCTTCTCATATAACTTGGAAAACTCAGCGGTGTTGGCAAAGACGCTGGTCACCGTTTGGGGAGTCTTATTGCTGCAGATGGCAGGGCAGGTATCGGTGGAACTCGAGATCATGCGGGAGTAGCCCAGGCGGTCGATCAACTTGCTGAAAACGTACGAATCTGCATATTCCATGCCCAACACGCCCTGGTACATGGAAACGAGAAAGCGGTCCACCAGTCGCCCTGAGCGGATGGGACCCACCTGGGTGGCATCCTGTCCGTAATAGACTCCCATGAACCGGTCGGCACCCACACCCATGTAGTAATTGAAGACGATGTCCGCATAGGATAACCCGGCATGCGGGCGGCCTTCACGCGGAAAATTTGAGACCTTTATCATCACCGGACGGCGATTCAGAATG
Source organism: uncultured Anaerolinea sp. (assembly GCA_964454565.1). Classification (GTDB taxonomy): domain Bacteria; phylum Chloroflexota; class Anaerolineae; order Anaerolineales; family Anaerolineaceae; genus UBA6107. Next base: position 67,339 of record CAYVTF010000001.1, on the reverse strand, counting down.
GCGGGATCCGAGACTTCCAAGCCTGTGAGCGGATTTACATCATCAGGAAAGTCCGTCGGTCCGTATTGGATCACCTTCCCGGGAGTCGGGGTTGGTTCCGGTGTGGGGGTGGCGGTGACAAAAGCTTGTTGCGTTTGCAGGGCTGACAGCGTTTGTGTGACCGCGAGGTTTAGTGCCTCCTGGTTGTTGTTGGGAGGCGTGGTCGCCGGAGTGCCGGAGCAGGCAGTGAGTGTGAGGATCGTGGCAGCCAGGATTATTGCGGCTGTGGCCAATTTTTTTGAAAATATCATTCGTTCTCCTATATGCAGGTCAAATTCAGGGATAACCTGCAAAAAATTATAACTCATTAACCCTGTGGTCTATTGGTGCGAAACCCAGTTTAGGATCAGCGGTTGACGGTGAACATTATCGGAAAATCACTGGTTAGCGAGGACGAGTAAATATCCCGGCTCTGCATGTCAACTGTTGCCAGGATCAGCTTCCAGCCCTCAGGTGAGCGGGTGGCGATGAAAAATCTGTCATTGTCTGCCCATGCCATTCCGGTAACTTCCCCAATGTCTGGCATCGCCAACGGCGCGACACCGGGTTCTCCAATGTACAATCCCGAATTCAGGTCGTGGTACAGGAATTTACTGCCATCCGGGGACCAGAGCGGAGTGGAATAGATCTTGCCGGTTGTGTATTCAATAGTCTGAGTCGGGTCGAGGGTCATTAGCTCTAAACCGAAAACGTTATCTGGTGCTGTTGGTTGCCGGGTGATCGCAGCCACATGGTTTAGATCGGGTGAAAAAGCGGCAAAACCACCTGGAAAAAAGGTCATTTTTGAAAAGTAAGTTTGTTTTGAACTCCCGTCAATAGCGAGTACTGCAAGGGTGGAATCAGCAGGTTCTTGCGTCCAGGGATCCTGTGGGGGTATCGCCACTCCGATGCTTGAGCTGTCAGGTGACCACACCGGATCAGGCGTCCAGGCATATTCGGAGGCGGTGTTGACAAAATTAAAGGAAATGAGTGATTTGGAATACAGGCTCCCGTCAGCATGATAAATATCCAGGCTTTCAGGCTTGGAAATGGCAATTTTTTCGCCATCCGGTGAGAAGGAAAAACTCCATGCCCAGGTATCGGCAACCGTGAGCAGTTTTTCAAGGTTTCCATTTTCCGTATCGAGGATGTATAACCCATCTCCGTTGGCCATCCCGGGTCCCTCGAAGGTGATGCGGGTGGAAAAGGCGAGCTTGCGGCTGTTGGGTATCCAATAAACCTGGCTGGGGGCATTTCCGATCGTGTTTTCGGGGTGCGGAAGTGCATTAAAGGCATCTGCGCTGAGTACGGTGCGCTGATTCAAACCATCTGACTGGATCAAGTCCAACGAGTAGTCAAAGACACTCGAAACTCGTGTAAGGGCCACAAAACTACCCTCCGGAGAAACGTAGGCGCCCAGGACGTCACTGCTTTCAGTCAGCTTGCGGGCAGTTTGCAGCGTTTCATCCCAAAAGTAAGCATTTCGATCCGGACCCACAAAAGCAACGCTCACCGGCGGAACTTGCGGGGTTTCCCCTTGTACGGGGGGAGTGGTTGGGGCAGGCAGCGAGGGTTCAACAGGCGGAGGGGTTGCACTGGGGGCGTTGCTGCTGGCATTCACGGTTCCCGCAACGCGGGTGGCGATTTCATCTACGGAAGGCGGCATCGCTGAACAGGCACTTATGGATAAAAGCCCCGCGAGCAGGGTGACAAGTATCATCAGGTTGATTCGGTTTTTCATCCCTTTCCACCTTTCCCGAATAAGACTAATTTAGTCTTATTATATCAATAATTAATTAGCATTTTTTAGACGTCCAAAAGCAAACAATAGTTCCGCGAATTTGGCGAAAATAATGGTTCATAAGTGAAGAAAGTGATAGTAAAAAGAGTAGGATAAACCCTACTCTTTCAGTAGATTCGTTTGGAATTAATTTGATCAGCCGATGAGGAACCCGATTCCCATTAACACCGGTGTAATGAGGTTGACCAGAACGTTCTGACCCATGGAGGGCATAAGCCTGGGCAGGTCGTCGGGATTTTTGAGCGTACTCAGCACGGACGGGACTGCGATGATGAGCGTCAGCAATCCAAGCAGCGTCCAGGCAGGGAATAGATTTATTGCGACTCCCAGAATGATGGCCAGGTATGAAGCTGCGACAAAAACAGCATAAATGATGGCGCTGGCTTTTCTGCCGATGAGGATGGGGTAGTGCCTGCGACCGACAGTCTCATCAGCTTCTACATCCGGGAACTGGTTGAGCAGGAGCAGGTTGCTGACCAGGAAGAACGGAACAAATGAAGCCAGCACGGCTGCCCAGGTGAACTGCCCGCTCAGTGCGTAAGAAGCGCCCAACACCATTAGTGTTCCGAAACCAAAGCCGGGTGAGAGCAGGCAAAGGATGGGGATCTTGTTGAAGACCGGCGTGTAGAGGAATATCACCAGCAGCCCCACAGCCCCGATGAGTAGAATTGGCCAGCCGATGACGATGGCAAAATAGATGCCAATGGCAGCCGCGATGGCTGCGGTTCCGATGGCAGTGCCCAACACCAAAGGCGCTTTGCTGGTATCCTGGATCAGGGTTCCACTGCCCCCGCTGAACGGGGTCCGGGTGGTACGGAAGTCCAGGCCGCTTTTTACATCGTCATATTCGTTGATGGCATTGACGCACCCATGGGCCGCCAACCCGCCGATGAACACCAGAACCACGTGCCATGGGTTGACCTCTCCGCGGGTCCAGATGGCGATGGACATTCCGAGAAATGAACAGGCAACTGCCAGGGGCAGAAAATTTGGACGCATTGTACCGATAATGTATTTCATAGAAGAATCTCCTGGTTAATTTAGAGCATTCTTATAACATAAAACCTGGAAATTAGATATTCAACCATCGGACGGTGGCTGCTGGCAGGTCCATGGTTGAAGCGACCTTTTTTGAGCATTCCGGCAGGGATTCAATGAACTGGCGTCCGTACTTTTTGGTGAGAACGCGTTTGTCGAGGATGATCACCACACCGCGGTCTGCCTGGGTGCGGATGAGACGGCCAAACCCCTGGCGGAAGCGCAGGATGGCTTCAGGCAGGTTGTATTCGTTGAATGCATCCTCAAAGGTTTCTGCGCGGGCTGAGATGATGGGATCGGAGGGGACGTCAAAAGGCAGCTTGACGATCACCAGAACTGAGAGCGCCTCACCGGGGATATCCACGCCTTCCCAGAAAGCGCGCGTGCCCAAGAGCACGGCTTTTTCGGCTCCGCGGAAGTTTTCCAGCAGGATATTGGTGGAAGCACCTTCACCCTGCTCATACACTTCGATCCCGGCGTCTGCCATGGCAGGAGCAATGGCTTGAGAGGTACGTTTGAGTTGCGCGTAAGATGTGAACAACACCAGCATGCGTCCGCCGGTTGCCCTGGCAACGCGGATGATGGCGCTTTCCACGTCGCGCTGGTATGCGTTTGCTTCGGCTGGTTCGGGGATGTCGTTCACCAGGTACAGGAGCGTGGAGTTCTCAAAGTCAAATGGAGAACCCAGCACCAACTCATCTGCCTCGTCTGCGTTAAGCCGATTGCGGATGTAGTCAAAGTCGTTGTTGGTGGTCAACGTGGCGGAGGTGAGGATCACGGCGGCTTTCTCATGCCATAAGTATTGCTCCATCAAGGGACCAATGTGCAACGGAGCCGCCTGGAGCGCAAGCCGATAGTTATTGGGAGTGATCTCTGCCCAGTACACGTAACCCTGGTCGGGGGAATTCACCAGCTGGTCGAGGATCCGCTCTGTTTCAGATAATCTCCGGTAAACACTGGCTAGTGAGCCAAGCGTATCTTCCACTTCTTCGGACATCTCCTCCAGGGTGTCAGAGACACCCTTTTGCAACTCGGCCACCAGAGACAGCACGGACTTGGTCACCGCCTGCGCATCGTCCCAGGCAATTTCAACATCCGACCAGGAAGGCAAAGTGCGCGTTGCGGGCAGAATGCGGGTTTGTTGTCCGTAACTATTCACCGGCGCACCATCCCGTTGTTCTTCCATGAATGCCTCGATGCTGTGGATGAACTCGCCGAAGGAGTTTTCCGCCTGGAAGAGCTGGTCGGTTACTTTGTGCACCAGCATGTTCAATGCCGCAAATTCAGAGGGGGGGAGCGAGTGGGACAGCAGGTTGAGTAAACGGCCGAGCAAGCCGCTGGAGGAACCGCCAATCTCGCGCAGCATGCGCATGAAATCGGTTTGCGTGGTGCGGAAGGAAAGCGCGTTGGTGGTGGCAGATTCGAGATGGTGGGCTTCATCCACGATAAGGTAGTTGTATTCGGGCAACACACGGTTACCCGTGACCACGTCAGCCAGGAGCAGCGCGTGATTGACCACCAGGATGTGGGCCGATTGGGCAGCCATGCGGGTCTTGTAAAACGGGCAAGCCCCGCCTGTGCGGGATACGCAGACATCCGTCCGGCAGCCCTCATCTTCGGCTGAAAGTCTCATCCAGACATCCCGTTCAGCCGGTCCGTTGAGGTTGATCTCCCCGCGGTCACCGCTTCCGCCCTGGTAGAGCCATACCAGTGTCTTGGCCAGCACGCGCAGTTCATCCGCGTTTTCAGGACCGTTCTTGCGCATGGCATCGAACCGGCGCGGGCAAAGGTAATTACCGCGGCCTTTCACCACCGTGGCGCGCACCTCGGAACCCAGGGCTGCGGCCAGGTCGGGGATATCCTTCTTGATCAGCTGGTCCTGCAGGGTGATGGTGTTGGTGGAAATAACGACGCGCAACGAGTTCTTGATGGCCCATTCCACTGCCGGGATCAGGTAGGCAAAGGACTTGCCGGTACCGGTGCCGGCTTCGACCATCAGGTGCTTGCTCTCGGAAAGCGAATTGGCAACAGCCCGCAGCATTTCGATCTGTTGCGGACGGCTTTCAAAGCTATCGAAATACTTGGAGAAAGGTCCGCCGTGCTCAATCTGAGAGGCTATCTCATCGACATCCAGCGCAATGGGGGTTTCAAGCGGCACCAGGGGCGGGTAGGATTTTGGACCGCCAAAGAGCAATCCGTAATCATCCTGCACCACCTTGCGCGCTTCCATGGGCATGCGCCCTTTTTCACGCAGGGCCTGCTGAAACATTATTTCCCCATCCCATTCCACGCCCTCAGCCATGCGCACGATCTCCGCCAGTATTTCGATGGGGAAGTCGAGGACTTTCTGGTAGAGCGCAAATAGAACTGCCTGGCAGAGGCGGGCGTCATCCAGGGCACGGTGTGAGTTGGGAATGAGAATTCCCAGGGTGGACCCCAGCGTACCCAGGTTGTAGCGGCTGTTACCCGGCAGGGCAATGGCTGCCAACTCATAGGTGTCAATTGTTTTATTGAAGCGCAGCGCGTTCTGTTTTTGCAGGAAAGAGACATCGAAGCGCACGTTGTGCCCCACCACAGGGTCGTTACCGACAAAATCCGCCAGTTCCTGGATGACCGCCCGCACCGGGGGGGCGTTGCGCACCATCTCGTCGTTGATACCAGTGAGTTGGGTGATCATACGCGGGATCGGACGCCCGGGATTGATCAGTTTGGACCACTCAGCTTCCAAGTGGGGTCCGTTGAAGCGCACCGCGGCAATTTCGATAATGGCGTCTTTCTGCGGATCGAGTCCGGTTGTTTCGATGTCAATTGCGACCATTGGGGGCATGCGCAGATTATATCACGCGGTTTTTTTATTCCCATCAACGCGAGGAAATTTTAAGCTACGTGATAAGATTAACACATCTCACTTTGGAGGAAAACACATTGCAGATAAAAAACACCATCTTTACCGTCTCCATTAATGAGCAGAACGGCACCTGGTGCGTTTACCCCGCCGATCTGACCTTTCCGGTTCTCACCGGAATTACGATTGGTGCCACCTACAAAATCCGCGGCAGGCTTTATAAATACACGACTGCAGGTTCTGCTGGAAAAGTAAGCGAACCCGCGTCGATTGACCTGGCAGAACACGGTGTGCTTGACCGGGTTACCGTTCAATTCCCGGAGGACGGCAAGGGGATCGGCATGTCGCTCACGCTCGGCATTCTGCAGGAGTACCCCCTGGTATTATGGAAAACTTGCCTGCACAATAACAGTAGCTCAACTATTGAGGTTGAAAAGATCAACGTGCTGGATATAAACCCAGGGGAGGGCGGAAAGATAACCTACCCGGGCGTTAGAAAACAGGCTGATTTAGGATTCTTTTCCAGTGGCTGGCAGTCCTGGTCTCCCACGGGCTGGTATCGCGCTGACTCCCGCATGAACATCAGCAAAGCCGGTTTTTTGCAGCACCCCATGATCTATAACCCGGGAACGCCAAAACCGCGCAAGCGGGGGCAATTTTCAAGCGACATGTTCGCTGTGATCAGCGATAACGCTGCCCGAACCGGGTTTCTCGCGGGTTTCCTCGCGCAGCGCAATCACTTCGGCTCCATTCTTGCTGACTTCAACACCGGAAGTCTTTCCATGTGGGCGAATGGAGACGATACCCGTCTTGACCCCGGTCAGTCAATGGAAACAGATTGGGCAGTGTTCAATCCCGTTCTGCTGGATCACCGAGATCCTCTGGACAAATACCTGGAGGCTGTTGCGCGCGAGCATCGCATCCGGATTCCGTCGGAGACACCTGTAGGCTGGTGCTCCTGGTATTATTACTACTCTAATGTAACCGCTGAGGATGTGCAGACAAACCTGTCTGCCATCACTGACATGCAGGAAAAACTCCCACTGCAATTGGTGCAAATTGACGATGGTTTTGAAACCCAGGTGGGGGATTGGTTCTCGTTCAGAGATACCTTTCCCGTGGGAGTTGCACCGCTGGCTGAGGATATTTCACGGGAGGGATTCACTCCAGGGTTGTGGCTGGCGCCTTTCATCGTGCATCCAAAATCACGTTTATTCCATGAACACCCAGATTGGCTGTTGCGGAACAAGAGCGGAAGGCCGTCTAACGCCGGGCTGGGTTGGAATTCGCTTTGCGCAGGGCTGGATCTTACCGTGCCGGACGCGCTGGCGTATGCCTGCCGGGTGGTAAAGACCGCGGCTGAAGAATGGGGCTACCCGTATCTCAAACTGGATTTTCTATACGCGTCAGCGCTGAAGGGAATACGCCATGACCCGACGCGAACGCGCGCCCAGGTGTTGCGTAGCGGGATGGAAGCCATCCGCGAAGCGGTGGGACCGGAGGTGATGCTGCTTGGCTGCGGAGCCCCTTTGGGCTCGATGCTCGGGTTGGTGGAACTAATGCGCATAGGCGCAGACGTTAGTGGGGATTGGAACCCCAGTTTTTTCGGGGTAAAGGCATTCATAAAAAATGAGCCTGCTGTTCCCTGTGCACGAAATTCCATCCGCAATATCCTCACCCGGGCAGACCTTCACCAGCAATGGTGGATCAACGACCCCGACTGCCTTTTAATCCGGCAGGACAGCAACCTGACCCTGGATGAAGTGCAATCACTGGCAGCAGCGATTGCGCTCACCGGGGGCAGCCTGCTGCTTTCAGATGATATGTCCAGGGTGAACCCTGAACGCATCGCTCTGGCGGCAAAATTATTCCCGACCCTTGAAGAAAGGGCGAGAATCATCGACCGTTTTGACCGCTGGATGCCAGAGCGTTTGCGCCTGGATCTGGTCAACCCCGCCGGGGAGTGGCACATCCTCGCGCGGTTCAACTGGACCGATGAACCTGTAAAAATTTCTTTCTCACCAGCCGAATACCATCTCGGTGAGGGCACCTGGCACCTGCGAGAATTCTGGTCCGGTGCGACCGGGACCTTTTCCGGGGACTCCCCTTACGACGCGGGGATAATCCCAGTTTACGGCAGCGTGGTAGTGGCGGTGCGGCGCTTTGCGGCTGGCGTTCCAGCTTACCTGGGAGGAGATTTGCACATTTCGCAGGGGATGGAGCTGGCTGAGTGGTTACCCGGTCAGCTGGAATTGAACTTTACTTTGCGTTTACCCCGGATCGCTGAAGGGGAAGTGGCGGTGTTCTTACCTGAGCCTTTGTTGGAGTGCGAGGTGAATGGATCGCCGGTACAAGCCGGGAAAAAACCAGGCGGGGTTTACTCCATACCTGTAAAAATGGAAGGTTTTGCTCACGTACACGTGGGATGGAGAACACCAATCGATCAATATCAATAATTGAAATTTGTTCCCAGTACGAAATCAAAATCCGAAGTTGCAACATTAGCTTCGGGTTTTGTTTGGGAGTTTTTCGTTCATAAAAACGTCCCTCTCCTAATTTAGGAGAGGGACGGGGGAGAGGGATATATGTATTGAGGTTATGAAAATCTGTTTTTTCTAATCTCGTCTAGGTGTAAATAATTTTTAGTTCTCGGTTCCCGGCTATCTGTTCTCGGATTTCGATTCTCTATTCTTTCGAGGTTTACTGCCTGGGCAGGGGAGGTTGTTTCTCCTGCATGGCGTGCAGTTTCTCAGCCTGTTTGCGGCGGTTGCGGCGCACCAGCCAGCGGATGAAGAAGTAGAGCGGCAAACCGATGACCAGTACCACTGGCAGGATGAAGATGCCCACCCAGATGAGGAAGTCCACCAGACCTTTGCCGAAGTCGATCAACGCTTGCAGGGCTTTTTTGGCCACACCAGATGGCTGCCAGCCGGCGATGCTGAGCGGTGCCATGGAGGCCTTGGCCTGGAGGCGAACCGTGATAGCTGATTTGGACGAAGACTGTTCGTAGTACTGCATCTGTCCTTTGATCACTTCGATCTGCTCGGTTACCTGCATCTTCTGGCTGTAAATTGCCAACGCGTCTTCGGTCTTTTCAGCCTGTTCATAGAATTCGCTCAACTTGGCATCAGCTTCTTCCAGGTTGCGCAGGCGGGATTTGAGGTCCGTATATTCCTGGGTCACGTCCTGACCGGACACGTTTTCAGACAGGGTGAACTTTTTGGCATCCCCGGTGAGGGCTTTGATCTTTGCCAGGGCTTCATCGAGCTTTTCAGCCGGGACGCGGATCGTTACATAGGCTTCCGGCACTTCAAGCCCGGAGGCTGTTTGGGATTTGTAAAGGTTGGAACTTACGGTGAAACCGCCCATGTCTTTGGCCAACTTTTGGATATCCACCAGGGAAACGGAAGGGTCATCCACTGCGATCGAGAGATCAGCATTCATGATCACCATCTGCTGAAATTCCGCTGTACCGGAAGCGATCCCAGTTTTGGCTTCCTCGGACTCAACGTAACTTCCGGTCGCGTATGCGTCAGGGGCCATGGGGGCCATTGCCGGCGATTCCATGCTCATTTCATCCCGCACCTGAGTATTGGCTGATTTCGCACAGCCACTCAACGTCAACCCCGCAATTAAAACAATGACTACTAATAGTTTGATCTTCATTCTTCCTCCAGTTTTCTCTTTCATTATCAGGCGTTCTTTTCTATATATTGGACGAAGGCGCCGAGGTAAAAGTTCCGCCTTACCAGCCTGCCGCGAGGCGCAAAGCTTCCCTTTCCGGTAAACCTTTTTCAAGGATGCGTTTTTGCACGGATTGGATGTCATACGCCACGCGCCTGATCTCCCATGTGAGCGCGTCCGGGTCGAGGATGGCAAAGCTGGCACGCGGATCATTATCACGCGGTTGTCCCACCGAGCCTGGGTTGAGGATGCACCGGTCCTGAAGAGTAATCGGTGTGTTTCCCTTTGGGGTGAAAGAATGGATCTTTTTTCTCAACCTGTCCTGGGTGAAAATCATAGGGATGTGGGTGTGACCGACGATGGCGTGGTCTGTTTGGATATATGAGAAGTTCGCCTGGGCGGTATACGGTTCCATGATGTACTCCCACACCGGTCTGCGGGGACTGCCGTGGGCGAGGGTGAAGGTTTCCCTCTCAGCGGTCTCCGGAAGTGAGCCCAAGTAAGCGATGTTTTCAGCAGTCAGCATCCCGCGGGTGATGAGCAGCGCAGCCCGGGCGTCATCATTGAATTCTGCGATGTTACCGAATGGACCTACGGCATCATCATGGTTGCCCTGCAAACAGATGAGGTTGGGCAGCGCACGCACCCTCTCCACGCACTCGTTGGGGTCAGGTCCGTAGCCCACCAGGTCACCCAGGCACCAGGCAGCGTCAAACGCTCCGGCAGACGATAATACGGCCTCCAGCGCGGTGAGGTTGGCATGAATGTCAGAAATGACAAGGATCTTCATTAAACTCCCTGTATTTCACTATTATCTCATTTATTGTGGAAAGTTCAGTCTCTAACTGCCTCAATGATCTGCGCGGCGCGGTCATAACGCCCAAAGGCAGGCATAATGTATATGCCCTGCACCCTGGTTTTGATCCTGCGCACCAGGTCGATGGTCAGCTCAACGCCTGCCTGGGCGGCATTTACGCCGGCGGTTTCCATGCGCTCGTGCATGAAAGCCGGAATGTCGATGCCGGGCACTTCCTGCTGTAGAAAGGCCGCGTGGCGCGCGCTGGCCAGGGGCAGCAGTCCGGCGATGAGCGGCACAGGCAATTTGCCATTTTCGCTTTCATACGCAGTGAAGAAATTTTCCACGAGCCGTTCATCATAAATGGGTTGGGTCAGGATGAAATCAGCGCCTGCCCGGAGCTTGCGTTTCAAGTTCTTCAATTCTTCGCTCATGTTGGCCGGGTTAAGGTTGAGGGCACAACCGATAAAAAAGGAGGTTGGCTGACCAATATCGGATCCAGAATGGTCCAACCCGGCGTTGAAGCCCTGTTTGATGAGCTTGATCAGCCCGGAGGGAACAAAATCATAATTGTCGGAGGCATCCGGGTAATCGCCGATGGAGGTGGGGTCGCCCATGACCACGAAGACGTTGCGCACGTCGAGGGCATGCGCGGCCAGCAGGTCACCCTGCACGCGCAGTACGTTGCGCCCGCGGGTGGGAAAGTGCAGCACGGTTTCTATCTCCACTTTGCGTTGTATCAGGCTGCACACCGCCCAGGGGCTCATGCGCATGCGCGCCATGGGGCTATCTGCCACATCGATCACGTCCACGCCGGCTTCCTTGAGCAGGCTGGCGCCTGCCAGCAGCTTGTGCATTGAAAGACCGCGAGGCGGGTCCATCTCCACCGCGATGACGAATTTGCCATCGTGTAATTTCTTTGCCAGGCTGGTGGGCGGCAGGGATTCACGGGTTGAGAGGTCAACGCCCTCGTGCACTTCAATGGTAGCCACCGGGTTGCGTTCGAGCAAGGAGATCTTCTCCATGGACTGTGCCATCGAAGCGATGTGCTCCGGGGTTGTGCCGCAGCAACCGCCAATGAGGCTGGCTCCCGCCTGCCAGAACGCCAGGGCGTAATCGCCGAAGTATTCGGGAGCGGCCGGGTACATGATGCGCCCTTCCACCTGCTCCGGCCAGCCGGCATTGGGCATGACAGAGAATGTGGCTTGCGGCAGCGCTTCTCGCATCTGGCGCAGGATGTTCAATATCTGGTTGGGGCCACCGGAACAGTTGACCCCGATGACGTCCGCGCCGGCTTCATTCAGCCTCCTGGTCACCTTCGCCGGGGAATCCCCCAGCAAAGTGCGGTTGTCGCGCGTGTAGGTCATGGATGCAACCACAGGCAGGTCTGGAGCAACCTGGCGGGCAGCTGTGATGGCTTCAACGGTTTCGTAGAGGTCCGTCATGGTTTCAATGATGATCAGGTCAACCCCAGCCTGGTCGAGGGCTGAAATCTGTTGCGCGAAGGCTTCGCGAGCTTCCGGCAGCTGCACCCGCCCGAAGGGTGTGAGGCGGACACCCAGCGGTCCCACGTCCCCAGCGATCAGCGCCGATTTTCCGGCTTTGGTGCAGGCCTGCCTGGCGATGGCAACACCGGCGGTGTTGATGGCAGTCACTTCACTTCCCAGTCCATGCTGCTCCAATTTAAAGCGGTTTGCGCCAAAGGTGTTGGTTTGCAGGATCTGGCTGCCTGCTTCCAGGTAAGAAAGGTGAACAGATTCGATCACCCCTGGTTGGCTGAGGTTCAGCTCGTCAAAGCAGCTCGTGGTGGATATTCCCTTTTGGTGCAGCAGCGTTCCCATAGCACCATCAGAGAGCAGAGCGCCTTTCTGGTTCAAGAGGTAAAAAAATGCTTCGCGTTTGTTCACTTCAGGCCTGCTTGATTAATTGTTCCACCCGGGTCTCGCCCAGGGTGTAATATCTGGCATCGGGGTGATGCAGGATGATGGCCGCCGTGGATTGTTCCGGCACCAGCTGGAAGGCGGAAGTGAGGCTCATTCCCAGTTCCTTCTCAACTGGCAGCAATTGGAATACACGGGCGTGGTCAGCCAATTCAGGAATGGAGGCATACCCCCAGGAGTAGCGTTTTCCCTGGTTTTTTGCCATACCCAGCTCGCGGCGGATATGGGCATGCAGGTAGTCAGCCGCGGCTTCGGCGGTCTGTACGGCCAGCCCGTGGCTGAAATAGGCTTCGGTGTAATCGTTGGCAGCCTGCAGCCGGTCAAAGCGCTGCGTGGCTTGCTCTCCCACGGTGACCACCTGGAAGGCTACCAGGTCCATCCTGCCGGAGCTGACGCTCGAAAAGTAATCCGCCAGGCAAAGGAAATCTCCGCTGGATTGGCGCGGAAACTGGAAGCGGGTGAGTTCAAAAGGTTTTCCGGCGGTAACGGACTCCGGCTGGTAAACCACCAGCTCATTCCCGTCCGATTGAGCCGGCCAGTAGCCATACACGCCTTGCGGATTGAGCCATTTTTCTTCGATGGCAGTTTTCTTCATGGCAGCCAGGCGGGATTCAAATTCAGCCTTGAGGGTTTCCCATTCCTTGCCATGCGTGTTCTTGGCCCCCCAGGAGAGGCGGAACAGTTCATTCTTCGCCAGGCGCTCAAATACCAGTTCCAGTGGCATCTGGCGTACCACACGCACACCGTAGGAAGGAGCGCTGGGGATGGTGACGGCAGGTTTAACGGTGGAAACCGCTGCTGCCGATGGATTGTTATTGGCATTTCCCAACTCCAAGCCGTACTCAAATTCTGATTCGCGTGCAATCCTGGAAAGCAACTCAGTTTTTGTGTCAGGGGTGGAAAGGGCATCCATGGTGGAAAGCCCCTCGAAGGCATCCTTGCAGTAGAAGACACCCGGTTCGTAAACCGTGCCGTCTTCCGTGCGCAGGATTCGCCTCCCGAAGCGCTGGTTGATGGCTGCTCCACCGATGAGCACTGGGAATCTTAAGCCACGGCGTTTGAGTTCATTGATGATCAACGGCATTTGCTTGCTGGTGCTCACCAGCAGCGCGCTCAAACCAATGGCGTCGGCATTTTCCTCGATCGCCCGGGATATGATGGTTTCAGCAGGCACCTGTTTCCCCAGGTCGACCACGGTGTAGCCGTTGTTGGAAAGGATGGTCTTCACTAAATTTTTTCCAATGTCGTGCACATCCCCGTAGACCGTGGCCAGTACCAGCTTACCCTTGCTGGTGCCCTCCTTGCGTTCGAGGAAATTTTCCAGGTACGAGACCGCTTTTTTCATCACCTCAGCGGATTGGAGGACGAACGGCAGGATCAATTCTCCACTGCCAAATTTGTCCCCCACTTCTTTCATGGCGGGCAGCAACACGCTGTTGAGCACCTGCACGGCGCGCTCGTTGCGCGTCTGACCCGGCGCGGTTTCTGCCAGCAGCAGGTCGATGTCGGTTTCCAGGTCTTCCTTATAGCGGTGCACGATCTTCCAATGCAGGCGTTCCGCGGGGGTAAATTGCTTCAGTTCCTCCTGTTGGGCGTCTTTTTTCACCTCGCCCGGAGCGGCCACCTGGAAGTACTCGATCAAGTGTTGCAGCGCATCGGTTTCGCGGTCAAAGATCAGGTCTTCTGCCAGCTTCCTTTCCTCCGGGCTGATGTCTGCGTAAGGGGTGATGCTGGCAGGGTTGACGATGGCCATATCCAGGCCTGCCTGCACCGCGTGGTGCAGCATCACGCTGTTGATCACACCGCGGGCGTTGGCTGCCAGCCCAAAGGAAACGTTGCTCACACCCAGTGAGGTCAACACCCCGGGCAACTCCTGTTTGATCAGCTTAATGCCGTTGAGGGTTTCGATGGCTGACCGCGAAAACTCGTCTGAGCCCGTGGCCAGTGTGAAGGTGAGGTCATCAAATACCAGGTCTTCGGGTGCCAGTCCATGTTCGTTGACTGCGATCTGGTAGATCTTGCGTGCCACTTCCAGCTTGCGTTCGGCGGTCTTGGCCATGCCGTTCTCATCGATGGTGAGCACGATCACTGCCGCGTTGAATTTTCGGGCGAGGGCAAAGATCTTGTCCGCCTTGTCACGCCCGCCTTCCAGGTGTGTGGAGTTGATCAGGCAGCGGCCTGGGGCGGCTTTGAGCGCTATTTCCAGCACATCCAGCTCAGTGGTGTCGATCACCAACGGCAGGCGGATGACCGGGGCGATGGTTTTAATCAGCTGGTACATGGTGGCGCCTTCGTCAGCGCGTTCAGTCAGTGCCACGCACAGGTCAAGGGCGTGGGCACCGCTTTCCACTTGCTGCTGCGCCAGGGTGAGGATGCTTTCAAAATCCTGGTCAAGTACCATCTTTTTGAAATTACGACTGCCCTGTGTGTTCAACCGTTCAGCGATGAAAAATGGCGGCGGCTCCTGTTGCATCGGCTGAGCCTGCATGGCTGATGCCAGGCGCGGAACTGGGACAACCGCGTTTTCATTTGGATTGAGCGTTTTCACTTTTTCGACGAGTGTTTTCAGGTGCTCAGGTGTGGTGCCGCAACAGCCGCCCAACACCCGAACCCCGTGCTTTTCAGCAAACTCGAATAAAGTCCGCGCAAAAGGTTCCGGTTCCAACGGATACACGGCCTGTCCATCTACGTTCAGCGGCAACCCCGCGTTGGGGATGCAGGAGACCGGGAGGGGGGAGTTCTCTCCCAGGTAGCGGATTGGTTCGCGCATGAAATCCGGACCGGTGGAGCAGTTCAGACCGATCACATCGATGGGCATCTTTTCCAGTATCGCCAGCACCGCGGAGATGTCCGTTCCCAGCAGCATGCGGCCGGTGGTATCGAGCGTCACCTGGGCCTGGATGGGCAGGCGTTGACCGGTTTGAGCAAAAGCGGCTTCAATACCCTGGATGGCTGCCTTGACCTCGAGGATGTCCTGCGAGGTTTCAATCAGCAGCAGGTCAACCCCTGCATCTATTAGCCCGACAGCCTGTTCGCTGAACAATGAAACCAGGTCATCAAAGCTGACATTGGAGAGCTCAGGGTCGTTCATGGAAGGCAGCTTGCCGGATGGACCAATGGACCCGGCCACGAACCTGGGCTGACCGCTGGCAGAGTATTCGTCTGCCAGTCGGCGGGCTAACCGGGCTGCCGCCTGGTTAATCTCGGTGACGCGATCTCCCAGCCCGTATTCGCCCAGTGTCAGGCGGTTGGAGCGGAAGGTGCAGGTCTCGATCACGTCCACTCCCGCTTCCAGGAAGGATCGATGGACGTTTTCAACGGCCGCAGGGCAGGAGATTACCAGGTAATCGTTGCAGCCCAGGTATTGCTCGCCGCCAAAGTCCGCGGCAGTGAGATTCTGCTTTTGCAGGCTTGTGCCCATGGCGCCGTCGAAAATCAGGATCTTCCCAGCCAGGGCATCAAGAAAACGTCTGTTGGTGTAGGTTCTTTGCATGAATTTCTCCGCCTTGCACTCTAAGTTGATAAAAAAACCTCTCAAAAGAGAGAGGAATTAAGGTTCTCGTGGTCTCTCTCATCTTTCAGAATTACTTCTGCCGGAATTGGCACCGATTGGATCATGGTTGCCGAGGTTTCATTGGGCCGGTCCCTCCACCTCTCTTGATGAGCGGGTCTGGCTACCCGTTTAGACCCTCATTTTACCATTAATGACCAGTCCGGGATTTCATTAATTCCATTGTTCAGTCTTCATTGATATAATGAAGAATAACCTACTTAATCCGGAAATAATGATTCAAGGGGCATGCTGTGAGCCAGACCACGCCATCCAACCAAGATCAATCACCGCGATTCGCGCCAATTCTTACCACCAGTCTCATTCTCTTCCTGCTCGGGGTCATAGGGCTGGCTGTGTTGTTTGTTTTCACCGTGCCCACACTGGGACCGCGCTGGCTGTTGTTCTTCCTGGTCACCCTGGCGGGCAGCGGGCTCGCATTGCCAGTGGCTTACTATTTACACAAACGCTTCCCCTCCACGCCCGCAGCCGGGGCGCACGTGCTTGTCCGCGAGGCATTGTGGTTTGGTCTGTACATAGACCTGATCATCTGGCTGCAATTTGGCAAGGTGCTCAATTTTGCCCTGGCCATGTTCATCGGGCTCGGTTTGATCGCGATCGAAATCCTGATCCGTATGCGTGAAAAAAGCCGCTTCACCCCCACCACCCCAAGCGATGAGTGAATTGCGGGACCTTCCCTCGGTTGACAGGGTGCTGAATGATCCCAATCTGCAACCCTTAATTGCCGAGTATGGCCGGCCAAGGGTGTTGGAGGTGGTGCGCGATGCCCTGGCAGCCGCCCGGAACGAAATGCTGGGCAAACCGGGGAAAGTTTCCTCCGAGACAATCATAAAAAATATTAAAACCCATTTGGAATTCCAAAGCACAGCCACCTTGAGAAAGGTCATCAACGCCACTGGTGTCATCCTGCATACCAACCTCGGGCGGGCACCGCTTTCACGGGCTGCGCTGCAGGCCGCCCAGGAAGCCGCCGAGGGTTACTCCTCACTGGAGTTTGACCTATCAAAAGGCGTGCGGGGTTCGCGCGCAGTGCATGCGCACGATCTCTTATGCCGGCTCACCGGCGCAGAGGATGCGCTTGTGGTGAACAACAACGCGGGCGCGGTTTTACTCTGCCTTTCGGCCCTGGCAAACCGGCGCAAGGTGGTGATTTCCCGTTCGCAACTGGTGGAGATTGGCGGGGGGTTCCGCATCCCGGACGTGATGAGGCAATCCGGGGCTAAATTGGTGGAGGTGGGCACCACCAACAGGGTCCACATTGCGGATTACGAGGAAGCGCTCAGGAATGGCGCTGCCTTGCTGATGCGGGCGCACTCCTCTAACTTTAAACTCATCGGATTCACCTCTCAACCGGAACTGGAGGAGCTCGTTTCTATTGCTCACCAGTTTGGCGTGCCGTTCCTGGATGACCTGGGGTCAGGGGCGTTGCTCGATACTTCTGCATACGGAATGACCCGTGAGCCCATGCCGCAGGATTCCATCAAGGCTGGTGCTGACCTGGTGTGTTTTTCAGGAGATAAACTACTGGGAGGGCCTCAGGCCGGCATCATCATCGGGAAAGCAGACCTGATCGCCAGGGTGAAACGGCACCCACTGGCGCGTGCCATCCGGGCAGACAAGCTATGCCTGGCAGCGCTGAGCACAACTTTAGTCGCATATGAGCAAGATAAAGCACTAACTGATATCCCTGTCTGGCGGATGATCGCTGCCAAACCCGATGCATTGCGAACCCGGGCTGAAAAATGGAAGCAGGCGATCGGACAAGGCGAAGCGCTGGAGGGCGAGTCCACAGTTGGCGGGGGGAGCCTGCCGGGAGAGATGTTGCCGACCTTTCTACTCACATTACAGCTACCACACCCGGAGAAGGTACTTGAAAAACTGCGCCAGGCGAACCCGCCAGTCATCGGACGTATCCAGGATGGTAGAATACTGCTTGACCCGCGCACCGTCAGCGAGGATGAAGATATGGTCCTGGTTGACATCCTAAAAAACATACTGCCCAGGAGTTGAAATGAAAAGCGATCTTGACCGGTTGATGAAGGGAAAAGACATCGATGTGCTGTATGTTATCGGTGCCGCACAGCATAACCCGGAAATGGTCTATTTCGTGGGGAATGCCCACGTGTCCGGCGGTTTCCTGGTGAAAAAGCGTGGTGAAGAACCGGTGCTGGTGCATTATCCAATGGAAAGGGAGGAGGCAGCCAAATCAGGTTTCAAACTGGTGAACCTTTCCAGTTTTCCGATGTCGGAATTGCTCAAGCAGACCAATGGAAACCTGGTGGATGCTGCCGCGCTTCAAGTGAAAAAGGTGTTTGAAGACCTGGGGGTCTCCAGCGGGAATGTGGCCATTTATGGCAAGGAGGGCGTTGGACCGGCTTTCACCCTGTTAAACCGTTTGCAGACCATGATGCCCGGTGTTCAATTTACAGGATTCCTGCAGGATGAGATCCTGATGTCAGCCATGATGACCAAGGATGAGGCAGAGATTGCAAGCATCCGGCAGATGGGGAAAATCACAACTGATGTGGTTGGGAAGACCGCAGACTATCTCACCGGTCACCGCGTGAAAAACGATGTTCTAATCCACAAGGATGATAGCCCTGTGACCATCGGCGAAGTCCACAACCTGATCAACCTGTGGCTGGCAGAGCGCGGGGTGGAAAACCCCGAGGGGACCATCTTCGCCATCGGGCGGGATGCCGGCATTCCTCATTCAGTGGGAACCCCGTCTGACCTGCTCAGGCTTGGACAGACCATTGTGTACGACATTTACCCGTGTGAGGCAGGCGGCGGGTACTTCTATGACTTCACCCGCACCTGGTCGCTGGGATACGCCACCGATGCAGCCATGGAACTATATGAGCAGGTTCTCCGGACTTACGAGATCCTTTACAGGGAGCTGGAAGTGAATGCTCCGTTCAGCAGGTACCAGGCGCGCACCTGTGAGCTATTTGAGGCCATGGGACATACCACCATCCGAACCAACCCGGCGACGGAGAACGGGTATGTCCACAGCCTGGGGCATGGCATTGGCCTGCGGGTACACGAAAAGCCGTTCGCTTCCATGGTCAATCCATCTCCCACGGATATCCTGTCTCCCGGCGTGGCGTTTACATTGGAACCCGGGCTGTACTACCCGGAACGCGGGATGGGTGTGCGCATTGAGGATTCACTCACCTGCACCGCCGATGGAGGGTTTGAGATCATCGCAGATTACCCAAAGGAACTTGTCCTTCCGCTTAAATCCTGAATGGATGCGATGAGACCTTGTAAAAAGAGGAAAATGGAATGGAACTAAAACCTGCGCGCGTGTTAGGCATAGAATCTTCGTGTGATGAAACCGCTGCTTCAGTGGTTGAAAATGGCCGTTCCATCCTTTCCAGCGTGGTTGCCACGCAAATCGATCTGCACGCCAAGTACGGTGGGGTATTTCCTGAGGTTGCTTCACGCCAGCACATCCGCACCATTTACGCGGTAATCGAAGAAGCCCTGCAACGCGCCCACCTCAGCCTGGCGGACGTTGACGCGGTGGCGGTGACGCGCGGCCCCGGCTTGGCCGGTTCGCTGGTGGTGGGCATGAACGCCGCCAAGGGTATTGCCCTGAGCAGGGATATTCCCTTAATCGGTGTGAATCATCTCGAAGGCCACATTTACTCTGCCTGGCTCTACCCGGCAGACACGCCCAAACCACCCGCTCCCCCAGAGTTTCCGCTACTTGCCCTCCTGGTTTCTGGCGGGCACTCGGAATTAAATCTCATCACCAACCATCTTGAATATCGTAGACTGGGATCCACGCTGGATGACGCCGCTGGAGAGGCGTTCGACAAAGTGGCGCGCCTGCTGGGGTTGGCATATCCCGGTGGACCCTCGATTCAGAAGGCCGCCAGGGTTGGCGACCCGGAAGCTTTCACTTTTCCGCGCTCGCGCCTGGAAGGCACCTGGAATTTCTCCTTCAGCGGGATCAAGACCGCCGTGCTGCGCGTAGTCCGGGAGCTGGAAAGGGTTAATCGCACCTTTCCGGTGGCAGACCTGGCAGCCAGTTTTCAGGCTGCCGTGGTGGATGTTTTATTTACCAAGACGATGAAAGCTGCGAGGGAGTTTGAGGTAAGTTCAATCCTTGTGGCTGGTGGAGTATCTGCCAACCAGGCTTTACGAGAGGCTTTTGAGAGCCAGGTGGAATTCCCTGTGCACATTCCTTCACTTTCGCTCTGTACCGATAACGCGGCCATGATCGCAGCAGCCGGATACTTCCATTATTGTGCGGGTCATGTAGATCCGCTTGACCTGGATGTTCTGCCGAACTGGCCGCTCAGTTAAGTCACTTTCCGGTCCTGAAGACATCTAAATGGATAACGAGACACTTCAAACCACTGAATTCCTGGATCAGCTTGTGGCTGGAAACAGGGAGGCATTTGCTCTACTGGTGGATGAAACCTCGCCCAGGATCTACGGGCTTGCCCTGAGGATGATGGGAAATGATCAGGATGCGGAGGACGTGTTGCAGGAAACCTACTTGAAGGCATTCAAGGCTTTACCACAATTTGAACAGAGGTCTTCTGTAGCTACCTGGTTATTCCGCATTGCTGCCAATGAAGCGCTGATGTTGCTGCGTAAACGAAAGAAGATGGGACCGATGGTGGATATTGAGCCAGAAAATCCCGAAGAAGATGAACCTCTTGAAATTGTGGATTGGTGTTGCCTTCCGGAGAACGAACTGCTTTCCGCTGAAACCCGTCTGGTTTTGGAAGGCGCAGCCGCAAAACTATCAGATGCCTTAAAAGCTGTTTTTCTCTTACGCGATGTGCAGGGGTTTTCGGTACGGGAAACAGCTGAGATCCTGGATCTGAGCGAGGATGTGGTGAAGACCAGGCTGGTACGAGCCCGTCTCAAGTTACGGGATGAGATTTCGACCTATTTTCGTGAGCGTGTGACAACAGGGGTGGAAAATGGATGAACATAACCATTGCAAAGACTACCTGACCAGGTTTTCTGATTACATCGATGGAGAATTGCCCCCTGATATTTGTGAGCAGATCCAGGAACATCTCAAAGGCTGTACGAATTGCACTGTAGTATTCAATACCCTGCAGCGGACGGTTGAACTCTATCAGCATCTGCCTGAAAACGATGCATTACCTGAAGATGTGCGGACCCGGTTATTGAAACGATTATCATTGGATGATGACACCAAATGAATGATGTAAACGAACCTGATCAAAGCAAATACGCAAAGACTGATAACCGGGAACCCGCTGTGCAATGGTCGGCTTGCCAGTATCCGCAACGCGGCAGCCTTTGCCCAAAATGTGGCCAGGGAATACTTAATTACAACGGGTTGCTCATTTTGATTTGTCCGGAGTGCGGTTACCAGGCACCCGGGGGCGCCTTTACCTGATAACCCGGATCACAATCTCCAGTTGGAGATTTTCCCGATCACCTGTATACTTATACAAAACGGAGGACATATGGATGCAAAATTAACCTGGAAAAGCGGGATGGCATTTAACGGAATTGCAGATTCAAATATTGACGTTCCCATGGACGCAACGATCGAACATGGCGGGGCTGGCACAGGCGCTGCTCCCATGGAATTTATGCTGATGGGCCTGGGCGGGTGCACAGCAATGGACGTGATTTCCATCCTGCAGAAGAAACGCCAGGAGGTCACCAATTTTGAGATCATTCTGCATGCAGATCGGGCAACGGAACACCCCAAAGTGTTCACACATGTCACCATTGAGTACGTGGTGACCGGTCACAATATTGACGCGGAAGCAGTGGCCAGGGCGGTCGAGCTTAGCGAGACTAAGTACTGCTCCGGCATCGCCATGATGCGCAAGGCTACGAATCTCTCCACCTCTTACCGCGTGGTCGAAGCCTAAATTTTCTACGATGTTCTATCAACTATTCCCGGGGTTTTTCTCCCGGGATTTTTTTGTTATTACTTCGGATTGTACTTGCCGGATGTTACCCAACTCGCAGAATCTGAAGCGGTACTGGCTTCAACAACCCTGCCGATCTTGGTGAGCGTGCCCTTGTATGGTTCCGACCCATTGGCGGAAACCCAGCCTTCAAGGTTGAAGGCCAGTACGCCATCCGCGGGCATCCATTCGCCATTGTATTTACGGGCGATGTGCACGTGCGTACCAGTCGCGCTGCCGCCATCGCAGGAAGGATGCCCGAGGTTTGCTCCCTGTTTGACCAGGACTCCTGTGCGTACCTTGTCATTCAATCCCAGGTGGAGGTAGAAAACCACCCAACCGGTGCGCTCATCTCCATCCTGGTCAAGGTCAAGCACTGCGATGGCAGGATCCGAGCGGACGATCTGCCCATCTGCCACCGCGGTGACGAACTGGCTGCTGGGTGTGCAGCCCCCCACTACAGCCGGGGGAGCGAAGTCGATGGCAGCCCATGGTTCGCCCTCGCCCCAGGCGGAATGAGGACCGCCGGAGTAGGTCCAGGTCTTGCCCAATTCAAATGGCAGGCTCATTACCGGCTGTTCCAGGTCACCGGGGATGTGCGATTTCATGTCAGACCAGGGGTCGCCAAATAATGCCGTGTACGTTCTAAAAATGCCGTCGCTGGATATTGCCAGGTGATAATCATCCACCGGGGTTTCAAGAGAAAAGTAGTATTGCAGTGCCACGGTGGCGGCGTTCTGCCAGGGGTCAGGGTGCTCAATGGTGCCATCGGAGTGGGTGATGGTATCCAGTTTTCCGTTGCGCCAGCTGTAATAACCATTGTTCAGGGTGTTGGCAGCCCAAACTAGTTGCAGGTAAAAACCCTTGTGATACTGGTCTTCGAATCCAAGGGGATAGGTTTCCAGGTTTGGCGGCAGCAACACCTGCGAAAGCACGCCGGACTGGTATTCCACCAGTGCCAGCAGCAGGCGTGGACTGACCGAGAAATTCAGGGCGACATATTCGATCAACTCGCCGCCGCGTCGCGTTTTGTTCCCTGCAAAAGCCGAGTAGGTTTTCAACCAGCCAGGCTGGTCATCTACATAAGCCCGCACATCGAAACCGCTCTGTGCAGGTCCATTCACGAAAAGTGAATCCGGAAGGATCTGGAAGGCACTGCCCCACAGAGCTTCGTAGTAAATGGGGATCAGCAATAGCTCACCGGGGGCAAAGGTCGTGACGCCGGGTTTGATTTGCGGGTTGGCCTCGAGGATCTCTTTTTGTGTGGTGTTG
Source organism: uncultured Anaerolinea sp. (assembly GCA_964454565.1). Lineage (GTDB taxonomy): Bacteria > Chloroflexota > Anaerolineae > Anaerolineales > Anaerolineaceae > UBA6107. The sequence goes on along the minus strand of CAYVTF010000001.1, from coordinate 44,453 downwards.
AAGTGCGCAGCCACAGCTGCCAGCGTGTCGCCCGTCTGAGCCTGGTATTCCACGAGGGTTCCCGGTTCGAAGGCTGCCCGTATGGGGATGGGTGTGGAGGTGGACAGCGGTTCCTCAACGGACGGGATTTCCGTTTCCATTGGCGGCAGGGTGGTTGCCGCAATGGGCGAGCAGGCAGAAGCCAGGGTGAGCAGGATCACCAGGCCGAAAAAGACTGATTTGAACCGGTTAGTATTCAGGATTAAATTTCTCATGATTCCAATAAACAGGTAACCTTATGCCAGGTTACCGTGATATGTGCGATTTGCTGGAGGAGAGCGGGTCGGCAATGACCACTTCATTTCCTCTGACCAACGTGCCCTGGTAAATGGCATCGCCATTGAAAGCCACGTAACCGCTGAGCGTGAACGGCAAGGGACCATCAGCGAGGATCCATTCCCCATTATACTTGCGGGCGACGTGCGTGTGCGTTCCGGTGGAACTTCCTCCCTCGCAGGAGGGGTGACCGATCTTGCCGCCAGTTTCCAGGTAATCCCCAGCTTGCACACGGTCTTTGGTGGCAATGTGCAGGTACAGGATGTTCCAGCCGGTGAATTCGCTGCCGTCGCCATCCAGGTCCAGAATCACCACGCCGTTACCGGAGCGCACGATCACGCCGGGAGCCATGGCGGTGACGAATTCCTGCGAGTCAACGCATCCGCCTTCCACGGAGGGTGGGGCAAAATCAATGGCCGCCAGCGCACCGCCGGGTCCCCAGGCGGGGTGTGGACCGCCGGTGAAACTCCATACCCGCCCCGGAACCAGCGGGAGTTCCAGCGCCGGCTGGGTGAGGTCCGCGGGGTACAGCGGTTCCACGCTCTCAGCCCGGGAGTTGACATTGCCAAACATGCTGGTCAGGGTGTTGAGGAAGCTTTCGCTGCCATACAACGCGCCAGCCCATTCATATTTATCATACCATCGGGAAAACAGGTACTGAATGGCGGCTGTGCCGGCGTTCAACCCGGGGCTGATGCGCACGGTTGTGCCGTCCTTGAACGTCAGGTTGGCGAGTGTGCCAGCCCGCCAGCCATAATAGCCGATCGATAATTGTTCCACCGTCCAGGAAAGTTGCCTGTAGAGCCCCTTGTACTCCAGTTTGACCATGCCCATGGGGTACTCGTTTTCCGCCAGGTTGGAAGGACTGCCGGTCAACCAGTGACTTTTATACTCCAGCAACGCGAGCAACAGGCGCGGGTTCACCGAATTCTCCAGTGCAACACGTTCTATGATTTCCGCGCCGGAAAGCCTGTCGTTTCCTACAATTTGGGTGAAGTTCTTAAGGTACCCGCCGCTTTCCAACACATAGTCACCTACGTTGAAATCGGCTGTAGAGGGCGAATAAACCACTTCGCTATCCGGCAGGACAATAGTGGACTCAAAAACGTCATTGAGCACATCCGGGATCAGCAGCAACGTCCCGGGTCTGATGAGCCCTGTTTCAGAAACCGGTTCAGAGGGCTTGACCTGGTCTGGCGTCACTCCAAACCTGCCCGCAATTGAGGGCAGGGTGTCACCTGCTTGCGTGTAGTAAATAATCAGCGGTTTGGGGGTGGCATTCGGGTCGATGGTGGCTGTGGGCGAGGGGGTAGCGGTCACCCTGGGCAGGTCTGTGAAGGTGGGGATAAAGACCGCGGGGTCTGTGGTTTCAATTTGCACCGGTTCGGTCTCGGCAGGGAAGTAGGTGGGGGTAGCCGCCGGCGGGTTGAGAAGCGCAGTGGCGGTCAATTCAGCCGGGGTCTGGTAGCCGCTGGAACAGGCAAGCAGGGTCGCCAGGATGGCAACCAGCGAGCAGGTGAGTTTGATCCTTTTAGTATTCAATCTGGTTTTCGTCAACGCGGCCATCCCAGGAATAAACGATCCGCCCGTCCTTAACGAGCGTCCCGCTGTATTCCTCACCATCACCCGCTGAAATCCATCCACTCAGGATGAATGGCAGACCTGCATCAGCGGATATCCATTCGCCATTATACCGTCTCGCCAGGTGCAGATGCGTCCCGTTCGAGATGCCGCCTTCGCAGGAGGCGTGACCGATCTTATCACCTGCCTTCACCACGGTTCCAGCCGGGATGCGGTCCTTACTTTCCACGTGCATGTAGAGGATCGTCCAACCGGTTTGTTCCAGTCCGTCACTGTCAAGGTCCTGTACCACCTGTCCATCGGCGGAGCGCAGGATCACCCCGTCGGCCACAGCGGTGACCCAGGCATCTGATTTGAAGCAGCCAAACTCCTCACCCGGCGGGGCAAAGTCAAGGGCTGCCCAGGCGGAACCAGTTCCCCAGCCCGCGTGCGGTCCGCCAGTGAAAGACCACGGCTGGCCCGGTTCAAAGGGAAGGCGCAGCACAGGTTGTTCCAGGTCTGCCGGCACCAGCGCCTCAAAGGTGAGGTCAAAGGGAATGCCGAATAAGTCTGTGTACGTTTGGTACACGCCAGCCGCTGACACCGCGCGCTGCCATTCTTCAGGGGTGGAACCCAACCCCAGCGCGTATTGGACGCCGGCTGTGCCGGCGTTAAGCGTGGGGTCAAAGCTGACGATCCTGCCGCCAGCCAGGTTGATGTGGGAGAGGGCATTGACCTGCCACAGGTAATAGCCGCGGTTGAGCTGGTTGGCCATCCAGGCGAGCTGCAGGTAAAGCCCCTTGTAATTGGGGTTGTCGAACAACAATGGGTAATCCAGGCTGGCGCTATCCACCTTGCGCGAGGTCACCCATCCCGAGCGGTACTCCAGGATGGCGAGCAGGAGGCGCGGGTTTACGGAAAACTCGGCAGAGACGCGTTCCACCACCCGGGCACCGCTGAGGGACACATCAAATACATCATCCGTGTAGCTGGCGAGGTAGCCACCTTCAAGTTTGACGAACTCGTTGATATCGAGAGTGGAACTGACGGGACCGAAGACCAATTCAGAATCAGGGATGATTTTGAAAGCAGAGGATGGCACTGAAGGGATCATGGCCGGGATGGTGATCTCCTGACCGATCTCCAGCACATCCGGGTTTTCCAGGTTGTTGGCAGCCAGCAGGTACTCCACATCCATGTTGTAGCGCCAGGCGATGGCGGCCAGGTAATCTCCTGATTGCACGAAGTAGGTTTCAGGTTCCGGGCGCATGGTCGGCAGTGCCTGCGGCTGGTTTGGGGTGGGGGTCAGGTAGGGGCTGTCCGGCGGGCGGCGGGTGGGCAGGTTGACGGATGCCGGCTGCGCAACAGCAGCCTCATTATCCGGCGGAAGGTCAGCAGGGATCTCGGTGGCGTATTGGATCAGCCAGGGGCGCGAGTTGGGGGCGGGCTGCAAGCAGCCTGCCAGCAAAAAGAGCAGCAGAAGGCAGGTGAGCAGGGTTGCGGTTAGATTCTTCATCGCAGGTTGCTGGTGAGCATTTCAGGGGAGATGGACCTGCCGGCGAGGATGTGCAGGTGCAGGTGGAACACGGTCTGCCCGCCCTCGCGGCCGGTGTTGATCACCAGGCGGTAGCCGCCGTCTTCGCCCAGGGCAGCCATGGCCACCTCGCGAGCCGTGAGCAGCAGCCTGCCGGCAAGGGCTTCATCCTCAAGTGCCAGGCTGTTCACCGAGGTGATGTGCCGGCGCGGGATGACCAGCAGGTGCAGCGGTGCCAGCGGGCGGATGTCGCGGATGACGATGAAATCCTCGTTGGAGAAAACGAGGTCATCAGGGGACGGATTGGCGATGATCTTGCAGAAAACACAATCTTCCATGGTGGTTTGGTTGCAACTTTCTTGCCCGGTTTTCCTTGATTATAGCCTGAGAATGCGCATAATTCTGGCGCTGAACTTGCCGGGTTGCATGCGGATGGGGTATAATCATGGGCGTTCGGGGCGTGGCTCAGTCCGGCTAGAGCACTCGGTTCGGGACCGAGAGGTCGGCGGTTCAAATCCGCCCGCCCCGACCAAAATAGAGGTGACGGTTTACCATCGAGGTACTCACTTCGTTCGCAAATCCGCACTTTGCAGTGTGCTTCGCGACCCGCCCCGACCAAAATAGAGGTGACGGTTTACCATCGAGGTACTCACTTCGTTCGCAAATCCGCACTTTGCAGTGTGCTTCGCGACCTCTTCCAGAGCGCTTCGCAGCCGCCCCGACCACACGTAAACCGCTGACATTCCGAAGCGATGTCGGCGGTTGATTTTTGTGGTTCAATACCAGAGGCAAAAAACAAATCCGTGTAGAATTAGTTCAATCATAAGATCAAAAAATAGATAACCGCAACCTTGTGGGAGGGCTGAAATGTCAGGTCGTTTCTTGTTTTGTGCAATTGTGATCATCATGCTCGTTCTTGGTTCTTCAGCTTGTTCTGCCCTGCAACCAAGCATACCGACGGCCACACCTCCTCCGCCCACTGCCACCGTCCCCACGCCCACGCCAAGCCCCACCGCTACCCCCACAATTGCACCCACCAAAGTGCTCACCGCCGCGGACCTGGTGCCCATGTACCAGGTGAGCAACACGGCCAGCCTCTCCGAAGCGGATGTCTACCCCGCGCTTGACATCATGACCCACGCGGAACAGGATCTGCGCGACCTGGGGTTTGGCGAAACGCTCGATCGGCTCACGGATGAATTGCTCACTTATGGCGGCCGGGATTTTGAGTTTAGGGCGCATAACCTTAAACCTTATCTTGGTTTCACCATCACCGATACCCAACCGGTATACACCCTGTATATTTACGATCAAACCTGCGATTGCCTGCTAGTGCCATACGTCATCACTGATGCCAAGGGAAGCAGGACATCCGCCCGTTCAGGGGATACATCCGAATTGGCAGATCTCATCGCGCAGCACGGTACGCAGAACCTCGGTTTCGCCACCCTGGCCATCCCCACCGGCTTGAGCGACGGGGGAGAAATCCGCCTGGTGGCTACAAAGACCGGGATCGTGCCGGGGGCTTTTTACAACAAGACCACCTTCCTGGGGTGGTACGATTTTGATTCCGGGCAGTGGCAGTTAACCCAATCGGCGCGGAGTTACCTGGAAATGATGTACGCCATGCAGAACACCCAATCCGTTCTGGAGGAAAACCTGGCCAACTGGGTTTCCGGGACCACCGTGATACCGAGGTCAGAGCTTTTCGAAGAGCGCCCGGGCAAACCGCGTCCATTCAACAGTTTTGACAGGAATCAACAAGCCAAAGTTGACTCCTCTGCGAGGTTTTATGGTGTGGTACTGGGGATGTTGGTGAAGGAGGAATCTCTATTTGTCCTCACTGGTTTTGAGGATGTCAAGGGGTTGCGTTACTACCTGCCCATAAACGTCGGCAAGGTCACTGATGCAACATGCGGCGCAGATTTCGGCAGCATTTCCTCCAACCTCGGGGAGTTCCATTACTACCTGGACCAGTTCACCTATTACCAGTGCGACGTGCTCAGGCTGGTGCTGGGCAATTTCCTCAACAAGCCGATGCTGATCGAGCAGCAGAATGGTCCCGGGGATTATCCAATGGAATTTGCCAGGTATATTTTCAGGAGCGCAGCGAACGGGCTGGGCAGCAACACCTTTGAAGAGCGAATTAATCCCACCCTGGATAAGGTGACCGCGGAGAATTACCCGGCGACCCGGGTGAGGTTTTTCATTCGCAAGTAAGGTGATCACTTTCACTCACATGTGGCATTACTCCCCGCTCAAGGAGATTGGGGAGGAAAATGCCGCTGGGGTATAATTTTCAAATCATGCGCAAGTTGCTGCGTTTCCCCTTTTTCGCCTTCCTGGCCGGCGTTTTCCCGGGCATTGCCTTGTGGAACTTCAACAAAAGCCAGGTCTATCCGCGGGACGTGCTCGTTTCTTTGGGGGTTACGCTTTTGTTCGTCCTGGCGGTGTGCGCGCTCACCCTTCTGATTTATCGCTCCAGCATCAAGGCCGCCATCGCCTCCGCGATTTTCTTCATCCTGTTTTTCTCCTTTGGTCATGTCTACGAACTGGTGGAACAGGGTCAGTTGTCTGGTCTCTCGATCGGCTTCGTCAAGCTCACGGTGGTCTACCTGGTGCTCATGGCGGCGGGGTTCTGGTTCGCGGCGAAAGTGAAGAAGGTCGCTCCATCCACCATCCTGCTGCTCAACGGCATTTTTGCCCTGCTGGTTGTTTTGAACCTGGTCCAAATTTCTGCGTTCGAGGTGGCACGCCGGAAAGCTGAAAAGCCCGTCAAGTCGCCGCAATCCACCGGCACGGCTCTGCCAGCGGGGGGCGGGGAGGAGGTACTGGCGGATATTTACTACATCATCCTCGACGCGTATTCCCGCCAGGACGTGCTTCTGGACAGGCTCGGGGTGGACAATTCGGAGTTCATCGCAGCCTTGCGCTCGCGCGGGTTCTTCGTGGCGGACTGCGCCAACTCCAACTACGGTGAAACCCTGAGTTCGATGCTGTCCTCATTGAACTATTCCTATATCGAACCGGGAAACCCGGCAGACAGCCCGAACATGCTTGATCTGAAGAACAACAAGATCCGCGCTGCGCTGAAGGCTTATGGTTATCAGTTTGTCTCTTCCAGGGCGTTTTCGTCGGAAACGGACATCAACAACGCTGATATTTACCTCAATTACCGCACCGACCAGGGCATGAAAGACACGATGGCGCAGGCGCAATTCGCGGAGTTCTACCTGGAAACCACCCTGCTGCGCACCGCCTTTGAACTCTACCGCATGGACCCGGTGAGATACGATATTCTCCCCGGCTGGCTCTTCGTCTCCAACAACAAGGACGACGTCCTGGGTTATGCCAGTTACTGGTATTACCAGACCCGCTACATGTTCGATACTCTTGAGGAATTCCCCCAAAAAGACGGCAATTACCTCATCTACGCTCACATCAACACGCCTCATGGACCTTACGTATTTGACCGCAACGGCAACTTCCGCTACACCTACAACCCGAAGGATGATGCCCCCTATTACATCGACCAGGTGCTCTACCTCAATCAGCGCGTCATCGAAATGATCGATGCCATCCTGGAGAGGTCAGACGTGCAGCCCATCATCATCCTGCAGGCGGACCATGGCGCGCATGTGATCACCACGGGTTTGGAAAAGCACAAGATCCTAAACGCATATGCCCTGCCCGGGCAAATGAACAGTGCGCTCTATGATACGATCACCCCGGTCAATACCTTCAGGCTCATCCTGAGGGATTACTTCAAGCAGGACATTGATTTGCTGCCTGACACGATTGTTTACCAAAACGGTGACAAGCTGGAAGAGTACCCGTCCAGTTGTGAAATTCCTTAGGTAAGACTCAAACTGTTACAAGCAAATCAGCTGGTTGGGTTCAACGAATCCAAAACAACTGGTTGAAGCGTGCCCTGCAAAGTTGTAGAATAATTAGTGCAGGGTAGCGTCACCCCACTGTTACTTTGCAGGCAGCGGCAGTATGGCAAATGTAAACAATGAATCCAATAACGAACTGCAAGCGTTGAGGCAGGAATTGCTACAGCGCGAGGCCGAGCTTTCCATCCTCACCAGCGTGCAGTTGGGTCTGGCTTCCCGGCTGGACGTGCAGGGGATTTACGACCTGGTGGGTGACCGCATCCGTGATATCTTCGAACCGGACGTGGTGATGATCTCCACCTACGACGCGTTGACGAACACGGTGGAACACCGCTATGCCATCGAAGCGGGTGAACGCATCTACGCCCCGGGTCACCTGCCCCCGGGCGGGTTTCGTTCGCAGATCATCCGGAGCCGCATGCCGCTGATGGAAAATAAGAATGTTGGAGAATTGGCTGCACGCCTGGGGCAACCTACCATTCCCGGTACCGTTACCCCCAAGTCCTGGTTGGGAGTGCCCATGCTGGTGGGCGACCAGGTGACCGGCATCCTCAGCCTGCAAAGCATCTCCAAAGAGCAGGCTTTTACTGATAACGATGTGCTCATCCTGCAAACCCTGGCTGCCTCGATGAGCGTGGCACTGGATAATGCGCGATTGTGGGAACAGGAACACCTTTACCGCCAGGCTTTGGAAAGGGAGTTCGAGATCGGACGTGGCATACAGGCAGGGTTTCTGCCCGAAACCATCCCTCAGCCCAAGGGCTGGGAGATCGGCGCTTTTCTCAAACCGGCGCGCGAGGTTGCCGGCGACTTTTATGATGTCTTCCGGCTCCCCAATGGCAAGGTGGGGTTGGTGATCGCGGATGTGTGTGACAAGGGATTGGGTGCTGCCTTGTTCATGACGCTGGTGCGCAGTCTCTTGCGGGTATCGGCCAATATTGATTTCTACACCCGCAGTGAAAGCCTGGAAAAAACCTCCACCATTCAACTGCTCCAACGCACTGTGCTGCTGGCCAACAATTACATCTCAGAAATGCACGGCAATTCGGGCATGTTCGCCACAGTCTTCCTGGGTATATTGGATACCAGGTCCGGCTCGCTCAAGTACATTAATTGTGGACACATTCCGCCCATGGTGGTGACGGATAGAGGCCTGAAGCGAAAGCTTACCCTGACCGGTCCTGCCCTGGGGGCAATTCCAGACCCTGACTATCAGACAGACTCCATAGTGTTGCAGCCGGGTGACCTGGTTTATGCCTACACAGATGGCCTGTCGGACGCAGTGAACCTGAACAATGAAAGTTTTAACGTGAATGACCTGCTCCCCCTTTTGAGCAGCGGGCAATCGCTAGTCAACTTGTGCCCCATTATTCACCAGCGGGTCGAGGATTTTTCTGCCGGCACAAAACAGTTTGATGACATCACCATGCTGACAGTGAGGCGGAAGCCGCTTGTAGATCATTCTTGAAATTAACCGGTCATTTCAATACTTTTACAGGAAGCGGAGGATCAATGCGAAAACTATTAGTGGTATTGTTGATAATCGTTCTGTTTGTCCAGGTCAAACCCGTCCAGGCGGATATTGCTCCTCCCAACCGGCCGCCCGGGACGAACCCGCAACCCGGAAGTGAAACAACCAGCGTGCGCATGGTGGCTGAAACCGTCACCATCGACGTGCAATCCAGGACCAGCGGAAAGGAGCTCGGGTTCGCCAGTGTCTCCGCTGAATTCACCATGCGCAACCTGGGCGATGCCGATGAGACCATGGCGGTGCGTTTTCCGGTGGGAGCAAGCGATGGCTGGGGGGGCATTCCGGTAATTACGGATACGGTGGTGTCAGTTGGCGGAAAAAACGTTGCCTTGCGTTCCATAACCGGCGAGGACCCGAACTTTGGGGCGGACGAGGTGCCCTGGGTGGAATTTGACGTGACCTTCCCATCCCAGGCAGACGTGCAAATTGTGGTGAAATACACGCTGCAGGCGGTGGGAGAGTTGCCTTACATCTGGTTCAATTATATTTTCTCCACCGGCGCAGGTTGGAACGGCACGATCGGCAGCGCGGACCTGGTGGTAAATTTCCCTTACGAAGTCAACGAGCTCAACGTCCTGGTTTGCGATGCGGATGATACGTATTCGTGTACCACGCGAGGCGGCAGGATGGAAGGAAAGCGCATCACCTGGCGCTTTGAGGATTTTGAGCCTGATGTCGAGGACAACTTCACACTTTACATCGCGGCACCTTCCGAGTGGGCAAAGGTTCTCACTGAAAAAACGAATGTTGAAACGAATCCCAGGGATGGGGAGGCATGGGGGCGATTGGGGAGAGCCTACAAAGCTTTGATCTTCTCCCCTCATGGAAGGCGGGGCTTCCGCAGCTTCAGCCTTTTGACGGATAGCGGGGCACAGGAGTTGGTGCGTCTCAGTGACGAGGCATATTCCAAAGCGCTCGATCTGAAACCGGACGACGCTCAATGGCGCGCAGGGTATGCAGACCTGTTGGGATATTACGGTTATTATGCTGGTTTCGAAGGGGTTGAGACCATTCCGGTCAAAGTGAAAGCGCTGCAGGAGATCCAGCGTGCATTGGAACAGGCACCAAACGATGAGATCGTAAAAACCATCGCGATGGATCTTTCCTTTTTATTCCCCGATGGAATGGTCGAAAATGGCGAATTTTATGATTTTCCATGGCTGACGCAAACACCCGTGGCAACCGTCACCCAACTCATGCCTGAGTACGCGTCTGTGACACCTGATCCTCAGGAAGTACCTGCTGCGGTAGATACTCCAGTACCGCCAACCTCAACAAGGATCGTCCCAACGAATACCTCCCAGCCTGTTGAAACAACCCCGGAAAAGACAGGCGGAATATTGCCCATCTGCGGCAGTGTGATCCTGCTTCCCTTCATGCTGGTTGTGGGCACCCTGACCAGGCGGTTAAAGGTCTGAACACCATAATTGATTAGGTTGGAAATTGAAAAGTCCGGCAGTGATGCCGGACTTCCAGGAATTTTGACGTAGGACTAAACCCATCCCATGGCTTAGTTGTGGGTATGAAGAGGGAAAATTACAGGTCTTTGACCAGGGTTGCCACAATTAGCAGTGCAGCGCCGACAAAAACAAACCAGAATGCGTTAGGGGATACGAATGCGATTTTTGTTAGAGAGCCTAACAATCCGAGGACAACAAGAATTACTGCGATCCACCAGGTGATGTTCTTTGGGGGTGAAAGTCTCATAATTTATCTCCTTTTGATTAAGTGTAACTATTGCGTAATATCTAGCCCTGACAAAATCCTGTGTGTGTAATCAGTATACAACATTTTTTTATAGTGATGCCAGCTTCACTTGAACCATAGTCCGCTGACTTGATAAGGCTCGGTCTTCGTCAACACAACCAGCATGATCACCACTTTGTCAGGGTAAGTCAACTTGTAGTTCAAGCCGTAATAATCCTGTTTGTCCTCAATATTGAGCAACTCCATACTTTCGGATTGCCCAAGTTTACCGTACATGCCTACGATTCCTGCAAACTGGGTTTCGTTGAGTGCACTCTGCAGCTTCTCATTGAATGCGGTAGTGAATAGTTCATAGTCATCCGTCCGGATGCCTTCCAGGATGCCGGCGGCAATGGGTTCCGCGGCTTCAGCCACGCGGTCACTCTCTTCTCCCTCGATATAGACCGGCGTTGCTGCAGGTTTGCAGGCAGCCAGGACCAAGGACAGGAGCAGGATAATAGAAAAGAACCATATCTTGTTTTGTTTCATCGTAGAAAACCTCCAGGTAGGATGTTCCTATTGTAACGCAAGCTCGATATTTCGCCTTTCCAGATTGATCAAACCAAATAATTGATTTGCATATCAATAATATTAAGTAAATTTCCACTTTCGAAGTAATAAATTGAATATCGGTATTGACAAAACTAAACTATGTGCTATTATAATAAATATCCATTCATTGGCATTCAGCCGGAAGCAGGGATCTTATGAAACAAACTACCATTCCAGTAAAACCAGAAAGCAAAGTAAATGTAAAAGCCGCTGAGGACCTTTCGATTGAGGGTTCGCAATACAAGTTTCTGACCGCTGTGGTTCGTCATGGAGATACATTGAAGATTGTTGAGGGGAACGGGGGAATTGAGATCAGGGCTACCTCCGATTGCCGTCTGCTGGTGCCTGATTCGCTTTTGGTTACCATCGAAAAGGTGGGCGGTGACGCATCGGTAAAACAGCTTGCCACGCATCTAATCGTTGGCAAGGTTGGCTCAGACCTTACCCTGCAGTCGATCGCCGGTGCTTCAATTGAGACCGTAGGCGGGGATTTCGTGGTCCGCGATTCCTCCGGACCTGTTGAGGTCGCAAGAGTTGGCGGTGATCTGCACGGGCAGGGGATAGCCGGACTCACCTCGCTTGGGATTGGCGGTGACGTGACCCTGTTGGACATCAGGGGCAAATGTGTAGTGGGAGCGGGGGGAGATGTGGACCTCTCCACCACTTTGACCGACCTGCCGGAAATAACCGCCAAAGCCGGCGGTGACCTGCGGTTGGAGGTCACGCCTGAAGCCAGGGCAAACCTGGAACTGCATAGCGGTGCGGATGAGATCTCCGTCCATGCCAGCGGGCAGGAAGTGGGTTGGGAAGGCGAAGAGCTTTCTTTGCCTTTGGGGGACGGTGGAGCGCAAATTCGCCTGGAGACAGGGGGATCCATCGAGGTGACGGATCAGCACCGCCCGGATGAGGATATTGATGACGATTTTGACAATCTGGAAGAAACCTGGAAGGATTTTGGCATTGAGCTTGAAGACCGTATCCGCGAAAGCCTGGAGATGGCATCTGAAACCCTGGCGCGTGCTTCACAAACCGCGGGGCAGGTGAGCAGCAAGGCCAGGGCGAAAATTGACAGGGCGATGCAACAGGTCGAGGAAAAAACTGCCAAACTGGACCAGAAGCGGCGTTTTGTGGGGTTTGCCATCGACAACGCACAGAATCCGGTCAAACCCAAAAGCGGCGCAACTGACGAAGAACGTATGCTCGTCCTGAGAATGTTACAGGATAAAAAGATCAGCGTTGAAGAAGCAGAAAAATTATTGAACGCACTTGACCGGTAAGGGAGCCTGCCATGACATCAGATGAAAACAAGCTTGAGATCCTCAAGAAAGTGCAAGACGGCACCCTCACCGTGGAGGAAGGGGCAGACCTGATCGGCATTATCGATCGTGCAAAAACCAACGAGCAGCAGCGTTCCGCCGGGCAGAATCCTCCAGTGGAACCAGTTGTGATGGAAACACCTGAGGCTCCCCGAGTCTCCGGTTGTTGGAAGGCAGCCTGGAGCATGATCCTGCTGGGCGGCGCGGTGTTGACTGCCTTTAGCGCTTATTGGATGTACCAGGGCTACGAAAAAGCCGGGCTAAGCTGGGGGTTCTGGCTCTCGTGGATCCCATTCCTGATCGGTTTGCTGCTCCTCATATTTGGATGGATCCTGATGGATTCCCCCTGGCTGCACGTGCGCGTGCAATCTCATGAGGATAACAGACCAAAGAAAATTGCCTTTAGCATACCGTTGCCATTACGACTGGCAACCTGGATATTCCGTCATTTTGGCAGCTACATGCCCAGGGAAGTGCAGGAAAAGGGTGTTGAGGACATGCTGAAAGAAGTAGAGGCGTCTTTAAAACGAGGCGAACCGTTCCAGGTGGAGGTGGAGGACAACGACGACGGTGATAAGGTCTACATAAATATTTCCAAATGAAGGTTGGAAATGTTCATTGCAAGCCGGTGTGAGTGTGCACCGGCTTTTTGATGGGTATAATCGGTTTATGCGTTGGTTAAGCACAGTTGGCAGCCTGATTTTGATATTGGGATTAGGTGCATTGATTTTCACGCTCATTCCCGGGCCAGTGGAGAAGGAAATGATCCCTTTTTCCACGCAGGAGGGGTTGACAGGCACAATCGAAATAACCAGTCCGATACGCCTGTGGGCAGGGGACCGGGCTGTCATTTCCATGACCATCCTGGTTCACACTCCTCTCGAAGGTGCTCTCCCGCTTGCGCTGACTGGAAGGCTGGAGGCCGGAATTGAGGAGGTTGATCCCCGGGGGGAAACCCAGGTGTCCATTCAAAGCGATCACCCGTTCAACCTGGCGTGGCAGGTGCGCACCGCGCAACAAGCCGGATATTCGGGCACTTTATGGTTGCACCAGGTATCCGGATCTAACCGGACGTTGCTGCTTGCCAGGGAAATCAGACTGGAATCCAGAAATTTCCTGGGTCTGCGTGTGCGCAGGGTAAGGCTCCTGCTAGGGATGGTGTCTGCTGTGGGTGGCCTGGTTTTGATGAGCCCACTTTTCAAACGCCAGCGCCTGGTTGCTCCTGGGAAAACTTGAAAAAAGCGAAAAATTGTGCCATTATTGGGCATGTATGATAAAATTTGACATTGATTGATCCTGCAAAACCCGAGGGACAATATGCTTCACGAATGGTTTTACCTGATCATCTTCTTATCGTTAGCGCTATTGATTCCTGCCGTTGCCATCGGGTTGGCCGGAATCCTATCCCCCAAAAAACCCAATAAGATCAAACAATCTACCTACGAATGTGGTGTCGAAACGGTAGGCACATCCCACGTGCAATTCAAGGCGCAGTATTACATTTATGGCCTCATCTTCCTGATCTTTGATGTTGAAACCGTTTTGCTTTTCCCTTTTGCAGTTGCGTACAAGAAAATGTTGTTGTTCGGTGTGATCGAAGCCATATTATTCGTGGGCATACTCGCCCTGGGACTCGCCTATGCCTGGCGCAAGGGCGCGCTTGAATGGCATTAAACAACTCAGGAAACTGAACAGATGAGCTTCATTGCAGATCCTGTAACTTTCATCACCAACTGGCTAACCTCTCTCCTCAGCGGATGGGGGCTTTCCGCGGGTTTGGTTCAGTTCGTCCTGTTCGTCATCGGCGCCGGCTTGTTGACGGTCGGACCCATGCTGCTCACGGTTGGTCTCATCTGGGTGGAGCGCAAGCTCGGAGGCAGGTTCCAGGACAGGCTTGGCCCCAACCGGGTGGGACCCTGGGGCATCTTCCAGACGATTGCGGACATGCTCAAAATTTTCACCAAGGAATACATCACTCCCAATGGAGCAGATAAGGTTCTATTCAACCTTGCGCCCATCCTGGCGGTTGCCGCAGTGTTGGGGATTTGGGCAGTCATCCCGCTTTCTTCCACCGTCTACGGTGTAAATATCAATGTTGGTGTGCTTTACATCATGGCGATCGGTGCCTTGGGCGAATTGGGCGTGATCCTGGCTGGACTGGGTTCCAACAACAAGTACGCGCTCCTGGGCGGGTTCAGGGCAGTGGCGCAACTGGTAAGCTACGAAGTACCCATGGTTCTTGCTCTGCTCGTGCCGGTGATGCTTTCAGGTTCGATGGGGATGAACGATATTGCCGGCGCGCAAAAAGTGCCTTTCATTTTGCTTGCACCGGCTGCCGCGTTGGTCTTTTTTGTCGCCTCCATTGCTGAAAATGGACGCGCTCCGTTTGACCTGATGGAAGCGGATTCCGAACTGGTGGCCGGATTCAACATCGAATACTCAGGACTGAAATTCGGCATGTTCTACGTGGCGGATTTTCTTCACGCGTTCACGTCTGCCATGGTTTTCTCTACGATTTTCCTTGGCGGTTGGCAGGGTCCCGGCGCGGAGCAGTATCCCATCCTCGGGTTCGTGTACCTGATCATAAAAACCGCCCTGGTCTACCTGTTGCTCCTTGGTTTGCGTTTCTCTCTCCCGCGTTTGCGCATCGACCAGATGATGGCGTTGAACTGGAAGCTGCTCACACCCCTGTCGCTTGCCTCCGTCCTTGTCACTGCCATCGTGGACAAACTCGGTCCTGCTGGAAACGGGTTGATCCGGGTTGGCGCACTTATCCTGGCGAATCTTGCCTTGCTGTTCATTACTGACCGGCTCCTCACGCTCTACACCCGCTCGCGCAGAGCCAGGCGCAAGGTGGTCTCTGGGATGCGCCCGGTGGTGGTCGCCCCCAAACCCATCCCGCCTGAATCCACGGAGGTGAATGCATGACCCTGGTGCAGATCATCTTCCTGGCAAATGGACTGGTGACCGTATTTGCAGCCTTGATGATGGTGACCTCACGCAAGCTCATCCATGCGGGCTTGTGGCTGGTTCTTTGCCTATTTGGTGTGGCCGCTGTTTTTGGACTGCTGGAAGCTGGATTTTTTGTGATCCTGCAGGTCCTGATTTACATTGGGGCAATTGCCATCCTGATTCTCTTTGGCGTCATGCTCACCCGTGATGCCGTGGATGAAACTTACACCCACAACCGCAAATGGATTCTGACCGGTCTGGTTGCGGTGATATTACTGGGCGGCATGCTCCTTGCGCTCTTCACCTGGCCAAACATGAGCACACTCGCCAGTCCACTGACTGCACAACAGCAGGACATTGGGCGGCTTGGTCTGGCACTGGTCGATCCGCAGGGTTATGTCATACCTTTTGAGATCGCGTCCATTTTGCTCCTCGCAGCACTCATCGGTGCGATCTACGTTGGCATTGACCGGAAAGGGGAGGAGTAATGATCCCGCTTTCCTGGTTCCTCGTACTCTCGGCCATCCTCTTCTGCATAGGTCTTTACGCGGTAATCACCCGCAAGAACACCATCGCCATCCTATTGGGTGTTGAACTGATGTTGAATGCAGCGAACATCAATATTCTGGCTTTCTGGCGTTACCTCTATGCACCTCAGGGCAACATCGATGGTCTCATCCTTTCGCTGATCGTTTTTGTGGTCGCCGCGAGTGAAACAGCGGTTGGACTGGGATTGATCCTCTCTGCCTATCGCCGCCGCAAGACCGTTATTGCCGGTGAGTTGGATACGTTGAAAGGGTAGCGGAAAAGTCGCCATGATAATGATGAACTCTCTCATCTGGTTGATCCCGCTGCCGCCACTGGTTGCCTTTGCGCTGATCTTGCTGCTGACCAACCGCAATAAGAAGACCAGCCATTGGGTGGCCTTAACCGGAGCAGGGCTTTCGTTCATCGGCAGCATGGTTGTTTTCATCAGGGCGGTGACCACTAAAGGACTTGCGGAACTCCCATTTTCCAGCACGGTCAACTGGCTGCCAACCGCTGATAACTGGTTGAAAATTGGTGTGGTGGTTGATCCGCTGACCGCAGTCAGCCTGTTCTTTGTGGCCTGGACAGTGCTGATGATCTTCATCTACAGCATTGGTTACCACAATTTCGGTCAACCACAGGGAAAGAAGGACCTGGCGGGTCTTCCTCCGCAGGGGGCTGAAGTGCGCGAACATGGCAAGGTACATCACGTGCCATCCGTGGAACCGATGTACTCCCGCTTTTTTGCGCTCATCAGCCTGTTCGCGTTTGCCATGTTACTGCTGGTGCTCAGCGACAACCTGCTCACCCTGTACATCGGGTGGGAGATCATGGGGTTATGCTCCTACTTGTTGATCGGTTTCTGGTACGGCAAGGATTCTGTACGCCGGGCAGCGGTAAAGGCGTTCATCACCACCCGTATTGGCGATGTATTTATGCTGCTAGGCATTGCAGCGCTTTATTCCACTACGGGAACCTTGAACTTCCGTGAGATTTTCCAGGACCCGGGTATGATGTCCATGCTAACCAGCACCCTCTCACCAGTATTTGGACTTTCGTGGGCGGGTTTGATCGGACTATTGCTCTTTATGGGCGCGGTGGGGAAATCGGCACAATTCCCGTTGCACGTTTGGCTTCCAGATGCGATGGAAGGCCCCACCCCGGTATCCGCTATGATCCACGCGGCAACGATGGTTTCCGCTGGTGTGTACCTGGTTCTGCGCACCTTCCCCCTGCTTTCTGCCGGGTGGCATGCTGGCGGGGAACTCACCGCACCCATGACAGCCATGGCGGTGATTGGGGCATTCACAGCTTTGTTCACAGCCACGATCGCGCTCGCTCAGAACGACATCAAAAGGGTTCTGGCGTATTCCACTATTTCGCAGTTGGGTTACATGATCGCCGCGTTGGGCATCGGTGCCTTCACCGCGGCAGCTTTTCACCTGATCACCCACGCGTTCTTCAAAGCCCTGCTCTTCCTCGGGTCGGGATCTGTGATCCATGGCATGGAACACGGCATGATGCACACCGGGGAACATGTGGATGCACAGGATATGCGCTTTATGGGCGGGTTGCGCAAGAAAATGCCCCGCACTTTCTGGACTTTTGTGGCGGGCGGGTTGGCACTCTCCGGCTTTCCACTCATTACGGCTGGTTTCTGGTCGAAGGATGAGATCCTCTCAGGGGCGTTCTCGAGCGGGCATCTGCTGGTGTTCATCGCATTGGCGGTTGCAGCCTTACTGACCGCGTTTTACACCGCGCGGCAGATTACCATGGTGTTCCTGGGTAACCCGCGCTCCCGGGCTGCAGAACATGCCAGCGAATCCAAACCGGTGATGACTGTCCCGTTGATGATCCTTGCTTTCTTCGCCATCACGTTAGGGTGGGTGGGCATTCCGCAAGCATTCCCGGTACTGGGGCATATCTCACCGGCCTGGTTCCAGACGTTCCTCGGTTCCATGCTCGCGGAAGGCGTCCACGAAGAAGGGCACAGCCTGGTGCCGTTGGTCACCTCGCTGATCGTTGCACTGGGCGGTCTGGCTCTGGGCTGGCTTGTTTACCGCAAGGTTACAAAGGCAGATACGCCTGACCCGGCAGCATCAGCACTTGGTCCGGTATTCAATTTGCTTCAAAACAAATACTACCTGGATGAGATTTACCAGAAATTCCTGATCAACCCGGTGTTGTGGGTGGCTGAAAATGTGGTCTACAAGTTCATTGACCTGAAGGTGATCGATGGTGCCCTGCATGGCATCTCCGCATTGGGCATGAAGTTGGGCAGTCTCCTGCGCTTCGGGTTTGATCTGCCAGTGGTGAACGGCGCGGGAGATGGCCTGGCAGGCGGAACCCGCGGGCTGGGCGCGTTGCTGCGCAAAGTCCAAACCGGCAAGATTCAGCAATACATGACCATTGCCATAGCTGCCATGGCATTAATTGCCCTGGTCATCATTTCGATCGTGATATCGACCTAAATTGAGTAGCGGATGAATTTCCTGACAGAACATCTACTTAGTTGGATCCTTTTCCTCCCCTTGATTGGAGTGGTTCTTCTGCAGCTTGTACCCGGGCGGCAGGTCAAATTCATCCGTGTTCTGTCACTCGTCATCAGCGTGCTTCCCTTCCTCCTGACCATTTACCTGTGGTTTGTCTATCCATCAGCTCTTTCCAAAGGTTTGTTCAAGTTTGAAGAACAGGTTGCCTGGTTCCCCCAGATCAATTCGAGTTATCACCTGGGTGTGGATGGCATCTCCCTGGTGATGGTGCTGCTCACCACGCTGCTCACCCCCCTGGCCATCCTCACCGCGTTCAATATCAAGGAGCGTGTAAAGGCATTCATGAGCCTATTCCTGCTGCTTGAAACGGGCATGCTGGGGGTGTTCCTCTCTCTTGACCTGATCCTGTTCTTCCTTTTCTGGGAAATTGGTCTGGTGCCGATGTACTTCCTCATCAACCTGTGGGGTGGTGAGAAACGCAATTATGCTTCATTAAAATTTATTCTGTTTACCATGGGTGGATCTTTGGGGTTGCTGCTGGCAATCCAGGTGATCGGGGTAGTCTCCAATACCTTCGACCTGGTGGCGTTGCTGCAAACCTGGCCGGCGCTGCAGACGGGATCGCTCTTTGGCTTGCCACTTACCACGGTCAAAGACATCGCTTTCTGGGCATTCGTGATCGCGTTTGCCATCAAGGTTCCTGTCTGGCCGTTCCACACCTGGCTGCCTGACGCGCACACCGAAGCTCCGACCGCGGGCTCGATGATCCTTGCTGGTGTCTTGCTAAAATTGGGCGCGTTTGGTTTCCTGCGCCTGGTATTGCCCTTGTTCCCGGCTGAATCCGCGCGCTTCTCCGTGTGGCTGGCTGTGCTGGCCACGGCAGCCATCATCTTTGGTGCTTTGGCCTCTGCCGGGCAGAGTGACTTTAAGCGCCTGGTAGCCTATTCCTCGATCAACCACATGGGGTTTGTCATCCTTGGCGTTGCTGCGGCGGCCTGGGCGGGAGGTCAAACCGACCCTGCATTGCGAGAAAGCGCCATCATCGCCACCAATGGTTCGGTGCTGCAAATGTTCAACCATGGATTATCTGCCGCCGGCATGTTCTTCCTGGTAGGGGTTCTCTACGATCAGGCGCACACGCGTAAATTTGCTGATTTCGGAGGTCTGTTTCCTCTCCTGCCTGTGTACGGCGGAATATTGATCTTCACCTCCATGGCGTCTCTGGGTTTACCCGGTTTGAACGGATTTGTCTCGGAGTTCATGATCGTCCGGGGAGTCTGGCCGATTTTCACCCTGTTCATTTCCCTTGGGATGATCGGGTTGCTGTTCACCGGGGTATATGTGCTCAAGGCATTGAAACTGACTTTGCACGGTCCATTGAATGAAAAGTGGAACGGCAAATTGAAGGACATCAGTATGCGAGAGATACTGGTCATCGCCCCGTTGATGATTCTCATCCTGGCGATCGGCATTTGGCCGGCCTGGATCGTCAACCTGATCAATCAAGCGGTTATGGCCTGGTTTTAGAAGGAGTTAGATGCAGATCCCGCTTCTTTCAATACTCACGTTTCTCCCGCTGGCGGCGGGGGTGTTTATCCTGTTGCTGCCTGCAAAAAGCCGGAATCTGATTCGCGGTACTGCGTTGGGTGTTTCCATCGCCACCCTGCTGCTCTCTTTTGCGTTGTTTGTTTCTTATGATACCGACCGTGCCGGTTACCAGTTTATTGAACAAATGAACTGGCTGCCAGCCTTTGGCATTTCGTACCACATGGGCGTGGATGGCATCGGTGTGGCCATGGAGTTGATGGCCGGACTGGTGGTCTTTAGCGGTGTGATGGTTTCGTGGAAAGTGCAGGATCGGCCGCGGGAATTCTTTGCCTTCCTATTATTCCTGGCTGCGAGTGTCTTTGGGGTTTTCGGATCGCTCGACCTGTTCCTTCTCTTCTTCTTCTTCGAGCTGGCAGTTTTCCCCAAGTACCTGATGATCATCATGTGGGGTTCACCCAAAACCCGAGAGTACGGCGGGATGAAGTTGACGCTTTATCTCTTCCTGGGTTCAGTGGTCGCCCTGGTGGGCGTTTTGGCCATTTATTTCTCCTCTGGACTGCGCACGTTCGACCTGGTAGCGCTGGAGAATGCCGGGTTCGCCCTGGCAGTGCAGAAAACCTGGTTCCCGTTCATTTTCATCGGGTTCGGCATACTGGGAGGCATTTTCCCCTTCCACAGTTGGGCACCGGATGGTCACGTGGCAGCGCCAACGGCTGTGTCCATGCTGCTGGCGGGAGTGGAAATGAAGGTGGGAGCCTTTGCCGCCCTGCGTGCTGGTGTGATGCTTCTGCCAGACGGGATGCGCTTCTGGGCTCCAGTTGTACTGGTGCTGGCCACCATCAATGTGGTCTACGGCGCATTCATCGCCATGATCCAAAAGGATTTCAAGTACGTCATTGGTTTTTCCTCGGTTTCGCACATGGGGCTGGTTTTCATCGGGTTTGCCACGCTGACCCCCGAAGGATTAACCGGCGCTGGTCTGCAAATGTTTTCGCACGGCATCATGACGGCTCTCTTCTTTTCTGTTGTCGGTATGGTCTATGATCGGGCACACACCCGTAACATAGGCGAGCTGGGAGGCTTGTACAAACACATGCCGCTGGCCATGCTGGGATTTGTGGTGGGCGGACTTGTTTCCATGGGCATGCCGGGATTTTCCGGTTTCATCGCAGAATTACCCATCTACATGGGAGCCTGGAAGACCGCTCCCCTGGTAGCCATCATTTCCGCCATCTCGATCGTCGTAACCGCCGCCTATATTCTGCTGGTTGTGCGCCGGGTGTTCTTTGGCGAGGTGCCCGATGCCATCAAACCTGGCTTGTCCGACATTTCGATCATGGACAAGGTTGTGGTGGTGATGCTTTCCGTGATCATGATCCTGATTGGTGTGCTGCCTTCGGTGCTGGTGCCGGTCATTGAATCCGGCGTCAGGCACATCCTTGTGCTCGCAGGAGGTGCCTGATGTCTGGTATCACTGGTGATATGCTGAGGGCGATCATTCCAGAAACCGGGCTGACGCTGCTGGCGGTGGTACTGCTCGTTCTTAGTTTCATCAAGAGTGAAAAAGTGAATCGCGCATTGGGCTGGGTCACCGCAGCCGGTTTGGGTTTAATTGCGCTACTCACATATTTGCTGGCAAACCTCGCAGGCACCCCGGTTCTGCTGTGGGGCGACATGATCCGTTATGATGCCCCCGGGTTCTTTTTTGCCATTCTTTTCCTGGCAGGCGCGGGGTTGACCGCATTATTCGCCAGTCTGGATGAAGCTATTCAACCCAAACCCGAATTCTACCTGATGCTGGTGTTGAGTACCATCGGGCTTTGCCTGATGGCTTCTGCAGGAAATCTAATCCTGATCTACCTGGCAGTGGAAACAGCCTCCATCCCGTTGTATGTGATGGCCGGGCTCAAGTTCCGCGATGAAAAATCGGTGGAGTCAGGCATCAAGTACTTCCTGTTCGGGGCACTCTCTTCGGCATTGATGTTGTACGGTTTCAGCCTGCTTTACGGGTTCAGCGGTACAACAAGCATTTACTCCATCTCCCAGGCGATTGCCGAAAACCAGGTTCCGCTACCCGCCCTGGTGCTGGCGGTGTTGCTGGTGTTTGCCGGATTTGCCTTCAAGATCAGCGCGGTTCCTTTCCATTTTTGGGCTCCTGATGTCTACGAAGGGGCGCCAACCAGCGTGGCTGGTTTCTTATCCACGGTTTCAAAAGCCGCTGGCTTCGCAGCCTTCATCCGCATCCTTCTGGTCGTTTTTGGCAGTAATTTGAATGACGTTTGGATGATCCTGGTGGCGGTGCTTGCCGCGGCGAGCATGATCGTGGGAAACCTGGTGGCCATCCCACAGACGAACCTCAAGCGCATGATCGCCTATTCCTCCATTGCACAGGCCGGATATATTCTGATAGGTGTCGCTGCTGGCAATACGCTGGGCATCACCGGAGCAGCTTACTACCTGGTGGCGTACCTGGTGACCAACCTGGCGGTCTTTGGCATTATCAGCCGGGTGGAAAAAGCGACAAACTCCAGCGCCTTCAGTGCCTTCAAAGGACTAAACCGCCGTGCACCGACGCTTGCTTTGTTGCTGATGATCGCCTTGCTTTCACTGGGCGGAATTCCCCCGTTTGGAGGGTTCTTCGCCAAGGTTCTTGTGTTTGGTGCAGCCATTGAAAGCGGAATGATCTGGCTGGCCATCCTGGGCATTCTTAACTCAGTGGTGGGGTTGTATTACTACCTGAGGGTGATGAAAACCATGTACCTCGATGAGCCTGAGGATAAGGTCACATTCGAAAAACCTTCGGCCTTGTGGATCGCTGCAATCGCCATTTGCATCGCAGGCGTCATTATCCTGGGCGTGATCTTTTCGCCCTGGTTTGCTGCCGCCACCCAGGTGGCAAACGGATTTTAGTAATCAAAAACTCACTGTGATATAATTTTGGACATTAAAGATGCCCGTTGATCCTGAGAAGAACAAGAAAGCGACTGCCAATACCCTGTTGATTGCCATCATGGCCGGGCAGGTGGGGTGCCTCACCCTGGTGATCATCCTGGCAGCAGTGCTTGGCGGACGGGCTCTGGATGCCAACCTGGGAACAGCTCCCTGGTTCACGATCGGGTTGGTCCTGGCCAGCATCCCGGTTTCACTGGTTTTGATGGTCCTTGTTGCTCGCAAGACAGTCTCAAAGATAAAAACGGAGCAATCGTTGAAATCACACGAGGAGGATGAGATTGGAAAAAACTCGTAAATGGCGTTGGGGAAAGAATCGCTGGATCGTCCTCGGCTTGATCATTCTCTCCATCATCGGAGTGAACATCATCAAACCGGTTCAACCCGAAATCCAAATGGCCCCGGAAAA
The DNA here is from genome assembly GCA_964454565.1 of uncultured Anaerolinea sp. Lineage (GTDB taxonomy): Bacteria > Chloroflexota > Anaerolineae > Anaerolineales > Anaerolineaceae > UBA6107. Next base: position 21,125 of record CAYVTF010000001.1, on the reverse strand, counting down.
ACTGACCAGCGAACCCCTCTTCACGCTGCCGGTAATCGGCGATTTTTACCTGACCAATACGCTTATCGCCATGCTCTTCATGGACATCGTCATCATTGTCCTTGCACTTCTCGTGCGGCGGGCAGCGAAAAAGGATGCGCTTGCTCCCAAGGGAGTGGGCGGTGTATTTGAAATGGCAGTGGAAATGCTGTATAACCTCACCCAGAACACCGCCGGCAAGTACGCCCCCAAGATCTTCCCCTGGTTTGCGACCATGATGATCATTGTCCTTTTTGCCAACCTGTTGAAATTACTGCCGGGTTTTGAAACCGTCGGGCTGCTGCATCACAGCGAACACGGGTACAACATCCAGGCGCTGGGGGGCAACTGGTGGACAGTGTTGAATACCAAGGCTGCTGATGGTGGTTATGTGGTCACTCCTTTCCTGCGCGCGCTTTCCACTGATCTGAGTTTTACCGCTGCACTGGCCTTGATCGCTGTGATCATGACCCAGGTGATCGGTGTGCAAGCGCAGGGGTTCCGTTATTTTGGTAAGTTCGTTAACACAAGCACCCTGTTCAAAAAACCTGCGCTCGGCTTTATGGATTTACTGGTTGGCCTGCTTGAGATCATTTCCGAATTTTCGAAAATTCTCTCATTTGCATTCAGGTTGTTCGGCAATATGTTCGCCGGCATGGTGCTGATTGCCTTGATCGGGGTGATGGTTCCCGTATTCGTACCATCCATGATCATGATGTTTGAGCTGTTCATTGGCGTGATCCAGGCTTTTGTCTTTGGTATGCTGACCCTCGTCTTTATGGCACAGGCAACCCAGGGGCATAGTTCAGAAGAAGCTCACGCGTAATAATTACTTTTTACACTATTGCACAGGAGGAATACAGAAAATGAGTGGAGATATCGTCCTAGCAGCAAAATTTATCGGAGCAGGCCTTTCCATGATTGGCGCGTTGGGCGGGGGCATCGGCATTGGGTTGAGTGTGCAGGGTGCGCTTGAAGGAATGGCGCGCAACCCGGATACATATGGCAACCTGTTCACCAATATGATCCTGGGAATTGCCTTCTCTGAAGCGATCGCCATTTACTGCCTGGTCATCGCCTTCCTGATGTTATTCGTCCTCTAAATCGCGGTAGAAGGAGTCCACCTTGGAAAAGCTTGGGATTAACCTTGGGTTTTTAATCGTACAAATCATAAACTTTGCCATCATCATGGTGGTTTTGGCTGCCTGGGTTTACAAACCACTGACCAAAAGCCTGAAAAAACGCCGCGAGATGATCGACAAGGGGCTGGAAGATGCCCGCATCGCCGCAGAGGCACGTGAAAACGCTGAAAAAGACGCTGCAAGCATCCTCTCTGAAGCGCAAGCGACCGCGGCCAAGGTCATCCGGGAAGCCAAGGAAAAAGCTGAACTGGCAGTGAAGGATGTGCGGGCTGGCGTTGACGAAGAAATTGCCAAGACGCGCAAAGCAGCTTTGGTTGAGATCGACGAAGAGCGCGAACGCGCCCTGGCGGACATCCGCACCCACGTGGCGTCGCTGGCAATTGCTGCTGCGCAAAAACTGGTTGGCGAAGCATTGGATGAAAAACGCCAGCACGAGCTGGTGGCTGAATTCTTCTCCGGGATTAAAAACGGGAAAGTGACCATTTTGGAAGGTTCAGAGCTGCAGGGTTCCTCCGCTGAGATCATGAGCGCGCTGCCCCTTACCGAGGCTGAGCAAAAAGTGATCAAGGGAGAGCTACTGGGTGGCCTGGACAAGGATGCGGATGTTGTATTCAACGTCGATCCCAAAATCCTCGGCGGATTGATCGTCAAGGTGGGCGACAAGGTCATCGACAGTTCAGTCGCGGGGCAAATCCAACACCTGCGTGATTCACTCGATTAATCATTTGTCCTCAAAAAGGGGTTCGGCTGTAAGAAAGCCGGACCCTCTTTATATTTAATGTTAGAATTTACACGCCATGCCCAACAAGTCGCTATTATCTCTTTTGAATGATCTTCCAATCCACTGGGATTGTCCAGCATCGCTTGCGGATCTTTCCATCAACTCAATCCAATTTGACAGCCGTAATGTGACCAGCGGAGACCTGTTTGTAGCCATGACAGGCGGAACGACCGACGGTCATCAGTACATACCGGCGGCAGTGGAAAAGGGAGCAGTGGCTATCGTCGGTACAAGCAGGTCGACCTCTACACCCGTACCTTACATCCATGTGGAGGATGCACGGGAAGCACTGGCTCACCTGGCAGCGGCTTTCTATGACCACCCGGCACGGAAAATGACCGTAATCGGCGTGACCGGAACAGATGGGAAAACGACCACTTCCAACCTGATCTACAACATTCTTGCTGCGGCGGGAATTCCCACAGGGATGATCTCTACGGTGAACGCGGTGATTGGAGATGAGGTGATCGACACGGGTTTCCACGTGACCACCCCCGAAGCAACAGACGTGCAGCGTTACCTGGCGCAAATGGTGGAGGCCGGTTCAAAAGTGGTTGTCTTGGAAACGACCTCGCACGGGTTATCACAGCATCGCGTTACCGCTTGTGAATTTGACATCGCGGTGGTCACCAATATCACCCACGAACACCTGGATTACCACGGCAGTTACGAGGATTACCGGGCTGCCAAGGCGTTATTGTTCCGCAGCCTGGAGACGACTGTCAAGAAAGAATGCGGGAACTTCCGCCTGGCTGTGCTGAACAGAGATGACCTCTCCTACGATTATTTGGATGAACTGGTAAGGTGCGAAAAGCTGGTCTACTCTCTCACTAAACCGGTTGACATCACTGCTGATGATATCGTGTGTAAACCAGGCGGGGTGGACTTCTCGGTCAAGGGGTTGGGTTACAACCAGCGCATCTCGTTCCGCATTCCCGGGCGCTTTAATGTCTCAAACTGCCTGGCAGCATTGGCTGTGGGAGCTGTCCTCGGTATTGATCCTGACACAGCAGCCAAAGGCGTTTCCAGCCTGGAAGGGGTTCCCGGTCGGATGGAGAGCATCGACCTGGGACAGAACTTCACGGCTATCGTGGACTTTGCTCACACACCCAATGCGCTCAAGGTAGCGCTGGAAACCGCACGCGAAATGACCAGCGGAAGGGTGATTGCCATCTTTGGTTCAGCCGGGTTGCGCGACCGCCAAAAACGGCGACTGATGGCTGAAGTTTCTGCCGGATTGGCCGACCTGACCATCCTCACTGCTGAGGATCCGCGCACCGAATCGCTGGATGCCATTCTGGCGCAAATGGCTGATGCGGCACAAAGCGTAGGAGCGGTGAAGGGAAAGACCTTTTTCAGGGTACCGGATCGCGGAGACGCCATTCGACTGGGGTTGAAACTTGCTGAACCCGGTGACCTGGTGATTGCTTGCGGCAAGGGGCATGAACAATCCATGTGTTTTGTCACCACCGAATACGCGTGGGATGACCGCATTGCCATGCGGGCTGCGCTTGCAGAGCTGCTGCAGGTGGAAGGCCCCCCAATGCCTCACCTTCCGACTTCAGATAACTAAAACTGACCCTGAGATTTCTCAGGGTCAGTCAGTTTCTCGAGTAGACTAGGGCCGAGGGGTTCGGTTACGATCGTTGCTGCGGTTGCCGCTGTAACTCCCGCGGTTGCTGCTGCTACGGTCTCCACCGCGCCGATCGCCGCCGCCTGACCTTGGCCGGCTGCCTCCGCTGCGTCCACCCTTGTCGTGTTCCAGGGCTTCTTCAGGGGTCCAGCCTTCCAGCACAGCCTGGCGTGAGAGGCGGATCTTGCCGTTCTCATCAATGGCGGTGACCATTACAGTAAGTTCGTCACCCATCTTGACCACATCTTCCACCTTCTCGACCCGTTCGGTATCGAGTTGGGAAATGTGCACCATGCCGTCGATGCCGGGAAGGATCTGCACGAAAGCGCCAAAATCAGCGACGCGCACAACCTTGCCTGTATAAATGTGACCTACCATCGCACTCTCGGTGAGGGCTTGAATTCGCTCACGGGCAGCGGCTTCGCTGACGCCGTCAGTGGCGGCGATGTAGACAGTGCCGTCATCATCGATGTCGATCTTGGTGTTGGTCTCTTCCTGTAACGCGCGGATCATCTTTCCGCCTGGTCCAATGATGGCGCCGATCTTATCCACCGGAACCTTGATGGTGGTGATGCGCGGCACAAAGGAGCGCAGTTCAGGGCGAGGTACCGGGAGAACCTCAAGCATTTGATCCAGGATGAACAACCTGGCATCGTGCGCCTGGGTTAGCGCCTGTCGCATGATCTCGGGGGTAATGCCCTTGATCTTGATGTCCATTTGCAGGGCGGTGATGCCCGTTGTGGTACCGGCGACTTTGAAGTCCATGTCGCCGAGGTGATCTTCGGCTCCCTGGATGTCAGTGAGCACCACGAAACGATCGCCTTCTTTGATCAAGCCCATGGCCACACCAGCCACCGGGGCTTTAATGGGCACACCAGTGTCCATGAGCGCCAGGGTTGATCCGCAAACAGAAGCCATTGAGGATGAGCCGTTAGAGGCAAGGACTTCAGACACAAGCCGCAAGGTGTAGGGGAAATCTTTTTCGGCTGGGATCACTGGCAGGAGTGCGCGTTCAGCAAGCGCGCCATGCCCGATCTCACGCCGGGATTGTCCACGCAGCATCTTTACTTCACCGGTGGAGTAGGGCGGGAAATTATAGTGATGCATGTACCGCTTGGAGTCATTGGGTGAAAGGGTGTCAATTTCCTGGGCTTCCTTGGGTGTTCCAAGTGTTGCCAGGGTGAGCACCTGTGTTTCGCCGCGGGTGAACAAACCTGAACCATGCGCGCGCGGGCTTATGCCCACTTCGCACCAGATCGGACGGATCTGGGTGAGATCGCGGCCGTCGGGGCGTTTGTGCTGCTCTAGGATGCGGGAGCGGACAACGCGTTTGTAAACTTCTTCGTAGGCTTCCTTGTAGAGGGCGATCTCTTCTGCGTTTTCAGGGTCGGTGTATTCGAGCACCACGGTGTCGCGCAGCGCGTTGATCGCATCCTGCAATTCATGCTTGGAATTGGGAGCGTCGAGGATATCGTTCATTTCCATGGAAACACGGTTAAATACCTTTTCAACCAGGCTTTCATCCTTGGTGTAGAGGGTAACTTCACGCTTGGCTTTTCCAACTTCGTTAACCATTTGCAGTTGCGTCTCGACAATGCCCTGGATGGCCTGGTGACCAAACAACAGGGCGGCGATCATGGATTCTTCATCGATCTCGTTCGATCCGGATTCGACCATCAGGATCGCGTCGGCTGTACCGGCGATGCGCAGATCGAGGTCTGATTCATCAATTTGGGTGTAGGTGGGGTTCAGGATGAATTCCCCATTGATGCGTCCAACTCGCACCGCGCCAACAGGTCCGCCCCAGGGGATGTCGGAGATCATCACTGCAGCTGAAGCCGCATTAATGGCCAGCACGTCCAGCGGGTTTTCCCAATCAGCGGAGAGGGAAAACATGATAACCTGAACCTCGTTGCGCATATCCTGGTTGAAGAGGGGGCGCAGCGGGCGGTCGGTGAGGCGTGATACGAGGATTGCATCAGTGCCTGGGCGGCCTTCGCGCCGGAAAAATGATCCCGGGATGCGTCCGCCAGCGTACATGCGCTCTTCGTATTCCACGGTGAGTGGGAAGAAATCCTGACCCATGCGTGGTTCGTTGCCCATCGTGGCAGCGGCGAAGACGACTGTCTCACCATACTGCACAGTTACAGCGCCACCCGCTTGAGCCGCGAGCTTGCCGGTTTCAAACGTGAGTGGACGGCCACCAACGGTGGCTATAAATTTCTTGCTTTCTGGTTTCATATTGCTCCTAATCGCTTAATCCCGCCTGGTTAGGAACTGAAAACTGCCGGGGACGTGCTCGTCCTCACCATTTTTCAATACCCAACCGGCGGCTATGAATGTCCGTTCCGGTGCGTTACTAAAACGAGCAGGTGGCTCAAGTCGCTCCACCTACTCGTTCAGTATCCATTACCGGGTGCGGATGTTGAGCTTTTCGGTAATCGCAGCAAACCTGGCGAAATCAGTCCGGCGCAGGTACGCTAGAAGCCGTCTTCGCTGCCCTACCATTTTGAGCAGTCCACGGCGGGAGGAATTATCCAGTTTATTCGCGCGCAGGTGCTCCGTCAGTTGCCTGATGCGGGTGGTTAAAATTGCGATCTGAACAACCGCTGAACCAGTGTCCGAATCATGCAGGTGGTACTCGTTGATCAATTTCTGTTTCTCTTCAGTTTTCAATCCCATGACACGTTCTCCTTAAAAAGATTTGGCAAGTCGCCATGTCTACAGATTACTCCGCGGACAGGTCGAGTCATCGTTGGAATTATACCAGACGGTGGAGGATGTGAGAAGAACAATATTTTTGGTGTTAATTACCAATCACGGTCTGCAGGCCTTGCTGATTCCTCATCGCAGCCCGTAAAGAATCCTGCGACCGTTCAGGGAACTGGTCCAGCGACTGTCGCAGGAAGCGACCGAGAGCAGGTTGGGGATAAGCCGCGATCATTTGTTTGAGGAAGTAAGTCGTTTCTATCTCTGATCTATTTGCAAGGTCCAGCAAGATGTCAAGAAGGTCATGCTGTAAATCAGGTTGGAAATCTTTGAAATAACTGGTCAAAAGTGTAAAAATTCCGGGCAGGTTAGCGTACTCTCCGTCCTTTATCAATGGCGTTAAACCTCTTAGCGATAAACGGTTCTTCCATGAGTCTCCGCTGGTTTTCCAATTCTCGAGCATGTTCATCCAGGCATCAGGGTCTTTTCTCCTGAGTGCCAGCGAACCCTGTTGGAAAAGGTAAGGATGCAAAGCTGCGTACTCCTGGACGGTCGACCAGGTGAGGATACGGTCAACTATGGCAGTTTCGTGTTCCGCGGGGAGTTTGCCCAGCAGGTAGATGGCCAGCCTGCGCAGTTCCAACTCGGGCTGCCGCCAGAGCAGATCGATGATCTCAAGCGTATCCTCTGGAAGTTGCATGGGATGATCCAGGAAAGATTGTTCAATTTCCCGGCTGAGGAGGGCTGGCGTGTTGTAAGCCGGTACCAGCAAGGTCCGGTTGGCTTGCGGGTTCACCGCCTGGATAGGATCGGCGTAACCGGCGAACAGCTCGCGCAGTCTTTTAACGAATTCCGCTGGTTGTTCGTAATGAGCTTTTAGCAGCGAAATTTGGATTTGAAGGCGGGAGAGAACAATGGCAGGCATGGATGGTTTTAATAAGCCCTGGAGAAGTACACCTTCTCGGTTGCTTCCTTGCCACAGACGATGCATTTACCCTTTCCACCCGGCTGATCGATGGGGATGCAGCGCGTGGTGGCTTTGGTGTCTTCCTTCACTTTGGTTTCACAGGCAGGATCGCCGCACCACCAAGAAAACGCCCAGCCTTTCAGCATGGTCTCTTTGAGCTCTTCGTAATCCGCGGGATCAAAAATGTGGCTGTCGCGGAAGGCTTTGGCACGTTCAAAAAGGGAGACATGGATATCGGTTAACAATTGAGCCACGGCAGTGGCCAGGTTTTCCTGGGGGAGGATGGTTTTACCATCCCGTCCGGGAACATCACGCCGGGCAGCCATGACAGATCCTTTTTCCACGTCCTTGGGGCCAACTTCAAGCCGCAGCGGAACCCCGCGCATTTCCCAGTCATTGAATTTAAAACCGGGAGTGACCTCGTTGCGGTCATCCACCTTTACTCTAAAGGTTCCCAGCTCCTGCTTCAGCTTTTCGACCACAGGCATTACCCGGCTTCTCTCTTCATCGTTTTTGTAAATGGGCACAATGATCACCTGGATGGGTGCCAGCCGCGGGGGCATGATCAGACCCTGGTCGTCACCATGCGTCATGATGATAGCGCCGATGAAGCGGGTGGAGACTCCCCAGGAAGTCGTCCAGCAATATTGCAGTTCGTTGTTCACGTCCAGGTATTGGATGTTAAACGCTTTGGCGAAGTTCTGTCCCAGCAAATGGGAGGTGCCTGCCTGGAGTGCACGTGTGTCACCCATCATCGCCTCGATGGAGTAAGAGTGGACCGCACCGGCGAACTTTTCAGTGTTACTCTTGCGGCCGGGGATCACGGGCACAGCGGCTTCTTCCCAGGCGAAATTGGTGTAGGTATCCAGCATTCGTTTGGTTTCTTCTTCGGCTTCCTGCAGTGTGGCGTGGGCTGTATGGCCTTCCTGCCAGTAGAACTCGAGCGTGCGCAGGAAGAGGCGTGTGCGCATTTCCCAACGCACCACGTTGCCCCACTGGTTGATCAGCACCGGCAGGTCGCGGTAAGACTTGATCCACTTCGAGTACATGTAACCGATAATGGTCTCTGAGGTTGGACGTACCACCAGCGGTTCTTCCAGTGTTTCTCCACCGCCAATGGTCACCACTGCCAGTTCCGGTGAAAAACCCTCCACATGTTCTTTTTCCTTTTCCAGGAATGACATGGGGATGAAAAGCGGAAAGGCGGCATTTACGTGACCGGTGGCCTTGAATCGCGAGTCCAGCGCCTGCTGGATGTTTTCCCAGAGTGCCCAGCCATACGGGCGCACGACCATGCAACCACGTACAGGGGCGTAATCTGCCATTTCGGCGCGTTGGATGACCTGGTTGTACCATTCGGAGTAATTTTCACTGCGTGTTGTTAGTTTTTCGTTGTTCATGTTTTTATCCTGACTGATTGATAAATGCTATTCCGGGTTTATGGATTCAAGCGCTGAAATGACTGTCTCAACATCAGGGACGACATTGAGCAAGTCGAGATCCTGGCTGTGGATGTAATTTTCAAAAACGGTGGAAAAGGAATGGATGATCCCCTCCCATCCGGGTCCAACAAGAATAATGGGGCAGGTGAGCCTGTGATTGATGATCTGCTCATTCCAGGTGACCGCCAGCTCCGCCAGGGTGCCCACTCCTCCGGGCATGACGATGGCTGCATCGCATCCGTCGATAAGGGCGTACATTCTCTCCCGCAGGGTTTCGAATTTTCTTTCTTCTTTCACCCATGGATTGGCAGTGCTGTTGCGCCACTTTTCAATCTCACTGCAGGTGACACCGATCACGTGTCCACCGGCTTCATTTGCGCCGCGGGACACAGCTTCCATGACCCCGATGTAACCTCCGGTAAGGACAGTGTGTCCACCGCCGGCAAGCAATTTTCCCAGCCTTTGTGCATCCTGGTAAGCAGGATCACCCGGCCTGGGGGAGGCTCCACCGAAAACCGCCACTCTCATCAGGACCCATCCTCTGAACCGGAATCCACATCCCAGGTTCTGCCATAGTTGGTCTCCAATTTGGAAAGCACGGCTTGTTCGAGATCGATGCCGGTCACGCTGGCCAACTGCAAAAGGTACAGAGCGACATCGGCCAGTTCTTCCTGTAGCTCTGTCGGGTCGGCGGGTTCTTCGCTCCACTGAAAATGCTCAAGCAACTCAGCACTCTCCAGGCACAGGGAAATTGCCAGGTTCCTGGGCGTCTGTGGACGCCGGCTGCCCGGGGCGTACCATCCCTTGGCAGTGACAAATTTGTTCATCTCCCGCGTGAGTTCTTCAATGTTCATTTTCTTCTCTCTCAAACAACTTGATCACCTTGAGGGCAGTTGCGGCAGAAATTACCTGTTCCTCGTGCCAGCCGGGTTCGGTGATCATACGCTGTAAATGGTCTGTAATGGTTTTCCGGTCTGACTCCTCCAGATTATGGAACGTCGCTATGATTTTCTTGCTATCACGCGAGAGAATCCCATCCCAAACCGTTTCAAGATATGCATTAAGATCATTCATTTATTTTATCCACTGGTAATGAATAAGATTACCAGAGGTGATACCCTTCGTCAAGAAGGGGTTGGTAAAACAAAAGCCGGGCGGAGAGATTTCCGCCCAGCCTGATGTTTAGAATAAAACTATTCTTCTTTACGAGCTTCAAGTTCCTTGGTACGGGCGTCGATCACCACCTGGGCAATGTGAGCAGGCACGACTTCAGTGTGATCAAATTCCATGGTGAAAATACCACGTCCACCGGTGATGGAGCGCAGGGTGGTGGTGTAGCGCAGCATTTCAGCCAGCGGGATGTGGGCAGTTACCACGGAATGTCCCTTTTCTGTTTCCATGCCCTGGATGCGCGCGCGGCGTGTGTTCAGGTCGCCCATCACGTCACCCATGTTCGCTTCTGGAACGGTGATGCGTACCACCATGATCGGCTCGCGCAGAACAGGTGAGGCGTCTTTCACGGCCAGTTTGAACGCTTCGCGTCCGGCAACTTCAAATGCAACCGGTTTTGAATCCACCGGATGTTCCTTGCCATCAAATACCGAAACATGCACGCCAGAGACCGGGTAACCGGCGATGACGCCTTCTTTCATGACTGCCTGGATGCCCTTTTGGATCGAAGAGGCGTAGGATTGAGAGACCGCGCCGCCGAAAACATCCCAGGTGAAATCGTAATCTTTCTCGGTGATGGGCGATACCTTGAGGTGGACTTCGCCAAATTGTCCGGAACCGCCTGTTTGCTTCTTGTGGCGATACATGGCTGAAGCTGACTTGGTGATCGTTTCCTGGTAGGGAACCTTGGGTTCGTGCATGAGGATGCCAACCTGGAACTTGGTTTCAGCACGGCGAAGGGCGACATCAATGTGCTGGTCTCCCATGCCTTGCAGGATGGTTTGTAAGGTTGTGCCATCATTATGCCAGGAAAGGGTCATATCTTCTTCGCATAACTTATGCAGGGTGGAGCTGATTTTGGTGGAATCTCCCTGGGTTTTGGGGAACAGGGCCACTTGGTAAAGTGCATGAGGGTATTCAGGAATCGGCAGGGTTAGCGGGTGGGCTTTGTCGCACAGTGTGTTGGATGTGGAGGTCTCTGTCAGCTTCGGCACCACGCAGATATCACCGGCGTGAACTGCCTTCACCGCAATGGTTTCTTTTCCGCGTGGGATGTTAATAGTGCCCAGGCGTTCTTCCAATCCCTTGCTTTGATTCCAGAGCCTGGAATCAGCGGTAACCATGCCGGAATATACCCGGAAGTAGGTTTGCTTGCCCACAAATGGATCAGAGGTGGTTTTCCACACGTATACTGCCAGGGGACCCGTATCGCTGCATGCCAGTTCCACATCGCCATCTTTTCCCTGTGCGATTGCTTTGGGGGCATCAGCGGGGGAGGGCATGATGTCGATGACGGCATCCAGTAGTTTGAGAACGCCGGTACCGATTGAACCAGCGCTTACCAGTACAGGAGCAAAACCACAGGAACGCACCACGCTGGCCAAACCCCGAACAACTTCATCATCCGTCAGTTGACCTGAGTCGAGGTATTTTTCCAGCAGTGTATCATCACCTTCAGCAGCGGCTTCTACCAGCTTCATGCGGGCTTCATCAGCAGCAGCCTTGTAATCAGCGGGAATTTCCTCGGCGGTTTTTCCAATTCCTTTGTAAGCCTTCATGCTGACCAGGTCGATCACACCCTGGAAGGCCTGTTTTTCTCCCCATGGAAGTTGAACAGGGATCAGGCGAATGTCAGAGAAATCCTCAACGGACTTTAATGCTTTTTGGAAATTCGCGTTTTCACGATCCATCTTGTTGATGAGCAGGAAACGCGGGAGATTGAATTTTGAACAGTAATTCCAGGCCAGCTCGGTGCCCACTTCGAGGCCGTTCACCGAGTCCACCATCAGGATCGCGCCATCTGCAACGCGCATGGCGGAAATTTCTTCACCAACAAAATCAGTGTATCCAGGGGTGTCCAACACATTGATCTTGGTGTCACGGTACTCAACAGGAATGACCGTGGAGTAGAGCGAAATAGTGCGGCGGATTTCCTCCTCATCGAAGTCGGAGGTCGTGGTTCCGTCCTCGATCTTGCCCATGCGGGTGGTTGCCCCGGTGAAATGCAGAAAAGCCTCGCACAGGATTGTTTTTCCAGCTCCAGAATGGGATGCCAGGACGATGTTTCGGATGTTCGCGGTTGAGTACTCTTTCATGAAAGGAGGTCCTTCTTGATTAATGAGATGAATTCAACCTTGCAATTTTACCGGACGATGCCTTTCTTGTCAAAGAAAAGGACGTTGTTGAAGGTTTGGGGGTGAGGACCAGGCAAAAGGAGTCTCTTCCAGCATGGATTGCGCCAATTGAAACAGTGCTCTTGGCGAAATAAACCTGTGTGTATCCATCTGATTGGTAACATGGCGGTCCTTTCGTGTCATAATGAATTACAGGAACAAGCGTGATGAAAAAAGCGTCTAATAGTGTGTGGCGGTTGATTTTGGTATCTCTGCTGGCCTTCCTGGGCATCTCGCCAGTGAAACTTCATCCCCGGGTTTTCAACGGGCATGAGATTCTTGCTGCAGATGTTGCCGGGTATTATTTGCAGGAAAAAGAACAACTATTTATGCCTACACAAACCATAATTGAAGGACAGGAGTTTTGCCTGGAATTGGAGCAAACAAAGGCCACCCTTACTCCTTGCGAAAGTGAAAGGGTTGGAACTTTCTGGGTAAGCCCTGAATCCTGGCAGGTTCAGGAGGGATTTTTTGCAGACCTAAACCGCGATAATCAGATGGAAGCAGTCCTCTTGGTCAGGCGTCCATTTTCCCCCTGGCCGATCGATAGTTTTGTACCCAATGGCGGAAGGATATCAGAATTTCAGGACCTGAGCGGATATAGCTGTCATGTCATTCTGCTGGGCTGGCGGGATGGACAATTCAAAGAAGTCTGGGCAGGCTCTGCCATGGCAGATCCCATCCGGCAGCTTCATGCCATCGATTTGGATGGAGATGGTGCACAGGAGCTGACCGCGTTGGAGTACGCGTACGATGAAAATGAAAATATGGCAAACCTGGTGATCTGGAAATGGAACGGGTTCGGTTTCTCGTTGAGTGACCGGTTGGTGGGACCTTTCTCGCAACTGCAGGTTTTTAACAGTCAGCACAATACCTGGCTGGTCACGGATTAATGGAAGGAGGAAGAGATGAAACGTAATGGATTGATTAAGTCGGTGTCGTTAGCCTGGGTGGCACTCATCCTGTTAACTGCCTGTCAGCTCCCGTTCGGGATTGGCGAAAAGGTGAATGATCTGATCACCCGCACAGAAGAACCGGTTGAAACGGAAGAGATCATTGGTATTCCCACTGAGTTACCAGAAGTGGTGACACCGGTCATTTCCAGCGAGGACCTTTACGGCGGGAAGTTCGCGGATTTCCCATCGCGTAATGTTTCCCTGCCGGAAAAATACTCGGGCGGATACTCGCTCCCCTTGCAGGCCGGGCAGGTTGCGGGAATTAATGATTTCGAGTTCACTGCCGGTCAGCGGCAAGTGCTGCTGGAAAACGGTTTTTTTGTAAAGCCTCCGGCAACAGACCCGAACCGGATGTTCCAGGAGTTTTACCAGGCATATGAGTCCTATCGTTATGATGAAACCCCAACGTTCGTTACCACAGACTCCATTTTCCACGTGTACCACCTCATTTTCGATAAAATGCTGCGGGATTTGGAAACGGGTTTCTTCATCAGCACACTCGAGGAGTTAACTACTGCCATGGTGGCAGCCAGCACAACCCAATATGATTCTCTCATGGGAACCGAACTGGAAAACGCAGCGCTTCGTAATGTGGCTTATTATGCCGTCCCGGCTATGCTCCTGAAACTGGATTTGCCGGTCCCCGCTGAAGCCCAAGCACTCGCTGAGGCTGAGGTGGAACTGATCAATACCCAGGCTGGGGTGGTGGCTTCTCCTATTTGGAACACCGGCACCCAGGCACCTGATGAAGTGTTGCTTGAGGATTACACCCAGTATAAGCCGCGCGGACACTATACCCGCAGCGAAGCCCTGGAGCGCTACTTTAGGGCGATGATGTGGTACGGACGGATGACGTTCCGTTTGAAGGACCCTGTTGAAACGCAGCGGGCTCTGCTTACAGTGCAGGCCATGCGCAACACAAACGGGTCATCGGGTTTATCCGCCTTGGAACTCTGGCAGAACATCTATGATCCGACCGTCTTCATAGTTGGTAAGGCGGATGATCTCTCCATCCATGAATACGGCAAGTTGTCTGATGAAATCTTCGGGGCGTCTCCACAGCTGACCGCATTTGCTGATCCAACTTTGTTCGGGTCATTCCTTGACGCTGCCAAAAAGCTTCCTCCTCCCCAGATTAACTCGATGTGGGTTTGGATCTGGCAGGACAGGGATGAAGCCACGCAAGGATTCCGCTTTATGGGACAACGCTTCACCCTGGACCAGTTTGTTTTCGGGGAGTTGATGTGGCGCAAAGTGGGCACGCTGGATAACCCGCGCGATCTGCCTAAAAGCCTGGACTTGCTAGCAGCCATGGGCTCTGAAGAAGCCTATCAACTGCTGCTGGATATGGGCGAAAACAACTACGAAAATTACGAAACACAAATGTCCAAGACAAAACAAAAAGTGGCAGATTTCGGGCTGGACTCCTGGACCCAAAACCTGTACTGGTCGTGGTTGTACGCCCTGCAGCCTGTATTCGCTGAAAAAGGCGAGCAATACCCGGCATTTATGCGTACAAAAGCCTGGTTGCGCAAGGATATGCACACCGCGCTCAGCAGCTGGACGGAACTGAAGCACGATACCATCCTCTACGCCAAACAAGTAATGGCTGAAATGGGCGGCGGCGGACCGGAGGAAGCACCGCGTGGTTACGTGGAACCCAATCCTGAAGCCTTCTCCAGGCTGTTGTCATTAGCTCAAATGACCAGGATGGGGCTGGAAAACCGCGGCATCCTGGATGACACCTCCCGGGGGAACCTGGACAACCTGATCGACGAACTCGAATTTCTGTTGGACATTTCTCAGCGGGAATTAACCGGCGGAGAGATCACTGATGAGGATTACTGGCGAATCCAGTATTACGGCGGCTGGCTGGAAATGATGACCATCGCCGCGGCGGATGCAACTGATGAACTCGGAGGAAGAGGATACCTGGAAGACCAGAAGTCGGCACTGATCGCTGACGTTGCCACCGGCGTGGGTAGGGTTCTGGAAGAGGGTGTGGGTTACCCAACTTACATATACGTGGTCATCCCGGATGAGCCCTATCGCGTCGCGGTCGGGGCGGTCTTCACGTACTACGAGTTCCCGGTGCCACAGGATCAGCGCATGACCGATGAGGAATGGCGGGCAATGCTGGAAGCAGGTAATGCTCCGGATGCACCTGACTGGACTTCCCTGTTCATGATTAAATGAAATCAACGCGGAAATTCATGAGAGGAGCGCTGATTTTGGCGCTCCTCGCCATTACTGGTTGTGAGAAACCCGTTAAAGAATATTCCCTGCTCTTTGCCGGGGATATCATCCTTGCGCGTTCGGGAGCCGCTCTCACGGACACTTCATCCGATCCATGGGGAGATTTAGCTGATATTCGAAAAAGCATGGCTGAAAGCGTCTTTGTTGCCAACCTTGAATCGCCATTTGGCAGCTTGATAAGTGCCGGAGGTGAATCTGTAAGTGACATGAATTTGTGCGCTCCAGTAGACTCCGTTGAATTGCTGCGCCAGGTGGACTTGGACCTGGTGACCAACCAGAATAATCATGCACAGGATTGTGCGCAAGCCGGCACTGACCTGACAAGCCAAACTTTACAGCAGGCTGGCATATCTGGACAGAATGGCCTCGTTGAAACCGTTTATTCACAGACTGAAGGAATGGCAATCTCGTTCATCGCGGTGGATGTTTATTCCGGGAATTACGATCTGGAGGACGTAAAACACTTGATCGAGGAGGCAAAGTCCAATAAACAGTTGGTGGTCGTATCTCTACACTGGGGCATGGAATACCAGGGTGGACCCACCCGGAACCAGGAGGATCTGGCTATGGAACTGGTGGATGCCGGAGCGGATATTCTCTGGGGGCATCATCCGCACGTGCTGCAGAGGATGGAATGGCTCACTTCCCACCAGGATGGGCACACAGCCCTGGTGATGTACAGCCTCAGCAACCTGCTGGCGGACCAGTGGATGATTCCTGATGCTCAGAAAACAGCGGTAGTACGCGTGAAAATTAATGGTGACAGGATTACCGGAATATCCGTTGTCCCGCTGGAAATGGATTTTGAGTCCAAATCGTTACGGATTGCGAAAGGGGAAGTGAGAGAATCGATCTGTGCGCGCTTGAGATGTGCTGAGCTGCCCAGGCAGGACGTGGAAGTCAATACCTGGCAGCCAGGAGCTACCCCCGGGGAGAGCGATTAAGCGGCTTTTCCATTCTCCAGGAGGGTTCGGTAACCGTATGGGGTACGCCCTTGTGATCCACGTATGACCAGACGCCTGGTTCAGGGGCGACGATCTTATATCCCAGGCGCTCATATAGGCGTATTGCACAGGGATTATCACGGGCAACGTTTAAAGTGACAAATGAATAATTCCGGTTCCTGAGAAAATCCTCCAGAACTTCAACCATTTGTGTACCAACTCCCAGGTTTTGAAATTCCGGTTTGATGCGGAAGGAAAATAAATACGCCCTGTTGTGACCGTCGGCCAATTCAGGCCGGTCGCAATCCAACTGCAGGAAGACCTGGCCGATTATTTTTTTCTCAGCAGTCTCCGCAATCCAGGCCATGGCGGTACCCTTCCCGATGCGCTTGTAGACACTTTCGTAGATCTGCCTGAAATGGGTAAATTGACCATCCCATTCCAGCGCGGGCAAGTCGTTCTTATTCATTTCCCTGATCACAACGTTATCAATCGGCATCAGGCTTTGCCTCGCGTCAATCAATTTGGGGTATGGATTTCAAGAGTGCATCCAGGAGGTCGCCTTCTTCGTCTTTGCTTGTAACTTCACCATCCAACCACGCCTCGCGTAACCTGGAGAGTATCCTGGCATAAACCGGACCCGGGGGAACTCCCATTTCGCGCAAGTGGTTGCCGTCAATGGTGGGGGATATCTTACGCCAGGTCAATACGTAATTATCAAGTTTCTGTCTAAATTGATCATCGCCTGCCAGGCAATAGGCTGCGTAAATACTGTGGATTGAGACGCCCTCCAGCATTTTTGAGAATGCGCTGGGCGGCAGATCAAGAATATCGTCCTGTTTGGCAAGGAGTTTCCTGGTTTGATACACACATTCGACCAATTGGTTTGAGAGGCGCAATCTTCGCCCCAGCCCGGAAATCACTTGTTCATCATAGTTGCTTAACCATACCAAAAATGCAAGTGCGAGACGAGCCGGAGTGTTTCCCAACGAGTCGGGAATGTGCCACCCCGTCTTCTCTTTATACTTGAATGCATTGACAAGGGCTTCATCAGATGTAGAACGCCATCCAAGTTTCGGGTGGATTCCTGAAAGCAGGTTCAATTCCTCCAGGCGGTGCATGATGGGGGATGGTTCGTTCTCACTGAAGATCAGGTCCAGTTCATGGTGAATACGCTCTCCACTCAATTGGTGAAGCAATTCTCTCGCTTCGGTCATCAACTGAAGTGTACGTTTTTCGATGTGAAACTTGAAGCGTTGTTCAAACCTGACTGCGCGCAACAAACGGGTGGGATCATCAACAAACGACAGGGAATGAAGTACGCGGACCTGTTTCTTTTCAATGTCTGCCAGACCGTCCCAATAATCGTACAGGTCACCGTAATGGGTGCCATCCAGGCGCATGGCCAGCGTGTTGATCGTAAAATCCCGCCGGTGGAGGTCGAGTTTGATGCTGGACCTTTCCACAGTTGGTAGCGCGGTCGGGTGATCGTAAAACTCCGTGCGTGCGCTGATGAAATCCAAAGAATCAGGCAGATCTGCTGGTATTTCGCCTTCGATCTTCAAAGCAGAGCTGAGACGCTTGTCTGAAGATTGCAGCTGCCATTTGGCTGTTCCAAAGCGTTTGTGGCTCACCACCCGCCCGCCATACTGTTGAGCAAACGCCCGGCAAAACGAGATGGCATCTCCCTCGATGACCAGGTCAAAATCGGGAGAAGGGCGCTCCAGTAACAGGTCGCGCACAAAACCACCAACAATGTAGATGGCGTTCGCCTCGCCGTGCGGAAAAGCAGCAATCAACTTCAACAAGCCCAGCCTGGAGGGAGAAAGCGCTTTACCAAGCATTGCAGCCAGGTTCTTTTGCCCGCCGGTTTTGCTTTTCTCGCTTTGCAGGGTTTTCAAAAGGTCGGTGCGCGTGACAATGCCTGTAATCTTGCGTGTTTCCGGATCCAGAACCGGAATCTGCCCCCAACCTGTGCTGGTCATCACCTGCTGCAGTTGATCGATCGTGTCCGTGCTCAGCAACGTGACCTCACCAGCCTCCATCAGGCTGCCAGCGGTAAGTTTTAGTTTGTGGGTAATCGCCCGGTCAACTGCCCGCCGGGTGAGCAGCCCCACCACTTTATCATCCTCCACTACCGGATAACCCTCGTAACCATAGCGCTGCATCAGCCTGGCGGCTTCTGCCACAGAGGTGGATTGGCCGATGAGATGCGGTCTTCGCGACATGATCCTGCCTACAGTCAGCGGCGGGAGGATGCCCTTCTTCAATTCCTGGATCAAGGCTTCGTTGAGGCTGGCGAGTGCTTCGAGATCGCCGGTTTTCACCTGGATTAGGGCTGCTGCCGCCCTCTCATGTCCACCGCCTCCAAAATGATGCGCGATTTTTGATACATTTACCTGGTCAGTTGTGGACCTTGCCACCAGGCGGATGCCTTCGCTGGTTCTCACCAGCAGGAACAACGCATCCGGGTCGAGCAGGTCGCGCAATTTGTGGGCGATGGTGGAGATCTCTTCGTTCAGATCCAGGGCTTCTGCGCTGGAGATGAAGACCTGTTTGCCATGAATGGTCAGGTTTTGGGCATTCGCCATCAACCTGTCAGCCAGTCGCCGCTGTCCTTCAGAAAGCGCAGGGTTAAGGAACTCAGCCACGATATTGAGATTTGCGCCTTTTTCCAACAGGAAAGCAGCCGCCTTCACGTCCCGCACCGTGGTGGTGGCATAAGTTAGTGAACCAGTGTCTTCGTAGATGCCGAGCAGCAGCAAACTGGCCTGAATTATGTTAAAGTCACAGTTTTGTTCACGCAACAGGTCCACCAGGATGGTGGTTGTTGCACCTACCATTTCAATGCGCTTTTCCCAGCCTGCAGGCAGATCGGACTTTTGCGCGTGATGGTCCACCACGTGAATGCGCGTGAGCTTGTTGATGCCTTTTAGTGTAACGAGAGATTGCGTATCCACCAGGTACACCAAATCGATCTGATTGGCTGCCAGGTCGCGCAGTTCGATGAACGGAAGGTCAGCTCCATAAAGGTTCAGGAAGTTGTGAACATTGCGGTTGACCCTCGAAGGGAGAATGGGTCTGGCATCTCCAACCAATAGGCTCACTGCCAGCATCGAAGCCAGCGCGTCAAAATCAGCCTGCTCATGAGTAAGGATCACTTCCATGAAACTATTGTACACCAAGTGATTTTTGATTCAGACATGCGACTTCCCTGTTTGACTTGGATTACAATTGTGGCATGGATCTATCTGCAAGGGAATTGGAACGGTATAAAAAGCACACTCTCCTGCCGGAGGTGGGTGAAACAGGTCAATTGAAATTGAAAAATGCCTCCGTACTGGTTGTGGGAGCCGGCGGGCTGGGATCACCGGTTTGCCTGTACCTGGCCGCGGCCGGGGTGGGACACATCAGCCTCATCGACGGGGACGTGGTTGACCTTTCCAACCTGCAGCGCCAGGTGATCCATGACAGCGATCACTGCGGGATGGAGAAGGTGGAGTCCGCAGCGCTGCGCATGCGGAAAATCAACCCGGAGATCCAGATCGACTTGTTCCCTGAAGCGCTTACTGAGATTAACGCGAACCACGTTATCAATGGTAACGATTTAGTGGTGGATTGCACTGACAATCTCCCGGTAAGATTCCTGATCAACGCACAATGTGTCCGTGATGGAATTCCCATGGTGTACGGGGCAGTATTCCGTTACGAGGGACAGGTGGCAGTGTTTGACGCAAAACGTGGTCCCTGCTACCGCTGCATGTACCCTGTGATCCCGGATGAGAGCTCAGTTCCTGACCCGGGCTTAAACGGGTTGCTTGCCACTATTCCGGGGGTTGTTGGGTTGATACAGGCAAATGAAGTGCTGAAACTGCTGCTGGGGATTGGTGATCCGCTGATCGGTAGGTTGCTTTTATTTGACGGGCTTGCCGGGGAAACCAGAACGGTAAGATTACAAAAAGTGCCCGCGTGCCCGGAATGCGGCAATATTAACATTAGAGGATAGAAGCTATCCAGACATGGAAGAATCAATGAAGAAAGTATTATTGGCAGTACTGGCTCACCCGGATGATGAGACTTTTGGAACTGGCGGCTCGTTGGCATATTATGCAAACCTCGGCGTTGAAGTGCACCTGGTGTGTGCCACAAGGGGCGAGGTTGGGGAAGTTGATCCTGAAATGATGAACGGCTACCAGTCGGTGGGGGATTTGCGCGAAGATGAACTCCGCTGCGCTTCTGGATACTTGGGGCTGAGCGGGGTGTACTTTTTAAATTACCGCGACTCAGGCATGGCAGGTTCACCGGAAAACCGCCATCCCCAGGCGCTCGCAGCGGCGGATCCTGAGCGGGTCATCGCGGACGTGGTGCATTACATACGCCTGATCAAACCCCAGGTGGTGATCACCTTTGATCCAATCGGGGGGTACATGCACCCTGATCACATCGCCATCCAGCGCGCGACTGAGACAGCTTTTTACGCTGCAGGAGACTCTAACCAGTATCTAGATGGATTGCCGCCGTTTCAACCGAAAAAATTGTATTTCCACACCTTTCCCCGCGGGTTCCTGAGAGCCAGCGTGTGGTGGATGAGGCTGGCTGGCAAAGACCCGCACAAATTCGGACGCAATGGCGATATTGACCTGGTTCCCATCGCCGAAGCCAGGTTCCCCATAAATGCGATGATCGATTACCGCTCTGTATTGGAGAAAAAAGAACTGGCCACTGCCTGCCATGCCAGCCAGGGAGGGGCACGGATCACATCAGGTATGTTTGGCTGGTTGCGGAAATTTTTCGGGGTCACTGACCAGTATATGCGCGCTTACCCGCCGCCCGGAGAAAAACGGGAGCGCGATCTATTCGAGGGTGTCAATTAAAACGAAGAGGCTGTCCCAAAAGTATAGGGGCGGCCTCGAAAAATTTAATATAATAGGGG